>CAMVGU010000066.1 GCA_947167105.1 uncultured Selenomonas sp. | reverse complement strand
ATAAGGAATATTTCTAAGACATATACACTTTTGTCTATGTTTTTAGTAGCAGGATTGATGTATATGGAAAGCAGGATTGCCAATCATCTATGTCTGAAAAATCATCCCGTGGCTGTTATGTGGACGGATGAGATGCCGGAGGGAGCCATACACTTCCAAGATGGGAAATGGGGCTGCGTGGTGGCGCTCATAAAGGCGGCATCCCAAGGGAAAATCGCTGCTGCCACGGAGGCTACCACGGTATGCCGAGGAGGAAGGGCGGGACTTGGGTTCAGCGGTTATGAACACGGGCAGATTGAGTATTTCTTGTCAACAGGCAGCGAAGCGAGTCCCAAGTGTGAACGTTACAAGAAAACGCCGGAACTGGCGAGAACCTTCATTGACACCATTCCCCGCATCCAGCCCGGCAAGTGCATGGTGTTCAAGCCGCTGCATATGGTATCGGCAGAGGAGTTGCCCGAATGTGTCATTTTTCTGGTGAACGCCGATCAGCTGTCGGGATTGGTCACATTGGCAAATTACGACCAACCGACCCAGGATAATGTGGCGGTGCGTTTCGCTTCCGGGTGCGGGCAGGCCGTCCTCTATCCCTTGTCAGCCGGGGAAGCGAAGGACAAAACCTGCTACATCGGCATGACCGACCCTTCAGCGCGGAAGGTGATCGGCAGGGATCAGCTTTCCTTCAGCATACCCTACAGCCGATTCCTGAAAATGGAGCGGGAAGCCGATGGCAGTTTCCTCACAACGGATACATGGGAAATCATCAAAAAGAGAATCCCATAAGCAGCGGAAATTATGTGGGTTGGCAGGAGAAATTGACACAAGAGGAGATGGATGTCGTGAAGAAAAATTGCGTAACCAAGAAAATCAATCTGGTACTTTCGGGGATATTCCTGTTCGGCGGTTTACTGTTAGTGCCGGGAGTATCAGGTGCCACCAGAACCAATGCCGTTTCCCTACCGCCGCCACAAATCACTGACAGCGTGTCTGTTATGAAAGCATTGTCCGAGAGGAAAAGCAGTCGAAATTTTGCCGTTTCGCCTATTTCCGACGAGCAACTTTCAAAGATCCTATGGGCAGCAAACGGTATCAACCGTCCAGGTTCGGAAGGGCACACGACTCCTGCTGCTATGGGAGTTCAGAGCGTCCATGTTTATGCCGTAACGGACAAAGGCATTTTCCTTTATGAGCCACAGTCGCATTCTATTCGCCTCCAGAATAAGGGGGATTACCGCATGACAACGACCAAGGGGCAGTCCTTTGTTGGGAAGGCACCACTGACGCTGGTCTATGTGGCAGACTCAGTTGCATGGGAAAACGCCCGTCGGATCCCCACTGGCGACCAACAGATGATTTTTGACAGCGTTGCCGCCGGGGCAATGGCACAGAACGTGGGGCTGGTGGCCGCTGCGGAGGGGCTTGGCACCTGCGTTCGTGCTTCCATCGACCATGAAGCATTTGCAAGGGCAGCTCACTTGCTCAATAGTGAAAGAGTCATCATTGCCCAAACGATAGGGGTATTGCCATGAAAGGGCTGAGCACGTACCGAGGAAATGGATTTTTCAAATGAGATATAACAAAACCGCGGCGGCACGATTCATCTCCCGTCCCAATCGCTTCATCGCCCAAGTGGACGTAAACGGGCGTATAGAAACCGTCCATGTGAAGAATACGGGACGTTGCAAGGAACTTCTGCTCCCTAACGCACGAGTAATTTTGTCGGAGGCAGAAAATCCTGCCCGTAAGACACGCTATGACCTTGTCGCCGTGGAAAAAGCCGGACTTGGGCTTGTCAACATTGATAGTCAAGCTCCCAACAAAGTGATGGCAGAGTGGCTGGCAGGGCAAGGATATGACCATGTTCAGCCGGGAATACACATACGGACAATCCCGCATTGACTTCTATATGGAGCGCGGAGAGCAGAAATATCTGCTTGAGGTCAAGGGCTGTACGCTGGAGCGTGACGGTATCGGCTACTTCCCCGACGCGCCCACGGAGCGAGGTGTGAAGCATATTCATGAGCTTATCCGTGCCAAGCGGGAAGGTTACTGGTGCGGTATGGCGTTTGTCATTCAGATGCCAAAAGTAAAAGAGGTGCGTCCCAATGTGGAGACGCACCCTGCTTTTGGAGTGGCTTGGCAAGAGGCTGTTGAGGCCGGTGTCAGGATGTGGTTTCTGGGCTGTGCCGTGGCTGAGGATTCGCTGACTGTAGACAAAATAAGAGTATTGCTTGGAGGCGAATCGTAGATGGGGGGCATATCACGTACTATGGAAGAAAACACCTATGCATTCGATGGGATAGAAAAAGTGGTGAATTTCTACAACGCTGTGCTTGCATCCCCTGACACAGTAGAGGAGGATGTATGATGGCTTCACGATAGGTGGCCTGTCCGGCACCAAGATTCTTTATGCTGTACAATGGGGAGGAGCCTTTCCCGGACAAGAAAGTATTGCGGCTGTCCGATGCGTTCCCTATGGAAGGGGATGCGGAGCTTATCGTCACGGCGTATAACATCACCTACAGCGAACAAAACAAGATTCTTCAGGAATGCCGTCCTTTGCATGACTACAGCCTGTTCGTTCATCGAGTGCAGGAAAACAAGGCGCAGGGCATGGCATTGGAGCAAGGAATTTTAAAGGCCATCAAGGATTGCCGTGCAGACGGCACAATGGCTGACTTTTTGGAGCGACATCATGGGGAGGTGTTTGGCATGGTGAGTCCGCAATGGGACGAGGAAAAAGCCAAAGAGTTTTATGAGTCCGAGGCAAGAGCCGAGGGAATTGATTTTGCCATAGTGAATTCCATCCGTAACTTGATGAAAAATATGAAGTTATCCGCACAGCAAGCAATGGATGTGTTGGAAATCCCTGTCACAGATCAGAAACGGTATGCGGCACTGATTTAAACAATAGAAACGGGCATCGCAGAAGGCGATAAAGCCTCTCGTGATGCCCGCTTTTTTCATTTTGAATATACTGACCGCAGAGAGCCAGGCAATCTGATGTAGAGAGCCACCTCTACGGCCCAGTGAGCAAGTTGCCTGTGATGGCGGGAGCCATCCACACTGAGTGGACATTCCCGCCACCCCAAGCTTTCCAGGAAACTAAATTAAAGCTCTTCAGCGTGACGCTGCCGCATTGAAGTTTTGCCTTCAATCTTTATTTTGTACGAGCCATGGATAATGCGATCCAGGATTGAATCTGCCAAGAGGCCGCCTCCTAAACGGCTGTGCCAACCATCGATGCCAATCTGTGAGCAGAGTATCATTGCTCCATGGTTCATCCTGCGCTCCATAATCTCAAGCAGTATGCGCTGTTGTGCTTCATTGGATTCTACCAGGAGAAATTCATCAATTATCAGCAGGGCGTACCTGCCAATTTTCCTAAGAAACTCCATAGACCGGCCTTTTTCTTCTTCAAGAGAATACTGGATGAAAAGATCCGGCATCCTTACGTACCATGTGGCAAGCCCGGCGTAACATGCATTTATGCCAAAAGCATTGGCCAGGAATGTCTTGCCCGAACCTGTTGCTCCCAGAATAATAATATTACGCTTCTTGCGTATATACTCGTTGGTGGACAATGTACGAATCGTGTCACGATCAAGATGCCGGTCAGGAAAATATTCAACATCTGTGAGAAAGGCGTGGGCGCTAGGAAAGCTTGCCTGTTTTACCAGCCTCTTGATGTGCCTGTCATGCCTGGCATCGTATTCCCGATCAATCATTATGGATATTCGCTCATTGAAAGTCATTTCCGCATATATCTCCGGTTTTCCAATTTGTTCTTCATATGCTCTGGCAAATTCCGTGAAGCGCATTTCCCTAAGTTTCCTCATGGATTCACTGGTCATAGCGCTCACCTCCATAATAGGCAGCGCCACGCATGAACGCATGGCTGGGAGCTTCCCCGGCAGACTCAGCTTTCCTTGTTGCGAGTTCGTTATCAAATTTTCCGGAAGCCAAGAGGTTTGCAATCAGCTTGTAACGTGGCAATGGTGTCAGGCGCAGGGCAGCATTGCAGGCAGCCTCCAATTTCTCCTTGCCGTACCTGTCAGCCAATTTCAGGAGAGCAAGGCATCCCTTGTAGCCCTGCTCTTCAATGACGTAGGAACCGAGCTGTTTGTTTACAGCTTCAAGGGTGCTGGGGCCAATCTTCTTGGCCCAGGAGCGAAAACGGTCACCGTTCCATTCACTGTAGAACTGGTGGTTTGGCGGCATGTGGCTAACTATGGTCGAATACTGACCACGGCGGCCTGTAAGGCGGGCGTGGCAAGCTATGCGCTGGCCATTGTGGTATATCTCCACCGCGCTGCTGGTAAGCCGTACATCTACCTGCTTCCTTGCATAGGCATAGGGCACTGAATAATTCTGGTACTCCAGCGTAACATGGTAATTGAGTTGCACAGTAGCCTTTT
>CAMVGU010000065.1 GCA_947167105.1 uncultured Selenomonas sp. | reverse complement strand
CTGCTGCGTTGACAAATCCTCGACATAGCACCGCTATGCCTCCGGTTTGTCGCCTAGCAATGGACAGCCAATCCCCGCAAATCTGGGGCAAGTTCATTTAATCAACACGCCCTAGGCAAGGAGGACACCATGTCTACGAAAATTTATCTCAGTGAAGTCATGATGCCCAGCCAGACTAACCCCAGCGGGAATGTCCACGGCGGGGAACTCATGAAGATGATGGATTCCACGGCCTATGCCGCCGCCCGGAAGTTCTGCCGCTCCAATGTGGTGACGGCCAGGGTGGACGAGCTGGAGTTCCACACCCCCATCCTCATCGGGGACTTGGTGACCTGCACCGCCGAGGTCATCTATGTGGGACATACCTCCATGGAGGTGGCGGTGAATGTGGAGGTGGAGGTGCTGGAGGCAGAGCAGGGCCCCCAGCATGCCCTGTCCGCCTATTTCACCATGGTGGCCCTGGACAGGAACGGCCGCCCCATGACGGTGCCCAAGCTGGTTTTGGAGACAGATGAAGCCAAGGCCGCCTTCGAGGAGGCTCGGAAGCGCCACGAGCTCTATCACGAGCGGAAGAAGCAGAGAGAGCTGCAGAAGCAGATGAAAAAGCAGGAGGAAGGGAAGGGCTGAGCAATAATTTTAAGGAAAAAGCAGGAAATCCTGAGTGCTATATAGAAAGATGAAGGGCACAGGTTATTGTACTTTTTAAAGATAATGCAGCTTGTCGGAGCTGGCATATTGAAGTGTTGTGCCGGTGGTGGATAAAGAGTTTTCCATCACCCGCATAAATTAGGCCAGCCTGATTTGTTTAGTTTTTTTCATAGCATGGAGGGAAGAGCATGAATATCAAAAAATACTTGGGAACGGCCCTGGCCTGTGTGCTGCTGGGGGCGGTGCTGGCCGGCTGCGGCGGCGAGGAGAAGGGAAAGACGGCGGAGAACAAGGATCTGCCCATAGGGGTGCTGGCTCACCTCAATGCCAGCGAGGAGCAGTATAACGAGTTTGCCAAGCAGGCTGAAAAGCAGTACTCCAAGCCGGGGCAGTTTGCTCATAAATTTATCTACTACGATAATCTGAACGCCATGGAGATGGCACTGAGCGCCGGCAAAATCAAGGAGATGAGCACCTACAAGAGCGTGGCAGATTATCTCATCATGAGGAATGGGGAGTTTGTCATCAGCGACCACGGGGGGAGAGTTCTTGCTGATGCTTTCTGCTGCGCCTTGTCTGCGCAGGAGAGTGAGCTGAAGGCCCAGTTTGACCAGGTCATTGACGACATGAAAAAAGACGGCACCTTGAAGGCGCTGGCAGATACCTATATCACAGGCCTGAAGGATGGCGCCGAGCCTCCTGCGGTGGAACTGCCCCGTCTGGATGGGGCTGGAACCATCAAGGTAGGGGTCACCGGCGACCTGCCCCCCTTGGATCTCGTTCTTCCTGATGGGAAGGCGGCAGGCTTCAGCACAGCTGTGCTGGCCGAGCTTTCCAGGCGTGTGGGCAAGAATGTGGAAATCGTGAATATCGACAGCGCCGCCAGAGCCAGCGCCCTTACTTCGGGCAAGGTGGATGTAGTGTTCTGGGTGGCGGTGCCTGCTGATGGGGGCTTCCTGCCCGGGAATGCTGACACGCCCCAGGGGATAGTGGTGACTAAGCCCTACTATGAAGATGTCATCGTCCATGTGACCAAAAAGTAACGAGTGCAGGATGTCCGCCCATCTCTATAGTTGGAGGGCGCAAGCTGCTGACATGGGGGAGGGTTGTGCCTCTCCCTTATTTTGCAAGGGAGGCGTTTGAATGGAATTTCTTGAGCTTTGTCAAAGGATTTTCCTGCAGAACGGTGCCTGGGCAACTCTCTTGAGGGGAGCGGAAGCGACCGTGCAGATTACTGCATGGTCGCTTTTGCTAGGCACCGTTTTGGGGGCGGCGGTGTGTTTCTGCCGCCTGGCAGCCTTTGCGCCCCTGGACTGGGCAGCCAGGGCCTATATTGCCCTGCTGCGGGGTTCTCCGGTGCTCATGCTTCTTATGCTGCTTTTCTACGGGGTCATGGCGGGGACGGATTTTGCCCCCGAGACAGTGGCCATCCTGGCCTTTGGCCTGAACACCTCTGCCCATGTGGCAGAGCTTTTGCGGACGGCACTGTCTGCCCTGCCCAGAGGGGAGGTGGAGGCCGCCAGGACCCTGGGCTTTTCCCGGTGGCAGGCTTTCCGCTATGTGACCCTTCCCCAGCTGGTTCGTCTGATGAAGCCGGTCTATCAGTCCACGGTGGTGAATCTCATGCAGTGGACCAGCGTGGTGGGCTATGTGACCATCACGGATCTCACCCGGGTCATCAACAATATGGCCTCCCGCACCATGCAGCCCATGCTGGTGATTTCCGTGGGCATGCTTATTTACCTTTTGATGGCCTATGCAGTTTACGGGCTTTTCGCCCTCTCGGATTTGTGGGAAAAAAGGCAGAAGGCGGGTGAAGGCCTGTGAAGATGCTGGAAGTGACGGGGCTTTCCAAGTCCTTCGGCGACACCACCGTCCTGGAGAATGTGAACCTCACGGTGGAAAAGGGGGAGAAGATTGCCATCATCGGCGGCTCCGGCTGCGGGAAAAGCCTTTTCCTGCGGTGCCTGGAGCGGCTGACGGAGCCGGACGCAGGCAGGATCATGGTGGCGGGGAAGGAGATCACAGCCCCCGGGGCCAGGGTGGACGAGATAAGGCACCATATGGGGATGGTCTACCAGCATTTTTATCTCTTTTCCCATCTGAATGTGCTGGACAATCTCTGCCTGGCTCCGGTGAAGCTGCTGGGCCGCAGCAGGGGGGAAGCGGAGGAAAGGGCCAGGGCCCTGCTCTCGGAAGTGGGGCTTTCGTCCAAGGCCTTGGCCATGCCAGCCTCCCTTTCCGGGGGGCAGCAGCAGCGCATTGCCATTTGCCGCAGCCTTATGATGGAGCCGGAGATCATGCTCTTCGATGAACCCACCAGCGCTCTTGACCCCACCATGGTGGGAGAGGTGCTGGCGGTGATGCGGATGCTGGCCAAGAGGGGACTCACCATGCTCATAGTCACCCATGAGATGAATTTTGCCAGGGAAGTGGCGGACAGGGTGCTGTTCTTTGCGGACAGGGGCATTTACGAGGAAGGCACGCCGGAGGAAATTTTTGAGCACCCCCAAAGGCCTCTGACCAGGGCGTTCATCCAGCGCCAGCGCTCCTTTGCCTTTGAAGCGGTGGGCAGGGATTTTGACTTGATGGAGATGCAGGGGGGCATCTGGTCTTTCGGTGAAAAATACGGCATAGGCAGCCAGGATGTCTACAGGATGCAGCTTTGCGCCGAAGAAATGGTATATGCCTATTTTGAAGCCCTGGGGGAAAAGAGCATCGTGGAGCTGGGCATTTCCTACGCCATGGCCACGGGGCAAGTCCACCTTTCCTTCACCTGCAGCGGCAAGGAATATAATCCCCTGGAGTCCGCCGGAGAGGAAGAGGCGGTGAGGGGAGCTCTGCTGGCAAAGCTGGCAGACCTTGAGGCCTATACCTATAGCCAGGGGAAGAACAGGCTGCAGCTCGCCCTGCGGAGAAAAGAGAAGCAGGGAGGGTGAAGAAACTTCCTGAAAGCGTTGCTCGGCAACATGAAAAAACGCTCAATTTTTGAAAGTCCTTGATTTTATCTAGGGCGTGTTGATTAATTCACTCACCCCATCTTCACGGGTCTTGACTGTCCCTGCGTCGTTGACAAATCCTCGACATAGCACCGCTATGCCTCCGGTTTGTCGCCTAGCAATGGACAGCCAATCCCCGCAAATCTGGGCCAAGCTCATTTAATCAACACGCCCTAGCCCAGTTGTCGCGCCAGGACTGGGAAATCTTGGGGTACTTCTTGTCCCACCTGTCGGAGAAGCGCTCAAGTGCTGCCGTAGCAGAGCCTTCCTCGGGAGCAGCGTAGAAATCATCCAATCCCCGCTCCTTGGACAGTTCGGCATCCAGCGCGGCGGCGCATTTGGAAGTTCGCCAGATTTCATTAGGTGGCGGTAGATGGCGGGATGTTCCCATTTCAGACACTTCTTCCGCATCCGTCCCCAAAAACCGTAAAAGGAGGCTGTCTGAGCCGTTCAAAATTAAAATGCATATAAAACTACCTAAAATCAAAGAGAAGACCCTTAGAAGCGATTCTGGAGGGCCGTTTTTTTGTGAAACAGAAAAATAGTTGATACCAGAAACTAACCAGAAGATTTTATAATACAATGATACATAACTATAAGGAGCAAATCCTCCCACGATTGCGAAAAACTCGCCTCCTGCCTGTCGGAAAAAAGTGACGGTTTAAGGATACATAATTTGTGTTATGTTGCATAACCCCTGACTTCATAGTCAAAGTAGTAGCTTATAGCAACTATTTTACTTTGAGAGGTTGAGAAACTATACATAATTATGTTGCATTGTATTATAAGGCTGTGCTAGAATGTAGCAGGGGAGGTGTGAATTTTATGGCAAATCAATTTGAGCTTGCGGTGGTTGAATGTCCCGCGGCACATTGCAATAGGCGTTTCCTGCAAATTAATGTAGACAGAT
>CAMVGU010000064.1 GCA_947167105.1 uncultured Selenomonas sp. | reverse complement strand
CAGACTACCAAAAGAATGCCTACCGGCCAGGGAGTGCAAAAAAATTCATGGACATGCTCGTCGGGCATTTGACGGCTCTCGTCCAGGCCGATTAGAAACTATGGAAAAGAAGGAACCCGGACACGAGCGCAACCATTTCTTCGAGGAATGGATTCTATGTTGAGAAGTTCCGGCAGTTGGTGAAGGGATGAGGCTTTCCTAAAGAAAGGGCGTTCAGAGATTTTTGCTCTGAACGCCCTTTGCATTATTTTGCCCCTTCCATCCGGACGCGTTTTCCACAGAAGGCAATGCCGTAACGCCAGATTTCCTTTGCCCCCTGACGGGAAAGTTCTGCGCCGTAGGCTTTCTCCTCTATCTGCCCTAGGGCTTCCTTGGCTTTTGGCTCCAGTTCCTCCTCGGACTTTGCCGCCTTTAGCTCCAGGATCACACCCGGGGCATTTTCTTTCAATGGGAAGAAGGCGATATCGAAATGCCCATACCCCGCTTCCCGGTTGGACTCCACCCGGTAGGAGCCGTTCATGAGCACGGAGAGGCCGAGGAGCAGCCCATGGTAAAAATTCTCCGGGTGTCGGGCGGCATCGTGATAGCTCACAAAATCCCGCAGAATATCCGACAAATTCTCCGAAAATCCCGCCACATCCCCTTCCGTCATGGAATTCAGCATATCCCGAAGCAAGATTTCTCCTTGGCTGGGAACGATATTGCCAAGGATTTCCCTGCGGTAGGCCGTTCGAACCTCTACATTGGGAATCTGGAGCCTTGCCCATTCCGTGTACTCCGCATCCTTCCATCGCTTCACAGGTTTCAAATACCCCGTGGTCATGAGCAGCATAAAGAGGGCATCCCGGTTTTTCCTGATGTCTGCAAAGATGAAGTTCTCCATGACGGGAACCTCTACCGGCTTCCCTTGGAGCAGTCCTTCCAGTTCCCTTTGCCTGCGGCTGTCTACCCGATCCAGTAGATCCCGGAGAATGGCATTGCCGGAAGTATTGAGCCAAAGCCAATAGGGTTGGAAGGTGCACCCATGATCCACGAACTGGATGACCGACCAGGGATTGTAGATTTCCGTCCCCCCGAAGAGATAGCCGTCGTACCACTGCTTGAGCTCCGGGAGGCGATCCCCCACCCCGCAATCGGTCATGAAATTCGCCGCTTCCTCCTGGGTGAAGCCGAAGATGTCGCTGTACCGTTCCGTCAATACCGAGCAGACATTGAGATTGTTAAGCCCCGAGAAAATGCTCTCCTTGGAAATCCGCGTCACTCCCGTGAGCACGGCAAACCCTAAGAAGGAATTCGTCTTGAGGACAGATCCCAAAAATCCTCGCATGAAGTCAATGCACTCCCCGTAATAGCCATTTTCCCACGCAGCAAGGATCGGAGCGTCGTACTCGTCCAGCAGCAGGACGGGGGAAGTTCCGTAGTGCAGTGCCAGCATACGGCAGAGATTCGACAAGGCAGCCTCCATCTCCGATCGGCTGCCGCGCCTTTCCCAGATGGAGCGGAACATGGCTCGCTCTATGTCCGTCAGCGCAGGGGATTCCAACAAGAAAAGATAGTTCCGGAAAAGATTGGACAGTTCCAGCGCCAGCCGCTCTGTTTCGTCCTGCCAGTTGTTCATTCGTATATCCTTAAGGGTCAGGAACACCACGGGACGCGTTCCCTGCTCTTTCATGTAACGCTCCCCCGCCTTCTCGATGTCCAGCCCGGAGAAGATGCCCCGGTTGTCCTCCCGGTTTTCCAGGGTGAAGAAATAACGGAGCATGGAAAGGGTCAAGGTTTTTCCGAACCTGCGGGGACGGGTGATGAGGGTTATTTCCCCTTGAGCGTCAATCAGGTCTCGGATGAATCTTGTCTTGTCAATAAAAGAGTAGCCGCTTATGACCAATTTCTTGAAATCCTCAATCCCCACGGGCATGGGCTTTAGCCGTGTTTTCATAAATAGCACCTCCGACGATTTCCGGAATATCTTGTGTTCAGTTTAGCACAAAATCCGCTTCATTCCTATGAGGAGTTTTGCTCGATAATCTGCTCTTTTGGCAGGAACATGGGGCGTAATTTGGGAAGCAGGCAGGAATCCGGGGATTTTCGTGGAAAGTTATGAATATATCAACGCCGCGCCTACATTCTGCCTCGTTTCTTTCCCTGAGCTATCTGTTCCTGGGAATCACCCTGTTTGGTTCCTCCTATTTCACGAGGATGGGACAGGGGACATTGTCGCTGGTGATTTCGCTGTGGGAGAGCTTGATAGGGCCGTTGGTGATGGTTCACATACTGCCTTCGCTCCTCGGAAGAAAGGGACTATGGCTGGCAGAGCCTGCCGCCCAATTTTTGACCGTGGCCGTAGTGGTGACAGGATGTTTCCTGTTGTGGAAACGGAAGTCGAATTTTGCAAAGGAAAGTTGAAATTTGTGGAGGATTTCCCATGAAAAAATATCCCCTGTTCCCGTCCCAGTTGGGTGTGTTCCTTGAGTGCCTGGCCTATCCCGATACTACCCAGTATAATTTGCCGCATCATGTCAAAATAGATTTATGTGAAGATGTGGATGCTCTCGTGGGCGCATGGAAACGGTTGATCCGTGCCACGCCCACACTCCGCACCCGTTTCGAAATGGATGCGGAGGGCAATCCCCGGCAGTGGCCGGATGAGGATATGCCTGTTGATATTCCCGTGAAGGCCATGACGGAGGTGGAGGCGGCGGACTACATACAAGGGGGATTCGTGCGCCCCTTTGATCTTCTCAGCGGCGAGCCTCTGTTCCGCATCGAGATCATCAGGACAGAAACTCAGCTTCACCTGCTGATGGATTTTCACCATCTCGTAGTGGATGGATTCAGTTATTCCTTCATGACCGATCGCGGGTTCAAATCCTTCTTTCAAGGGGGCGATGCAAAACAGCCGAATCACCTGTTTTTCGAGTTGGCAGAGCAGGAGGAAGAATATTTTTCCTCAGAGGAATACCGGGCGGCCCGAGATTATTTTGTAAGCAGCCTTAAGGGCGCGGATTTTACCGGGCTGTCCCCCGTAAGCGCGGCGGTAGGTCGCTTGGCATCGTCGTCAGAATATATTGACAAAAGGACGGTGGATGAATGGTGCAGAAAGCAGGTGGTAGACGCCCCCTCCCTGTTCCAGGCGGCCTTCGCCCTGACCCTGGACAGGCTCGCCCGCACGGAAGAGCCTGCCTATCTCACCAGTTACCTGAACCGTGCCACGCGCCAAAGGATGAAGGCCCAGGGTATGTTGGTCAACCAGGTCGCCATCAAGGCGAATTTGTCCCGGGATCTTGCGGCCCTCGACTTCATCCGGGAGATGGGAGAAACCTCGGCCCGGGCATACGCCATGGGGCGTTATCCTTTCATCCATCTGAGCAAGGAACTGGGCGTAAAGCCCCGGGCTACCTTTAATTTCCGTCCGGTCAAGCAGATCCTGAATCTTGGTGACAGGCAGTATTCCGGCACGGCGATTCCAAGGCCCACGGGACAAATGGATATGAACCTCGACATCAACCTGGTCGACTCGGATTATGAAATCTGCGCCACTTCCTCCGATGCCGTCAATACTGAGGAAACGGTGAAGACATTTGCCAGAGCCGTGAAAACCGTCCTCCTGCAAATCCTTGATAACCCCGCTAGTTCCCTGCAGGAGATTTCTCTGACGGGAGAAGAGGAAAAACGGGAAATTCTTGCCCTGTCCCAGGGGGAGACGCTGGAATACAATGCGTCCGAAACCTGGCTGGATCTGTTCCTGGCTCATGTGAAAAAGGATTCCGAAAAAACCGCCGTGGTGGACAGCAAGGGCGCCTTCACCTACGGGGAACTGGATCGTGCCTCCGGCAGCATCGCAGCCTGGCTTTTGGAAAAAGGCGCAGCGTCGGGAGACTTTGTTGCGCTCCAAATGGGCCGGGTGAAGGAATTCCTGGCCGCTGTCATCGCCGTCCACAAGGTCGGCGCAGCCTACGTCCCCATCGACCCGGAATACCCGGAGGAGCGCATCCGCTACATGCTGGAGGACTCGGAGGCGAAGGCCGTTCTGACGGAGGAAGCCGTACGGGAGGCCATGGCTGCGTACCCGGATGCAGCACCCATCCACCAGGCAACGCCGGAGGGCAAAGCCTATATGATCTACACCTCTGGCTCCACGGGAACCCCCAAAGGTGTGGTCATCGGACACAAGGCCATGCTGAATTTTATCCATTTCATCCGGAAGCGCTGGCATCTGACGGAAAAGAGCCGGATTGCTTGCCATTCCACCTTCTCCTTCGACGCTTCCGTGGAAGATCTTTATCCTGCGCTGACGGTAGGGGGATGTGTATGCATCGTTCCCGAAGAAGCGCGGCGGGATATTGTCGAGATGAGGGCTTTTCTCAAGGAGCACGACATCAACGGAGGTTCCTATTCGACCCAGTTTGGGCAGCTATTAGCCTCTGGCAACGAGACGATGGATCTCGATTACATGTGCGTCGGCGGCGAGGCCATGACGCGTACCCTCAATGTGCGCGGCCCCGTCTATAACGCCTACGGCCCCACGGAATTCACTGTGGATGCCACTTATTTCGAGCTGGAAAAGGGGAAGGACTATGCTTCCATCCCCATCGGCCGCCCCGTATACAATGCCTGGGCCTTTGTCTGTGACCCCTATGGGCAGCTTCTGCCACAGGGGATGACGGGAGAACTGTGCCTTGCGGGCAGCCAGCTCGCCGAGGGGTATTGGAAGCAGCCGGAACTTACGGCAAAGAGCTTTGTGGATTGTTCCTTCCTGCCGGGGCAGAAGATGTACCGCACGGGAG
>CAMVGU010000063.1 GCA_947167105.1 uncultured Selenomonas sp. | reverse complement strand
GGGTGACAGTGACTCATGGGTAGCTTGATGGTGGAGAACTTTTGACTCTCAAGTATAACAAATGGAGTCGAAAAAATTGTGAAAGAGGCCATCAAGGCAACAATAAAAAATCCCAAAGAAAGTATCTTTATGGTGAAATTTGCTGCTGCCAGCAAAACAGCATCTCTAAAAAGGGCTGAGCTGAAAAAGTGCGGCGAACATATACCGCCATTTCTGATTGCCAGTATAACCAGCAAATGCAACCTTCATTGTGATGGATGTTATTCCCGTTGTAATCAAGCAACCGTTGATACAGAACCCGTAATGCAATTATCTGCTGCCGAATGGAACCGAATTTTCGTTGAAGCCGGTGATGTTGGGATAAGCTTTATTCTGTTAGCTGGTGGCGAGCCGCTGCTTAGACGAGATGTTATCGAGGCTGCCGGTAATCATAAAAATATTCTGTTCCCCATATTCACCAATGGCACCTTTATAAACAGGAGCTATTTGACAAATCAAGAAATTTAATTCCCATCATGAGTATTGAAGGAGGCCGGGAAGCAACCGATGCCAGACGCGGCACCGGGATATATGATATTCTTATAAAAAACATGGATGAATTTAATAGATGGCCAGGGTGCGAGGAGGCCATCTGCAATCGAAACTATACGAAAAAAGGCTGTGCCTATGGCAAATCTTGAACAACTGCGTTATAATAGCTTCGCAAGAAGTGTGGTTCGCATAGCCGCTGTGACTATTTGGCAAGGACATTCTCATATTGCATCCCGCTTCCGGCGGGATTTTTATTTTTTCGTACCATTCCTGTCGGCGGTGAGCGCCTTTAGCTTATGCTGCATACCTTGATTATGTGATGATTGGAGGATGAAAATGAATATCAGCAAAATTGCGCTGGCGGCAGTTTTTGCCCTCGGCATCAGCGGCTGCAGCGCAGATGCCGCATATATTGCCCCGGACTGCAGCCAGATTCAGTACTTTGGCCGCTGGGAAAAAAATGAGGATGTTTACCGCTGCGCCCAGGGGGCCACTTACATCAGGGCCAATTTCACGGGAACCAGCCTCTACGCTGACCTGGAGGATGCCAATGCCTGGTGGCGTGTCAGCATTGATGGCGGTGAGTTCCGCCGCTTCCGTCCCCAGGGGCGGCACACCCTGCTGGCGGAAAATCTTCCCCAGGGCGAGCATAAGGTGCTACTGGTGCGCTCCACCGAAGGCCGCGCGGGCATCAGCGAGTTCCGCGGCTTTGGCATTGATGATGATGCGCAAATCCTGGCGCCGGATCCTGTGAAAAAGCGCCGGCTGGAATTTATCGGCGACTCCATTACGGCAGGGTTCAAGAATGACGGCCCGGGTGGCGGGGATTACCAGGATATAGAGGACAATGACATGGCCTTTGGGCCCCAGCTTGCCCGTATGCTGGAGGCAGACTACAGTGTACTGGCAAAATCAGGGGAAGGTGTTGTCCATAACTGGGGGGAGGACTGGCCGGGTACCCAGGTTCACACGGCAGACCGTTACGGCTGGATTTTGTACAGTGATAAAAAAAGCCCTGACAATAAGGTTTGGAATCCCCAGGATTTCCCTGTAGATGGCATCATCATCGCCCTGGGAACCAATGACTTCAATCGCAGCGACCAAAAGCGCAAACCCACCCATGAGGAATTCGTTGCAGGCTATGAGCATTTGCTGCAAACTGTGCGGCAGATGAATCCGGGCATACCCATCATCTGCATAGAGCCGGTTCCCAGCGCTATCCCTGCCTATGCGGGAGAATGGATCAAGGAGGCCATAGCAGCCCAAAGGGAGCAGGGAGACAATAACCTTCATTACATAGCCATCAATGAGGGCCGGCCCTTGCTTGAGCCCTCTGATTACGCAGGTGATAATACCCATCCCCTCAAGAGCGGCTCAACCAAAATC
The DNA here is from genome assembly GCA_947167105.1 of uncultured Selenomonas sp. GTDB lineage: Bacteria > Bacillota > Negativicutes > Selenomonadales > Selenomonadaceae > Selenomonas_B. The sequence continues at coordinate 3,258 of CAMVGU010000063.1, read as the reverse complement.
GCCCTGTTCCTCAAGGACAGGGTCGCCCAGATTTTGGGCTGGTAAAGCTGCAAGGACTATCGAAGTGTGAATAGGAGTTTTTATGAGTTTGAGAAAAAGAAGGCATATGCAGGGCCTTGACGGCCTGCGTGCCCTGGCCATTGCCGGAATCACGGCTTTTCACATGGCGCCGGATATAGTGCCGGGCGGTTATATGGGGGTGGTTCTGTTTTTCCTGCTTACAGGTTTTTTGCTGTCCTATAGGGGCTTTGGCACCTGGCAGGAGCAGGGACGCTTCGATTTATTCGGCTATTTTGCCAAAAGGATTAAGCGCATTTACCCGGAGCTTTTGATTATGCTGCTGACCAGCATCGGTGTGCTGTACTGGCTGGTTCCCAACGCCGTCGCGGCGGTGAGGCCGGAGGTTCTTTCGGTGGTGCTGGGGTACAATAACTGGTGGCAGATTGACCAGAGCATGGACTATTTTACGCGTATGCTCAATGCCTCCCCCTTTGCCCATTTATGGTTTTTGGGGGTGGAGCTGCAGTATTACCTGCTGTGGCCAATCCTGCTCGGCATCGGCATTCTCCTGTGGGAGACTTTGGGACGGCGCTGGGCGGCGGGATTCATGATTTTGCTGGCGGCATTTTCCTCCGGGGTCATGCCCTATCTTTACGCCCATGGCGGCGACATTACCCGTCTCTACTACGGCACGGACACCCGTGTGCATGGGCTGCTTTGGGGAGCAGCCCTGGGGATTTTGGCTGTAAAGTCCGGCTCCTCCAGCAGACTGAAATTGCCTGTGTCAAGTCCCTTAGCTGCCCTGAAGGGCCTGCTGGCACTGGCTGCTGTCATTGCCACCCTAGGCGCTTATGGCTTCCTTGGAGGGGAGGAGCCCCTTGTCTATCAGGGGGGGATGCTGTGCATAACCCTGGTCTTTATGCTCATGCTGCAGCTTGCCATTGCTAGTGCCTCCTTTGGCAGCTTCCTGGATAATCCCCTGTGCAAGTGGATTGGCAAGCACAGCTACGGCATTTTCCTGTGGCAGTATCCCGTCATTTATTTAAGCGAGCATTTTGGCTATGTGAATGACATTGGCTACTATCTCGGGCAGTTGCTCTTGATTGTGCTCCTGACCTTGTGGGGGGAGGGTATGGCTGCCTTTCTGCTCCATCCCCATCCCTTCCGCCTGACGTCCAAGGTTCAGCTTGCCAGGGTACTGGCACTGGCAAGCCTTTCCCTGGCAGGGACATTTTTCATGGGGACAGGCTGCTACGGCCTGGCCATGTCAGCCGATGCCAGGGCCAGTGTGCAGCAGGAACTGGCCAGTCGTCTGGCCAGCGAGGCAGAGCGATTGGACAAAGAGCGGAAAGGGGCAGAGCCGCCTGTCTCTCCCGTACCACAGGCAGAGCCTCAGAAGCGGGCAGTGAATCTGAACAATATCGCCTGTATCGGTGATTCGGTGCTGCTGGGGGCCAGCAGCCAGTTGCAAAGTGTCCTGCCTGATTGCCGGATTGATGCGGAGGTTGCCCGCTATGTCAGCGGCGGCGCAGACGTGGCCGAGTCTTGGCAGAGCCAGGGCCTGATTGGCGATATTGCCGTAATCGCCCTGGGGTCTAACGGCCCCATCGCCATGGGAGAGCGCTACGAGGTACAGGCCAGGCGCCTGCTGAATGCCCTTGGGCCCGGCTGTCATGTTTTTTGGGTCAATACCTATGCCCCCCATTTGAAATGGCAGAATCCCAATAATGAATATCTGCAGCAATTAGCCCAGACCCGCCCCAATGTGACCATTGTGGACTGGCACGGCGCTGCCAGCCAGCACCCGGAATGGCTGGTGGAAGATGGCGTCCATCCCAATGATGAAGGGGCCAGGGCCTTTGCCCAGCTCGTGAAAGATACAATCGTCAGCACCATGGAGAGGGGCAAGTAATTCCTGTACCCGTGAAAGAAAAAGCCTTTCCCTCTAGGGCAATGTCATTAACTCAAACTTCCCACATAGAAAATACTAACAGCTCCTTGAAAACCGTATATCTCAAGAGATAAAATCCTCAGGCCGCCTGCAACAGGCGCTGCATGGGCTCCGGCAGTTTGGACATAAACTTCGCATAGAAGGCTTCTAACTGGGCATCGGTAATATGAAATTCCTCTTGAACTGTCGCCAACATAGCTTCCACTATGATCTGCATGGATTCATGGTAAGTTATGTCGGCAACTTCGGATATCATGATGTAGAACAGCTCGCCAAGCGTTCTGTCGTCCTCATTGTCTCGCTTGGAAACTGCCAGAAGCATATAGCGGGTGAACACCAGAGCCACATGTGCAGTAAGGCCATCATAGGAAAGGCCATGGTACTCCTTACGAAGCAGCAGGCTGCTTTTGCAGGTCTTGAAAAACACTTCTATATCCCAGCGATGGCCGTAGATGCGGATGATGTCATTCTCGCTGAGGCTCATGTCAGTGCAGATTATGGCAATCCAATCTTTGCGATTGTTACGGTTGCGGACACAGACGATGCGGGCATCTACGCCATTTTTGTCCTGGCCAACTTTTACAGTTGCGGACAGGAGATACCTGGAACGGCCCCGGCGTTTCTTGCTGGAGGCAAAAATCTTCTTGATGTCCATGGATTTTCCTTCGAAGATGTAGAATCTTTTGCTGCTTCGCTTTACCATGGCTATTGTATTGAGGCCCAGCTTCTTGATATCCAGCAACTGCTTGGGATTGGAAAACCAACTGTCAAAGAGGACGTACTTTGCCCTGTGTCCTGCTGCCAGGGCAGTCTTCAAGAGGTCTACCATAACAGAAGTAGCCTTTTGGCGGGCCATGAGCCTGCGCTTCCCGGCAATGGTTTGCCTGTCGATCTTGTTGCAGGGGCCGAGAACTTTTTCATCATCGTGCGAGGCCAGAAGGGAATAGTTGATGGGCAGGAAAGTACAACCATCCGTCCATCCAGGAGTCAGCAACCTGAAGCCCTTCTTGTAGCGCATGGAAACATGGTCAAATACCCTGGAGGCAAGTTCCGTCTGCTTGAATCCGGCGCGCTCATACAGAGAGTCGTCAATTACAAAGCAGTCATCACGATTCTCGGAGGTCAGATTGCGGAGATGTCCGTTGATAATCCTCGCAAAAAGGAGCGTGGTAAAGCGGAGCCAGTTGGTGCGCGGGCTCATGAGGAAGCGATAGTAAGTGTTCTTTGAAAAGCCATCAAGGACCTTCCCCAGTGTAGTGCGGCATGTAGAAATAGACACCTACTGCACCTCTGCGTCAAATTAAAAT
>CAMVGU010000062.1 GCA_947167105.1 uncultured Selenomonas sp. | reverse complement strand
GGCTGGGACAGGCAGTATGCGCCTGAGAATACTATGCCGGCTTTTGAGAAGGCAGTGCAGATGGGAGCCGATGGCGTCGAGCTGGATGTGCAGCTGACGAAGGACGGCGAGGTGGTCATCTGCCATGACGAGTGGCTGGATCGTACCAGCAATGGGCATGGAGAGCTTAGGGAATTGACGCTTGCGGAGCTGAAGCGGCTGGATTTCAGCAAGACGCATCCTGAATACGGTTTTACGTCTATACCGACCCTGGCGGAGTTCCTGGACTTCATGCGCGGCAATGAGCTGGCCATCAACATCGAGCTGAAGACAGGCCGCTTCAGATATCCGGGGCTGGAGGAAAAGACAGTCAGGCTGGTCAGGGAGTTTGGCATGGCAGAGCGTGTCTGGTACTCGTCCTTCAATCATGAATCGGTGTTGCGGGCCAAGGAAATTGCGCGGGGATCCCATTTCGCGTTCCTGCTGGCACAGGTTTTCCTGGATATGCCCGCCTATGCATTGAGGAACGGCATAGAAGCGCTGCATCCTGACAGCGCTATCTTGGGGCTTTGCCCGGATCTTTTGGCGCAGGCGCACACGGCAGGGCAGCGGGTGCATGTCTGGACGGTAGATAGCCGTCTCGAAATGAAGGAAATGTGCCGTCTGGGGGTGGATGCCTTCGTCACGGACTGCCCGGATAACGGACGCAGGATTGTGGATGAGTATTTTTCCGAGCAAACGGATTTTGGGTCAAGGGAGTGATCATATTGCTGCAGGAGCAGGAAAAGGATTTGGTCAGGGAAATGCGGCAGGGGCTGCTGGCCTGGTATGAATTTGCGCCTGGGAGCAGAGCCTTGCTGGTGGGAAAGGCGGATTCGCCTTGGGCGAATTGGCTGCACTCTGCGGGCTTGGAGGTCCTGTGCGCCGGGCTGGAGCAGACCGGGGAGGCTGCCTGGGTGGCAGAGCAGGAGGGGAGTTTCGACTACCTTATTTCGGTATCAGATCTGGAAACTGCGGCAGAACCGTGCCGGTACCTGGCCTGTTGGAAGCATCTGCTGAGTGAGCGGGGACGACTGCTCCTGGGGATGAATAACCGGCTGGGTACGCGATACCTGTGCGGAGATCGGGAACCTTATACCTCCCGCAGCTTTGATGGGGTGGAGAATTATCGGCGGGTCTATGCCAATGCATCGGACAAGTTTCTGGGACGGATGTACAGCCGGGAGGAACTGCGGCAGATGCTGGGGGAGGCCGGCTGGGAAAGCCCCCATTTCTTTGCTGTGCTGCCGGGGCTGGAGGACCCAATGCTGATTTATGCGGAGGGTGAGGTGCCGGGGGAAGATTTGGGGACCAGACTGTTTCCGGCGTACCATCATCCGGATTCGGTCTTTCTTGAGGAGCAGTTCCTGTATGGGACGCTGGCGCGGGAGGGAATCTTCAATAAGCTGGCCAATGCCTGGCTGATTGAGTGCGCCCCTACAGGAGAGGGCTCGGATGTGCTGCATGTCACCAGCTCCCTGGAGCGGGGGCGGGAGAATGGGCTGCTGACCATTATCCATAAAGGCGACGCACAGGGGCGCTGGGTGGAGAAACGGGCGCCCTATCCGGAAGGGCAGAGCCGCCTGCAGGCGTTGGCTTGGAATACTGCAGCGCTGAAGGAACGTGGGTTGCGTGTGGTTGAGGTGGAATTTTTTTCACGAGCTAGGGAGATTGCCCCCCACCACCGGCTTCGCCGGTCCCCCGCCCCCTTGGGGGGCGGACATGGACAGGAAGTCCCAAGCCAGTCTTTGGGTGGACATTGTGCAGATAGTTGCCGGATGCCTTTTGTGGAGGCAGAGGGGGGACAGGTGCGGCTGCAGCGGTTGTTCCGTGAGGATCGGGAGCAGTTCCTGCGGGAGCTGGATCACTTCCGTGATCTCATCATGCAGTCCTCGGAGCACGAGGGGGAAGATGCCGGCGATGGCGAGGGAGTGCTTTTAACACGGGGCTATTTCGATTTAGTGCCGCTGAACAGCTTCTATCTGGACGGAGAGTATGTATTTTACGATCAGGAGTTTGCCGTAGAGCATTTTCCTGCCAATGTGCTGCTGCTCCGTTTGGTGAATCTGGCCTATGACAGCACGGCAGGGCAGGCCTGCCTGACTCTGCCGATGCAGGAACTGTACCGGCGCTATGGGTTGGACAGGCATTTGCTGAAATGGCAGCAGATGGAGAGCAAGTTCCTGCAGAAACTGCGCAAGGAGAAGGAACTGCGTCTCTATCATGAGAGTGTGCGTGCAGATGTCAATGTGGTGAACCTGAACAGGCAGCGGATGAATTTCTCGGCTGAGGAGTTTGACAGGCTGTTTCTGGATATCTTTCCGGAAGATGATAGGCCCCTGGTTCTTTTTGGCTCCGGGCGCTGGGCGCAGAAGTTCATGGCGCTCTACGGTGAAAGCTGTCGGGTAGAGTCAGTCATTGACAACAATGCCTCGGCCTGGGGTGGCAAGGTGGGAGGCGTGAGCATAGAGCCGCCGGAGACGCTGCGGGGGCGGGAGCCGGGCAGTTTCCGGGTGCTGATCTGCATCAAGAATTATCTCTCCGTGCTCAGGCAACTGAAGGAGCTGGGAGTGGAGGACTACCGTATCTATGACGGCAATCTGGCCTATGAACCGCCCCGGAGCAATTCATCAAGCGCACAGATAGATGAAGCGATAGAGGGCAAGAAGAAATATAAGGTGGGCTATATCGCGGGGGTATTCGACCTTTTCCACATCGGTCATCTCAATATGTTCCGGCGGGCCAAGGAGCAGTGCGAACATCTGATCGTGGGGGTGGTGTCGGATCGGGGGGTGACGGATATCAAGCATGTGGAGCCCTTCGTGCCCTTTGAGGAGCGCATCGAAATGGTGCGCGGTTGCCGCTATGTGGATGAGGCGCACGAGATCCCCTTCGGGTATGCGGGCACCCGAGAGGCATGGCAAAAGTACCATTTTGACGCGCAGTTCTCGGGCAGCGATTACCAGCACAACAATGACTGGCTGGCAGAGCGGGAGTTCTTGCACAAGCACGGGGCGGAATTGGTGTTCTTCCCCTATACGGAGCAGACCAGCTCAACGAAGCTCAAGTCGCTGATAGAACAAAAACTTTTGTAAAAATTGGAGGTTTGCATGCGAGTATTATGTTCGCCCCAGGGCTTGATGGAGGGACAGCATCCGGGGCAGGGGGTCAGGGATATCCTGGCCTCGGGCCTGAAGGCCGGTGTACTGGATTTTTCCCTGTTCTGCCCGCTGGCATTGGTGGATAAGTATGGCTGGGACATGGTGCGTCTGCGGCGCTGGCTGAGGGAGGCAGAGCAGCTCATAGCGCTGGCCAGGGAGCAGGGGCTGGATCTTCCTCTGGCCCTGGCACCTTTCTGGCCCTGGGAGGCACGGGCAGAGCTGGAGGTGGACTTTCTGCTGGAGCTGACCTGGGAGGCATTGAGGCTGGCGGCCAAGGCAGGAGCTGAGGCTGTGCTGGTGAGGCCGGCTTTTTGCCACCCCACCACCGCAAGCGGTCCCCCGCCCCTCAAGGGGCGGACAAGTCAAGGAGCAGAGGATGCCATGCGCCGGTTCAACAGGGAATTTTATTTGAAACTTGTTCCCTTGGCTAAGGAATTAGGATTGCAGATATTGCTGATGAACGGGCTGCGGAATGTAGGGGGGCATTTGGTGCGCGGTCTGTGTGCAGAGCCAAGGGAAGCTGCCCGCTGGCTGGAGGAACTCAATCTGGAGGCGGGGGAGGAAATCTTTGGTTTTGCCCTAGATATGGAGGCAGCGAATCTCTGCGGGCAGGATATGCAGGCTTTGATTCATGCTGTAGGCCCGCGTTTGCAGGCAGTGCTGGTCTCGGATCGTGGCCCTGAGGGAGCCGCATATCTGCCGTTCTTGGGGGGAGGGTATCGCAAGGGGCTGAGAGCTGACTGGCTGGGGCTGCTGCGCGGTCTGCGGGACATAGCGTTTGACGGTTTTTTGGTGCTGAATCTGCGGGATACGGCGGCTCCCCTTTCACCGCTCCTGCGTCCGGCGTTGCTGCCAATGGTGAAGCGGGTAGCGGATTATCTGGTCTGGCAGATTGAGCTGGAGAAGCCTTTGAGGACTTATCCCTCGGTGGTGCTCTTTGGCGCTGGGAATATGTGCCTGAATTATATGTCCTGCTACGGCGAAAAATACCCACCTATCTTTACCTGCGATAATAATCCGAAACGCTGGGGGGAGAAATTTGCCGGACTGGAGGTGCGCTCCCCGGAAGCCCTGCGGGAAACAGCGACGGACACAGTTATTCTGATCTGCAATATTTACTACAGGGAGATCGAGGCGCAGCTGCAGGAAATGGCACTGCCGAATCCGATTGCGTATTTCAATGACGAGTACCTGCCGACCTTTACGGCAGAGCGCATAGACTGGCTGGAGAGAGGTGAGTGAATGCTGGAAATTGGCACCCAGACCCAGAATGTGGTTTACGACGATTGCCCTGCAGAGGGCTTTGACAGGCTGAAAGCAGCAGGCTTTGACTGCGTTGATTTCAGTCTGAATACTTACCTCATCAATACCCAGATCTACAAACTGGTCATCAATGACTTCTTCCGTCAGAGTGTGGCAGAACTGCAGGCTTATTTCCGCTCCCACAAGGAGGCGGCGGCAACCGCCGGCATACGCATCCACCAGCTGCATATGCCTTATCCTGTTTATGTGCCCCATGGCACGCAGGAGATCAATGCTTTCCTCCGGCAGGAGGTCGCACCAAAATCGCTCTCCATCTGTGCGTATCTTGGTGCGAAATACATCGTGGTGCATGGCTTCAAGCTGCGGAAAATGCTGGGTTCGGAGGCAGCGGAGTGGGCAGAAACAGAGAACTTCCTGGAATCTGTCTGCCCGCTGGCCAGGAAACTTGGCCTTACCATCTGCATCGAGAACATCTATGAGAGCAGCAGCGGCGGCTGCATCATCGAGGGCCCTTGCTGCGATGCTTCTTTGGCAACGGAGCGCATCGACAGGCTGAACGAGAAATACGGTGCGGAGGTGCTGGGCTTCTGCTTCGATACGGGCCACGCCAATCTCCTGGGGCTGGATTTTGCTCGCTTCATCCGTACTCTGGGACCGCGGCTCAAGGTGTTGCATATCCATGACAATGACGGACGGGGCGACCTGCATCAGCTGCCCTTCACCTTCACCCGCACGCGGGAGAACAGAACCTCGACAGATTGGGCGGGTTTTATCCAGGGACTGCAGGCCATTGGCTTCCGGGGGGTGCTGAGTTTCGAGACGGCACCGGTACTGCGCTCATATCCGGAGGAACTGAAAGATGCTGCGCTGCGGATGATCGCCGCTACCGGCAGGTATTTTGGGGAAAGAATCGAAGGGGAGGCCGGGATATGAGCCGGTACTTGCACGATCCACGGCTTCAA
>CAMVGU010000061.1 GCA_947167105.1 uncultured Selenomonas sp. | reverse complement strand
AGATTGTAGCGAAACATCTTGACATAGACACGTTTGTCTATGTTTTAAGTAGCAGATATAGATATGCCAAACATCAGAAATAATGCCGAAAGCAATCGCAGGAACCGCACCCACAGAACAGACGCGTCTGCTGCCAGGACAGCACAGGCGGCTGTGCGCCAGGGGACGGCTGCACCGGCGGCACCGGCCCCAAAGCCTGCTCCCCAGGAAAAGTACGAGAAAAGCGAGCGCCTGTTTGCACTGGATATCGGCACCCGCAGCGTCATCGGCATCGTAGCCGACCGCGATACGGAAGGGACGCTGCATGTGCTGGCCACTGCCCGGAAGGAGCATCAGACCCGGGCCATGCTGGACGGCCAGATCCATGATGTGCCCCAGGTCGTCTCTGTCATACAGCAGGTGAAGGCACCTCTGGAGGAAAGGTACGGCCCCCTCAAGAGCGCTGCCGTAGCAGCCGCAGGCCGTGCCCTCTATACGGAGACCGCCGAGGCGGAGCTGGAAGTCCACGGCGTTATCACCGCCGAGATGCAGCGCAATCTGGATTTTGCCGGGGTGCAGGCCGCCCAGGCCCTGCTGGCGAACTCACAGACCCTGGAAGACCCCAGCCGCTACTGCTGCGTGGGCTACAGCACCATCCGCTATGTGCTGGACGATGTGCAGCTCAAGAGCCTGATCGGCCAGCACGGACGCCACGCCAAGGCCACGGTCATCGCCACCTTCCTGCCCCGCCAGGTCATCGACTCCATGCACTCTGCGCTGCATGCGGCGGGCCTTGACATGAAGGCGCTGACCCTGGAGCCGATTGCAGCCATCAACGTGCTGATTCCCCCCACCATGCGCCATCTGAACCTAGTGCTGGTGGATATTGGCGCGGGCACCTCCGATATCGCCATCACCAACGGCGGCGCGGTCACTGCCTATGGCATGGTGCCCCTGGCAGGTGATGAAATCACCGAGGCCATTTCCCAGCGTTTCCTGCTGGACTTCAATGTGGCCGAGCGCATTAAGCGGGAGGCCGCCGAGGGCAAGGACGTGCACTTTGCGGATATCCTGGGCATCGAGTACGACCTCAGCGCCGAGCAGGTCATTGAGCCTGTGCTGCCCAATATCCAGCACCTGGCCGAAGCCATCGCCAAGCAGATTGCCGAGCTGAATGCCGATACGCCCCAGGCCGTGATGCTGGTGGGGGGCGGCGCCCTGACCCCGCGCCTGCAGGAGTGCGTCTCCGAGGCCCTGAAAATGCCTATCGAAAGAGTAGCCGTGCGCCATCCTGACACTGTGCTGGGCGTTGCCAATCTCCCCCCTGAGCTCCACCGCACCGATGCGGTGACGCCCCTGGGCATCCTGAAAATTGCCTCCCTGAACACCCTGCACTTCCTTTCCGTCTTCGTAAACGATGAGGAATACAGCCTGTTCAATTTCCGGGAGCTGACCATTGCCGATGCCCTGCTTTCCGCCGGTCTCTCCCTGAAAAAGTACAACGGCAAGCCCGGCCTGGGCCTGATGGTCTCCCTGGGGGGAGAAAGCAAGTCCTTCCCCGGCACCATGGGCTCCATGGCACGTCTGCAGCTGGACGGAGAGAACGCAGAGCTGGACACCATCGTCCACGACGGCAGCCATATCACCATCATCCCCGGCGAGGATGGGACGACCCCCGAAGTACGCCTGGGGGATCTTGTCACCACCGGCCGAGAATATCTGGTCTACATCAATGGCCGCGAGAAGCATCTGGTACAGCATGTGACCGTCAACGGCGAGATTGCCGACTCTGACCGCCTGCTCGCCGATGGCGATGTCATTGAGAGCAGGGAGCTGAAATCCATCGGCGAGGCCCTGCTCAATGCAGGCTACCCGCCCCAGGGCCGCAAGATTTCCTACACGCTGAACGGCGAAAAGGCCTCCTATAGCTGCAAGCCGGAGATCCTGCTGGACGACCTGCCCGCCACCCTCTCCCAGCCCGTGCACGAGGGCGACCATCTGGAATACATTGCAGGGGACGAGCCCAAGCTTGCCGACGTGCTGAATATCTCCGAGCTGGACACCGCGCTGAATATCTACTATCAGGGCCGTGAATGCAAGGTGCCCCTGTCCGGCACGGAAATACAGGTGAACGGCCGCAAGGCCAGCGCTGGAACCATCCTGTCCGACGGCTGCGCCATTACCTACAAGAAGAACACCCGCGTCTCCACCACCGTCAGCGAGGCCCTGCTGGCCGTGGGCTTCGTGCCCCCTGCCGCCAACAGCCGCCTGACCTTCACCATTCTGGTCAATGAGCAGCCTGTGGATTTCACGGACCCGGTAAAGAACGGCGACAAGCTGGATGTGCAATTCACGCCCCTGGACAGCTCCGGCGCACCTGCCCCGGCCACGCCGCCGACACGCAACGTCTCCGCTCCCAGCCTGTCCTCCCTGAATGAAGGCATGCAACCCGCCGCCCCTGAGCAGCAGGCCAAGGAGAACAAGCGCAACCTGACGCTGGCAGACTTTATACGCCATGACTGAATACAGTTCAAAAGCCCCGTCCATGCGCTCCCTGAGCATGGACGGGGCTTTGCTCGTCATGAAGATTTATTGCATTTGCTCCACTTTTGCGTTACAATACTTCAAAAGGAGGGATTGTCATGCCTAAGACTGCCAACATCAACCTTCGTATCGAGCCAGACATCAAGGCCCAAGCCGATGCAGTCTTCTCCAGCCTTGGCATCTCGGTCACCGATGCCATCAATGTCTTTCTTCATGCATCCATCATGGAGGGTGGTTTCCCATTCCAGCCCAAGCAGCCACGATACAATCGTGAGACGCTGATAGCCATGCAGGAAGCACGAGACATCATGGTTGGGAAGGTTAAGGCAAAACGCTACGGTTCCCTGAATGACATTTTAGCTGACATGGATGCGGAAGATGCCCATGCTTGACTTAGTAGCCACCGCACAATTCCGAAAAGACTTAAAACGAATCCGCAAGCGAGACTATGATTTGTCCAGGCTGGACGATGTCCTGCAGACACTTCTTGCCGAAAAGCCCCTCCAGGAAAAACACCGCGACCATGATTTAGCCGGAGACTACAAGGGTTTCCGTGAGTGCCACATTGAACCGAATTGGCTACTGATTTATGCGGTAGACAAGGGAAAACTTATTCTCACTGCTTCTCGCACGGGCACACATTCCGATTTATTTTGACGGCTTATCATCAGCCGTCTTTTTTTACGCCAATGGATTTTCTCATGGTGACTCGTATATCTCAGAAGAAAAAAATTACAGCTCGCGGGTATAAGTTCAATCAGTGGAATAGCAGGTTCGCTTTTTCCTCCACGCTCTTTTGGTCGATTTTCCTGGCTGACTTAAAGTCCGTCAGACTGCTTTCGCTGACCAGCATATAGGTAAGGTATGACAGTCAAATTCACGCCCTTGGACAGCTCCAGCGCGCCTGCCCCAGCCACGCCGCCAGCACACAACGTCTCCGCTCACAGCCTGTCCTCCCTGAATGAAGGCATACAGCCCGCCGCCCCCGAGTAACAGGCCAAGGAAAATGAAAGGCATTCACTCGATGGCACTCTTGTCGCCAACATAAATTCTTTCTATATAGTCGGTGCTTAAATTTTGCTTGACGCCCCACAAAGCATAATATCTTAGCCATGAGTTTCCATATAATATGGCATATTGTATGTGAAGAATCAGTCACAGAATATATACATCTATTGTATAACGAATCACGACAAAATGAGAGTTTTGTCGTCTGAACCATCCATACTTATGACAATTCCTCACGTAATTTTTTATAATAAGATATCCTATCGCCTTTCCCTTGTTCCAAAAAGGATTCCACATTATCTGCTACACCTCTAGCCTGATTCACAGCAGTGCACATGGATATATATGAATACAGACCTAATCTACCAAAAGTCAGCAAATTCTTTACAGTTGCTGCCTTATTAATCAGTCTTTCATAAATATGTAACTGTTTTGCTGACGAAATAGGATACACATATCTATGAGTGACCACTTTGGAATCCTTAATCCTGCGCTTCATTTTATCACGGATAAAGGTTTCTGCCTCATTCTTCCATGTGTCAATATTCAGCTCAGTGTCCCTCGAAGAGTGCGGAATCGCAAAGCTAATCAAGGAATCGTCTGCAGCCTGCTCAGACTGCAATTTATAGTCTGTGATGCGCGTCCAGGAATAATGATTAGGAAACGTACAAAGATACGTAGGTAGGCCGGAGTCACCCTCCAGTGAGTAAAACAACTTGGTTATGCCCCGATAATCAAGCAAATCCCTTTGATTGCATATGAAATCTATAGGCAAAGTCGAAATGATAATATCTGCTGTATAACTTCCGTTCTTAGCCTTGACCTCTGATATGTTATCCCCATCATATATGATAGACTCAACTGTATCATGTATAATGTTGATTCCTTCCGTCAACCTTTCAAAAAACTTGTCGTAAGACTCCGGATGTCCTTGCCACATATCACCAAACATGCCATAATCTCCGGCACGCAGATAGAAGTTGCGGAACCTTGCCCACTCACTATCCATATCCTGCGGTTCCATCCCCCATTGTTTGCGATTATAATTTTTGTAGCAATACTCATACATTGTCTTTCCGACTCGGGATATTATATATGTCTCGAAATTAGTGTAATCAGGTTTATCCAGATTGACTTGATACAATTCATATATAGCCTGTGCTCTATCAGCCTTCGGCAGATTAAATACGTTAGTCACGGTGATAGGAAAGGTTGCCAGATTATCCAATTCCCCGTCCATGCTTTGCTTTGGGAAATACTTTATCGACTTAAACTCCGGCAATAATTCGTGAAAGATTTGATACGCCGGTGTATTATCCCTGGCATAACAAATATGCGGACCGAACTCATAATTAATGCCACTCAGTACATTAGTCTTGCACAAGCCTCCAACAGTTTTTTCACTTTCAACAAGCGTAACTTTATAGCCCATATTTTTTAAGAAGTATGCAGCGCTGCAACCAGATATGCCACCGCCCAATACCAATACAGTTTTGCAATCCATCGCTAGTCCTCCTATCTAAACGGTGTAAAATATTATTTTAGTAGATATAAATTATTTTTTAGAAATGTCGATGATATACGGTATGGGATAGTTCCACATAGATTACTATCGTGAATTCTGCTCCTTCCCTCATCACGTATCTTTTCCCAACATTTTTCATTTTCAATGTCATCATCTGTGCTTTTCCACACACCACGCATTCTTGCAAGAAATTCTTTTGTTGCCATCCAAATTTCTTCCGGTGTATTATCAATCAACTCTATTCCATATTCCAAGAAGTCCTTTTCCTTGTTTTCCTTCCGTTCTTCAATGTCAATCATTTCCCTAAAAGACAAAAACTTCTTTTTCTTTTTAGAATACCATTTTTTAGGGATAAACAAATCTTCATCAGTATAGGGAAATGATCCATATGTTGAAAAAAGAGGAATAGCGTTTACCATCAAAACTGGTATTCCAAACATAGAAAACAATGTTACAAGTCCTGTAAAACTTGTAATTGCGAACTGTGCATTTGCTGCTATATAAATATCCATTTTCTCATCAGAAAAGCATCCAGCATAATCGATGCAGTTACTGATTTTTTGCTTCATTTTTACATCTTTTCCCATTTTGACTGTTGCTATCCCTTCTTGCTTTAAGTATGCAATAGTCATTTCATAATCAAGGAAGTCCATATTTCTAGGACTAAAACCACCATCCGTTCCTATCGTTTTTAAGTTATAGGTTGATGTGCGGGCAGCAAAACACGCATATGGACGCTTTAATCCTATTTGAGACATTTTTGCTTTCCCTAAGACACTATCTTTTTCATCGAATTTGAATTTTCCCCAATATGGCGGTACTTTATGCGCAGAATAAATTGCCCGTGATACGTACTTATCAATCTGTGACACGTCAAGTTCATCATAATGATTCAGTAACACATACAGGCGTGTTTCAAAACCGGCCATTTAGTGGTAACAAATGCCTTAAAACAGCAAA
>CAMVGU010000060.1 GCA_947167105.1 uncultured Selenomonas sp. | reverse complement strand
CAGACTACCAAAAGAATGCCTACCGGCCAGGGAGTGCAAAAAAATTCATGGACATTCTCGTCAGGCATTTGACGGTTCTTGTCAGCGGGCAAGATGTCTAGCTTAAAGTCTACAGTTCCTTATCCGGCATGAAAAACGTCCTGCCAGGCGTTGCCTAAGAAGGGAAAATTATAGACACGTCGAATTTGTTTCGGTCTAGGATGTCTCTCAGCGAACAGCAGAAAGAACAGAGGCCCGAGTACATGAGAGCTATACAAATATCCGATCACTTTGATTATTCTACGATGCTCTTGTTTTCGTTGCCCACCATTGGGACACTCATCGTGAACAGCACCTATGTGGTGGCGGATGGTTTCTTTATTTCCAATTACATCGGCGCGGAGGCCTTCGCGGCGGAGAATTTGATCTATCCGCCCATCGGGTTCATGATCGGCATGGGATTCATGTTCGGCACCGGCGCTAGTGCCGTGATCTCGAGGGAATTGGGTTCCGGCAAGCCGGAGAGGGCCTGCGGCATCCTGACCATGCTCTTCCTGGCATTTGCCCTTCTTGCCCTTTTGCTGGCTGCCCTGGTCTATCCCGAGGTTCCGGCGATTGCCGCCTGGGTGGGCGCGCCGGAGAATTTAATCCCCCTCTGCACGGTCTATGGCGAGATCCTGGTGACTTTCATGCCGATCCTGATCCTGACCGTGGCCCTTCAGCTCCTGCTGATCACGGCGGAGCATCCCGTCCTCGGCTTTGCAACTACAGCGGTGCAGGCAGCGGTCAACATCCTGCTGACCTGGGCCTTTGTGGCAGAGCTTGGCTGGGGATTGAAAGGGGCCGCTCTGGGGACCGTTATCTCCTGGGTGTGCAGCAGCGTCATTCCCCTTACATATTTTTGCAATCCGAAAAACACCCTGCATTTCGCACGACCCCTCCATCAGTTGAGGATTTTGGGAGAAACCGTGTACAACGGTGCCTCCGAAATGGTGAATGCCACTTCTGTCGCCATCGTGTCGGTGGTCTTCAATCTGCAGTTGATGCGATATCTGGGAGAAGCCGGCGTGGCGGCCTATGCGGTGGGAGACTATGTGCTGGGCTTGTTCCTGGCAATGCTCGACGGCATTTGCATCAGCATGGTGTCGGTGGTGGGCTACCACTTCGGAGCAGGAAACCATGGAGAGCTGCGCAGCCTGCGGCGAAAGGGACTGCTCCTCGTCGGGGGCATCGGTATCCTGATGGCGGGAGCCTCCGCAGGCTTGGCCCAAATCATTGCAGGGATATTCCTGGGCTATGACGAATCCCTCAAGGAACTTGCCACAGAGGCCCTGCGATTCCTTTCCCTGAGCTATCTGTTCCTGGGGATCACCCTGTTTAGTTCCTCTTATTTCACGGGGCTGGGACAGGGGACATTGTCCCTGGTGATTTCGCTGTGTGAGAGCTTGATAGGGCCGCTGGTGATGATTCACATACTGCCTTCGCTCCTCGGAAGAAAGGGACTATGGCTGGCAGAGCCTGCCGCCCAATTTTTGACCGTGGCCGTAGTGGTGACAGGATGTTTCCTGTTGTGGAAACGGAAGTCGAATTTTGCAAAGGAAAATGAAAGGCAATAACCTACACGAGAGGATGACCTGCACAGCAGCCTATGTGGGGAGGGAGGCAAGTAGCGACGGAGTTCCCGTCATTGCCCGCTGTGCCGATACCAACCCTCCAACCACATCGGTTTATCTCAGAATCACTCACGGGGGCTACTCCCGTACAGTGACGGGAACGAACGGCTTTTCCTTGAAGCTGCCGGATAATTGCCAAGTTTAACCATCCCAACGAAAGCTTAGCATCTTTGTGTTCATTCAAATGGGCAACATCCATTTGAGACGGGGGCAGTGACTAAAATCAGGGGAGTTGATTTCTTGTGAAAGAGCTACATTCGACGGCGTTCGCGGCTATGCTATTTACTATATTCTTGCTGACGGGGTGCGGATGTACTGCGGATACGACTACGGAGGAGATCCGATTGGGAGCCACTGCCGGACCGCATGCAGAGGTCGCGGAGGCCGTCGCCAGGGAAGCAGAGCGGCAGGGAATGAAGGTGAAGGTTGTAGAGTTTTCGGACTATGTAACGCCGGATCAGGCTTTGGCAGATGGAGATCTGGAGCTGAACAGTTATCAGCATGAGCCATTTTTGCAGAATTTCAACAAGGAGAAGGGAGCAGAACTTATACCTATTGGCACGACCATTCTCATGCGCATGGGCATTTACAGCGATAAGGTGCATGATATTGCATCCGTTCCGGAGGGAGCAAAGGTTGCGATTCCCAATGATCCGACCAACGGAGGAAGGGGGTTGGTATTGTTGGAAAAAGCGGGGCTGATCAGTTTGCGTGAGGGTGTCGGCTTCAAGGGTACCGTGCAGGATGTGGCAGAGAATCCGCGCCATCTCCAGTTCGTGGAGCTGGAGGCTGCACAACTTCCGCGCAGTTTGTCAGATGTGGATATCGCTGCTATCACGATGAACTATGTCATGAGTGGCGGTCTCGATGTGGAGAAGCAGGGGATTTTCTTGGAGGATAGGAACGAACCATTGGCCGTGATGATTTTGGCTGTCCGCGCCAAGGACAAGGATAATCCGGACTACAGGAAGATTGCGGAAATTTTCCATTCCGATGCAGTGAAGGAGTTCATCGCGAAACAGTACAAAGGAACAATCGTACCTGCAGAATGATTTACCGTCGTTTCCTTCACGGCAATAGCGGTTTTTACGGCAACGTCAGGGAGTGCCTGCAAGGATAATCAAGATGTAGGAGAGGGTGGAATAAGATATTGCCTCTGTAGAGACATGAATGTTTGAGGTGTACTGATATGATAAAGAACGTAATTTTTGATATAGGCAATGTACTGATGGATTTTGACTGGATGGGCTATATGCGGTCTATGTACGGAGAGGAAGCAGAGCTTATACAGTCAATCAACAAAGCTATCTGGAGTAACGGCTGCTGGCAAGCTATGGACAGGGGCGAAATGGATGGAGAAACCGCAACGGAGGTTGCCATGAGAAACGCCCCCTCTTTGGAAAAGGAAATCAGGAAAACCCTGGAGAACGCAGGAAAGGCCATGCACAGGCATGATTACGCAATTGCCTGGCTCAAGGAAATCAGAAAGATGGGGAAGGGGGTATTCTATCTCTCCAATTATTCCGAGTTTGCGATGGATGCTAATCGTAGCGTTCTCGACTTCCTCCCGTATATGGACGGAGGTGTATTCTCGTGTTACGTAAAGATGGCGAAGCCTGACCATGCGATTTACGAATGCATTTGCAGGAGGTTTAATCTCATCCCAGAGGAATGCCTGTTTACGGACGATATGCCAGCCAACATCAAGGCGGCAGAAGAATGCGGCTTGCAGGCGGTACTTTTTGAGGGTTATGAAAAGACGTATCCGAAAATTATGGGGATGTTATGAGGAGACATATCGATGAAAAAGTTCTTGAATGTTTTATTTTTGAGTCTGATTATGGCGTTGGCGTTGGCAGCAGGCGGGGTTACGCAGCCTGTTGTTGAATGCACAGGGAACTATGCTTGGCAGGTACTTGATGAAGTCAATCATTATAGGGAGGATTACGGCCTGCCGCCGCTGGTCTTGTCTGACGAGCTGTGTGATGATGCAGATGTGCGTGCGAGGGAATTGATAACGGAGTTTTCACATACCCGCCCTGATGGTACCTCATGCTTCAGTGTCATACGGGGAAAATATAGGCATGTAGCAGAGAACATAGCTGCAGGCCATGAATCTGCGGCGGAGACAGTAGAACAGTGGATGAACTCTCCGGGTCATCGTGCTAATATCCTTGATTCGGATCTGAAGGAGCTAGGCGTAGGTTATTGCTATGCTGAGGATTCAGATTATCGTCATTACTGGGTACAGATATTCAGGACGAGATGAAAATAACCCAAATTGTCCAATCAAGAAGATTTTAAAGTGGGGGACAGCTTTTGCCTCATTATATTGAGCAAGTGTTTCCTTAAAGGAACAACAAAAGGGAGGGCTTCTGTCTTGAGGCCCCCCCTTTTTGCTATTCACATTTCTCCGTGGCTCTCTTTGCCCCGGATTTCCTTGATACTGTTCTTTTCATCAGCCATGACCACAATTGGCTCGTGGCGGCTGGCCTCCTCCTCCGTGAATTCGGCGTAGGCCATAATGATCACCACATCCCCGGGCTGGACACAGCGGGCTGCAGCTCCGTTCAGGCAGATGACACCGGAATTTCTCTTGCCCGGTATGACATAGGTTTCCAAGCGGGCACCGTTGTTGTTGTCCACCACCTGCACACGCTCGTGGGGCAGGATATGGGCCGCCTCCATCAGGGCTTCATCTATGGTGATGCTGCCCATGTAGCGGAGATCCGCCTCCGTCACCGTGGCGCAGTGGATCTTTGATTTCAGTAAGTGAAGAAGCATTTGCACCTTACCTTTCAGAACTCAAAATCACGTTGTCTATCAGACGGGTCTTACCTATCTTCACGGCAATGGCCAGGAGGGCTGGCTGGTCAACCTTGGCCAGCTCCTGCAGGGCCGGGAAGGAATAGAGCTCCACATAGTCAATCTCGGCCAGTTTTTCCCCCGTTAGCTCATCACGGACAAGTTTTTTCAAGGCAGAAGTATCCTTTTCGCCCCCAGCAAAGGCAGCCTCTGCCTTTTTCAGGCTTCGGGACAGCACCAGGGCAGCTTCACGTTCCTCCGAGGAAAGGTACATATTCCGGGAACTTCTGGCCAGGCTCGACTCTTCCCTTACAATGGGCACCATATGGATCCTTACGGGTATGTTCAAATCTTCCACAAAGCGGCGCACCACCACCACCTGCTGGGCATCTTTCTGGCCGAAGTAGGCATCAGTGGCCCGGGACAGATTGAAAAGCTTGGTGAGCACCGTGGCCACTCCCCGAAAGTGTCCGGGACGGCGGGCGCCGCAAAGCCTATCTGTGATGTCACCCTCCACGTTTACATAGGTCAGATACCCTTGGGGATACATAATCTCAGGCTCCGGATGAAACACAGCATCAATGCCTGCCTGCTCAAGCTTCTGGCAGTCTTCCCCAAACTTTCGGGGATAGGCATCGTAGTCCTCGCCCGGGCCGAATTGGGTGGGATTGACGAAAACAGAGGCAATGACTATCTCGCATTCCTTCCTGGCCTCTCTCATAAGGGTCAGATGCCCTTCGTGGAGGGCGCCCATGGTGGGCACCAGGCCGATTTTTTTGCCTGCCTTGCTCATATCCCCTGCAAAGGCTTTGATTTCTTCTATGGTCTTCAATATTTTCACGACGTTTCCTCCTCAAAGACTCAGGACTTCATGAGCATTTTCTTGCTTCTCATCCCGACGGGCGAAGAAATTGGCTGCTATGGAGCCGGAAATATTGTGCCAGACACTGAAGATAGCGCCGGGAATAGCTGCCGCGGGGGAGAAGTACAGGAGTGCCAGGGAGGCTGCCATGCCGGAATTCTGCATGCCTACCTCGATGGATACGGTGCGAGCCTTCCTGCTGTCCAGTTTGCAGGTTTTGGCTAAAAGGTAGCCCAGGGCCAGGCCGCAACCGTTGTGGAGAATCACCACTGCTGCCATGAGTGCCCCCACCTCCAGGAGCTTGCCGGCACTGAGGGCCACTACGCCCCCTACCAGAGTCACGATCATGGCTACGGAAAATACCGGCAGCAGGGGAGAAATCCTTGCCACAAAACCGCCGCAGTAGTGATGCACCAGCAACCCCAGAAGCACGGGAGCCAGCACCATCTGGGCAATGGAAATCATCATGGCCGCCATGGACACCTCAATCCAGGCCCCTGCCAGCAAAAAGGTCAGGGCGGGGGTCATCAGGGGAGCCAAAATGGTAGTCACCATGGTCATGGATACAGAAAGGGCTACATCTCCTTTTGCCAGATAGGCGATAACATTAGAAGCGGTGCCACCGGGGCAGGTGCCCACCAGCACCACGCCGATGGCCAATTCCGGCGGCAGAGCAAAGGCTTTCACCAGCCCCCAGGCAATGAGAGGCATCAGCAAGAACTGGGCGAAGACACCAATCCCCACGGTCAGAGGCTGCCTCAACACTCCTCGGAAATCCTCCACGGAAAGGGTCATGCCCATGCCAAACATCACCAGTCCCAGCATCCAGGGAATATAAGGTCCTACCCAGGTCAGGGCAGGGGGATGAAGCGCTCCCAGGACAGCTATGCCTATGACCAGGAAGGCCATGCAGTCCACAATGGTTTTACAGATTTTTGCCAAAACAAGAACCTCCTTTTGGATAAAAGAAACGGAGGCAAAAGAAAACGCCCCTTGGCAGAAACCGAAAAATCGGCACCACAAACAAGGGGCGTACAACTATCCCGTCAAGTCCGGCACTTCTGTCATAATGTCTCATTCCCATGGGGATATGAGCAATGTCGCCTGCCGGAGTCAACTGTAAACGGAAAAGTATAACTCACCTGGGTGATGTCATCTCTTGCCGTGTACGATTCTAGCACAAATGTCCTGTCTATGCAAGCAATGAGTGACATAAAGGAAATATTATTTTATGGATTCATAAACGGCAACGAACTCATCTTTCTGGAAGATGTCCCCGCTTATATAAAGTGGGGGGTACATCTACGCAGAGGGTGAGCATATCTCCCACCTCGTTGATTTGAACAGTGGCCTTATAATCATTCTGCAAGCAGTCTGCCAATGGCTGTATAGATCATGCCGTTCTTTCCTCGATCAGACCTTATCAAATCAATTTTCTCCACCTTCATGCCAGCAACAGGCAGATGTTCCAGCAATGGAGCTATGCCAGCCGGGAATTGGGCGTTTCTAACCAAGGTAATGTGTGGCAAAATTTTTTTGCGATCGTAGGGAATAGTATTTTCAGCTAAGGCGTGCCTTATCCGTCGGACACATTGAAACAGGTCATCATTAGGAGCTATTCCTGCCCAGTAGGTGTCGTAGAAGTTTCCGGCACCATCAATTTTTATGACAAAGGGTGCAAAGGAAACAGGGGAGAGGGCATCCATTATGTCCTCGGGATTGTTGTATTCCCCAATGAAGGCAAGGGTCAAGTGCAGATTTTCGGAACGGATGAAGCGCCCCCTTACACCAAGGTTGCGCCAGCGTTCTTGAATAGTCAGGAGTGAGTATTCGCACCGTTCAGAGCCACCTAATCGCATGGTGAGAGCCACCCAATCGCGTGCGGAGAGCCACCTCTTTAAAATTTAGAATCTCATGTTGAGAGCCACCTCGATGTCGCCTTACAATGGACATGTGGACAACCATAATTCATTGGAAAGGAGACATTGAAATGGCAAAAGAAAAGGAGATTCTGACCAGATTCCTCAGTGGCGAAAGCCAGCGCAGCATTGCTGCCGCGCTTGGCGTCTCCCGCAACACTGTGGCGAAGATGGTCGATGCCTTCCGTAAAGAAGGGCTTGACGCAGATGCCGTTGAGAAAATGAGCCGCCAGGATTTGGCTGAGCGTCTCTTCCCATCAGCTACAAGGAATGTCGGCCCTGCTAAACCAGACTTCGAGCATATTCACA
>CAMVGU010000059.1 GCA_947167105.1 uncultured Selenomonas sp. | reverse complement strand
TTCCGTGTGGCATACGCCCTGTCAAAAGTCATTGCTCCTCTCTATCAGGATGGGCGTTTCCCGGATTTCAGGAATGAAAAATAGTAGTATGGGTAACAAAAAGGGCTTGTTTTAGCCTACTGAGACCACACATTTAGTATGGCAGGGAAGATATTATGAGCCTTGGGGGTGCAAATGCACCCCCTTCTATTTTTCTTAAAGTCTTGTCCCGTGCGGCTTCTGAGCAATACTCGTTTAACGATAGGCAGGGGGGTGCAAGGGGGTTCATCGTTAAGAGGGTATAGGGGGTGCATCGTTATTTTGTATCCAAAAGACCTTCACGCCGGACTTCCTCAGGAAGAAGGTGGTGAAGAACACCGGGCAAGTACCCAGCTACTTCGTGGAGCAGAGCCATCCCGCCATCATCGACCCTGCCACCTTCGAGATGGTGCAGTCGGAGGCAGCGCGGCGCAAGCGGGAGGGTGGCAGATACAGCGGCGTGAGCATTTTCTCCGGAAAAATGCCGGTGCTGGTGGAGATGACCCAGAACTGCATCGCCGAGAACGCGAGGATTGCCCAAGACCAAGGGGAGTACCAGATAAGCAGCGAACCGCAGGATTTTCCTGCGTGTGAGTCGCTTATGCACAGCAAACGCTACAACGGGCTGGTGGAGCGGTACGAGAAAGCCAAGGCACGATTCGATGAGGTGACGGCGACCATTGCCCAGCGGTCAGCCAAGGGAGAGCGGCTGCGACGCGAAGCTAGTCCCTTTAGGGGGCGGGGTTCATCAGGACACTTGAGGCGCAGAAAGAGCCTTTGGCGGAGTTCGATGAGCGGCTGTGGGGCGCGATGGTGGACTATGTGACGGTGGGTGCGGATGGCGGCATGACGGTGGTGTTCCGGGATGGGACGGGGATACATACTTGAGAAATGTTACGGTACATGGCTTTGGCTTTACATCAAATTCCCCTATCATAACCATTTGATTATAGCAACCAACGAAATAGATATTTCCCTTCTGCGCCTTCCTTCTGTATAATGAAATCAACAAAGCAGGAAGGGAGGAAATGCGGTTATGAAAAATTTGTCGGCAGAAACATGGAGCCTTGCCTTTTGCATCGCCATTCTTCCGCAAATATGGGCGGTCTTGGCATCTTATCTCAGCGTCGATGTGGGTGCGGTTGCTCTGATTTGCGCCGGATTGTATGTCACCAATGGCAACAAGCTGATGGATGCCCCCAAGATAACCATTGGGTTCTTGCTGGGGGATCTTTGGGGATGGCTGGCAGTGAATGCTATGCAAAATTCCTCTTGGAACGCAGATGTCACCACCTTCATGACGTTGTTTTTGCTAGGTGGCGCAGCGGTCATCATAGCGGCTATGCGTTCAGAAATAATACATTGTCCGTCATGGCTTTGCGGCTGGGCAATCACCCTTACGGTGCTGTCACCCCTTGAACAAGGCTTGCAAGGCAGCTATGCCATACAGATAGCCGTGGCAATGGCAGTCGGCGTTTGGTATGTCGGTGCCTTTCTTAATGCAGTGCAGCAGTGCATACTGCGTTTCACGGAAGGACATATTTCAAATAACATGACTTTTGCAGGGAGAAAATCATCATGAAACTGTTTTTGGGCAAAAAGGTCGGCGTGAGCAAAGAGGAGAAGGCACTTTCTTATTACAAATTCTTTGAGCGGGATATGGCGAACATCCCGGCGGAGAAAATCGCTCTTCTGGATGCGCCGCAGGAAAAGTCCGCTGTGCCTTTTGAAGAGAAAAACCTCTATTTGGCAGGGAAAGACAAGGACTATGCCCAAGTCGGTTACGGCACGGAGGCAAACGGCACCGGCTTTGTCTGCAACGAAACCTATATGCCAGGTGTTACCCCGGAAATGCTGGACTGGTGGTTCCCGTGGCACAGCGTAGGCTCGGATTTGCGCTATAAGATTTGGGACCCTGAAGACCATTATTTTGCCCGTGCTGACAAAGCCGATTATGTTTGCGACCCCAATGTGCCGGTCAATGAAAAGACATGGGGAGTCAATCATTATATTTTGGAGGATGTGGGTGGTGGCCCCGGCTTTCTGAAGATTTGCTTCAAAAGCCCTGCTGATTTTGGCTTTGACACGTCCCTGATTGGCAAGGAAAACTGCGCATCCCTTGTTTGCGGCATCGGTGATGGCTCCTGCGCGGCGGCGATGGTGCATAAATGGTATCCTTATCAGGACGGCGTGATGCTGTGTTCCCGTTTTTGGATCGGCTATGGCGTGGTGGACGGGGAGATTCGCTGCACTCTGCCCGAGGGTGCGAAAGTTCCAGTGGAAGTATCCAAGGGCTTATTTGCCCATAATATCAAAGAGTTTACCAATCTGGCTGCAATCCTGCCGGAAGTTTACGCCGAGAATAAGGATAATTTCTGAACATGAACATTCAGCAGCTAAGATATTTCCTCGTCTTGGCCGATACATTGAGTTTTACCAAGACAGCGGAAAAATACTATATTTCGCAAACGGCGGTTTCCAATCAAATCAAAGCCTTAGAGGAAAAACTGGGCGTGCAGCTTTTTCAGCGGGATAATCGTAAGGTTATTCTCACCCCGGCAGGAAAAGTCTTTGTCAAGGAAGCCAAAAGCATCATCACGAGAATCGAGGAAGCTGTCCAGCACACCAAGGATGCCGCCGAGGGATTCGCCGGAGAAATCCATGTAGGTTACCAATGGGGCTTTGAACGTACCGTCATTCCGAGAATTTTGCAGGATTTTCAGTACGAATACCCAAACATTGAAATCCTTATCGAACGGGATGAAGTGGCGGCCCTATATGATGGGGTGATGGAAGGAAAGTATGATATTATTTTCAATCTGCCCCTGCCCGGCAAAAAGAAGTCCGGACTGAAAGAAATGGTGCTTGCCCGTTATCCGCTGTATGTAGCAGTTCCGCCCAAGCATCCTTTTGCAGAATTCCATTCCCTGAAAAGGGAGCAGCTGGCAGATGAGATATTCATTTCCTATCGGCAAAACGCTCTCAGCGAATATGACCCCACACAGGCCATTCTGGCTGATTTTGCGGATGTCGGCCTCGTTCCGAATATAAACTTCCAGCATCAGGCCATAGAAAGTATTTTGCTGTTTGTGGCGTTGGGCAAGGGAATCACCATCGTTCCCGAGTATTTCCTGCCATGCGCTCCGGCAGGAATCAATCTGCTGTTTATTCCGTTGGAGGACAGCTCGCTCCCCGCCGAAGTGGCTGCCATCTGGCAGGAAAAAAATACCAATCCGGCGCTTGATAAGTTCGTGGAGTGCATACAAAAGGATTAGCTTTATGTCGCTTTTGAGTGTTGGTATTCTCGTGGTGTTATCCCGTAATATTCCTTGAATGCCTTGTAAAAGTTGCTGTGATTGCTGTAGCCAAGCATAGCGGATATTTCTTCGATGGGGAGGGCAGTGCTCTTTAACAGGAGCGATGCCCTCCCCATTCGTTTTTCCAATAGAATTTCGGTAAATTTGCGTCCAGTTTCCTTTCTCAGTACCGTGGAGATGTAGTTGGGATGATAGGAGAAGTGCCGTGAAATGTCCTTCAACGTCACTACATCGGAGTGATTATCCATATAATCCATAATCTGCTCGGAAATGGATTTAGGACGGATATCGGATTTATCTATGGCAAAGCGGCGGGTAACTTCTATCATAAATGGCTGAAGCAGTGATTTCAAGAAATGCTGGGTATCTTCCTTGCGGTCGGCGTATTCCATGACCATAAGTTCCAGCAGGAGACGGACGGCAGGGTACGTTTGCATGGAAAGATGAATGTACTCATCGGAAAAGCGATTGGACTTTGGCTCGAGAAAAAAGCGGAACAGAGACGCATCCGCGTAAATAATGGGGAGATAGTTACGGAAAAAGGCATCCCGTTGAATCAAAATGCCAATGATAATGATTTCTTCCTTATCGGCAGCCGCTCCGCGCAAGGCATAGCCACTATATGGCTGCCCGATATAGCACTCCCCCTCGCCAATAGTAATCAGGCGGTTATCCTTTGCCGAGAGGGCGGCATAACTGTTTTGATAGGCATAATTGATAAAGAAAAAATCCTGTCGATGGAAAGGCTCATGGATTTTCTTTCCCTTGAACACACAGATCATTACGTCCTCATCATCGCGTCCTGGCCAGTAGGAAGTCACATTGCCCGCGTGAATGCCTCCCATGTCGTGAAACGAGAGGTCAAGGTCGGCAAATTCAATGGCGAGCTTGTCAATAGCAAGTGACAGCATTTTTTTATGTATCATTGTATCCTCTCCGTGATTGCTAAAATCAAGGCACCCTTCTTCATGATAGCATTATAGCAAAAATCTTAGAAATTACCAGTAAAAATCTTAAAAAAGGATAGTGGCAAGAGAACCATGCGAGGATATACTACACAAGACGAGGAAATTTTTGAACGCACCGAAATGAGCGAGGAGGAAATTCATTATGAAAAAAGAAGGAAAAAAATTACTGTCTTTGCAGCCTGTGCCGCAGACCATCGTATCCTGCCGTGATAAGGAGGGCAGGAACAATGCGCTGGTCGTAGGGTTTACCGCCAATGTAAGCCTTGATCCCGTCATGGTCATGGTGGGCATCGTTCCCACCAGATTTTCTCATCACATGGTTAAGAAAACTGGTTGCTTTGTCATCAATCTGCCGAAAAAAGGCTTCAAGAAGGAGTACGACTACCTTGGCTCCCATTCCGGCAGGGACGGCGATAAGTTTGCCGCTCTTAATCTCAAGTGGGAGGATGCCACCTATGTAAACGCCCCGATACTGACAGATTGCCCTGTCAACATCGAGTGCAGCGTGATAGAGTCCACCCTTCCGGGCACTCATGAGCTTTTTATCGCTAAGGTGGAAAAGGTTCATGTGGACGAGGGCTATGTGGACAAGAACGGAAATATCCTCTGGGATAAGTTGGATTTGATGTAATGGAATGATGAGAGAGAATGAAACTGTACGCATGTATGACATTGCTGGCCATTTGCACCATAATAATGGGGTGCGGCGATTCAGCGGCGCAGGGTACTGCTGAAAAGGAAATTTCGGTGGCAGATTGCCGGCAGGACAGCCAATCCTTGTGCATTGTCGTCGCGGCATGGTTGCTCCGCAGGTATATCGCCGTATTAAGGAGATTCGCCCTGATGTGCCGGAGATATCATGGCTGGACGGAGCACCGTTATTTGATGAGTATAATGCGTGGGTTAAGGATACTCCTGTAAACAGAATGAGATGATGGAGGCTCCTGTCTCGGTTGCGTAGAGGATGCGGCAAGGATATTGGACGGCATACTGCACAAAGCATCGTGAGAGCAACTTTAAGGCAAAACAAGAAAGGATAAAATATTATGACGGAACTCGACAAACTCAAGGCGCATTTGCCGTTTGATTTCAGCGACCCGGAAGTGGATGCGCTGAAACTCCATGCGGTGAAGGGGTGCCAAAAGCTGAACGCCATACCCGTCACGGATGGAGCAGCTAAAGAAGCGGCAATCCGCGAATTATTCGGGAGTGTGGGCGAAAATCCCGCCGTACTCCCCTCGTTTATCTGTGACAATGGCAGGAATATCCATGTGGGCGATAATTTTCTTGCCAACTACAATGTGACGATTCTCGATGTGGATGAGGTGCGTATCGGAAACCACGTCATGATTGGCCCCAATACGCTTATCAGCACAGTGAACCACCCCCTGACACCCATGGGGCGGCGCGAGCATCTGAGTCTTATCAAGCCCGTCATGATCGGCAATGATGTATGGATTGGCGGCAATGTAACGATTTTACCGGGGGTGACTATCGGCAGTAACGTCGTCGTTGCGGCGGGAGCAGTGGTCACCAAGGATGTGCCGGACAACACCTTGGTGGGTGGTGTTCCGGCAAAGTTTATCAAGACACTGGAAAATGACATCGAATAAATGAGGCTGCATCATGGAGAAAAATATTTTTGGGCGCAAACTTCCCCGACTGGGCTTTGGTTGCATGCGTCTGCCGGAAGGGCAGAACGGCTACTACATCGAGGATGAGTGCCAACAGATGTTTGACTATGCTATGGAGCACGGTATGAACTACTTTGATTCGGCATGGCATTATATAGGCTCACAGGCGATGATAGGGAAGTGTCTTGCTCAATATCCAAGGGAAAGCTATATCCTTGTGGGCAAATTATTTTTCAATGACGGAACTTTAGGAACATGGGAAAAAGCGGAGGAGGCATTCCAAAAGGAACTGAACGATGCCTGTACGGAGTACAATGACCTTGAGCTTATGCACGCCATCGGCAGCCCCGAATCCATTCGCCGCATTGACGCAATGGATGCTTGGGGGTTCATGCGTTCCCTAAAAGCAAGCGGACGAGTAAAACATATCGGCATTTCCTTCCACGGAACGCCGGAAATGCTGGAGGATATTTTGACCAGGCACCCGGAAATCGAGATTGTCCAAATACAAGCAAACTACTACGATCACAATACGGACGGTGCGAGACGAAACGGTGGCTCTGTTGAAACCTATGAAGTGTGCTGCAAACATGATAAGCCCATGATAATTATGGAGCCGGTGAAAGGCGGCAATCTGGCAACAGTGGATGAACATCAGGAAATCAAGGAGCTGTTTGCCAAAACCGATGCGAAAGCAACTCCGGCCTCTTGGGCACTACGCTATGCTGCTTCTCTTCCGGGTGTTCTTGTCGTTTTGTCCGGGATGTCCACCTTGGAGCAAATGCAGGAGAACGAGCTGATAATGATGCAAAATTTCAAGCCGCTCACGACCGAAGAAAAAGAAATGCTAAGGCAAGCGGCAAAAATCATCGAGAGCAAAGGTCCTGTAGGCTGCACGGGATGCCATTACTGTACCGACAAGGGGTGCCCGGCGAATATAGATATTCCCAAAGTGCTGTCTTGTTTGAATCTCCTGCATCAGATGAACAATCTTCGTATGGCGAGATTGAACTACTATCAGACCATTGCCAAGCACAGCCCGAGGGATTGTCAAAATTGCGGCTCGTGCGAAAGGGAATGCCCGCAACGGCTTCCTATCCGCAAACTTATTCGCGAAGCGGATGCGAAACTTTACGCAGGGGAAGAAATCGATGTGTGGGCGAATCATTGACCTTTTCTCATTAGCCATATGTCTGGTTAATAACGTCAGGCAAGAAATAGCTGATTTAATAACTTAGGGGTTGCAAAATCCCCACCGAGGGGGTGCAAATGCACCCCCTCTTCTCTTTTCCTCAAAGCCTTGTCCCGTGCGGCTCATCTTCGGGCTGTTCATCGAGGGGCTGACACCCTGCGCCATCGCCAAGGAACTGACAAAGAGGGGAATCCTGACGGTCACGGGCAAGAGCAAATGGAACGCCGCCACCATCAACGGAGTCCTCGCCAACGAGAAGTACACAGGCTGCGCCCGCATCCAGAAGACATTCACGCCGGACTTCCTCACGAAGAAGGTGGTGAAAAACACCGGGCAAGTACCCAGCTACTTCGTGGAGCAGAGCCATCCCGCCATCATCGCCCCGGAAACTTTTGAGATGGTGCAGGCGGAGGTGGCGCGGCGCAAGCGAGAGGGAGGCAGATACAGCGGCGTGAGCATTTTCTCCGGAAAAATGCCGGTGCTGGTGGAGATGACCCAGAACTGCATCGCCGAGAACGCGAGGATTGCCCAAGACCAAGGGGAGTACCAGATAAGCAGCGAACCGCAGGATTTTCCTGCGTGTGAGTCGCTTATGCACAGCAAACGCTACAACGGGCTGGTGGAGCGGTACGAGAAAGCCAAGGCACGGTTCGACGAGGTGACGGCGACCATTGCCCAGCGGTCAGCCAAGGGAGAGAGGCTGCGACGCGAAGCTAGTCCCTTTAGGGAGCGGGGTTCATCAGGACGCTTGAGGCGCAGAGAGAGCCTGTCGCGGAGTTCGATGAGCGGCTCTGGGGCGCGACGGTGGATTATGTGACGGTGGGCGTGGATGGCGGCATGACGGTGGTGTTCCGGGATAGGACGGGGGGAACACATCTGTAAGTACGGCAACTAAAAAAATTTCGAGGCTTGCAGGAATCAGCAGGAAAGTGTAGAAAATGTAAAAGAGCTTGTATGATAATTCAAACGAGGTAGCAAACCTGCTGAAGAAGGCCGGGGTAAAGGGAACGACTAAATTGGGTGTTTTTGTGAATTATGACGGAATGCGTAAGGCTATTTCGGATCTGGGCTTTGAATCCCAAAACCATGGCGGACTGGAAAAAGCTAATACCTGTTATGTAGTGACTTTTGTCAAGCCCCAATTTTCACCTTGCCAGAAGGTAT
>CAMVGU010000058.1 GCA_947167105.1 uncultured Selenomonas sp. | reverse complement strand
ATCGAGCTTGACCCGAAGTATGCCTACCCCTGGAACAATATGGGATATGCATATGGGAATCTGGGGGACTACAACAAGGAAATCGAATGCTACCGGAAGGCCATAGAGCTTGACCCGAAGTATGCACAGCCCTGGAACAATATGGGATTAGCTTATGGGAGTCTGGGGGACTACAACAAGGCAATCGAATGCTGCCGCAAGGCCATCGAGCTTGACCCGAAGTTCGCCAGCCCCTGGAACAATATGGGGTATGCCTATGGGGAGCTGGGGGACTACAACAAGGAAATCGAATGCTGCCGCAAGGCCATCGAGCTTGACCCCAAAGATGCAAGTCCCTGGAACAATATGGGAACTGCTTATTATTATTTGGGCAACTACCCAAAAGCCGTAGAATGCTTCCGGAAGGCTGTAGAGCTTGACCCGGGAAGCGAAAGTTACCAAAGGAATCTGGAAGCTGCGAAGAAGTTGTTGTAAGGGGAAAGCCGCCGCTGTCCATAGCGGGGGTGACGTTTTCAGGGCAGGAAATTGGGAAAGAGGTGGATGTATGATGAAAAAGGCGGGATGGCCGGGATTTATCCTGGTGTTGCTTACGGCCTTGCTTTGGGCCCTGCCTTGTTCGGTTGGCTTTGCGGAAGGTGTTTATTTGGACACGTCCGTATTCAATGAAGAGAAGTTCAGCAACAAGGTGGAGGACTGCGACAAGGAATCCTTCCGGGCCTATGTTGACGACCATTATCCGGACAAGGAGGATGTGAAGGAGGAGGCGCCGGTGTGGGGCAGCATCACCGTTTCTTCCGTGGGCCGCGCCCTCTATGAGCGGCAGTGGCTGAAAACGGCTACGGGGGAAGATGCCTGCATCGTTTCCTGGGTTTCGGACAATACCATCGGCAGCGGGGAAAATAAGCGGAGGAGCTATGAAATCTACGGCCTGGTTTCCCTGAAATATCCCGATACCGGCAAAGAAAAGATTCTGAAAATCAGTGTCCGGAATATGAAATCCTCGGTACAGCCCGATGTAGCAGGGTATCGGAAGATGCTGTCGGATTACATCGGAGCTATGTCAATTCGCTTTATCAATCCTGCAGCTGCCGAGCCGGCAAAGCCGGTGGAAGAACCTCCGGCTGAGCCTGAGAAAGCCGCTCCTCCTGAAGGCAAGCCGCAGGATCTGGGAATCCTGGTATTTGCCAAAGAGGAACCGGGGGAGGACGCAGGCCATGTATTCCCCCTCTCCATCATCAAGGGCGGCTATATCTCTGATAAAGACGCGGCTGCCATGATTTCCTTTGGAGATATCCCGGAGGGAATGGGTTGTTTCCGCCTTTATCTGAGAAAGAATTTTGGCAACGAATTGCAGATTGGCGGCAGGGCGCAGTCCCTTTATGTCCGCATCACCGAGGTCACGCCAGAGGGAGAGGAGAGCGCAAGGGATGACCTGGCTGCAAAGCTTCAGATTTCCTCCCCTCACCCGGAGGTAAAGATCTGGGACGGCGGCATGACGGAGGGCTACAGGGGCGTAGAAGTCTCTATTCCGGAAGGGAATGCGGAGGAGTTTCAGCAGGAGGGCTGCCAGATAGTTTTCTCCATACAGGGGCAGGGTGGCACCTTTAAGGAGCACGTTGTCTTCCGGGTGGTGGGCGATGCTGCTATCGTGTTCGGACAGGAGAACTTGAGCCTGCCGGCCAGGTATGACAAAGTGACCCGCCTGCCCTTCGGGGTGGTGAACTTCGGCGAAGCTGAGGTCACTGCGGAGGCTGATGGCGGCTACCAGGTGACTCTGGAAGCAGATGGGGAGCACCCGGGAGTTTACTATGCCAATATCACTGAGACGGACAAAAGCGAAAAAGCACCCGGTGAAATCGACATCGGCCACCTGAACGTGAAGGCCGTCAAGCGGGACCCCGTGACCGGAGAGGAGCAGGCGCTCACCAAGGAGCTGCCCATTTACCGCATTCACATGGGGCTGATCGTGGATGTGGACGGCATCGACTGCTGCGGTCTGCTCAAGCAGGAAGCCATGCAGACGAAATCCCTCCTCAACATCAAGAAAGAGGACTTCGAGTGCGGGACCACCAAGGCCAATATCAAGATCCTGACCTGGGATGAGGAAACCAACAGCGTCTTTACCATCGCTCCCGTACCTGTAGAGGGCAGCTTCCACGTTGCGCCGAAAAATGCCGGGGACGAGTCGCTGCAGAAAATCATTGACGAGCTGCAGCTGGATATAGTGCCGGTGGAGGTGACCAAAGAGGGAACCAGGTGCCTGATCTTTGGCAAGGCAGTGCTGGATCCCCCCTCACGCTATGGCGCAGTGCTGGATTTCGATGCCAGGTGGACGAGGAAGGACGGCAGCGAGGAAGTGGTCCACTGCAAGAAGGACGTTCTCCTGCGCAGCCAGAAGCCTCTGAACATCAAGGACGCAGACAAGGAAAAATATCTGGCGGACACCCGCAAGACCAGCGAGCTTTTGGATCATATCATCACCGTCATCGAAGCCAGGGATCTCTGGGAGCAGCTCTTCCCCCTGTATAACCTGGCCAAGCTGATGCGGGACGGCTATGATCCCGACTATGGCTATGATGCCTATCAGGTGGCCAAGGTCAAGTACGTCTGGAAAAAGTACAATCAGGGAGGATTCCTGGGAGCAAATGCAGACCCGCCGGTGGAGGCTCCCACCCTGGCGGACGAAGCCTGGATGTTTACCCGCGCAACGCTGGAAATGGGTGAGGTGGCAGAAAACAGGCTGGGCTTTGCCGGGCGCATGGTGCTGGGGCACTTCACGGCAGGCCTGTCAGAGGTGGCCTTGAACTCTCTGAAGGTGGGCCGTGATATGCTGGCCTATGCGGAAAACGATGCCATCGAGGACAGCAAGAAGAGCGCTTGGGGGATGTTCTGCGCAGGGGCCAAGCCCGTGGTGGTGGATTTCCTGATGCAGAATGCCATAGAAACGGGCATGGGAAAGCTGGGCGTGAAGCCCGACACAGTAAGCGCCACGGAAACCATGAAGCAGAACTTCATCAGCGCAGGCAAGTTCCTTGATCCCCGTACCATGGGCACCAGGCTTAAAGGCGCTGTGGAGCGCGGAAGGTCTGCCCTGGCTTCAGCCAAGGAGACAGGGCAGAGGCTCTGGGCCAAGGCGAAGGGGCAGTCCAGGACTGCAGCTGAGGACCTGGCAGAAACCGTCCATAAGAAGGCTGCAGCAGAAGGAGAGGAACTGGTCAGGAAACTGGAGCAGATGGCAGAAAGCAACAAGGATGTGGTGCAGAAAATCAAGCAGAGGGCTTCGGGACAGCTGGGGGA
The DNA here is from genome assembly GCA_947167105.1 of uncultured Selenomonas sp. Lineage (GTDB taxonomy): Bacteria > Bacillota > Negativicutes > Selenomonadales > Selenomonadaceae > Selenomonas_B. Next base: position 5,659 of record CAMVGU010000058.1, on the reverse strand, counting down.
CCTGCCTGCAGGCGCAGGAGAATACCTTGAGCTGGGAGCCTTGAACGACCAGCTTGCCCGCAAGATGGAGCTGCAAAATCTGGTGCTGGAAGTGCAGTCCAACAAGTCAGCCATGCGCTATCTGAAGAGCTATCAGGGTGCCAATGCTCAGGCCACCCGCGCGGCCTTCAACAACACCATGCTGGATCTCTATCAGGATGTGGGAGAGGCCTGGAAAACGGAACTTTCTGCTGCCCTCAATGTCCCCCGCAACAGGATAGGCATTGTCAACATGAGCGGCACCGGCATCGGCAAGCTCAGGAGCGGCCTGACCACCACCTTTGACAAGGACTGGACGGCAGAACTTCTGCTGGAGGGCGGCTTCACCAAGAATGTGGATCTGAATACCTCCACCAAGACCTTCCGGGAGACTTTCTACCGCAGGGTCAAGGGCGGTGCCAACCCGCCCAGCGAAGAGGCAGCCAGCAAGCTCTGCCGCCTCTATGACCAGACAGTTGTTTCCGACGGCCATCCCGAGATGTACGGCTCAGTCAAGGACGATGTTTTCCGGGCCATCGATCCTGCCAGGCAGGCAGAGAAATTCGCGGATGCCGATGGTGTAGCCAAGGCCATCGCCTACAAGGGCAAGGACCGCTTCGCCGAGGCAGCTACCGCCACGGAAAAAGCCCTGAAGCTTCAGGATGAGGCCATGAAGCTGGCTGCCTCAGACCCGGCGAGATCCACCCTCATGATGCAGGAGAGCATCCAGCTTATGAAGGAAAGCGCCAGAGAAGGCCAGGAGGGACTGCGGCAGCTGACCAAGCAGTTCGACAACATCCTGGTTCCCAGGGACTTGATTGCCCAGGGCAACGGCAAGCTGAGTGCCATTTCCCAGAAGCTCTACGATATGCATGAAATCGCACGCTCCTGCTCCGTGGACGGCATCATGTCCTACGAAACAGTGAAGCGCATCTTCAGGGATGAGTTCGGCATGACCATGGAGGATTTTGCCAACGCCACCGGCGAACTGGCCAAGCTGATTGATTTGTGAGGGCAATAAAGTTGGAGAGTTCGTGAACGGCGGGCAAGGTATGAAACTCAACTTTCCCACCACGAAAATAAGGCTAGGGCGTGTTGATTAAATGAGCTTAGTCCAGATTTGTGGGGATTGGCTGTCCATGCAAGGCGACAAACCGCAGGCATAGTGGTGCTATGCTGAGGATTTGTCAACGCAGCAGGGGCAGTCAAGACCCATGAAGATGGGCTGAGTGAATTAATCAACACGCCCTAATCTCTTGAAAATACTGGCATCGCATAGGATATAAAGCCTTTCTTGACAACAAAATAAAACGACCCCAAAACCTATGGAGGCCTGTTCTTTGCAGGAATAACATGCCTACGGTGATGCAGCCGCAAAAAGAGGTTGTCAACATTGCCAGAAAACTGTAATATAGCATGTGCAGAGAGAGAATATTTGTCTACAATGATTTTGGCATCAGCTACTCCGGGAGGCAGTGTATGGAAGCAATAGCACAATGGCTATATGCCATAGATGAGCTGGTTTGGGGAACACCCATGACCGTCATCCTGATTGGCACCGGCATCATTTTATCAATTCGTTTTGGCTTTCGCTATCAGCGCAAGATGTGTTTCAACGCAAAGAACACCTACGGACAGATTTTGGAAAAGGGGGAGGGCGAGGGAGAGGGGACTATATCCGGCTTTCGTGCTGCCTGCACAGCTCTTGCAAATACAGTAGGCACGGGCAATATAAGCGGGGTGGCAACTGCCATAGTAAGCGGCGGCCCCGGCGCCCTGTTCTGGATGTGGCTGTCTGCATTCTTTGGCATGTCCACCAAGGCCTGCGAAATCATCATTGGCCAAAGGTACAGAGAGCATTACAAGGATTCCATGGATGAATTTGTCTGCGACAGGTCATTTGTGCTGAAGAATGCTTTCGGATGGAAGCGGGGGGCCGTGGTGCTGGCGGTATTCTGCTGCCTGTTCGGCCCCTGGACCTGCAGCGTGCAGACGGAGGCGGTGGTGGGCTCTATGAATGAGGCCTTCGGTATTTCTGGCCTTGCTACCGTGACCGTGATTGGCCTTACCTGCCTGGTGACTATCTGGGGCGGCCTGCGGCGCATTTCCCAGGTTATGAGCAAGGCAGTTCCCCTTATGGCTGGGGCCTATATTCTTATGGGGCTGGGGATTATTTTCCTGCACTGGCGTGAAATCCCGGCAGTGGTGGAGCTGATTTTCGTCAGCGCCTTTTCCCCTGTGGCTGCAGTGGGGGGATTTGCCGGAGCCACGGTGAGGGATGCGATACAATTTGGTGTGGCAAGGGGAATCTACTCCAACGATGTGGGCACCGGCTATGGCATGATTGCCCACGCCACGGCCAGGACGGATCATCCCGTGCGGCAGTCCCTGTGGGGCTGGGGAGAGGTTTTCCTGGACACCATGATCATCTGCTCCATCACGGCCTTTACCATCATCATCACCGGCTCCTACTATACCAGCGAAGCCACCTCCGGCACCCTGACCACGGTGGCCTTCAGCAATGCTTACGGAGCCCTGGGCGGGCAGATGACGGCTGTGGTCATAGCGGTGCTGGCGTGGACTACCATCATCGGCATGTATTATACCTGCGAGAAATCCGTGAACTACGCCCTGGGAGATACAAGGCTCAACAAGAGGCTTATGCCTCTGTACAAGCTCTACTACATGCTGCCCTGCGTCATCTTTTACAATGTGCAGGCGGATGTGCTTTGGGCCTTTACGGATATACTCTCTGCCCTGTATGTGGCAGTGACCCTGTTTATCATCGCGGCACGCCACAAGGAAATATTCCGCCTGTTCGATGATTTCTGGGAAAGGTATCTGCCGGCCGGGGAGCGGGGCGAAAATCCTCCCATAGTGTCCTTTGATTGCAAATCGGCTAAGGAGTGTTGAGCGTGAATTGTTTGAATGAAGTGCTGGAAAAGTATCCCCTGGTTGTCCTGGATGGGGCCTTTGCTACGGAATTGGAGGGGCGGGGCTTTGACATCAAGGATGAACTGTGGTCTGCCAAGGCCCTCCATGAGAGGCCGGATTTGGTGAAGGCTGTGCATCTTGACTACCTGCGCGCCGGGGCGGATGTGGTGGAAAGTGCTAGCTATCAGGCTACGATAGAAGGATTCCTGCGCAAAGGGCTGTCCAGGGAGCGGGCCGCAGAGCTGATAAAACTCTCCGTAAGCCTTGCTAAAGAGGCAAGGGCTGAATTTATAAGGGAAGCGCCGGAGATCCTGACCCATCGCCCGAAGCCTTTAGTGGCGGCCTCGGTGGGTCCCTATGGGGCATTCCTGGCAGACGGCTCGGAATACCGTGGCAACTATGCCATCGGTGAGGAGGAACTGGCGGATTTCCATGAGGAGAGATTGAAACTGCTGGCTGACGAGGAGCCGGATATCATGGCAGTTGAGACCTTGCCCTGTCTGGTAGAAGCCAAAGCTGTGGTCAGGGCGGTCAGGAGAGCAGGGATAAGTATTCCGCTATGGATTTCCTTCTCCTGCAAGGATGCTGATTCCATCAGTGATGGCACGCCCCTTGGGGAATGTGCTGCCTGGCTTGAAGGAGCGCCCGAGGTAGTTGCCCTGGGGCTGAACTGCACAGCTCCGCAGCATGTGTCATCCCTGATAGGGAAAATCAGGGAAAAATCGAAAAAACATATAGTGGTTTATCCAAACTCCGGCGAAACCTATGATGCCGTGACCAAGACCTGGCAGGGAGCATCGGCAAGGTTTGTGGACATGGCCGCCCGGTGGTATCAGGCCGGCGCCAGGCTGATTGGAGGATGCTGCAGGACTACCCCGGATGATATAAGAGCCATTGCAGACTGGGCCAGGAGCAAGGAAATGAGGAAATAGAACAATGGCAGAACGCCTTATTCTTCATGTGGACATGGACTGCTTTTTTGCGGCCGTGGAGCAGAGGGACAACCCGGATGGCTTCCCGCCAGAAAACCATTTCGGAGGGGATTTGTTATGATGAGGATATCTTTAAGGAAGCAAAAATCTAATGCCATAAGCATCCCTCCTCAGCACATATTTCCCTGTGGGATTTATATGTCATCGAAGGGTCACAGTCCCTTCGGAGAAGGGCAACCGCCGACCGTTTCAGGTAGCACCGAGGATAGTATGGCACATTCGCAGTTTGTTGTGAACTGTAGAAGTAATAAATCCCTCGCTATTGATTTAGCGAGGGATTTATTATTATCTTTGCGGACACTGACTTGCAGATCCTTTTATCTGTTCGGATTATGTTAAAATAGTATTTTGAGTAGCTTCGAGCATTGCCTGATTCTTTTCAAGCAACGCTTGATATTGGGTTCATGTTAATATTTTTTTAGGGTTGCTTCTTTCACACCGCTGTTTGCGGCGCTGGAGATTTTCCTTTGTTGATTTTGTTGGACAAATAGTTGGCGGCCAGTGACCCTGAGATGTTGTGCCAGACAGAGAAGATGGCCCCAGGAATGGCTGCCGCCGCGCCGAAATGGAGCATGGCCAGAGATGTCGCAAGACCAGAGTTCTGCATCCCTACTTCGATGGAGATAGCTTTCGCTTTGGCAATATCCATGTGACATGCCTTGGCAAGCAGAAAGCCGATTCCGTAGCCCAGAAGATTATGGCACATGACCACCAGCATGATGAGAAGGCCGGTTTCCATGATGCGCTGGGAACTGACAGATACCACGCCACCGACAATAAGGATGATAGCCATAACGGAAATAAGAGGAAGGATTTTGACGGCTTTCTGAATTTGCGCCTCGAAAAGGGTATTCAGAACGATACCCAGGACAATGGGCAGGATTACTACCTGAAATATGGAGAGCATCATGGCTGTCAGGGAAATATCAACCCATGCTCCTGCCAGCCACCAGGTGAGCAGAGGCGTAACAATGGGAGCCAGGATGGTGGTGGTCATGGTCATGGAGACTGACAAAGCCACATCACCACGAGCCAGGTAGGTCATGACATTGGATGAGGTGCCACCCGGACATGTGCCGACCAATATAACACCAGCGGCAAGCTCCGGGGGCAGGTCAAAGGCTTTGGCCAGGCACCAGGCCAGCAGAGGCATGATGGTGAACTGGGCCAGGGCACCAATGAATACGTCACGGGGACGCTGGAATACCAGCTTGAAGTCTCTGGGCTTCAAGGTCATGCCCATGCCAAACATGACAACTCCCAGCAGGATAGTGATTTTTGGGGCTGCCCATTTGAAGCTGGATGGCTCAAAAAGGGCTATGGCCGCCACTATGATGACCAGTGGAGCCATGTACTTGGAGACAAAATTGCTGAGTTTGCTAAGATAATACATAAGACCACTCCTTTGAATAACACGGTTACAATATTACAACTGCGGAGTAGGGTTGTCAATATCGTTTGTAAAATGTAATATGTTGTATATTCAGAGAAAATTACTGTCTGTATAATGATATAGTGGGGCGTTAGGAATGTCGGGGCAGGAAAAGGCAGAGTCGTAGCGAAACATATAACAGGAGGAGGTGACGCAGCATGAGGCGAGAGATAGCAGGCTTTGAGCGTCACTTGTACCGGCTGGGACTTATGGCTGATAGGGAAAAAATTTTAAGTAACTGATTATATGTACAAAGGTGTATATTAGTGATATAATGTGTTTA
>CAMVGU010000057.1 GCA_947167105.1 uncultured Selenomonas sp. | reverse complement strand
ATGATATCCGAAGTTGCCGACATAACTTACCATGAATCCATGCAGATCATAGTGGAAGCTATGTTGGCGACAGTTCAAGAGGAATTTCATATTACCGATGCCCAGTTAGAAGCCTTCTATGCGAAGTTTATGTCCAAACTGCCGGAGCCCATGCAGCGCCTGTTGCAGGCGGCCTGAGGATTTTATCTCTTGAGATATACGGTTTTCAAGGAGCTGTTAGCATTTTCTATGTGGGAAGTTTGAGTTATAATCTTTTATAATCTTTGTGAGCTTTATCCTCGCTGTCCCCCGTAGAAATGCCTTGCCAGGAAACAGACTGAGAGGATTGCCGCAAGGACATTGGCTATGGGGGTGGAAAACCAAATGCTCTCCGGGCCAAAGAACTTCGGCAGCAGATAGATGCAGGCGATTGGCGCAGCCAGGGACTGGAAAAACGCCAGCGTCGCCGACTTGGTTCCCTCCTCCATCCCCGTGAAGAAGCCCGCCGCCACAATATTGAAGCCGTACAGGAAAAAGCCCAGGGAGCAGATTTTAAGTGCCCAGGCTGTAAGCTCCCAGGCCTCCCTGTCATAGCCCACATACAGCTCTGCAATCTCCGGGGCAAAAAAGATGCCGGCGGCAGTCATGACAGCGCCGAAGCACAGAGTCAGCACGAAGGTCTTTTTCAGGAAATCCCTGATCCCTTCAAAATCCTCTGCCCCGTACTTATAGCCCACCACTGTGACCGTTGTGGTGGAAAGGGCAAAAAAGACGGACAAAAAGATTTCGCTGACATAGCTGTAGACCCCGATGGCAACCACCCCCACCTCGCCGATGAGCAGCATGAGCTGGAGGTTGAACAGGACTTCCACAATATTGACGGAAACCGCATCCACCATCTCCGACAAGCCGTTGTAGCAGATTTTCCCCAGTTGGCGAAAATCTGCGGAGAACTTGACGAAGTGCAGCCCGGAAGCGTTGGCCTTGCGAAAATACCATAAGGTGGCTGCGGTAAAGGCCAGGGCGCCCAGGCCGGTGGCAAGGGCTGCCCCCTCCACCCCCCAGCCCAGCTCCACCAGCAGCAGCCAGTCCAAAAATACATTCAAAGCGCCCTGCATGAGGGAGAGGCGAAAGCCCAGCTCCGCCTTCTCCGCCATGACCCACAGGCTTTGAAAAGCCGTCATCACCAGCATGAAGGGGAGAAACATGAACATGACATCCCCATACCTCAGGCAGTAAGGCAGAAGCTCCTCCGAGGCTCCCAGGAGCCGTATAAGCTCCGGGAACACCAGATGCAGCAGGAGCCCCAGGCATGCGCCCCCCGCCAGCAGTACGGCCACCAGCATGGTAAAATACGCCCTGGCCTTTTCCAGATCCCCCTCCCCCTTGGCCTTGGCCACAAAGGCGCTGCCTCCCTCACCCAGCATGAAGCCCAGGGCCACTGCCAGCATCAGCGCAGGGAAAGTCAGGTTCACGGCGGCAAAGGGAAGCACCCCCAGCCAGTTGGACACGAAGAACCCGTCCGCCATCTGAAAGGACGTAATGGCAAGCATAGTGCCGATGGAGGGCAAGGCAAACAGGAGAATCTTCTTGTAGGTGAAATGATCTGCAAGCTCTATCTTCACGACCCCTGAACCTCCGTCAACTTCTTGAGATACTTGATATAAATATCCAGGAATTTCCTCATGCTGCCGTCTGCATAGGCCCGCTTCTGATACTCTATATCAATATTTATGCCGCCATCCGCTTCTGAAAGGTACATATCCACATTCCCGGTGGCGCCGGAGCGCTCGCTGGTGAGGGAAAGCTCCTCCATGGAAAGACCTTCCACCCGTGAGGCATCTCCCAGATCTGCGGTATAGTTCACCATCATAGCATCGTCCACCAAGGGGGAGGATTGGTCAGCCCCGTAATTATGAGCGATATTGGAAAGTCCTGCCACCACTTGGCGCTCCACCTCCTGCAGCAGTCGCTCCGCTGTGGAGAAACTCTCCAAATCCACTGCCACCGGCAGCATCCTGTAAACCAATCCCACCGTATTGGCAAGATAAGGCTCCATGCGGTTATTGTTCATGTAGTCCACAGTGACATGGGACTTGCCGCAGTATTCCTGCAAGGCCAGCAGGGCGGCGGCAATGGCAAGCACCGTCCGGGAGGCGCCGAGCTGCTGCTCCGCCTCTGCCATCCGGGCAACGGGGACAACATTCTCCTCAAACTCCTCTCCCTTCAAATCTGCTTTTAGCGAGTCAAAATCCGGAGTCGGCACCATGCACCATTCCCTGTCCCCAAAGAGCTTCCGGAAATACTGCTCTGCCTCCTTGTCCTCCTTCGTACCCAATTTCTCATGCTCCTTCAGGACAAAGCTGCAATAATAATCCGGCTCCAGGGCCTTGCCCCGGTAAGCCCTGGCTATGTCCTCCAGGAAAATGCTCCAGGATGTCCCGTCCGAGATAATGTGATGCATCTCCAAAAAGAGGTACAGCTTCTCGCCGCAGCGGAAAATCTTTGAACGGAACAAGGAAGAACGGAACAGCTTGAAGGGCTGCATCAGGGTGTGGGAAAGCCGCTCCAAGTCCTCCTGGGCAATATCCTGGATTTCCGTCTTGCTCAGGAACGAAGGCTCGATTCGCTGGACAACATCCATGTCCTCATTGAACTCGATACAAAAACTGAGGGAGGGATGATTGCGGGCCGCTTCGTCCACGGCCCTGGCCAGCCGCTCAGCCTCCACACCTGCGCCCATCCGATAGAGGGCGGAAAGATTGTACATGGTGGAATTTGGATTCAGGAATTGGTAATCCACCATCAGCACCTGCCCCCTGGTGGCGGGAAGAACCATCTGCCGAGCCCTCTCTTCGTAGGCCTCCAGATCTTCTTCTGTCCTGGCGGCAAGGTCTTCGGCGACATTCCTGGCAGTTTTGCACTTGAAGATAGTCTTGGCGCTCAGGCCCTCGATGCCGGCATTGGTCATGACCAGGAGAGCCTTGATGGAGTCGCCTCCCAGCAGGAAGAAATCATCATTCCTGCCGATGCTGCCCGCCTCCAGCCCCAGGACCTTTTCAAAGGCGTGGCAGAGGGCCTCCTCCGTCCTCCCCACCGGGGCTTCGTACTCTGTATGCCGGACAGAGAAATCCGGAGCAGGCAGGCGCTTGCGGTCAATTTTGCCCGAGGTGGTCATGGGCATTTCCGCAAGGTGGATCAAGAGGCCCGGAACCATGTACTCCGCCAGGGTTTCACCCATAAAAGCCCTCAGCTTGTCCGCCGCAATCTCTCCCTCCGAAGTATAGTACAGGCACAGGGTATTCTTCTTCACCTCTGCAACGGCATGGAGGATGCCAGGGTACTTTGCCCCCCGTTCCTCCACCTCGCCCAGCTCGATGCGGAAGCCTCGCAGCTTCACCTGGAAGTCCGTACGACCCAGGAACTCCAACTGTCCTTCCTCGTTGTACCGCGCCAAATCCCCCGTATGGTAGATTTTCACCTTTTTCCCGCCGGAGAGGGTCAGCTCGGTAAATTTCTCCGCCGTCAGCTCCGGACGCTGCCAGTAGCCCCAGGCCATCTGGGGCCCGGACAGGCACAGCTCTCCCGCCATGCCCCTGGGCAGCAGGCGTCCTCCCTCGTCCACAATATAGCCGGCACAGTTTTGTATGGGGCGCCCTATGGGGATAGGGTGGTATTCCCTGCCCTTCTCAGGACAGAAATAGACGGAGCCAACAGTAAACTCCGTAGGGCCATAAGCATTGTAGACCCTGCCTCGCACATTGGGCATGAGAGTCATAGCCTCGCCCCCCATAGACATGCAGTCAAGCTCCAGGGGATCCTTGCCCCCGGCAAGGATCTGGCCGAAACGAGTTGGGAAAGAGCAGCCGCTCACCCTGTGCTCCCGGATGAATTTCTTCATCTCCAGCACATCCCGCCGGGCTTCCTCCGGGACAATCAGCAGGCACCCTCCTGCCGTCAGGACGGGGTAGAGATTTTCCCCAGAGGCATCAAAGGAAAAATTGATATGGCAGGCAATCCGGCTCTTTTCCGTCAGTTGCCACATCTGACGGACAGAAAGGACAAAATTCAGGAGGGCCTTGTGCTGGATGACCACACCCTTGGGCCTGCCGGTGGAGCCGGAAGTGTAAATCATGTAGGCATAGTGCTCCGGTGACAGGCGGCTCCTCACAGGTGAAGACAGTACAGGCGCCCCAAGGACCTTAGCGGTCAACTCTTCCGTGAAAACAAGCCTTACCCCGGAATCAGCCATCATGTAGTCTGCCCTCTCTGCCGGGTAGTCCAGATCAATGGGCATATAGGCCGCCCCTGCCTTGTGGATGCCTAAGAGGACAGCTATATACTCCTTGACCCGTCCCATCCGCACAGCCACGAATTCATTCTCCCGGACTCCCTGCTCCAGCAGCCAGGCAGCGATTTTGTCGGAAGCCTCCTCCATCTCCCCGTAGGTCATGCTGCTCCCTTCATCTGCCACGGCGGGGGCCTCCGGATGCTCCGCCGCTCGCTGCCGGAAGATATCAACCCAGGTCAGGGAAGCATCATAGGCAAGCTGCTCCCCCTGGGAAAGCTGCAAAATCCTTGTCTCCCCTTCCCCGCTCAGCAGGGAGAAGGAAGTGAGAGGCAGGTTCGGCTGCTCCGCTATGGCTGCCGCGAAATGCTCCCAGAGTCCAGCCAGACGCTCCATCTCCGCTCTGCGGTAGCGCAGGGGGTCAAAGGAGAGAACAGCCTCCAGGCTCCCATCCGGCAGCACCCTGGCATCAAGACCCACATACCCCCCCGCATGTTCCTCCCGGACGAGGACAGGCTTCAGCAGGGAAAGAGGCTCTCCGCCATCGTAGTTTTCCACAGAAAGGATGGAGTAAACCAGCCCTTCCGTCATGCCCACGGCCTTCTGAATATCTGCCAGGGGGCAGAAATCGAAGGGATTTGTCTCCAGGGACTGCTCCTGCAGAGCCTTCAGCATCTGCGCCGCCGTGGCATCCTGTTCGGTCTTCACCCGCAAGGGTACGGTATTGAGGAAAAGCCCCACCAGCTCCGACACATCGGCTGAGGTCTTGTCCCGGCCCGACACCACCTTGCCGAACACCACATCATCCAGGCGGCAGGCCGTCTGGAGAGTCAGGCCCCAGGCAAGCTCCAGGCCATTTGCCAGGGTCGCTCCAAGGCCGCGGCACACACGATCCAGCAGTTTAAGTGTCCCGGCCTCCAGCTTCCTGGTGAGCTGATTTTCCTGGGCTTCCTCCGGGGCAATCACGCCGTAAGAGGGAAGCTCGGCCCTGTTTTCATACCCGGACAGAAGCTCCGTGAAATGGCAGAGGGCAGCCTCCCTGTCCATGTCCAAAAGCTCCCTTGTCATGGCCTCGTAGAGACCGGGCCGGTAGGCGGCTGCAGTGATAGGCTCTTTCTGCCTGGCCTTGCTCAAGAATTCCTCGAAATCCCGCAGATAGGTCTGGACACACCAGCCGTCCACGATGATGTGATGGGTAACCATGATAAGATAGCAGCTATTCTCCGAAGTCTTGGCGCAAATTACCCGGAACAGGGGCTTTTTCTGCAGGTCATAGCCTTTTTCCAGAAGCTCGTCTCTGATGGCCAGAGCAGCGGCCAGTATATCCTGCTCCCCGCTGAGATCCCTCATTTCAAGCCCAGGTCTCCGGCTGGTAACAGCCTGACGGGACAGGGACACACCTTCATGGATGATGACCGTCCGCAAGACCTCATGCTTTGCCGCCAGGGCATCCAGGGCGAGACGCAATTCCTCCTCTGCAGGCAGGAAGTCCAGGGCATAGATATCCACCAGACGGTAAGCCGGGGCCGTTGGCTCCATTACATGGGAAAGCAGCATGCCCTCCTGCATGGGGCTCAGGGGGTAGATGCGCTCCAGCCGCTCTCCCCGTCCGGCAAATTCTTCCAGGACAGCTGTAAACTCTGCCTCGCTCCAGGCCGTCTCACCCAGATCCGAGGCCGTGACCACCGGTTCTGCTACACCTGCCAGATAAGCCTCCAGCCTGCCGATTTCCTCCAGTATACCCTCGGCAAAGGCCCGGGCCGTCCCCTCGTCATAGATCCCTGCATTGTAGCCAAGGTGCAGGGAGAAGCAGCCCCCGTCAATCAGGCAGTTGATAGAAAGATCCGGGCCGTCGCAGTTCCTCTCCGACTGGTAATCCAGTCCCGTGGCAAAGCCGTCCTTGCTGTCCGGGGAGAAATACTTCCCCTGCTCCTCCCGGCCGGCCACATCACCCAGGTAATTGAAGATGATTTTCGGCAGATGCCGCTTTTCAAAGGCCAGGAACTTTTTACCCGGAAGGTAAGCCAGGACATTGTACCCTACCCCTTTGTTGGGCACGCGGCGCAAAGTCTCCTTCACAGACAGGAGATCATGCCGTGCCTCGCCCCTCAGCCCTTCCAGCACCAAAGGATAGATAGAAGTAAACCAGCCCACCGTGCGATCCGTCAGGAGTTCCCTGCCCACGGGCTCCCTTCCATGGCCTTCCATCTGGAGGGACAGGGAATCTTTGCCAAAGTTTTTGCGGTAGCTGCCCCCCACCGCCGCCAGGAGCAGGTCGTTGATTTCCAGATGGCAGGCGGAAAGTTTCGCCGCCAGGAGTTTTTCCGTGGCAGCGCGATCCATAGAGACCTCCAGATGGCCAAAAGTCCTTCCATAATCCTTGCCGTCTGAAGTCTCCATGGCAAGGACTTTTGCCTGGATGCCCTGCCAGTAGGGAATCTCCCGTGACAGGACGTAGCTGTCCCTATACTCCTGCATGGCCAGGGCATAGTCCCGATAGGTATGGGTCTTTTCCGGCAGCCGGATGGCCAGCCTTGCCAGGGCCTGCCCGTAGGCTGTCTCCAAATCCTCCAGCAGGATTCGCCAAGAAATGCCGTCAATAATGGTATGGTGCAGGGTGAGGAAGAAAAGCTCCCTCTCCCCGGCCCGGATGAGGGCCGCTCGCACCAGGGAATGGTCCAGAGACAGATGGGACTGGATTTCCTCGCACAATCCCAGAATAGCCTCCTTATCATCTGCCAGCTCATATTCCTCGATGGGCACGGCTCCCGCCGAAGCAGGCCGCACAAAGAGATGCCCCTCCCGCAGGACAGCCCGGAGCATGTCGTGCTGGCAAAAAATGGCCTCCATAGCGGCCCGAAGAGCCGTTAAATCCACCTTGCCTTGCCACTGAAGCATGGTAGACTGGTTGAAATAGGCACTATCGGGAAATTCCAAATCCTTATAGCAGAGAAAGATGGGGGTATCCTCCACCATGCCCTCTATGGGCTCCTGGCAGATGGCTGCAGCGGCGGCAGCATCCCGGCAGCAGAGGGAGATTCCCTCCACTGTGCGCTCCCTGAGTACATCACTGACCTTCACGAGCCAGCCTGCGTCCCTCAGGAAGCTCACCAGGCGGATGGCCTTGATGGAGTCGCCTCCCATGTCAAAGAAATTGCCTCCGACGCCGATTTCCTCCTCGCTCCCCAAAGCCCGCTTCATGGCATCGGCCACCGCCCGTTCCCTCTCGTTGCGGGGTGCCAGGTATTCAACCCTCCCCCGCAGGGAAGGCTCCGGCAGAGCCTTGTAATCCAGCTTGCCGTTAGATGTTTCCGGCATTTTCTCCAAGCGGACAAAGACCCCCGGCACCATGTAATCCGCCAGATTCCTTGCCATAAATGACTTCCAGGCCCCTTCGTCAACTGCCTCCTCTGCCGTGTAGTAGAGGCAAAGTGTGTCGCGCCTGACATCGGCGGCGACCTGGGAGATGCCAGGGTATTTCAGGGCCTCGGCTTCCACCTCTCCCATCTCGATGCGGTACCCACGCAGCTTCACCTGGGAGTCCATGCGGCCCAAAAATTCAAGCTGCCCCTCCTCATTGTAGCGGGCCAGATCCCCCGTGCGGTAAATCCTGCGGACATCCCCTGGGGCAATCCTTAAATCCACGAATTTTTCTGCCGTCAGCTCCGGGCGCTTCCAGTAGCCCAGGGCAATCTGAGGGCCGGCGAGACAAAGCTCCCCCATCTCCCCAAGGGGCAAGAGCTCCTGCTGCTCCCCTAAGATAAAAGCGTCGCAGTTGTAGAGCGGGCGGCCAATGGGGATGGGATTATACTCCCGCCCCTTCTCCAACTGGAAATAGGTGGCATCCACGGTAAACTCCGTGGGGCCGTAAACATTGTAGACCGCCCCCCTGGCGTTCAGGGGAGCGGTCAAGGCCTCGCCACCCACGCAAATGTAATCCAGGTCAAGGCTCTCGCTGCCTCCCGCCAGCAACTGACCGAAGCGGGTGGAATAACTGCCGCCGTTTATACCGTACTTCTTTATATATGCCTTCATCTCGAAGGTGTCCCGTCGCGCTTCCTCGGGCACAATAAAGACGCAGCCCCCGGTGGTCAGGGCAGGGTATAGATCCTCCACCGAGGCATCAAAGGCAAAATTGGCGTGGCAGGCAATGCGGCTCTTTTCCGTCAGATGCCAGCGGCTCCTGATAAAGTAGATGAAGTTCAGCATGGCCTTGTGCTGGATCATCACCCCCTTGGGCCTCCCCGTGGAGCCGGAGGTGTAGATCATGTAGGCCAGATTCTCCGGGGAAAGGCGGTACTCCGCAGGGGAAAGGGGCGGACAGGTTTCCATGGCTATCTTGACAAACTTTTCCACCATGATGATATTGCAATCCGAGTCCTCCAGGATATAGGAGACACGGCCCGGCGGGTAATCCATGTCAATGGGGACATAGGCTCCCCCCGCCTTGTGAATCCCCAGCACCGTGGCCAGAAACTCCTTGCAGCGGCCCATGCGGATGGCAACAAAGCCATTTCCCTCAAGCCCCTCACCCAGAAGATAAGAGGCAATCCTATCCGAAGCATCAGCCAGCTCCTGGTAGGTCATGCTGCTCTTCTCATCCACCACCGCCACATTCTGCGGAGTAGCCAGAGCCTGCCTCTGGAACATATCTACCCATGTCTCGGAAGCATCGTATTCATACCGCTCCCCTTCAGACACTTCTAATATCTTCTTTATCTGAGCATCCATGGCTTTTACCTCCGCATTTCCTGTCAGTTGATTCGCCTCGCATAAGCTGTGGTGTACTTCCATTCACCCTGCTTCATACATGTTTCATGTTTTTAACTTTTTTGATTCGACACGGAGCAAAAAATTTCCTTTTTAGAGACTTAGGGCGTGTTGATTAAATGAGCTTAGTCCAGATTTGTGGGGATTGGCTGTCC
>CAMVGU010000056.1 GCA_947167105.1 uncultured Selenomonas sp. | reverse complement strand
TTTTGCTGTTTTAAGGCATTTGTTACCACTAAATGGCCGGTTTTGAAACACGCCAATGCTTTCTACAAAAGAAGAATTGCTGTAATGCTAAAAACCGATTCAGCTTTTGCGGCTTTTAAAAGAAATTATATTCGTGATAATGCAGGCGTTTATACAGATTTATTTTCTCGTTTGTAAGAAATTTGTATGGGAGAGATTGTTATGGCTTCCAATTTCACCTTTCTGCAAAAGGAAAAGAATTTTACCTCCTTCGCGCCCCTGATGCTCCAGGCTGAGCGCGCCATGAGTATTTCCCCCATGCTGGCGGCTACTCAGGCGCGGGCTGCCTTGGAGGTAACTGTGAAGTGGCTCTATGGGGCAATAGGTATTCGCCAGCCTGTGATTTATGGCGAAGGGGGCAAGGTATATTCTCCCAAGCTCTCTGACTTGCTGAAAGACAAGGAGTTCCGGGCTGAGGTCACGGATATCAATATCTATGAAATGATGTGGGCCATCACCAAAATTGGCAATAAGGCCGTGCATACAGGCACAGCTACCAAGGCTGAGGGCATGCTGGCCTTAAAGCAGCTTTTGCAAGTGGGAAACTGGGTGGATTATCTCTATGGAGAAGATGATAATTACGCCGAGACCAGAGCTTTTGATGAATCCTTGGTGCCTTTGCCCGGCAGTGCAGGCGCACTCAGCAGGACGCAGCAGGATAAACTGGCTGCTCTTGAGAGGCGGCTGTCCAGGAACAACGCCGAAATGCTCAAACAGGAAGAAGAACTTGCAAAGGTGCAGACAAAGCTGGCCAAACACAAGCAGGAGCTGGAAGACAAGGATGCAGAGATAGCAGCTCTGCGCCGCGAACTGGCACAGCAGAAGCAGAAGAACAAGAGCGAGCGGCATTATTCCCTTGATAAGGCCACGGAAGCAGCTACGCGCAAGTACCTGATAGATGGGGCACTGGAGGAAGTTGGCTGGCATCTTGGGGAGAATATGGAAATCGAGGTGAAAGTCTCAGGAATGCCCGTAAGCAATCGCAATCCCTACGGCAACGGCTACTGCGATTACGTGCTCTATGATGACTCCCATGTGCCCCTGGCTGTAGTGGAGGCCAAGCGTACCAGTGTCAGTGTGGAAGATGGCAAAGTACAGGCCAGGCAATATGTACAGTGCCTGACCAATCAGTATGGGATAAGGCCGCTGGTGTTTGTAAGCAATGGTTACGAATGTGAGTATCTGGATGAGCTTAGCGGCTATCCCTGGCGGAAGGTATCTGGCTTTTTCACCAAAGATGAACTAGAGCGGCGTATGCGCCAGAGGAACCGCAAGCCGCTGACAGAAATCAAGCCCAAAAGTGATATTGCAGGCAGGCCCTATCAGCTCCATGCTGTGCGTTCCTTTGCTGAGAGCGCTGACGAGAAAAGACGAAAGTTCCTCATCGTGCAGGCCACGGGAACCGGCAAGACCCGTGTGTCAGCCTGTATTTCGGATATCATGCTTCGCTCCGATTGGGCATACCGCATTCTGTTCCTGGCTGACAGGAATCCTTTGGTCAGGCAGGGGAAAAATCGCTATACCGAGATTTTCGGCAATACATATCCCCTTTGCAATCTGGTTTTAGCCAACAAGGACAAAAAGAGCGAAATGGCCGAAAGCCCGGAGAACAGCCGGATTATCTTCTCCACTTATCCCACTATGCTGAACTCCATTGACAGCAGGAGGAATGCTGATGGCAGCCGCCTGTTCACCCCCGGTTACTTTGACCTCATCATACTGGACGAGAGCCATCGCAGTATCTACAACAAGTATCAGGATATCTTCAACTATTTTGATGCCATGCTTTTGGGCCTCACCGCCACCCCAAAGGAAGATACAGACCACAACACCTATAAATTCTTCGGTTTGGAAGACGGTGAGCCTACGGATAACTATGAATACAGAGATGCTGTGGAGCAAGGGTATCTGGTAGATTATGAAGCAATACAGTGTACTACCCGCCTGATGAAAGAAGGGCTGAAGTACAGGGATTTATCCCCGGAGGATAAGGAGGAGTATGAGCGCACCTTCGGCGATGATGAAGATGATACAGAGGGAAGTGATTCCTGCAAAAAGGATATTCGCCCGGAGGCTTTCAACAAAACGGTATTCAATGAAGCCACCATTAAGCTGGTCTTGCAGAAATTGATGGATGAAGGCATCAAGGTGGAAGATGGAGACAAAATCGGCAAGACGATTATTTTTGCCAAGAATCATCGCCACGCTGAGGCCATCGTGGATATATTCAATAAGATGTACCCGGAGTATGGTGCTGATTTCATGCAAATCATTGACTACAGAGTGGTAAACTCTGATGATTTGATAGATAAGCTGGATAATCCCAAGTCGGGGCTGCAAATAGCAGTTTCCGTAGATAAGCTGGATACCGGCATTGATATAGCAGGTATTGTCAATCTTGTGTTCTTCAAGGTTGTGCAATCATACAGCAAGTTCTGGCAGATGATAGGCCGTGGCACACGGAAATGCCCGGATTTATTCGGCAAAGGCAAGGATAAGGATAAATTCCGCATCTTTGATTGGGGCTGGAACTTCGAGTTCTTTAGTTTGCCGGAAAATCGTGGCAAGGAATCCGGTGCCACGGAGTCCATCAGCTCCCTTATTTATGCTCTGAAGGCTGATGTAGTCAGCATTTTGTATGAATCCGGCAAGGTGAAAAATATTCTTCCTGCTGATGATGCCGATATGACGGCCTTTGCTGCAGCAGATGCCAGTGACAGCACCTACCAGACCGATGCAGAACCGGATGAGGCGAATATCTACAGGCATTTCGTATATGACCTGTATAAGGGTGTTGCCAATCTGAATTTCAACAGCTATCGGGTGCAGATGCGGCAAAAAGCAGTCAGTAAGTATCAGGATATAGGCGTTTTGGCAAGCCTGAAAAGGGAAGAAGCAGCCGAAGTAAGACGGGAACTCTCTCCGCTGATGGGGAATGCAGATGATGAGCCAATAGCCACACGACGTTTTGATTACATGATGCTGGCAGTGCTTTTGGATTCACTGCTGCAAAAGACATCCCCGGCCCGTGTCAATAATGTCATAAACACCGTGAAGAAGCTGCAATCGCCCAGGTATTACACCATAAAGGAGATTCAGGCGGAGAAGGACTTTATTGCGATGGTAGCACAGACGAGTTTCTGGGAAAATATTTCCTTGGGACGCATCGAAGCAGTCCGCCGCAGGCTCAGAGAGATAGTAAAATACATAGAGGTTGAGCAGCAGCCCATCTATTACACGAATTTTACTGATGAGCTGACTGGTGAAAAAGCCGCGCCTCATGTAGAGCCGGTGGTAGTCTCCGCCTCCTACAGAGAGAAGGTAGAAAGTTATCTCAGGGAACATAAAGACCAGTTGGCCGTCCACAAATTACATACCAATCTGAAACTCACTGCGCTGGAACTGAAAGAGCTTGAGCGTATCCTGTGGCAAGAGCTGGGTACAGAGGAGGAGTATCGTAAGTTTTACCACGATTTGCCAGTCCAGAAACTGGTAAGGAAAATCCTGGGGGTTGATACCCAGACCGTGGAATCCCAGTTTAGCAAGTTTCTGCAATCTAACCGGCTGAGCACCAGGCAGATGAATTTCCTGCGCACCATCATTGACTACATTGTCAAAAATGGCTATATAGATAATTTGCAGGAATCCTTGGGCAAAGCTCCCTTCAATGAATTTGGCGATGTGATAGATTTATTTGGCGATAGCCGGGATAGTGAAGAAGATATTATGGATATCATGGCTAAAGTCAGGGAAATCAACGATAATGCCATAGATATAGCTTGAAAACGGTATTGTAAACAAGCCGCCATACTTGCAGATTGCGAGCAAGTATGGCGGCTTGTTTACTTATAGGCGGTTTCTTACTTTTTGAACACGCTGAAATCCAGGGAATCAAAGCCCTGCAGGAGTTCCTGCACCTGGCTTGCAATGTCTGCGACGCCGCCCTGTTTGCGGCTCTCGATGTTCAGCGGCATCTGGGGGTCATGGAGGGACATGCGTAGCAGTGCCCAGCCTTCGGGGAAGATCAGGCGCACGCCTTCAAAGCTGGGCTTGGCCTGCTTGATGCCCTTGGCATCGGCGCGGCTGGCGAAGGCTTCCAGCACTTTGGCGCCGTAGCCCTTGAAATCGCTTTCGCCTTGAATCTTCATGCGGTATTCCGTGCTCTCGGCAGGCTCTCCCAGGGCCTTCACAAGGTCGCTGAGTTTCTGGCCCTTGTTCTTTGCCTTGGCGGCGGCAATCAGGAGCTTTACGGCGAGATAGGCACCGTCATCCAGATAGTAGTTCTCGGAGAGTGCCCCGTGGCCGGAGGTCTCGATGGCGAGGGGGGAGACGGTGCCGGACTGGTTCAGGCGGATGCACTCGTCGATGACATTTTTGTAGCCCCGCATATAGCGGTGGTGCTTCAGGCCCAGTTCCTTTTGCAGGAAGGTGGTGAGCTCATCGCTGGTTACTGAGTCGGTGACGATGGTGGAGCCGGGATAATCCGGGGCCAGGATGGCGGCCATCATGGCTATCAGCGCATTGCGGCTGATTTCCTTGCCGTTTTTCAGCACGGCGCTCATGCGGTCAACATCCGTATCGAAGATCAGGCCGAGGTCCGCATGGGAGTCCAGTACGGCTTTTTTGATGGCGGCCATGGCCTGCTTGTTTTCCGGGTTCGGGATATGGTTGGGGAAGTGGCCGTCCGGCTCCAGGAACACGGAGCCGGAGGTATCCGCACCCAGGCGTCCGAGTATCTGGCTGGCGAAGAAGCCGCCTGCGCCGTTGCCGGCATCGACAACGATGTGCATGCCCTTCAGGGGCTCATTGCCCTTGTCCAGGGCCTGGCGGATTTTCTTGCGCAGATGGTGGCAGTAACGCTCCATCAGGTCATAGCGCTGGGCCTTGTGGTAGTCGGCTGACACCACCGGCTCCCTTGCGGCTGCTTCCAGGATGGCCTCAATGTCCTCATGCTCGACGCCCCCCTCCTTGGTGAAGAATTTCAGGCCGTTGCGGTTGTAGGGCAGGTGGCTGGCGGTAATCATGATGGCGCCGTCCATTTGTGTCTCGGGGAAGACGGTGGACATGAACATGGCCGGGGTGGAAGCCAGGTGGCAGTTGACGGCCACGCAGCCGGCGGACACCAGGGACTCCAGCACCGCATGGCGCAGGGGCTTGGCGGAGAGGCGCGAATCATGGCCTACCGCCACCCGAAGCTCCTTGCGTGCCTTGCCGGTCTTGCCGGCCAGGAAGGTCAAAAAGCCGCTGGTGATGACATTGGCGGCCTCGGGCGAGAGGGTTACAGGCTCATCTGCTACGCCTTCGATGGCGACGCCGCGCACATCGCTGCCATTGGCCAGTTTTTTGAGAATACTTTCCGGTACTTTCATAAAGATGCCCCCTAGCATTGATCTGTCTAATATCACATTCATTAGACAGTATTCAATGCCGGGGGGCATTTTCCCTCTATTTTTTTGGAGGTTGTTTTTTAATCTTCGCCGAAGAATTCGTGCTCGACGGCAATGCAGAGCATATGGTAGACCGGCAGATGCAGCTCTTGTATCTTGTAGGTTTCATCTTCCGGCACGCGGATGCAGATGTCGGAGAGGTTTTCCCTGCCGATTTTGCCGCCGCTCTTGCCTGTCAGTGCGATGCTCTTTACGCCCTTGGCCCGGGCCATGCCCAGGGCGTAGATGACATTTGTGGAGTTGCCGGAGGTGGAGATAGCCAGCAGGGTATCTTCCGGCCTGCCCATGCCCAGGAGCTGCTGGGCAAAGGAGAGATCCGGCGCCTGGTCATTGGCGAAGGCTGTATTCAGGGCGACCTGGTTCACCAGGGAAAGGGCGGGCAGGGCTCCCTGCAAATTCTCCATAAAGTAGTCGGCGCAGTCCGGGCAGGCTGAGCGGAATTTTTCCTCCCAATCCTTTCCCAGCTTGCGGGGGAGCAGGAATCCCTTCATCAGTTCCCCCACGATATGCTCGGCATCTGAGGCGCTGCCGCCGTTGCCGCAGGCGATGAGCTTGCCGCCCTTCCTGTAGCTTGCGCAGATGGCCTCTACGGCAGCGCGCAGATCCTCTTTGCAGGCCGAGAGGGCCGGATAGCGGGCGATCAGCTCATCCACCTTGGCGTAAGTGCTTACCTTGATTGGCATCTTCATTTACTCCCTTCGGAAAATGAATCTTGCATATTACATATTCCTGTACTTATTCGCAATGCTCTTGGCGTCGCTGCCGTTTTCGGCCTTGCCTGTGCCAAGGGGACGGATATCATGGAAGGTCTGGCTGCTGGTCTCCCTGGGGGTGATGTCGATAGGCTCGCTGCGGCGGGTATCATAGCGGCCACGGGCATAGGGGTTCTCATCCTTGCTGCCGCGGAATTTGTTCCAGGCCCAGCGGATTGCCATGAAGACTGCCATCAGCAGTACCACATTCATAATGAGGCCGAGAATATCGGCAAACAAGCCGCCGCCCATGCCGAAGAGGCTGGCCAGCATGGAGCCCAGGAACATGCCCCCCGCCAGCATGCCTACGCCCCGCATGAAGGAGCCTAGGCGCGAGGAACTTTGGGCCGGAGTTGAAGCTGCGCCCGCAGTTGTGCTTTTGCCTGCGGCAGCAGAGGGATTTTTCTCCAGTTCCTTGGAATTTTTGGAAGGCTTGTACTCATTGCCGCCTCCCGAGACGGATTTATGCTCTCCGGAGTCGGACTTGCTGGAAGCAGCATTGCTTTTCGGGGCAGGCTTGGCGGCGGGCTTCGGTGCGCTGAAGCGTGCGCCGCCCTTGGCGGCCTCTGCCGTCCGGGTGACGGTCAAAGCAGTGCCGTCAGCGCCGGCAGGTACGGTAACGGCTGCCGGCGCACCGGCCAGCAGAAAAGCACCCGTCACCAGGGATGCGAGTAATTTTGTTTTTTTCATTTTGCAGTTGTCTCCTTAACCTTTGTGTGATTTTATATCTTCCGGGAAAGCGTATATCTCGCCGACGGTGTCAAGTTCCCCGGAGAGATAGCGGTCGATGTCATCGACATCTATGAAAAGCTTGCAATCAATATCCAGATAGCCCTGCTCCTCCTGATGGGAAAGCTCGTTAATGGCCATCAGTTTCTCGCGCAGCTTCAGGAGCTCGCTCCTGGTGGCATGCACGTCAAGCTTGATTTGGGGGACGCCGTACTCCTTCAGCACTTCGTCCATAGTCATGCGCTCTGACATGGAATCCATCCTTTCATTGACCTTTTGATGTTTTAAGAGTAACAAGAAAATCTGAAAATAACATGAAGGTCACTGCTTTTCAGCTCGCAGCTTCAGCCGATCCAGCAGGGCCTGAAGCTGGCGCTTCTGGCGGAGATGGGTCTCGTAGTCCAGATCGTTGGAATCAAGCCGGAGCCTGTTGTTCAAGGCGTCTATGCGCTCCTGCAGCCGTGCGCGGGCGTCCGTAGTTGGCAATTTTTTCACTTCTTCCTTATTCAGGCAGAGAAATGCCTGCGTCTGTCAGCACGTCCCGACAAACGCAGGCAGTATCCTTCTCAGAGATCTTCCAGTAGATTCAGCCGTGGTACCAGCTTGATTTGCGGCTTTTCCTCGCCGTTCTCTGTTTTGGCAGGTCGGGAGTAATCGGCCTTGGCGACAAGATGGGGCTTGCGTTTCTCTGTCTCCACCAGCTTGCCGTTCTCGTAAGTCAGCAGCATGATGGAGCCGTCAGGCATATGCTTCCTGAAGGTCTCCAGCTCCGGCATCTTGGCGATACCGGACAGCTCCTCCGACTTCTCCTGGGCCTTTTCCCGGAGTTCGTCAGAGTCCGTGACCAGCACGGAATTGTTTTTTTGCAAATACTCTTTGGCCTCCAGCACTGCCTTGCCGCCTGCTGCATACAGGGCCTGGTCAGCAGGTGTCAGGCCGGTTTCCGCGAAGTCCTGCTCCATCTGCCGAAGCTGCGAGGAGAAAAGGTCGCGAAAATCCACGCTGCCGGTGCTTTCCTGGGCGGCAGTGCCTGCATTAACGGTATTGCTGGATGCACTGGCCGCCGGTTTCAGCGCCATGCTCTGCAAGTTCATAGCAAAAACCTCCCTTTGGGGTGTGTTGATGTCTCTGCGTATATATCGTAAGATGCAGCAGTTTTATTAAGTGGCAAAACAAAAAAGAGACACCGCAGTGTCCCTCATCTAATCATATGGAGCGGGCGATGGGAATCGAACCCACCTCTAAAGCTTGGGAAGCTTCCATTCTACCAATGAACTACGCCCGCATTAATTAGCTAACGAAAGCATTATATCATGGCAGTGGACAAAATGCAAGAGTGTACGCGGAAAAAGTTCTTGCGGGCGGGGGCTGTATGAGGTATAATGATGGTGAAGGGGTGTCGATGGAAAATCCAAGAAAGATTTCGGCAGTTCCTGGGAAGCATGGGGCTCAGCGATCTGTTCCGCTGTGCGTGGCAGCGTGGGGAGCCTTGTGCCGGGTTCGGTTTACCGGGGCCAAGCAGGATGACGGCCTCAAAGCAAGAAAGGTGATGCGATATGAGTATCGGCGGCATCAATACCCTCAGCACCCTGAACAGTACGCAAAAAGCAATCAACAGCAGCATACAGAAGATTGCGACCGGGTCCAAGCACCCGAGTGCTTCCTATGGTCCTTCTGATTATGCGATTGTTCAGCGGATGAACTCCAATATCGGTGCGATCGGGCAGTCCAACCAGAACACCCAGACGGCAAATTCCATGCTGAATGTGGCGGCAGGGGCGACGGAGAATGTGGTCAGCTCCCTTTCGTCCCTGAAGGAGCAGCTCCTGAAGGCGGCGAACGGCACGAACAGCGATTCTGATCGTGCGGCGCTGCAGAATTCCGTGAACCAGACTATTTCCTCCATTAACCAGAC
Source organism: uncultured Selenomonas sp. (assembly GCA_947167105.1). Classification (GTDB taxonomy): domain Bacteria; phylum Bacillota; class Negativicutes; order Selenomonadales; family Selenomonadaceae; genus Selenomonas_B. The sequence continues at coordinate 540 of CAMVGU010000056.1, read as the reverse complement.
AGCCCTGGGTGCCACTTACAATGGCATGCAGCTACTGGATGGTTCCCAGTCTGTCACGGTCGCAGGGGCAGATGGCTATGAAACGGTGAATCTGGGCAATCTCAGCGCAGAGGGGCTGGGGCTGACGGACAGCCAGGGCAATTCCACCATTGATTTGACGGATCAGGATTCCATTTCCTCGGCTCTGGACACTGTGAACAGCGCCCTGGAGACTGCCATGGGGCAGGCAACGGATATCGGCGCGGCCCAGCAGGGCATGGAGTACCAGTCGGCAAATTACGTGACCCAGCAGGAGAATTTGTATGATGCCTCCTCTACGCTGGATGACACGGATATAGCGGCGGAGGTTACTAAGCTCAAGAGTGCCAACGTGCAGCAGCAGTTTGCCCTGCATGCTACGCAGCTGCAGATGCACAACCGTGCAAGCGTTCTTTCCCTTTTGCAGCAGTAAGCAGGTTTGTTTCAGGCCGGCCTTGTGGCCGGTCTTTTTAGTGCGCCCGGCGGCGCACGTTTCTAACTGGTGAAAGTCCGGAATCTGCC
>CAMVGU010000055.1 GCA_947167105.1 uncultured Selenomonas sp. | reverse complement strand
AAGAGCTTTGTGGATTGTTCCTTCCTGCCGGGGCAGAAGATGTACCGCACGGGAGATCTGGCCCGCTACAATGAGGAAGGACAACTGGAATATCTGGGTCGTATGGATAGCCAAGTGAAACTCCGGGGCTTCCGTATCGAAATGGGGGAGATTGAAACCAGAGCCGGCCAGTTTGCTGGTATCGAATCTGTGGCGGCTGAAGTGCGGAGGGAACAGCTCGTCCTTTACTATACCTCGGCGGAAGGCAGCGAAATCGATGCAGAAGAATTGCGGCATTTCGTGTCCCAAACCCTGGCGGAATACATGGTGCCCACAGTCTATGTGCCCCTTGCTGCCATGCCCATGACTCCCAGTGGCAAAATCGACCGCAAGGCTCTGCCGGAGCCGGAATGGAAAGGCACCGAATATGTGGCGCCTGCCAATGGGACAGAGAGCGCCCTGGCAGGGGCCTTCGGAGAAATTCTCGGCATCAAGGACAAGCTGGGCGCCTCCGATGACTTCTTCCTGCTGGGGGGCGACTCCATCAAGGCCATTCGCCTGGTAAGCCTTCTGCGGGAGAAGGGGATCCGCATCTCCGTTTCCGACATCATGTCCCAAAAGACCGTCCGCAAAATCGCCTCCCGGGTGAAGCAAGCGAAGGAAACGGCTCCCAGCCAGGAGCCTTACGAAGGGCAGGTGCCGGATACGGCCATCGTGTCCTTCTTCAAGGATCTGGCCCTGCCGGAACCGTGGCACTACAACCAGTGCTTGCTTCTTGCCATGAAGGAGAGGGCTGTCCTTCCCGCCCTCCAAAAAGCAATGGATGCTTTGGCCTTCCAGCACGATCTCCTGCGGGCCGTCTGGCGGGCGCAAGCGTCGCATCACGCTCCTGCGCCCGCACTAGCGCATCCTGCGCGTCGGCGGGCGGGCGCAAGCGTCGCATCACGCTCCTGCGCGTCGGAGGAGCATCTCTTTGTCCGGGATTCTGGGGCAACCCTTGCCATTGAGGAATACCAGGCAGCTTCGGAAGAAGAGATTACCAAAATATGCAATGATATCCAGTCTCATATCCACATGGAGGAGGCTTTGGTTTGTGTCGCCCTGATCCATGGAGGGGAGAAAGACCATCTCTTTATCGCTGCCCATCATCTGGTGGTGGACGGCGTGTCCTGGCGGATTCTTGCATCGGATCTGGAAAGGGCCTACGAGACGGCCCTTTCCGGCAAAACCATCCAGCTACCGGAAAAGACCCATACCTATCGGGATTACGCAGAGGCCCTGCAGAGGTACCGGGATAGCTTCACCCTCCGGCAGGAGATTCCCTATTGGAAAGCGGTGGAAGGGAAAATGAAGGGGCTTCCCCTGTCCAAGGCAAAGGACTACAGCCGCAGCTTTGGGAAAATTATCGTTGCCATGGACAGGGAGGGCACGGCAAGGTTCCTGAGGGGAGAATTTGAAAAAATCCATGGGGATGTGAACGATGCCCTTTTAGCCGCCGTAGGGCGCAGCTTTGCCAAGGTGCAAGGCGTCACGGCAGTTTCCTTCCAGATGGAAGGCCATGGCCGGGAAGACTTGGGAGAACCTCTGGCAATAGACCGTACCGTGGGCTGGTTCACCTCCATCTATCCCGTGGTGGTGGAGGGCCTGACGGGGGACATGCTCCATGACCTCCTGGCCACCAAGGAAGCCTTGCACCGCGTACCTAACAAAGGCGTTGGCTACAATGTCCTGCGCTTTGTGGAGGGCCGAGAAAAGGTGAATTTCACTTCCGAGCTTGCGGCGCAGATCGGCTTCAACTACCTCGGCGACATGAGCGTGGAAGAAACGGAAGGGGCTTGCTTTGCGGGAAGCCGGATCGACACAGGGGACAGTTTCAGCCGGAAGAATGTGGAAGGGCCGGACCTTTCCATTAACTGCCATGTGATGGATGGCTGTTTCTCGCTGCATCTGGCCTATGCCCGGAATGTATATGGCAGGGACATGGCCCAGGCTTTTGCCCAAGGAATTCTGGATGAGATGCAAGGCATTGCCTCCTTCCTGAAGGAGTACGACGGCTCCCGGCTGACGGCCACGGACCTTGGCGAACATGAGTGGAGCGAGGAGGAGTTCGAGGCGGTTCTTGCCAGATTTGCAGAGCGGGGAGAGCGGATTGAGAGGATCTATCCCCTGCTGCCCCTGCAGGAGGGCATGCTCCTGAAGCATGTGACCGAGCCGGAATCCTGGGCCTATCGGCTGGTGGATATCTATGAGATGGACTGGGTGCCGGAAGAGAGCCAGCTGAAGCGCGCGCTGGAGCGCCTGGGGAAAAAGCACGAAGTGCTGCGCACCGCCATTCTCCACGAACAGGTGAGCGTGCCGAGGCAGGCCATCGTTGACCGCCAGCTGGGACTTGCCATGAGGGACCTGAGCGGAGAAGCCGACCCGGAAGCAGCGGTGAAGCGGCTTAGGGAGGAAATCCTTTCGGGCGGATTCGACTTGGAAAAAAAGCCCCTTCTGAACCTGACCTGCGCGAAGAAGGGTGGAGAAAGCTGCTATTTGCTTCTTGCCGTACACCATATCATCGTAGACGGTTGGTGTACCCATCACTACATGGGAGATTTGGTGCGGTACCTGAAGGAAGAAAAGCAGGGAAAAATCACGGAAGATACGGAACCTCCCATGACCGGAGTCTATGAAAATGCGGTCAGGGAACTCCTGGGACAGGACAAGGAACAGGGCCTGGAGTATTGGCGCGGACTTCTGGAGGGCTATGAAACCAAGGCGGAGATTCCCTCCTTCGGAGAAGTGCCGGAGGAAGAGCGTGCCGCAGAGGATGAATGTCATATCTCACTGGACGAGGATACTACCGAGAGGCTGGTCGACCTCTGCCGGCAGGCAGGAGCAACGCCGGGCAACCTTGTAGAACTTTTGTGGGGACTGGTTCTTTCCGTGTGCAGCCGCGCAGAGGACGTAGTATTTGCGAAAGTGGTTTCCGGCCGGGATCATACGGAGACGGAGGTCAATGACCTGGTGGGGCTCTTTATCAATTCGGTGCCTGTCCGTCTGAAACTGGAAAAGACCACAACGGCCCGGGAAGCCCTCGCTGCCCTCCAGGAGCAGACGGCCAAGAGCAATCGTTACGATTATTGTCCCCTGGCTTCCATTCAGCAGCAGACCGAGCTGGGCGCCAACCTTTTCCAGACGGTGCTGGCCTTTGAGAATTACAACAGCGGCAAGGATGATTCTTGGGACTTTGGGTATGGACTGCTCAAGCCCTTGATGCTCCGGGAGGAGAATTTTGCCGATATCAGTCCCTCCGCTTATATCGTGGAGGGAAGGCTGCATCTCAATATTTCTTTCCAGCCCTCCAAGTATCGCGAGAAGGAGATTCAAAGGGTGCTTGGCCTGCTCAGGACCTTGGCGGAAGGAATCCTCCGGCATCCGGAGCAGCCCCTTTCCTCTTTGGCACGGCTGAATCCTGCGGAAAGGGAGGAAATGCTGCGCCTTTCCCGGGGAGAAGAACTGGAATACAACAAAGAAGAAACCTGGCTGGATCTGTTCCTGAACCGTGTAAAGACTGCGCCCGATAAGACCGCCGTGGTGGACAGCAAGGGAGCCTTCACCTATGGGGAACTGGAGCGGGCTTCTAACAGCATTGCAGCTTATCTTTTGGAAAATGGCGTGGCAACGGGAGACTTTGTGGCCCTCAAAATGGGCCGGGTGAAGGAGTTCCTTGCGGCAGTTATCGCTGTTCACAAGGCTGGCGCGGCTTATGTTCCCATCGACCCGGAATACCCGGAGGAGCGCATCCACTACATGCAAGAGGACTCGGAGGCTCATGTGGTGCTCACGGAGGAAACCATCCGGGAAGCCATGGCAAAGTTCCCGGATGCATCTCCCCTGAATCGCGCCGTGCCGGAAGGCCGCGCCTATATGATCTACACCTCCGGCTCCACCGGGAAGCCCAAGGGAGTGGTGCAGAGCCACCGTTCTTTGCGTGCGCTTGTGGCGTGGAGAATGGCAAAGTTTGGCATTGCCGCGGACAGCGTTCATGCCGAGCACGCGAGTTTTTCCTTCGACACGTCGCTGAATGACCTGATCACCCCCCTGGCGGCAGGGGGCATCCTCCACATCATTCCGGAAGAAATGCGCCGTGACATAGCGGACATGAAGGACTATTTTGCCAAAAATCACGTAAACGGAATCACCCTTACCACACAGATCGGCATGGCCATGGTGAACCAGTACCCCGATATGCCCCTGCGCTATCTGATGATGGGCGGGGAGAAGATGCTGCCCTGCAAGAAGACGAATATCCGGCTCATCAATGAATACGGGCCAACGGAATTCACAGTATGCTCCTCTTATCATGAGGTGGAGCAGGACAAGGACACGGACATTCCCATCGGCCGCCCCGTGCCGAATACGTATTCCTTTATCTGCGATTCTTACGGGCATCTTCTGCCCCAGGGGATGGCGGGAGAACTTTGCTTGGCGGGAAACCAGATTGCCGAAGGCTACTGGAAAAAACCGGAACTTACGGCCAAGAGTTTTGTTAAATGTTCCTTCCTGCCGGGGCAGAAGATGTACCGCACGGGAGACCTGGCCCGCTACAATGAGGCCGGGGAACTGGAATATCTGGGACGTATCGACAATCAGGTGAAGCTCCGGGGTTTCCGCATTGAAATGGGGGAAATCGAAACCAGAGCCAGCCAGTTTGACGGTATCGCACAAGTGGCGGCGGCAGTGAAAAAGGATCAGCTTGTCCTTTACTATACTGCGGCGGAAAACGCACAAATTGATGCAGAGCGGTTGCGGGAGTTTCTTTCTGAGACTTTGACAGAGTACATGGTACCCACGGTCTATATGCTCCTTGCCGCCATGCCCATGACGCCCAACGGCAAGATAGACCGCAAGGCCCTGCCGGAACCTGAGTGGAAGGGCACCGAATACGTAGAACCTGCCAACGAAAGGGAAAAGGCTCTGGCAGAAGCATTCGGGGAGATTCTTGGCGTCCGTGAGAAAATCGGCGCATGGGACGACTTCTTCCTGCTGGGCGGCGACTCCATCAAGGCCATCCGTCTGGTGAGCAGGCTGCGGGAGCGGGGTATCCGTGTTTCTGTCGCCGACATCATGTCCCAAAAGACCGTCCGCAGGATCGCCTCACGGGTGGGGCTGTCCCAAGCACAGGTCCTCAGCCAGGAACCCTATGCAGGAGAGGTGCCGGATACGGCCATACTTTCCTACTTCAAGGATCTAGCTCTGCCGGAGCCGTGGCATTTCAACCAATGCCTGCTCCTTTCCATGAGGGAGCGAGCCGATCTTCCTGCCCTCCAAAAAGCCCTGGATGCCTTGGCCTTCCAGCATGATCTCCTGCGGGCAGTATGGCGGGCGGGCGCAAACGTCGCATCACGCTCCTGCGCCCACACTAGCGCATCCTGCGCGTCGGCGGAACATCTCTTTGTCCGGGATTCTGGGGCAACCCTTGCCATTGAGGAATACCAGGCAGCTTCGGAAGAAGAGATTACCAAAATATGCAATGATATCCAGTCTCATGTCCATATGGAGGAGACTCTGGTTCGTGTCGCCTTGATTCATGGTGAGGAAGGGGATCTCTTTTTCATCGCTGCCCATCATCTGGTGGTGGACGGCGTATCCTGGAGGATTCTCGCAGCGGATCTGGAAATGGCCTATGGGGCTGCACTGTCCGGCAGCGCTATCGCCCTTCCGGAAAAGACCCACACCTACCGGGACTATGCAGAGGCCCTGCGGAGGTACCGGGACAGCTACGCCCTCCGGCAGGAGATTCCCTATTGGGAAGCGACGGAAGGGAAAATGAGGGGGCTTCCCCTGTCCAAGGCAAAGGACTACAGCCGCAACTTCGGGGAAATCGTTGTCACCATGGAACGGGAGGACACGGCAAGGTTCCTGATGGGAGAATTTGAAAAAATCCATGGGGATGTGAACGATGCTCTTCTGACCGCCGTAGGGCGCAGCTTTGCCAAGGTGCAAAGCGTCACGGCAGTTTCCTTCCAGATGGAAGGCCATGGCCGGGAAGACTTGGGAGAACCTCTGGCAATAGACCGTACCGTGGGCTGGTTCACCTCCATCTATCCCGTGGTGGTGGAGGGCCTGACGGGGGACATGCTCCATGACCTTTTGGCCACCAAGGAAGCCTTGCACCGCGTGCCCAACAAGGGCGTTGGGTATAATGTCCTGCGCTTTATCGAGGGAGAGAGGAAGGTGGAGTTCACTTCCGATCTTGTGGCGCAGATCGGCTTCAACTACCTGGGAGACATGAGCGTGGAAGAAGGGGAAGGAGATTCTCATTTTACCGGAAGCCGGATGGATACGGGGGACAGCTTCAGCCGGAGGAACGTCTTCGGCCCGGATCTTTCCATCAACTGCCTAGTCATGGACGGCTCCTTCCAGCTGTACCTTGCCTATGCCCAAAACGCCTGTGACAACGAGAAAGCCCGGCAGTTTGCCAGGGGGATTCTGGCAGAGATGGAGGGCATCGCCTCCTTCCTGAAGGAGTACGACGGTTCACGGCTTACGGCTACGGATCTTGGCGAAAATGAGTGGAGCGAGGCGGAATTCGAGGCCGTTCTTGCCAGATTTGCAGAGCGCGGGGATCGGATCGAGAGAATCTATCCCCTGCTGCCGATGCAGGAGGGCATGCTCCTGAAGCATGTGACTGAGCCGGAGTCCTGGGCCTATCGGCTGGTGAGCATTTTCGAGATGGACTGGGTGCCGGAGGAGAGCCAGCTGCGGCGTGCGCTGGATCGCTTGGGGAACAAGCACGAAGTGCTGCGCACTGCTGTTCTCCATGAGAATGTGAGCGTGCCGAGGCAGGCGATCGTTGACCGTCCTCTGGGGCTTGCCATGAGGGATCTGAGCGGGGAAGCCGATCCGGAAGCAGCGGTGAAAAAGCTGCGGGAGGAAATCCTTGCCCAAGGGTTCGACCTGGAGAAAAAGCCCCTTCTGAACCTGACCTGCGCAAAGAAGGATGAGGAAAGCTGCTATGTTATCGTTGCCGTCCACCATATCATCGTGGACGGCTGGTGCATCCGCCTCTACCTGGGGGATCTGGCGCGGTACCTGAAGGAAGAAAAGCAGGGAAGACACACGGAAGACACCGAAGCTCCCATGACCGGAGTGTATGAAAGTGCGGTCAGGGAAATCCTGCAGCAGGACAAGGAGCAAGGTCTGGAATATTGGCGCGGGCTTCTGGAGGGCTACGAAACCAAGGCGGAAATCCCCTCTTTCGGGGAAGTGCCGGAGGATGAGCGGGCCGCAGAGGACGAATGTTCCACATCTTTGGACGAGAATACCACCGAGAGGCTGATCGACCTTTGCCGGAAGGCGGGCGCAACGCCGGGCAACGGGGTAGAACTCTTGTGGGGACTGGTTCTTTCCGTGTGCAGCCGTACAGAGGATGTGGTATTTGCGAAGGTGGTTTCCGGCCGGGATCATACGGAGACGGATGTCAATGACCTGGTAGGACTCCTGATCAATTCGGTGCCCGTCCGCCTGAAACTGGAAAAGACGACAACGGCCCAGGAAGCCCTCTCTGCCCTGCAGGAACAGGCGGCCGAGAGCAATCGCTACGACTACTGTCCACTGGCTTCCATTCAGCAGCAGACCGAGCTGGGCGCCAACCTTTTCCAGACGGTGCTGGCCTTTGAGAATTACAACAGCGGACAGGAGGACGCCGGGGAGGAAGCCAATGGTTTGCTCAAACCCTTGGTGCTTCACGAGGAGCATTTTGACGAGATCAATCCCTCGGCTTATATCCTGGACGGGCAGTTGACTTTTCGTATCTCCTTCCGGCCTTCCAAGTATCGAGAGAGGGAGATTCAAAGGGTGCTTAGCCTGTTCAGGACACTGGCGGAAGGAATCGTCCGGCATCCGGAGCAGCCCCTTTCCTCCCTGGCACGGCTGAATCCAGAGGAAAAGAAGGAAATGCTGCGCCTTTCCCGGGGAGAGGAACTGGAATACAACAAGGAGGAAACCTGGCTGGATCTGTTCCAAAACCACGGGAAGAAGGACTCCGGGAAAATCGCAGTCGTAGACAACAAGGGAGCCTTCACCTATGGGGAACTGGAGCGGGCCTCCGACAGCATTGCGGCCTATCTTTTGGAAAATGGCGTAGCAGCGGGAGACTTTGTTGCCCTCAAAATGGGCCGGGTGAAGGAATTCCTGGCCGCTGTCATCGCCGTGCATAAGGTCGGTGCGGGCTATGTGCCCCTTGACCTGGAATATCCGGAGGAACGCACCCGCTATATGCTGGAGGACTCTGAGGCCAAGGCCCTGCTGACGGAGGAAATAGTGGCAGAGGCTCTGGCGAAGTATCCGGAAGCGGCAAGTGTCAACCGCGCCGTGCCGGAAGGCTGCGCCTATATGATCTACACCTCCGGCTCCACAGGGACACCCAAGGGGGCAGTCATAAGCCATAGAGCTTTGAGGGCATACACTGCCTGGATGCAGGCAGAATTTCATATCACAGAAGCAAGCATCCATGCAGTCCATGCCAGCTTTTCCTTTGACGGTTCCATCATCGATACCATTCCGCCTCTGGCGGCAGGTGGCACCATCCATATCCTCTCGGCAGAGCTGCGCATGGATATGGAGGGCATGAGGGACTATTTCGCTCAAAACCGGGTGGAAAGTGTCTTTTTGACCACTCGGCTGGGTATGGCCATGGTGAATCAGTACCCGGATTCACCGCTTCGCTGTCTTATGATGGGCGGAGAAAAGATGCTGCCCTGCAGGAAGACGGATATCCAGCTTGTCAATGGCTATGGCCCCACGGAATTTACCGTGTATTCCTCCTACCATGTGATAAATTGGCAGGAAGGCCAGAACATCCCCATCGGTCGCCCTGCACCGAATACCAGCTCCTTTATTTGCGACCCCTATGGGCATCTCCTGCCCCAGGGGATGGCGGGAGAACTGTGCCTTGCAGGAAACCAGATCGCAGATGGCTACTGGAGAAGGCCGGAACTTACGGCTAAGAGCTTTGTGAACTGCCCCTTCCTAAAGGGTAAGAAGATGTACCGCACGGGAGACCTGGCCCGTTACAATGAGGACGGGGAACTGGAGTACCTGGGACGCATCGACAGCCAGGTGAAGCTCCGGGGCTTCCGCATCGAGATGGGAGAGATCGAAAGCCGGGCCAGTCGTTTTACCGGTATCGCCCAGGTGGCGGCGGAAGTGAAAAAGGAACAGCTTGTTCTTTACTATACCTCGGCGGAAGGCGTTCAGATTGACACAGGTGAGCTGCAAAGTTTCCTGGCAGAAACATTGACGGAATACATGGTACCCACGGTGTATATGCTCCTTGCCGCCATGCCCATGACGCCCAACGGCAAGATCAATCGCAAGGTTCTGCCGGAGCCGGAGTTCGTCCGCTCCGCCAAGTACGAGCCGCCCCGCAGCCCTGCGGAGAAAAAACTCTGCGAAGCCTTTG
>CAMVGU010000054.1 GCA_947167105.1 uncultured Selenomonas sp. | reverse complement strand
ATTTTGGCACCAGGAAGTGTTACCCGAATTTAGGCAGATTTGAAACACGCCCACATACATCCAAAACATAAGTTCGTTGTCGTGAGGAACGAGAATTGAATCACGAACAAATCCTATGAGCTGTTTATTACATATGCGTTCCCTGTCCAACAAAGGCAAAAAGACACACAGTGTACCATTCTGTCTTTGCTGGTATTCATTCTCTAAAATTGCAAAGAATCTAGGAATGAACTCTCCTATCGCAAATTCATTCAACCAGAACAGTCGTATAATACGATACTGATTACTTAGTTTTGTCCAGCATTCCTCATATTCGTCCTTATGTGTTGCTTTCAATGATGCTATCATATTATTTACAGTACAATTAATTATCATTTCTTTACTATTGGAACCATTCATTTCAAACTCTCCCTGCGACTCATCCCTCATATAGTTATGCCATTTTTGTAATTCACACCAGTTTACAACTTTTGGAAAATCATACCATATGCAGTGTGTAATAGACTGAAACGCGCGCCATATGTTGCGCTAAAATCAAGAAGTTGTAAAGTAGTGGTGAATTAATACATTACCTATTTCTCTGATTTTATGAGCAATAACTGCTCAACCAATGCGCAAACATTTTTCCTAAATATTGCCATGGAAAACTTATCCTCGTAAAGTTCCCTGGCCATCATGCCGATTCGCTTGCACTCTCCTTTATTGCTTAACAACCATCTCATTTTATCTGCCAGTGCCGCGCTGTCGCCGCACGGAAATATGAGACCATCCTTTCCATCTTTTAAATAGTTGGCCACACCGGCACTATCAGAAATCAGGCATGCCACACCCATCATCATGGCTTCCAAAGCAACTGTCGGCAAACATTCTTCCCAGGATGGCACCACAAGAACATCTACATCCTCGTACATGGCCAGCAGTTTCTCGTGAGACAGGAATCCCATCTGCCTGACCTCGGGGCAACGTGACAGCAGTTCTGTCAGCATATTTTGATAGTCGGCATCCGCTGAGTTTCCTGCCTCTCCTATCATCAGTATATCGCAGTTATTACGTTCATCCGGGGAAAGTTGCTCCAACGCACGCAGAAATACGTCCTGCCCCTTGTTTCTTTCTATGGTTCCTACCTGCAGGAAAACCAGCTTGCCGTCAGATTGCTTTTGCTTGGACTTAGTATTCCTGCGAACATCCTCCACTCCCAATGGCATACAGCCGGAAATTGGCCAGTTCGGTGCCAGGGCATGGATAGCCTTATTTGCCGCCTCGCTTACACCAAGGGTAGTGACATTATCAGGAATCAATCCCGCCATAGTCTCCCCGGTTAATTTTATCCACGCCAAGCTGCTGGGACTCTCGTGCAGCCACCAGATGACCGGCGTACTTGTAAGAGGTTTTCTGAAGCAACCTGCCATGACCGCCGTATTCGCTATAATCAAATCATAATCCTGATACCAAGGCTGGTCTGCCAGCGGTGCCTGTAAAGCCGGTTCAACTGTCACAGGTATGCCAAGGGCTTCAAATCCGGCAATCATAGGCCCTTTGACAATGGTAAATGCATCCACTGCAAAGCCTGCTTCCCGCAACACTTTTGCGGCCAGAAACAGCGCCATCGGTGCACCGTTCCTGGCCATGACATGAGATAGCAGGGCAATGCGTTTGGGCTCGTGCTTCTTTTCCTCCGCTGTGGCCAAGGCCGCAATTCCAGTTTCTGCCTGATGCCGCCATATCCTGACAGAGCGACCAAAAAGCTGTACATCCATCTGCAGGATGTTACGGCCGGGCATTGCTTCCGGCCATTGCCTTGCTTCCCTGGACAAAATTTCGTATTCCCATGCTTGCTTACTGCTGCTATGCCAGATATGATTATGCAGCAACGCAATGACACTGGCAGAGATAACCTCTGTCCCCAGTGTCCTGCTTGCCACAGGAGCAAGGAGATAAAGATGCCATAGCGTTACGGCATCCAATGTCAGCAGGGAGCCAGGCTGTGGTGCCTGCTGTGTCAACTCTGTCAGTTTCTTGTCAAGCTCTGAACGGGCATACACATAGCTTTCCCTGGGTGCTATAGACGGACGTTCCTTGATTTTCCTACCGTTAAGGAGCTTAAGTGATTTCGCGCTCGGACTGACTACCTGCCATCCGCTGCATGGAACTATACGCCCATCCTGCAGAAACAACCTGCAAAGACGCGGATTGACCAGATAGCGCCGACCGCTTACACCCTTGGGAGCAGACACCTCCAATACAGCAACAGCTGAGGCTGCTGCAAATACCTTGCGGATAGTTCCCGGTAATCCTTGTCTTGCATCGGCTTCCTGCAAATACTCACCGATCTCCAGGAAGGCGAGCCATTCCGTCTCGAAACGGCAACGATTCAAGCAGTCATTATAGGCAGCCTGGCGCAAATCCTCGTCTTCATAATCCCTGCTTATGCCAATGACGAGAACCAGCCCCGCCTGCACATAAAGAGCAAGTTCCTCCTGTACAGCCTCCGGCCTGGCAGAGGTATAGATATAGAATTTACCCACACCAGCTCGCTTATGCCATTCCACCCATGGTGCCAACCTGCACTGCTCCGTGTTCTCCCAGTACGTGCATATCTCCAATTCCTGTGAAAATCTCCACTCCATGCCCTTCCGTACCCCGCTTCCGGCCTCTCTTATCTGAACAGGACATTTAAAAAAGTATACTTATCTAAACGCTGGAATCGGGTGAGTTTTTATTGGATTTTCATACGGTTGACGCAGGCAGTAGAATGCTCTATAATGTTTTCAGAAAGTATACTTTTGTGAAAATTTACTTATGAACACTCTTAACCTTGCTATAGAAGGTCGATACCGGCATGCCGCAAGCTGCGGCGGCCTCTTTGAGGGTAGTCTTGCCCGCCTGCCATAGTTCCTGCTGCTGCCAGAAGTTGTCAGGCAGCGGCTTACAAGGGCGGCCAAAGCGCACGCCTCTTTTCTGAGCAGCGGCTATGCCCTCCTGCTGGCGCCTGCGAATGGATGCGCGTTCATTTTCTGCAACAAAAGACAGGATCTGCAAGACAAGATCACTGATGAAGGTGCCTATCAGGTTCTTGCCCCCGCGCGTATCCAGCAGCGGCATGTCGATGATTACTATATCTGCCTGCTTTTCCTTGGTGATACGGCGCCACTCCTCAATAATTTCCCTATAGTTACGGCCCAGCCTGTCTATAGATTTCACATAGAGCACATCGCCCTGCTTCAGTCGCTTCAGCAATCTCCGATAGGACGGACGGTTGAAATCCTTGCCGGAGATTTTGTCCACATAAATATTCCTGGTCGGTATATCGGCTGCTTCCAGGGCTGTCAACTGACGGTCGATATGCTGTTCACGAGAGCTGACCCGCACATAACCATATTTTTTGCACATAAAAAATCACCTCCACTTATATATATGGAGGCAGATTAACTAAAAATAACAAATAGTCCTCCCAAAATGCTCCAAGCAAATTGGAAGGACTATTTCATCCGCTTTGATTCAGACATTACTCCGTCAGTTTCTTCAGCCGCTACTTGGCCCGCAGATCCTCCGGGTGCCGGTTGATCAGCTCCAGATGCAGATCCCGCGTCTGAGTGTAGCTGGTGCGCCTGAGCAGGTTCGCTTTTTCCTCCCCATTCATATAGCCTCCCTCATCCTTCCATGAGATCAGGAGCTACTTGCCCACGATCTCACTGTAAATATAGCCCTCTCGCAGCCCGGAATCGCTGTAGGTAATGATGCGGCTCTGGAAGCGGCGCGCCAATACGTCCGCAATGACAAGCCCCGGTATTACGTTGCGAATCCGGTCTGGTACGGCTTTCATTAGCATAATGGTCATTTCCTGGGTAAGCCCGTGGTCACGCTGGAAGGTGCCAATGACCTCCGGCAGGCGGTGGGTGTCTATCCTCCTGTTTACAGCAGGGCGGCAGGCCAGTTCGTTATACAGCGCACAGCCGCTCTTAAAGGTGCCGCCGATGCCAGTGATCTCCGCTTCCCTGATTCCTGCGAAAGCCGCTACCGCACCTATGGTTGCCTCTGCCTCCGCCCGCATGGCCAGGGTTTCCCGCGCTGAGGGCAGCACCCCCCGCACGTATTTCGCCGCAAAGCCCAAAGAGCCTATGGGCAGGCTCACCTTCTGGCAGATTTGCTTCGACCTGTAGGCCACAATCTCAGTGGAGCCGCCCCCTATATCTATCAGCAGGCCATCCTCTGCGGAAATGGCGTGAGTGGCGCCGATGAAATCATAAACCGCCTCCTCATCCCCCGAAATCACCCGTATCGGCAGCCCCGTTTCCCGCTCGATAGCTCCCACCGCAGCCTTGCTGTTTTTGGCGTTTCTGAGGGCCGCCGTCGTAAAGGCTTCAATGCGGGAAATATCAAAGCTGTACAGGAATTCCTTGAATTTCTTCAGCACGCGCACCGCCTGGGCGATGCCTTCCTCACTCATCACGCCGTCCTGCACATAGCTTGCCAGGCCCACCATTTCCTTCTGCTTCAGCAGCTGCTCGACCCGGCCTCCTTCAATCAGGTAGACAGCCAGTCGGATCGTGGCCGAGCCTATGTCTATGATCCCGTAAAGCATCCCATCCCCCCGGCTGTCAGCGTTTCAGCCCCGTAGCCGTCATGGGCAGGACTACGCGATAGTTGTCCGGCTTGCCGCCCTGGAAGTATTTTTCGGCACCTGCCAGCGCTGCCGCCGAGGTCAGCTCCACATACAGCCCCTTGCTGCCCAGCCGCTGCTGCGCTTCCATGATTTCTTCATCAGGCACAACTACCACGTCACCGTTACAGTTCTTCAGGGCCTTCAGCATTTCCAGTTGGCGCTTGGGATGCTCGATGCGGATGGCCTGGGCCGCGGTCTGCTGCTTCTTCAGCGGCTCCAATCCGTGGAATGCTTCATAGAGCGGGGCACATTTCGTGCTCTGCACTGCCACGATCTGTGGCAAGCGCCCGATTTCCATAAAGCCCAGGTAAAGTCCCAGCAGCAGGGTACCATTGCCCACGGGCACCACGACAAAATCCGGCACCTTCCTGCCCAGCTGTTCATAGGTCTCATAGGCCAGGGTCTTCACGCCCTCTATAAACAGAGGGTTATAGACATGGGATGCGTAGTAGGCATCCCCCAGCTTTTGTTTGACCGTTGCACAGGCCTGCATGCGCCCGCCTGCCACTTTATGAATCTTGGCGCCGTAAGCCGTGATCTGTTCCAGCTTCTCCTTGGAAATATCTGCTGGCACATAGACCTCGCAGGCAATGTCCGCCGCCGCCGCATAAGCCGCGATTGCCGCCCCTGCATTGCCGGCGGAATCCAGGGCAATTTTCTTGATGCCCAATTTGCAGAGCTCGTTGACCAGGCGGTGCGCTCCCCGATCCTTGAAGGAGCCGGTAGGCTGGGAACCTTCAAGCTTCAGCAGGAAATCCAGCTTGCCTGAACGAAAGGGAACCATAGGCGTCACGCCTTCTCCCAGGGAGACAGTCTCGGCAGGAATATCGCCAATGTCATGGTGCAAGCGAAAAAGCCCTCCACATTCGCACTGATAAGCATGGCTGTTGGGTGCATATTTCTTCTTGCATTTCTCGCAGTAAAAATACATAGGCTACCCCTCCTGTGGCCCGGTCAATACTGTCCGGGGCATTTATTTTTTACTGCTTTAGAAGTTCGTCACGAAGGCGCAATTTCCCTCCCCAAAAGACAAATCCGGCTGTTTTTTTTGTTTTGCTTGCATTTCCGTGAAGATTGCTGTATTATATTCCTTGGGAGGCCTGTTCCCAGCAATGGGTTCAGGTGGAGAGGCAAAGGCGGCAAAAAGGCGAGGACGTTCGGTAGTCCTCGCCTTTTGCTATGCCTGCTTTGCTGCCTTCAGCCTGCACAGCCTCTGTCAGAACAGCACCTTGGCCAGATGCGTATATTCCGGGTCCAGCTTCTTCTTGTTCGTCACCGCATCATGGAGGTTGATGGTCACCACATGACCCTTCGAGAAGCCGAAGACGATATCGGACAGGCCGGAAATCAGGGCCAGGGCCGCCTGCTCACCAAGCTGGCTGGCACGCACCCGGTCGATGACCGTGGGCGAGCCCCCACGCTGGATGTGGCCCAGCACGGACACGCGGGTGTCAATGCCGGTCTTCTCCTGAATGATGGGGCCGATATCCTGGGCATGGCCTGCGCCCTCGGCAACAACCACCAGGATATAGCGTTTGCCCTGGTCGTAAGCGTGCCTCATGTCTGCGCATATGGCATCCATATCGAAGGGCTCCTCCGGGACAAGGATGTACTCCGCGCCGCCGGAAATGCCGGCCACCGTAGCCAGCCAGCCAGAGCTGCGGCCCATGACCTCCAGCACCATCACCCGGCGATGGGCCGACGCCGTATCACGCAACTTGTTGATGGCATCAATGATGGTATTTGCCGCCGTATCGCAGCCAATCGTGTAGTCAGAGCCCCAGACATCGTTATCTATGGTACCGGGCAGGCCCACAATGGGCAGGCCCGTTTCCTGGGACAGGAGCTGTGCGCCCCGCAGGGAGCCGTCACCGCCGATGACGCAGAGGCCCTGGATGCCCCGGTCATAGAGGTGCTGGAAGCCCATCATGCGCCCTTCCGGCGTTTTCCAGCGCTTGCAGCGGGCAGTTCCCAGGAAGGTGCCGCCCCGCTGGATAATGTCGCCCACATCCTTCGACTTCATCTCGAACATATCCTCTTCCAAGAGGCCGTGATAGCCGTTGTTGATGCCCCAGACCGTTACGCCCTCGTAGAGAGCCGTGCGCACCACCGCGCGCGCTGCCGCGTTCATGCCGGGGCTGTCGCCGCCGCTTGTCATCACCGCGATACTTTTCAGCATGGATAATCCCCCTTGCCATGTATATAAGTTTTCTCAATAAACCAGCTTCGCAACTTTTATCATACCATAAAAAGAAGCAATTATAAACAAGAAATTCTGCTAATTTTTTCGTTGACAAACACGACCTGAAATGATAGATTTTACATGTGGGCTGTGCAACTGACGGTAAGGGGATTTACCCCCAGGGGAGCACAGCGGGGAAAGCCGACCGTCTGGGCAGGGCCTGGATTCGTGTCGGTTTTTTTGCGTGTACGAGTATATACAGGAGGACAAAGAACATGGCTAATTCGATGGAACTCAAATATGGCTGCAATCCGAACCAGAAGCCGGCGCGGGTGTTCATGACCGAAGGCGGGCTGCCTTTCACCGTACTGAACGGCAAGCCCGGCTACATCAACCTGCTGGACGCCCTGAACGGCTGGCAGCTTGTGCAGGAACTGCGGGAGGCCACGGGATTGCCCGCCGCCGCCTCCTTCAAGCATGTAAGCCCCGCCGGTGCCGCCGTGGCCGTGCCCCTGAGCGAGACGCTGCAAAAGGCTTACTGCGCCCAAGGCGGGGAGCTATCACCCATGGCCACCGCCTACATCCGCGCCAGGGGGGCGGATCGCATGTCCTCCTACGGGGATTTCGTTGCCCTCTCCGACGAGTGCGATAAAGAGACAGCCTCCTTCCTGAAACACGAAGTCTCTGACGGCATTATCGCGCCTTCCTATTCTGAGGAAGCCCTCTCCATCCTGAAATCCAAGCGCAAGGGCACCTACCTGGTGCTGCAGATGGACAGGGACTACAAGCCCGAGGCCCTGGAGCGCAAGCAGGTCTTCGGCGTCACCTTCGAGCAGCAGCGCAACGATGTGAAAATCACCCCGGACTGCCTCACGGATATTCCCACCGGGAACAAGGAAATCCCTGAAAGCGCCCGCCGGGATCTCCTGCTCGCCCTGATTACCCTGAAATACACCCAGTCCAACTCCGTCTGCTACGCAAAGGATGGCCAGGCCATCGGCATCGGCGCAGGCCAGCAATCCAGGGTGCACTGCGTCCGGCTGGCCGGCAGCAAGGCGGATATCTGGTACCTGCGCCAAAGCCCCCAGGTACTCTCCCTGCCCTTCAGGGAAGATGTGCGCCGCCCCGACCGCGACAACGCCATTGATGTCTATGTGGGGCCGGAGTACATGGATCTTTTGGGCGGAGACAACTGGAAAGCCGTCTTCACTGAAAAGCCCCCGGTCTTCACCGGGGAAGAAAAGCGGCAATGGCTCTCGACCATGACGGATGTGGCCCTTGGTTCCGATGCCTTCTTCCCCTTCGGCGACAATATCGAGCGCGCCCACAAGAGCGGCGTCAAATACGTGGCCCAGGCAGGGGGCTCCATCCGGGATGACAATGTTATAGCCACCTGTGACAAATACGGCATCGCCATGGCCATGACCCATATACGCCTGTTCCATCACTAAGAACTGCTCCCGCCAGTGAGCATAAAAGGCTCGCAGCCATTAAGCTGCGGGCCTTTTTACTCTATCACCATGCTCACGTTGTTCTTGCCATGTTCCTGCTTGGCCAGGTACAGCGCCTCGTCGGCACGCTTGAACAAGGTCTGGAACGTATCTCCCGGCCGGGCCTCGGTAACGCCGATGCTGGTCGTGATGTGCTTGTGGTCAGGCAACACATCAGCCGAGGCCACCGCCTGGCGGATGCGTTCGCCCAGCGCTGCTGCCTCCTTAGCCGTGGAGTCCCGCAGCACCACGAAGAACTCATCGCCGCCCCAGCGTCCCGGGCTGTCAGTCTTGCGCGTATGCCGCCGCAGTGTCTCCGCCGCAATCTGCAGGGCCTGATCGCCCACATCATGCCCATATTTGTCATTGATGCCCTTGAAGTTATCCACATCCAGCATCAGCACGGCAACCGGCCGCCCGCTTTCGTGCATGTAGTCCAGATTCTGCTTCAGTACGCGTTCCAGCTCGCTGCGGTTGAGCAGCGAGGTCAGGTGGTCTGTCCCTGCCTTGACCTTGAGCCTGGCATTGACTGCCTCAAGCTCATCGGAGGTGACGGAGATGAACCGCACCAGTCGCCGCATGATATTAGTCTGCTCACTCAGCTCAAAATCATCCTGAGGCAATGCCGGCAAGTCCTCTCCTGCAGGAGGAGGCCCCTCTCGCAGGCCGATCAGCTCCAGCGTCATATTGGACAGCATGACCTCGCCCTCACTGCGCATGAATTCGCCATAGGCATAAAAGCCGTTCATCGGCGCTACCTCCCGGCAGCCGGCCAGCTCATGCTTCACATCACTGCCCAGCAGCATACTGCGGGCCATGCAACTGACAGACCAGATACCCTCCGGGCGGAAATCCGCCAGCCGCTGCCAAAGCCCCCGCGCCTGCTTGATGATGCCGCTCGGATCGCCATAGGCCAGATGCACCTTCTCCCCCTCCTGGAAATCAGCGCCGAAAATCAGTGCCCCATCGCTGCGCAGGGCCAGTGGATGCCTGGCCAGCACATGCCCGTTACGTTCCAGGTAAAAGGGAAAAGTCAGCGTATTTTTGACGAAATTCTTGTCTGTGCCAATATCCAGATAATGCCCATAAACACGAGCCGCCGGCTCATGGTCAATCTGAGTAATAATATAGGGTGTCTCCAGCTCAGTGATGGTCATAAACCGCCCCAGGGGCCTCCAGCCGAAATTGCTCAAGCACTCGACCTCCAGTTCCTCACCGCTGAATATGCAGCCACCTACCCCTGATCCCAGCATACTGAACGCATTGGGCGTGTTTCAAAACCGGCCATTTAGTGGTAACAAATGCCTTAAAACAGCAAA
>CAMVGU010000053.1 GCA_947167105.1 uncultured Selenomonas sp. | reverse complement strand
TTTAATTTGACGTAAGGTTGCAGTAGGCATCTATTTTTACTTGCCGCACTACAGCGAAGGATGGCTGGAATACAGATAATGATCTGACGATTGAAATTGGTTATAATATAGAGGGACTTTACGATATTGGACAGGAAAAAGGATATGGTGCTTTGCAAAGTTCATGGATTAAAGGAACAGGCGTTTTAGATATAAAAGCATGACCATGATTAAGGCGTAATCTTTGAGAAATGTATGTATTGCATATGATTTTTCTGCAAAATGACTTCCGATTTCCTTGAGTGTCCGCGGCATACAGACAACAAAAAAGCCCCCTCCAGAAATGAAGAGGAGTCTTTTGGGTGTGATTGGGGCTTAACTTAATGACATTGGCTTGCGCCCCCTCTTATTCAACCGCAGCTACTTCATCCGCTCCCACCAGGCATCAAACTGCCTGGGCTGCTCCCCATCCAGATAGGCAGCCTCCCCGATTTCCGGGGTCAAGAGCTTATAGCCCTTGTCCCGGCTGGCCCGCAAAAGCTCCCTGTAAGGCTCCTGCCAGGGGTGACGGGCGAGGGCAAACTTGCCGCTGTGGGCAGGCAGGAGCAGCTTCGCCCCCACATCCGCCGCCGCCCTGGCAGTTTCCTCCGGCAGCATGTGGATGGCATGCCAGGCCATGTTATACTGACCGTTCTCCCCCAGCATCAGGTCAAAGCCACCGAACTTCCCGCCGATGGCCTTGAAATGCTCCCCATAGCCCCCGTCGCCGCTGTAGTAAACCTTGCGGGCAGGCGTAACAAAGGCAAAGCCGCACCAGAGGGTGGGATTGGGAGTGAGGAAACGCCCGGAAAAGTGCTGCGAAGGCAGGATATGGATGGAAAAATCCTCCGCCAGCTTCACCTCACTGTCCCAGTCCTCCTCCGAGATGAGCCGGGTATCAAAGCCCCACTGCTCAAAATACTCCCCCACCCCCAGAGGACAGACAATGTGCTTCACCTTCGGCTTCAAGGCCATGACCGTGGGATAGTCCAGATGATCCCAGTGGTCATGGGAAATGGCCAGCACATCAAGCTCCGGCATATCATCCGCAGTGTAGACATTGCTGCCGGGAAAAGCCTTATTGATGAAAAACAGGGGTGACGCATATGGAGAAAACACAGGGTCAATAAGTATCTTCCTGCCTCCCAGTTGCAGGAAAAAGGTGGAATGACCCATCCAGACTGCCGCATCACGGGCAGGAGCAAGCTGCCGCAAATCCGTCCTGCTGCTGAGCATGGGCTCCGCAGGGGAAAGGGCAGACTTGTCCCCGAAAAGGAATTTTGCCGTGGCCACCAGGCGATTCTCGCCGCTTTTCTCATTCATGACCTGCACCGGCACCAGATTCTGGAACTGGCCGTTCACATAATGGGGCGAAGCCTCCATGCGGGCCAGCCTCGCCCCCCTGGGAGAGCGGCCAAACTCCGGCCGGTTTACAAACAGCGCCGCGCCGCCGGACAGCATGCCCACTGCGCCGATACCTCCTAAAATAAATGTCCTTCGCTTCACTTATCTCATACCTCAATCCCAAAGCTGCACCGTTTCCCAAAAATCGCCCCCGGGGAACGCGGAAAAGCCCCAGGCATTCCACAGCCCAGGGCTTCTGACTATAATCTGAAGAGGCATCTCCACCGCTTTGTGACTCCTCCTGCAGTACCAAGGTCGTCGCATCGCCATACGCAACATCGTGCCACCCGAGACACGGGACAAGCCCATGTACGCCAGCGGGCAGCGGCCACCTCTGAGCCATCGACAAGAACATGCATATGACAATCCGGAGCGTCCCTGTGAATCCGCTCACTATTGTCCCTTAGGAGGAGGCGCATAACAGCTTCTCCGCACAGGCTCGCGACTCCTGCGCGCCTCTTTCTATATGCTTATTCTACTATAATATATATATATTGTCAATCAATTTCAGATAATTTTCATAAAGAAAAGTCCCGGCCACGGCCGGGACTAAAACAAGGAAATAGCAACATCACTTGGCAGGGTCCAGGGTGATATTCGTAATGACGCGGCCCAGGCGAATACCGGCAATCCAGTTCCAGAACCACTTGACAGCCACGGTGAAGTTCGTATAGGGGCCGGCCAGGCGGATAAGGTGAACAAAGAGCCAGGCTGACCAGGCGAAGAAGCCGCTGGCCGTATGACCTTTCCAGGACATCACCGCATCGCCCCGGCCAATGGTGGCCATGGTGCCCAGATCCTTGTAGTGCAGCACGCCAAGCTGCTCACGGCCGGCGCCCCCCACAAGCTTTAGGATGTTCTCCGCCACCACATCCGCCTCCTGATAGGCCACCGGCGCAATGGTGGGCAGGGGACGCTCCGTGCCGTGGGTATAGTTCGCGCAGTCACCGATGGCGAAAACGCAGTC
This sequence comes from uncultured Selenomonas sp., assembly GCA_947167105.1. Lineage (GTDB taxonomy): Bacteria > Bacillota > Negativicutes > Selenomonadales > Selenomonadaceae > Selenomonas_B. The sequence continues at coordinate 7,597 of CAMVGU010000053.1, read as the reverse complement.
GCTGCCCGGCACCAGGCAGGTAGCCTCCACGATAATGCGGCCCGCCCGGTCAACCTCGCTGCCGCAGTTGGCGATAAAGGGCACCGCCTTGACCCCTGCCGACCAGATAACGGTCTCCGTCTGGATTTCCGTACCGTCCTTCAGCTTCAGCGTCCGGCCATCGTAATCCACCACCTGGGCACCCAGGCGCACATCCACGCCCTTCTTTCTCAGCACCCGCACGGTCTCCTGCTGCATGTTCTCCGGCATCATGGGCAGCACCCGATCCGTGCCCTCCAGCAGCATGACCGTGACCTCCGAGAAGTCCAGGTTATGGAATTCCTTTTTCTGCAGCTCCACCAGCTCCATCAGGGCACCGCACTCCTCGATGCCCGTGGGGCCGCCGCCCACAGAGACAAAGGTCAGCATGCGCTTGCGGGTCTCCGGGTCATCCTGGATTTTATTCGCGCGCTCGAACATATGCAGCACATGGTTGCGGATATGCAGGGCCTCCTGCACGGTCTTCATGCCGAAAGAATGTTTCTCCACCTCTGTCATGCCGAAGAAATTCGTGGTGGCCCCGGCTGCCAGCACTAGATAGTCATAGGGCATCTCGCCGTGGTTCGTCAGCACCACCTTGCGCTGCTGGTCAACGCCTGTAACCTTGGCCATGAAGAACTCCACGTTGCTGTTATTGCGGAAGAAATTGCGGATAGGATAGGCAATCTCATCGCAGGACAGCACGGCCGTAGACAACTGATACAGCAAAGGCTGGAACAGATGGAAGTTATGCCTGTCAATGATAGTGACATCCACGTCCTTATCCGCCAGGTCCTTAGCCAGCTTAATGCCGCCAAAACCGGCACCGACAATTACCACATGCTTTCTTTCCGCCATGACTATGCCCTCCTAAACCTGCAGGCAAGAGCTCACCCTGCCCTATACACTGCCCATCATACCTGCCACATCACCATAAAAGGTAACGTGAAAAAAATCACTTTTGACTTTGTGAAAGAGAAAACTTTCACATGGCTACTATAATAGCACATTTTTTGCCAAATGCAAGAGTCTTTTGCATGTATACAGAAAAATACCTTCAAAAACTGTGATTATTTGACCATCTGCCGGGCAGAGGCCGCTGCTATATTGAATATACTGTACCAGCGTGGTAAAATCATTGTAGAAAGTTTTTTTATGAGGTGTAGTTTATATGGCATTACCAAAATTTTTTGAGTTTTTTAGACCGTTTTTAGAAGCTGTTTCGGATGGAGAATTACATACTCCCAGGGAAGTAAGGGAATATATAAAAACGAAAATGAACTTATCGGATGAGGATATTTCTGTTATGCTTCCCACTGGCCGGATAACATATTTCTATGATAGAGTTGCATGGGCGAAGACATATCTTGATAAAGCAGGATTGATAGAAACACCTTTGCGTGCTAAATACAAAATTACTGAAGAAGGGAAAAGAGCATTACAGTCTAGAGAAAAAATAGACTTAAAATATCTAGAAAGATATGAATCATTTAATATGTTTCGTGCAAATAATAATCCTATTGACGACCGAATTGAAGCTACAGAAGAAGAAAAATCACCTCAGGAAATATTAGATTATGCTTACAACCAGATTAATGAATCGCTCTCTAGTCAACTGATGGCTGAAGTTATGAAATTATCTCCATTGCAGTTTGAAAAACTGGTTGTAAGATTGCTTTTGTCAATGGGATATGGGAGTGGAATTGAGGACGCAGGCAAAGTAACGCAATTATCTAATGATGGGGGAATTGATGGTATTATAAAGGAGGATAAGCTGGGATTTGACAACATATACATACAAGCGAAACAATGGTCGCTTACGCAAACAGTAGGCAGACCAGAAATACAAAAATTTGTTGGTGCTATAACTGGGGTGCAAGCGCAAAAAGGTTTATTTATAACAACGGCTAGGTATTCTACAGAAGCAATAAAATATGCAAATAATCTTCTGGGAACAAAAATAGTCCTTGTAGATGGTGAAACATTGATGAAGTTAATGATTAAACACAATGTAGGGGTGTCATCAGAACATGTATATGAAATAAAGAAGGTAGACAGCGATTTTTTTGAAGTTTCACTATAACATTTACGGCGTTTTGCACATATACAGTAGAAAATTGGGCGTGTTTCAAAATGAGGCATTTTAGGGTAACAAATTTTGTACACTCTACACGTACAAAATCGTCAAATCGCACTCTGTGATTCCCGTATTCACGGCTAGAATGTACACTGTGAATGGAAAATAAGCAGAAAATAGGGCAAAAATTTGTTACCCTAAATCAGCCGTCAATGAAACACGTCGAAAATTGCTGTCTATGTCAAGTAGAAAGGAGAATAAAGATGCAGGTAATGACAGAAGCTGTTTTTCAAAAAGATTTATACCTAAATATAGAGGCCTCTAAGCAAGAACCGTTGTGTATAGCAACAGACAGAGGGAATTTTGTCATTATGAGTGAAGATGAGTTTAATGGATTGGTAGCAACAGCAGATATTTCAACAAATCATGCTTATAAAGATGAGTTAATAAAACGTCGTAATGCACCAGACAATGAATTTATAGATGAGTCGGAGCTGAGTTGGTAATGTGGAAAATAAAATATCACAGACAGGTAAAAAAAGAACTGCCATTGCTAAAAGCTGCTCATCTTGATAGTAATGCTAAAGCTATTATAGAAAAATTAAAAGAAAATCCTTTTTATTATCCGCCTCCAGTAGATAAATTGCGTGGTGATATGCTGGGAATGTATTCACGTCGAATAAATCAGCAGCATAGAATTGTCTACACAGTTGAGAATGAAGAGGAAACTGTTAAAATTTTAAGTATGTGGTCACATTATCATGAATAAAAAAGGGCTGTCACACGGTCATCACGTGCGACAGTCCCTTCATTTCAATATCTTTTTCTTTTCACCGATGATGGATACCCCAGTTGCTCCCGGTATTTCATCACGGTGCGGCGGGACAGTTCCATTTGCTGCTCCTGCAGGAGCTGGCAAAGTTTCTGGTCTGACAGGGGCTTTTTGGGGTCTTCTTCTTTAATCAGCTTGGCGAGGGCCGCCTTAGCCTGGCTGGCCAGGAAGTCCTCCCCTGCTTCCCTGGAGGCCCTGGCCTGGAAGAACTGCCTGAGAGGCAGGATGCCTCCGGGCAGTTCCGCGTATTTATTCGCCACGGCGCGGCTCACTGTGCTTTCATGGACGCCAATGGCGTCGGCGACTTCTTTCATAGACAGGGGTTTTAAATACTCCGGCCCCTTGTCCAGGAAATCCCTTTGCCGCCGCAGCAGTTCCTCCATGACCTGCAGGATGGTGCGGCGGCGCTGCTCGATGCTGCTGACCAGCCAGGAGGCGGCTTTCAGCTTGTCCTTGAGGTAGGCCTGGGTGGCTTTGTCGAAGCCTTCGGCCTGCTTGTAGAGGGAGGAAATGTGCAGCCGGGGCACGTAGCTGTCATTGAAGCGGGCGCGATATTCGCCGTCTGCCTTTTCCACAATGACATCGGGGGTGATGTAGGCCGTTTCCTCCCCGCCGTAGGCGCTGCCCGGCTTCGGGTCCAGGGTCTTGAGGATATCCACCGCCAGTTGCACATCCTCCGGGCGGGCGCCCTCGGCGGCGGCAATCTCCTTCAGGCGGGCCTCCGCCACTTCCGGCAGGTGCCTGTCAATGATAGCCGCCACCAAGCCCTCGTAGATGCCCCTGGAGCGGGCCTGCAGGCGCAGACATTCCGCCAAATCCCTGGCAGCCACCCCCACGGGCTCGAAGGTCTGCACCCGCTGCAGCACCGCCTGCACCTGGGCTTCTCCTGTGCCTGTGGCCCGCCCGATCTCTGCCAGGGGCAGGGTCAGGTAGCCCCTGTGGTCAATGGAGCCGATGATGAAGGTGGCAACGGCCAGCTCCGTGTCCTCATCTGCCCCGAAGGCGATAGCTGCCTGCCGCAGCAGCTCCTGCTCCAAGGTCAAGGCCAAAGGCGCCGCCGCTTCGGCCCGGCTTTCCAGGGCTTCCGTAAAGTAAGCCGGCTGCCCGCCGCCTTCGTCCAGATAGCCAGCCAGGGCGGTGATATCCTCTACAGCAAAGGGGTCTTCCTTGCCGAAGGCCCCTTCCTCATATTCTATTTCCAGCGTCGGGTTTTCCAGGTATTCCTGCTCGATGGCAGAGCGCAGATCCTGGGCGGAGAGCTGGAGTATCCTGATGGCCTGCTGCATCTGCATGGTCATGGCCAGCTTCTGGGTCAGCTTCAGCTCTAATTTATTGGCCTGCTGCATGATGATACTCCCCCCACCACCGGCCTCCCGCTCTTCGCGCCCCACAAGGTGTCCCCCCACCACCGCCTTTCGGCGGTCCCCCGCCCCCAAGGGGGCGGACTAGCAAGGGGGATTGTTTAAGCCCTGGCCATGGCGGCGGCCAGGGCTGCGCCCAGACCGGAGCCGCCGTTATCCAGCACCGTGTCAACCTGTGCCGCTTCCTCGCCTAAGAGCTCGGACAGGGCCCGCATGATATTCTCCTTCACAAAGGGCATTTTCTCGTAAACGGAGCCGTCCACGGCGATATGCTGCTGCTGCACCTTGCCGCTGCCCGTAAGCTGCCAGATAATGCCCACAAAGGTGGCTGTCACCAGCCGTGCGGAACGCTTGGAGATGGCCACCGCCAAGTCACGGGCCATTTCCGCATCCGCTGCCGTGAGGCTGACCCCCGTGCGCTCCGCCACGATTTTCTGCACCTCGCTGCGTTCCTTTCCTTCGTCTGCCAGGATGCCGGAGAGGTCGATGGCCGTAAAGCCGTAGGACTTCCACTTGTCCTTCGTGCCCAGCAGCTCAGAGAGGGCAAGGCTGTAGAGCTCGCCCATATAGCGGCCCGAAACCATCTTCTCCAGGCGCTGCTCCCCCGGCTTCTCGCTCTGCTCGTCAATCACATTGTCAAAGCGGCTCGGCAAAAGCTTCATAAAGCCGCCGGACTCCAGATTCAAAATCATGGGCACCCCGTCCACATTGGGCTCCAGATAGCAGGTATTGTGCCCCGTGGCATAGATGGAGCCGATATAGGTGCCGCTCTGCTTGTAGGCCGCCGACAGCAGCACCGCCACTGTGTCATTGAGGACGGCCACCGGCTCCACATTGGTGAGGCCCCGCTTATCCAGTGCCTCTTTCAGCAGGTCATTCACCACTTCGCCCTCGACCCCCGGCGTGGCGAATTCCTTTGTCCAGATAATCAGGCGCGCATTGTTCACATCGGTCTGGGAGGAGGGGAAGGAAAAGGTGTGGCCCAGCAGATACTTCTGCTCATGATTGCCCTCCACGGCCTCGTCAATCAGCTCTGCCAAGAGGCCAAACATCTGATCCTTCGTGGAGCTTGCCCCTATATAGTCATATTCTCCCTCCACTATCAGGGGCTTGGCGACTTTTTTCAGGATTTCAAACTTGCCCTCGCCCTCCAGGCGGATGCGCAGCACCCGCACATTGGTGCCGCCGAAATCCAGGGCCAGGTACTCACCCTGCTCCTTGCCCGTGGGCAGGCCGAGATAGGACTTCAGCATACGCAGGGAGGACTGCTCCGGGTCAGCCAGTCCCTGCTTCAAATCATAGCGGAAATCCGCCGCAATGGTGCGGAGCTCCTCGGGAGCCACCGTGAATTCCTCAATGATGCTGTCAAAAAGCTGCTTGTCAAATGCCATGATGCAAGTCTCCTTTAGCTATAAACTATACACATCCGTATAATTCAATTCTGCAACCGACAGAAAAATCCTGTCTGGCCTCCAAAGAAACAGCCCCCGCCTCAGTTCAGGGCCGCCGCCGCAGCCTGCACCTCACTGGGCCCTTCCTCCCGGCGGTACTCCCCGGCCCCTGCCAGGATTTCCTCCTCCGGCAGCACAGCCTTCAAGGACTCGATGGCGACCTCCACCATCTCATCCTCCGGGGGGCGGGTGGTCAGATACTGGAGCCAAAGCCCCGGCTGGATAGCCGTCTGTACCAGCTTGTTCTCACTGCGTCCCGCCAGGCGGATAATCTCATAGGAGATGCCCGCCACCACCGGCAGCAGCAGGATGCGGCTGGCGATACGGGTCACCAGATCCGGCCAGCCCAGGAAGGCGAACACGAAAATGGACACCAGCATCACGATAAGCAGAAAATTCGTGCCGCAGCGGGGATGCAGGCGGGAGAACTGCTGCACATTCTCCACCGTCAGGGGCAGGCCCGCCTCATAGCAGTGGATGGTCTTATGCTCCGCGCCGTGGTACTGGAACACCCGGCGAATATCCTTCATGCGGGAAATCCCCCAGATATAGGCAAGGAAAATCCCCAGGCGCAAGAAACCTTCCATCAGGTTCAGGAAGACCGGGTCTTCCGTCACGAAGTGGAACAGCTTCGCCGCCCCGGTAGGTATGGCTATAAAGAGAATCGACGCCAGCACCAGGGCAAAAAAGATGGTGCCTGCCATCTCCTTATCTGAAAGCTGCTCGTCCTCCTCCCCCGCCATCTTCGCAGAGTAGGAAAGGGAGCGGATGCCGATGACCAGGGACTCGACCAGGGCCACCGTGCCCCGCAGGAAGGGACGCTTCAAGATGTGGAAGCGCTCCGAGATGGAATTCACATTCTTTATCTCCACCTCGATTTTCCCCTCCGGCGTGCGCACCGCCGTGGCCGCCTGCCCCGGCCCCCGCATCATAACACCTTCAATGACGGCCTGGCCGCCTACTGTCAATCTATCACTCATGGAACCATCCTTCTAACACAGATAAACTTTCACATAAACGGTGACATTTTAGCATATTTCCATGAAAAAAAGCAGGGGCTCAACTGCTGAGCCCCTGCCTGGTAAATCAATTCTTGCCGTAGCGCTTGTTGAATTTCTCGATGCGTCCGCCGGCCTGGACATCACGCTGACGTCCGGTAAAGAACGGATGGCACTTGGAGCAGACATCGACGCGCAGCTCCTGCTTAGTGGAACCCGTCTTGAACGTGTTGCCGCAGCCGCAGGTCACCGTAGCCTCGAAAAACTGCGGATGGATACCCTCTTTCATCTCTATACACCTCGCTTTCCCCAGGACAGAACTGGGCATGGTTACAAGCCTGCTTGTGCCGGCTTGGTCAGGCCTGGCCCCCCTTGGGGAAGCTGGCCAAATAGCCTTGGAAACAGACGCCCCGCGTCCATTACTCAGCCCATTATAAGGCCATTGTTCAGATTTTGTCAACAGACAAAATCTTCCAATCAGCCTTTCAACGAGGCGGGAGATATGCTCCCGCTTGTCAGGAGAGTCCGGGGTCAGGGTGCCTGTGTGCAGCCCCGCCCTGTAGTGTAGCTGAGGGTAAGGTTTTTCCCGCGGGAGAAGCCCTCCAGCCCCAGATGGAAGATATGGCTGTGCTTTTCCCAGGAGAAGTCAAAGCGGGTCAGCTCGTCGGTAAGGAACTGTAGCGAAATAAACTAGACAAGATTGCTGAGGATAAATTCGTGTGGTCAAGGATGAGGAAGGAGGCATAGCGGGCTATGCCGACTGACGAAGACACAGATCCACGCGGATTTAGACCAGCAAGATGTCTAGATAATATGTAGTGACCCCCCAATTGCAAACCGTGGATTTACCTGTAAAATAT
>CAMVGU010000052.1 GCA_947167105.1 uncultured Selenomonas sp. | reverse complement strand
CAGATTTGGAACACATTAGGATTGTCCCAGCCTTCCTTCAAGGCCGAATGGGAAAAAATAAAGCGGATTTTGCAATCGAAGGAAAGGAGTTTCTCTTTCTCCCGCATGATAAGGTTATAGGTGCTGTCGTCTGCCGCCGTATTGCCGCCGGTGTCTTTCCACTTCCCAGGCTTTCCTTTGCTGCCCTTATCCGCCGAGAAATAGCCGTCATGGACAAGCTCCGCCTCATCATCTTCGTTGTGGAGGCTGTGGAACAGATCGTGATACTTGGGGCGGCGAATGGTATCGGTGTAGATTTCCTCGAACCAACGGGCGTATTTCCCCTTTAGGGCATTGCCCTCGGCATCATATTCCCGGTAATTTGCCACCCGGTCGATAAAGAACAGGGAAAGAACCTTGATGCCCTTGGGATTGAGCGCCAGTTCCTTGTTGAGGTGTTCCTCGATGGTAGCCCGTATCTGTTGCCGCTTCATTTCGTCATCTGCTACCGTGCCGATAGCCTTGCCTATGGTCAAAACATCGCTGCGTCCGGTGAAGTCCACAGCTTCCCGCCCCTCGGCACAGTAGATGTCCTTGACGATATAGCCTTCGTACACATCCCTCCCGCCGGTTTTTTCGTAGAGGTCATCCCCCTGCTTCACCGTAACGGCCTTGCGCTTGACTTCGCCCTTTTTATTTTGCACGTCCATCTCGATTTTCGCCGTGATAGGCATTTTTTTATTGTTCACGGACTTCAATAGCAAATAGGCATCGTTATGGGCATTTTTGACGGCAAAGCTCTCCACCTCAATGCCCTTCACCAGTTTTTTCTCAAAACTGTCCACGGCGTTCAGGCGGTAGAGCTTGTTTTCCACTCGAATGGGGGTCGCCGAATACCGAATAGTGCAAAGAGGATTCAGGGAGCGCACAGCATCCATCTGGTAATCGGTGCTGATGGTGGATTGTGGCTCGTCAATGATGACGATGGGATGTGTCTCCCGTACCAGGTCAATGGGGAGAGATTCGCCGAATTTCTTGTCGTTATAGCGGTTGATGAGATTGGAGCTTTTCTGGAAAGCATCGATGGTGATGACCATAATCTGAATGTCGTTCGCCGTGGCAAAATCCCGGATTTTCTCGATATGGCCCGAGTCATAGACAAAAGCATCGTAGTTCACATTGCTGTATAGTCCACGAAAATGCTCACGGGTGATGTCAATGGTTTTCTTTACGCCCTCCTTGATGGCGATACTTGGCACGACGATGATGAACTTGGTGAAACCATAAGCCTTATTCAGCTCCAGGAGGGTGCGAAGATACACATAGGTTTTTCCCGTGCCTGTTTCCATCTCAATGTCGAGATTAAGTTCGCTTCCCAAGGAAACTGACTGAGGAAGACCGTGCCTCAGTTCCACTTCCCGGATATTTTTGAGCAAATCCTCCTGCATGAGTTCCAGACGGTTGCCGATGCCCTGGCCCAAGGTAAGCTGCTGATTTTCGCCGCCCAGCCCCAAAGATATTTGCTCGTTCATAACGGGGGTCACAGTAAAAAGGGACTGTTTCGCCGTCTGCCCCCTGAACACGTCCCTGACGGCGGCGATTGCTTCCTGCTGATAGTCAAGGGTTGAGTCAAATTTTAGTTTCAAACACGATCACGCCTTTTCAACACTCTACAAATTGTTACAGATAAAGCGATTTGTATTTTGCAAAATCCTCTTCATTCATGGATATCGCTTCATTTACATAATGCCAAAGCTTATCATACTTGTCGTGTACAAATTCTTTTTGCGTAGACAACGTGGAGAATGACAACAACGCATCATTTAGTCTACGGGGCTCTTTTTTCCTCTGCTCTTGTATATACTTCTCATTTTTTTGCTTGCTGTAAACGAGAATAAACCTTGAATTTATTCCGTGTGCAGCCATAAAATTATCGCCCAATAGAATTCGTTCAAAAGAGTGTAAGCTCTCGCTTATCTTCATGCGAACATCACGTTTGGTAGATTTATTGTGCATATGGGCATCCTTAAATTCGATAAAATTGACAAATCCATCCTTGACAGAAATAGCATCTACGCTCTTGGGACGTTCTTCTTCCTTGGCAAATAGTGATGCAATCATTTCATCGTAAGAATATGCAACGTCGTTTAATTCGCAAAGTGGCTTTCCGCTTTCTTTTTCGATGGAGATTTTTTCTATCGACTCACGATAATTGTCATATTTATGAAGTAACTTTTCTACATCAGCTATGGTCATCATCTTGCTCCTGCATTTCATCACGATATTTCCTTAAGGTTAAAATAGGCTCGGCCATCAAATTGTAACTTTTTTCAAGATTACCGTCTATATTAGAAATTATCGCTCCTTTTTCATGTGATTCTGCAAGATAAAAATGAGTTTTATCACCCAATTTGTGCTTTTCCTGGAATACATCTAACGCTTGCAGAAAATAAGGGCTATGCGTTGCAATGACTAAATAGACATGCAGCTTCTTTACCATCAAAACCAACATTTCCGCGTAAAGCAACTGCCATGCTGGATGCAGGTGTATTTCCGGTTCGTCGATTATGAGCAGAGCATCTTCCGGCAAATATCCATTTTGCAATAGCAGTTGCAACATGGCATAGGATTTCATACCTGTTGCCAAAGTAGATAATTCGAATTCATTACCATTATGCTGATATACAAAACCATTTTTATATTCTATACTTCCTGGCAAAACCTTGGCTATTTCGTTGGACAATGCCACCATTCTTTTTTTTCGCAAAGTTACTTCAATAACATCCTCACCTGTTTTGGGAACAATCATTTTGTACAGCATTGTTTCTTTATGGTCGGTAACGGTCAGACGTCTATCCTCCATAATGTTATGGAAACGATCCATTTCGTCAATTAAGAATGGGGTTTCAATATAATTTACCTCAGAGAAAATTGGATTACTCTTTAACAACCTGAGTCCGTCTTCGTGAAGGATAAGATTGTTATTTGTTAATGACAATACTAAATCTTCTGCGTTATCACGAAAAATTTTTACATTCCCAAATGTTTTTTCATCGGCAAAAACATTTTTACACTTTTTCCCCAGTTCTTTTCGAAATGTATCCATCACCGTACTGACAAGAACATCAAATTCAAAATCAGATGATTTAATTTGCTGTAAGCGTTCCTTTAACCTTGATACGCGTTCCTGAACAAATTGTTGTTTTTCGTTCGACACATAGGAGAAATCTTGATTTACATACTTTTCTATCCCTTTTACGCCATATTCTAATGCAGTCCTATCACCGTTATTATCGTCCAAAGTTGCTGCTAACAAATCTGAAAATTCCTTTGCCAAATACTTTATTCTAGCCTTCGGAAAATCCAATTTATAGGCTTGAACTCCGTGAAAAAGGGAAAACAAAGCCTTGCCGACCGTGCTTTTTCCCGTATTATTCAAGCCAGAAATCACGGTCAAGCCGTTCAGTGTAATATCGGCTTCCCGTAAAATACCGATATTTTCCAATCGAACTTTTATCATAATATTCTCCTGTCTAGTTATCCCTCACACGCACACAAAACTATCCTCGTCCAGCCCCGCCGTCTTCAGCGTCTCCTTGATATTGGTCTTATCCATATCGCTGGCAAAGCCTGTGTCACGGAAGACAATCTGCCACAGCTCCGAATCGTATTCCTTGTGGAGTTTTGCTATTTCTTCCGCCACGGGCAGGGTAATGTGTTCCCCAAGGCAAATCATCAGCGCCCCGCCGCCGATGATATAGACCGTCTCGCCCGCTGCCTCTTGTTCTTCAATGGGTAGAGCGAGGTCAAGGCCCATTTTAAGCATAATCTCATAGACCACATCAAGCTGGCTGCGCCCCGGCAGGAAATTGTCGGTGGCTTTCTGCAAGGCAAGCTGCAAGTCCTCCGGCTGGGGGTTCCACTTTTGCAGGTTGGAGCTGTCCAGTTTGAAGACTTTGAAACCGATATCCAAAGAGGCGTCCCCCCCCGTGGACATTCGGCTTTTATCTTCTCACCGGCGCGGCGGATGCGCTCCTTGCCGATTTCGCAGATGTTTTTATAGCCCGCTTTTGCCGCCTCGCTGTTTTCGGCGGTAGGTTCCGGGAGTTGCACCATGATGAATTTACGGTTGCCGCCGTCTTCGGCGTTGAGTTGCATGACAGCGTGGGCGGTGGTGGCGGAGCCGGAGAAGAAATCGAGGATTATGTCGTTGTTTTTTGTTAAATACCTAGTTAAGCTTTGTAATAATGCTACAGGCTTTGAGTAATCAAATACACTATTAGAGAAAAGTTTAATTATGTTTTTCTTGGAATTATCATTAGAAAACTCGTTGTCAACAAAGTCTAGGCTAGAAATTGTTTTTGTCCTTTCAATGTATTTTATTTCAAATGTGTCTCCCTTTTTTTCTATTTTTGCATTTTGATATGTTTTGGTGTATATCCTTTTGCCACCATTAGAGTTTCTTATGACAACAAATCCATTTTTTTGTCCAAAATCAAATAAATCTTTGCTCCATCGCCATGCCCAATCAGCTCGTGCGTGATGTCCTGCCTTTCGCTCTAGGTATTTTTCGTATGACTGACCAGGATAAAGTTTTTCACCATTAATTTCTATGGGATAATCTAGGCTAGGGCTATAGGATAAACTGTCGTAATCTAATGTTTGGTTTAACTTATATTTTCCACGTTCGTTAACATATTCATCCTCGAACTTAAAGCCATCATCTGTGTGCGCCGATAAGTATATCGTTGGATTATCTGTTTTTGAATAAGCTAATAGATACTCATGGTTTTTTGCTATGTTGTCCGTTGTCTTTCCAGATTTTTTGGTTATACGGGGAAAACAAGAGAGAAAACACCCTTCCCCAAACACCTCGTCACAAATTTTCTTCAAATTCTCCTGCTCATTATCATCAATACTTATAAAAATAACCCCATCCTCACTCAGTAAATTCCTCGCCAGCCGCAATCTCGGGTATATCATATTCAGCCAATCCGTATGGAACCGTCCATTGCTTTCCGTGTTTGTGTCTATCTTATGCCCCTCGCCGTCCACCTGCCCCGTGACGCGCTTGTAGTTCTCGATATTATCCCGGAAATCATCCTTGTAAACGAAATCCCCGCCGGTGTTGTAGGGCGGGTCAATATATATCATCTTGACTTTGCCGTAGTAGGATTTTTGCAGGAGTTTCAGGACTTCCAGATTGTCCCCCTCGATATAAAGATTTTGCGTCGTGTCCCAATCTTTGCTTTCCTCTTTACAGGGGCGAAGGGTGCCAATGGATGGAGTCTGGGACAGGCGCAGAGCCTTGCCTTTGCCGTTCCATTTGAAGGAATAGCGTTCCTCCTCATCATCCACAAAGTCCCCCAAAAGCTGACGCAGAACGGAAAAATCAATCTTGCCCTCCTCGAAAGCCTCCGGGAAAAGCTGCTTTAATGCCTTCAAATTTTCCTCAGTGATGTTCAGGGATTTTCCCGTCAATTTCTTCATACATCCAATCTCCCTTGCTCCGTAATTTTTGCATTTTCTCCCTTGAGTTTTTTCAGCTTGGTGTTAAGCTCCACCTTGCGATTGAATTGGGATTCCTTCTTCATCTGGCTCCGCAGGTTAGCCATTTCCTATTCCTTTTGGAAATCGCTCTTTTGCCTGATATAAGAAGGTGTGGTGAAGATGAAGCGCATTTCCTCGATATCAGCAAGTTCTTTTTTTAGTGCCTCATATGCGTAAATCGTAAAATAAGCAGAGATGACTGATAGTTTCGCACCGGGATGAAGTCCCAGGCGAAGCTCGTCCACTACGCGCCCCTGCTGCTTGTTGTCCAGTAGCTTCGGTGTTTTCGGCGGCTGCACTCTTATAACGAGGCAAAGGATGTCCCCCACTTCTACAAGTGGGGGTGGTACATCTAAACAGGCGGGAGCATATCTCCCGCCTCGTTGAAACGCCGAGAGGAAGCTTTGTCTATCGACAAAGCTGGAACAATGGCGTTATAATTCCCCCTACATACGAGACCGGCGGCGGCAGAAAACCATGCGTATATCTGCCACCCACCAGAATCCTTGATTTGCGTTTGCAATATCACGAATACCATGATACTGATTCGCCAAAAATTGTCCTGACTCCTGCCCCCAAATAATAAAATCCTGCGGCATCGACCAGCTCAGGGACATCGTGCCGCAAAAAAAACGGTCATGCAAGTCAAAAACTCACATGACCATTCGCTATATTTATTATTGATTTCAGTTCTGCCAAGCCAAAAAATCATTTTAACATGGCCAGCATCGTACCTGCTGCCACAGCCGTGCCGATAACGCCGGCCACGTTGGGGCCCATGGCGTGCATCAGCAGGTAGTTGCCCGGCTTTGCACGCATACCCACCACCTGGCTGACGCGGGCTGCCATGGGGACAGCGGAGACACCGGCGGAGCCAATCAGGGGATTGACCTTCCAGCCGGTAGCGCGGCACATAATCTTGCCGAAGAGGACGCCACCAGCCGTGCCGAAGATAAAGGCCACCAGGCCTAAGCCGATAATCATCAGGGTCTGGGGCACCAGGAAGCTCTCGGCAGTCATGGTCATGCCTGTGCCCGTAGCCAGGAAGATGGTGACGATGTTGCACAGGGAATTCTGGGCGGTATCGGAAAGGCGATCCGTCACGCCGGACTCACGGAAGAGGTTGCCCAGCATCAGCATGCCCAGGAGGGACGCGATAGGCGGCAACAGCAGGCTGATGAGAATCACGGAAACAATGGGGAACATGCAGCGCTCGAATTTCGTGACCGGGCGCAACTGCTCCATCTGTACCTCCCGCTCCTTCTGGCTGGTCAGAAGCTGCATCACAGGCGGCTGGATAAGGGGCACCAGGGACATGTAGGAGTAGGCCGCCACCGCAATGGCGCCCAAAAGCTCCGGCGCCATCTGCACAGAGAGATAGATGGCCGTCGGGCCGTCCGCGCCGCCGATGATGCCGATGGCACCGGCCTGCTGCACGGTGAAGCCCAGCAGCATGGCTCCCACCAGGGCGATGAACACGCCGATCTGGGCAGCCGCCCCCAAAAGCAGCGTGGAGGGGCGGGCCAGCAGCGGGCCGAAGTCCGTCATGGCGCCTATCCCTAAGAAAATCAGCGGCGGGAAGATTTCATACTGGATGCCGAAGTTGATGGCCTTCATCAGGCCCATTTCCTCCAGGAAGCCCGTATTGGGGAAATTCGCCAGGATACAGCCGAAGGCGATAGGCCCCAGCAGCAGGGGCTCGAATTCCTTGACAAAGGCCAGGTACAGGAGAATCAGGCCCACGGCAATCATGATGCCGTTGCCCATAGTAAAGGCCGAGAAGCCGCTGTCATTCCATACTGCCTGCAAGGAGACACTGAAAGCATTTACAAATTCCATCTCTGTCCCTCCTCACTCACAAATTCTGGGAAGCGCCGGGCATACGGCCAGAGGCCTTCCAGCCGTTGCGCTCCACAGGGCGGATAGCATGGATGGCGCCGGGGCCATAGCCATAACTGGCAAGAGCTGCCGCGATAACCGCGACAACCTCCGGCGTAAGGCCATTCTCCGGCACTGCCTCAGCCACAGGCTCAGGCGCTACCGGTGCAGGTGCCGGAGCCGGCTCAGCCGGAGCTTCCTGCTTCTGCCTGTCAGGCCGCGTCGGGTCCACATAATGAATCAGGTTGATGACCAATCCCAGGGCAATCAGCACAGCGAACACGATCGTCATGTTGATCATCATAATGATGAAAGGATTGGTGGTTACTGGTTGTGACATGCAATCACCTCATAAGAATTATTAATCCGTAAACAGGTAAACCAAAAGGAGTATAGAAACACTCACCTTGCCATTATACAACAAAAACCAAAAATATCAAAATATTTTATGAGAATCCAGTCCATACCTATCAGGTATTCCGTCCTAAAGCCAACGTTATACCCATTAAAGAAAAATATTCCTCCTCATGCGGTAGAACCTCATCCACCGCTTACGCGGTCCCCCCGCCAGGGAGTCCACCGGACTCCCGTTCGCAAGCTCACCCCCAGAGGGGAAGGCTTTTTCGTCAATGAGTATAATTTACGCGCCTTGGCCAGATAGAGCTGCCTGACAAGGGGCAGCTCCCCCAGCCCCCGCTTGTCTGCCCGCACGGTGAAGCCCGCCGCCTGCAGGCGTGAGAGCCAGGAATCCGCCCCTGCCCCGGCCAGTTCACGCTCCACATGTACGCCTCCCGTCAGCAGCAAGGGCGCCAGCAGCACATTGGGCTGGGCCGCCGCCCTCAGCCGCGACAGCACGGCAGCAAAATCCGGCCTGTCCGAGGGTTCCAGCACCCCGATATGCACTTCCCCATGTCCCTGGGCATCTGCGACAGCCTGCAATTTATCATAGACAGGATTGTGCTCATGGGGGGAGCCATGCCCCAGGAGCACCAACTGCTCCCCGTGAGCCAGCCTGTAAGAGTCCAGCAGGGCATGCAGCAGGGCCGGATAGTCCTCCATCCCCGACAAAAGCGGTTCCCCCAGAGCTGTCCCGGCAAATCCCAGCTTTTCCGCCAGTTCCAGGGCAGGCAGGAGCTTATGGCGAAATTCCTCCCCCTGGGTCAGATGGGAGGGCTGGATGCAGACAGCCGGTACACCAGCCTCAGATAAGGCTTCCAGGCACTCAGGCAGTTCCCAGGCAAAGAGCCC
The DNA here is from genome assembly GCA_947167105.1 of uncultured Selenomonas sp. Taxonomy (GTDB): domain Bacteria; phylum Bacillota; class Negativicutes; order Selenomonadales; family Selenomonadaceae; genus Selenomonas_B. The sequence goes on along the minus strand of CAMVGU010000052.1, from coordinate 1,651 downwards.
CTGCTCCCTGATTTTGCGGCAGATAAAGCCTGATGTATATGCCTGCACAATCTGAAACTCCGGCAGGGCCAGGGCCATTTCCTCCGCCAGCTTGTCAAGCGCAGCCCTGCTCTCCTGCGCCGACACGCCAAAGCTCGCCAGCACCAGCGTCTGGCGAGCCTTGAGGGCGGGGCTTGCAGGACTCATCAGCCCTGTTCCTTTTTCACCACATCCGCAATCTCCTGGCAGATGCGATTTAGCTGCTCCTGATCCGGGCCTTCCGCCATCACGCGGATCAGCGGCTCCGTGCCGGAGGGGCGCACGAGGATGCGTCCCGTCTCCCCCAGCTCGGCGTTCCCCTTGGCAATAGCGGCCTTGATGGCCTCATTTTCTTCCCAGCCCTCCTTGGTGGCAACCTTCACATTCACCAGAAGCTGGGGATAGGTCGTCATCATGGCAGTCAGCTCAGAAGCCGTGCGGCCGCTGCGCTTCAGGGAGGACAGCACTTGCAGGGCGGTAATGAGTCCATCGCCGGTGGTGCTGTAATCGGTGAAGATAATGTGGCCGGACTGCTCGCCGCCCAGCTTATAGCCGTTTTTCAGCATATTTTCCAGCACATAGCGGTCCCCCACCTGGGTAATCTCCGCCCGGCCTCCCGCCGCCTTCACCGCCTGATGGAAGCCGATATTCGCCATAACCGTAGTCACCACGGTATTGTAGGGCAGGCGCTTCTCCTGCATCATATCCGTGGCGCACATCACAAGGATATGGTCGCCGTCTATAATCTGCCCCTTCTCGTCCACGCACAGGCAGCGGTCGGCGTCGCCGTCATGGGCAATGCCGAAATCCGCATTGAATTCCAGCACAGCCTTCTGCAAGGATTCCATGTGAGTGGAGCCACAGTCATCATTGATGTTGATGCCGTTGGGCAGGGCGTGTATGACCTTGACCCTGGCTCCTAACTGGCGCAGAATCTTCGGCATGGCCTCGAAGGCTGCCCCGTTGGCGCAATCCAGCACGATGCGCATGCCGTCAAAGCGCTCCTCGCAGGTACTGAGCACGAAATCAATATACTGGTTCAAAAGATCAGGCCGGGGCTCAATCTCACCAATGCGGCTCCCCTTCACCCTGGGCAGTTCCTCTCCTGCTTCCATGCGGCGCACAAGGCTCTCCAGCTCATCCTCCACGGAATCAGGCAGCTTGTAGCCGTCACCGCCGAAAAACTTGATGCCGTTGTCATGGAAGGGATTGTGGGAGGCAGAAATCACGATGCCCGCCCTGGCATGATGCTTCTTGGCGAGATATGCCACCGCAGGCGTCGGAATCACCCCTGCCAGCATGGCGCGTCCACCCGCCCCACAGATACCGGCTGTCAGGGCGGCTTCCAGCATCTGGCCCGAGAGGCGCGTGTCACGGCCAATCAGTATTACAGGCTGCTCCCCATTCTTCAGATCACGGCCGAAGTAAATGGTCGCCGCCCGCCCCAGCCGATAGGCCATCTCCGGCAGCAGCGTCACATTCGCTTCCCCACGCACGCCATCCGTGCCAAACAATCTTGCCATAAAGCATTATCCTCCCAAAAATTTATACTCTTTAAAGGAAAAATGTTCCTCGTCGAGATGCCACATTCTCCCCCCACCACCCTCAAGAGGGTCCCCCGCCCCCAATGGGG
>CAMVGU010000051.1 GCA_947167105.1 uncultured Selenomonas sp. | reverse complement strand
CGCGGCGACTTGTATAATACTACAGGCTTTTGCCTGTTTTGTCAACACCCTTTTTGAAAAAAATATGGTTTTTTTCGGGCTTATTGTCAACCAATGCTATATGCAATGTTGACATTCCCCTTGTTTTCATCTATTGTAATTGTATGCAGACATTAACAGCAAAGGATCTGATGAAATGAGCACAAGGATAACCGCATGGACACAGGAGATTATCGACGGCTACCGCCTGACCCCCAGGGAAAATGTGGCAGAGCTGCTGACAGCCCCCCTGGAGGAACTGATGGAGTGCGCGGGGCGGCTGCAGGAGCATTTCTGCGGCAGGCATGTGGATCTCTGTACCATTATCAACGGGCGCAGCGGGCGCTGCAGTGAGGATTGCAAATACTGCGCCCAAGCCGCCTGCCATCATACGGGGATTGAGGAGTACGGTTTCCTCCCCGCTGAGGAAATCCTCGACAATGCCCTTGCCAATGAGAAAAGCGGCGTCAACCGTTTTGCCATTGTCACTTCCGGCAGGGCTCTGGGGGGAGAGGAATTCGAGCAGGCCCTCCGGGCATACGAAAAACTTCATGCCGCACTGAAAATCGGCCTCTGCGCCTCCCATGGGATTCTGAACCGCCAGCAGTTCAAAAGGCTGCGGGCAGCCGGTGTCACAAGCTATCACCACAATATCGAGACTTCCCGCCGCTATTTCCCCCAGATATGCACCACCCACACCTATGATGACCGCATAAATACCATCCGTGCCGCACAGGCTGAGGGGCTCAGTGTGTGCTCCGGCGGAATCATCGGCATGGGAGAAACCTGGGAAGACAGGCTTGATATGGCTTTCAGCCTGGCCGAATTAAAAATCATGTCCATCCCCATCAACGCACTGATGGCGATAAAGGGCACAGGCATGGAGGGCAGGCCGCCCCTGTCCCCCGAGGATATCCTGCGCACCGTGGCCATCTTCCGCCTGATTAACCCGGAGGCCAATATTCGCCTCGCTGCCGGACGCAAGCTCTTGCCGGATAACGGTGCTGCCGCCTTCCTCCACGGTGCCTCAGCCTCCATCACCGGCAATATGCTCACCACCTCCGGCACCACCATCGCTGAGGATTTGGCCATGCTGGCAAAGCTGGGGCTCAGTAATCGCGCCTGACCAGGGGAGGTAATACATGTGATTTGGTATCCTTATGAACAGATGAAGAATATGAAAACTCCTTACAAAATCGTAGATGCGGAGGGGCCTTATCTTTACACGGAAGACGCGAAGCTGCTGGATTCCATCTCATCCTGGTGGAGTGTAATCTACGGCTACCATCAGCCGCAAATCACGGAGGCTATCTGCCAGCAGGCGGCAAAATTCTCCCATGTGATGCTGGGCGGCCTCACCCATCAGGCAGCCCAGGACCTGTCCGATAAGCTGGCTGACTGGCTGCCAGGGGATTTAAACTATTGCTTTTTCTCCGATTCCGGCAGCGTGGCAGTGGAAGTCGCACTGAAAATGGCACTGCAATATTATGTAAATCGCGGAGAAAAGCAGCGCAAAACCGTACTGGCCCTGGAGCACGCCTATCACGGCGACACTTTCAAGACCATGGAAGTCGGCGATGATGAGGACTACCATTTCGTCCTGCAGGTCTATGGCGAAAATCCTTATGTCGTTCATATTCCCACGGAAATTGCTGCCCTGGAAAAGGCTTTCGACCGCTACAAGGCGGAGCTGAACTGCTTGATTGTGGAGCCACTGCTGCAAGGCGCCGGCGGTATGCGCATGTATGATATAGCCTTTCTCAAACGGGCACGGGAACTTTGCGACGAGCATGGTGTACTGCTGATCTTTGACGAGGTGGCCACAGGCTTCGGAAGGACAGGCTACCGCTTCGTGGCGGATGCCGTTTTGCCGGATATTCTCGTACTGGGAAAGGGACTTACGGGAGGCCATATCGGTCACGCCGTGACCGTAGCCAACCAAAAGGTCTTTGCAGCCTTTTACGATGACAGCCAGGAAAAAGCCCTGATGCACGGGCCTACATTCATGGGCAATGCCCTGGCCTGCGCCGCAGCAAGGGCCTCGATTGAGCTGTTTGATGCCCTTGATGTCCCCGCCAGGGTCGCCCATATCGAAGAAATTGCCCTGCGGGAACTGGCGGGCTTCACCGATGAGCGCATCCGCGAGGTGCGCATTATGGGGGGCTGTGCCTGCATTGAGGTGTACGATGCCAGGACTCTGGCAGGCTACCAGGAATTTGCCTATAAACGCGGTGTTTTCGCCCGTCCCTTCCTGACCTATCTGTATGCCATGGTACCCTATGTGCTGACCGATGAGGAGCTGGTGCATATCTTTTCTGTGATGAAGGAATGGTTTAGAAAATGAAACATCTTAATATCCATGAACTCGTGTTATGCGGTTTATTCATCGCCCTGATTACAACAGGAACCTTCATCCGCATTCCCGTGGGAACGGATGTCTACACCCTGCAATTCATGTTCACCCTGCTGGCGGGCCTTGTGCTGGGTCCCCGGCTGGGTGCTATGGCTGTAGGCAGCTATGTGCTGCTGGGCCTGCTGGGGGTGCCGGTTTTTGCCGCAGGAGGCGGCCCGGCCTATATCCTGCAGCCGACCTTTGGCTACCTGCTGGCCTTTATCCTCCAGGCCTGGTTCTGCGGATTCTGCGTCCGCCTCTACACCGATGTATCTTACCGGTCGCTTCTGCTCGCCAATCTGGGCGGCATGGGCATCGTCTACACGATTGGCATTGCCTGGTTTTACCTGGCTTCCAACTATGTAATCGCTGCCCCCATTCCCCTGTGGACAGCTATCTTCTACTGCGGTGTCCTCCAAGCCCTGCCTGATTTCCTCCTGTGCCTGGCAGCGGCGGCCATCGCTCTGCGCTGCTATCGCAGCGGAATCTGGGTGGAAGAAAAAAATTCTGCCCAAATGCACAAGGAGATGTACATATGAGCAGAAATCTTTTCATAACTGGCACGGGAACAGACATCGGCAAGACCTACGTCTCCGGCCTCATTGTAAAAGCGCTGCATGAAGCCGGACTGGATGCAGCCTATTACAAGGCCGCCATGAGCGGCAATGAGCGCCGCCGGGACGGAAGCCTGATACCGGGAGATGCCCTGTTCGTAAAGAATTTTTCGGGGATCTCCCAGAGTCTTGAAACCATGTGCCCCTACGTCTATGAGCAGGCTGTATCCCCCCATTTGGCCGCCCGCCTCGAAGGCAGGCCGGTGCAGATGGAGGTCATAAAAAAGACCTTCCAACAGGTCAGCCGGGAGCACGATTATGTCATAGTCGAAGGCAGCGGCGGCATCACCTGCCCCATCAGATATGACGGGAAAACCCTGTGGCTCACGGACATTGTACGTGAACTCGGCCTCCCCAGCCTGATGGTGGCGGACGCCGGCCTGGGAACCATCAACGGCGTAATGCTGACTTACGCCTATATGCAGCAGAAAAACCTGCCCCTGAAGGGAATACTGTTCAACAACTTCCATGCCGGCGATGTCATGGAGGAAGACAACCGGCGTATGTGCGAGGAAATGACCGGCCTGCCCGTCCTGGCCTGCATCCCCAGGGGAGCTCAGATGCTCCCCGGCCTTGGGGCAGAGGAACTTGCATCACTATTTGATTGAAGAATACCCATCTTCAATAATATCGAGCTTGCCCGTGCGCGGGTGGAAGATGAGCCCATGAACTGGCACATCCTTCGGAATCAGGGGATTCATGCGAATCTGCTCCACGGCATCACTGACATTCTGCTCCGGGTGGTGGAACTCGTCTGCCCACTCCCGCAGTTCCTTGGCTATCATATGAATGGCTTCCTTGGGGACGCCCCTGGAGAGCATGGCTTTCGTCAGGCTCTCCGAGGTGGTTTTCGCCATGCCGCATTCGTGATGCCCGATGACGAGGACCTCCTTCACCCCCAGCTCGTAGATGCAGACCATCAGGCTGCGGATTGTGCCGTCGAACACCCCGGTCACGCTGTTGCCCGCCGTCTTGATGACCTTCGCCTCCCCGCGCCCGATGCCGAGAGCAGGCTCCAAAAAATTCACCAGCCGCGTGTCCATGCAGGTGATAATGGCGACCTGCTTCCTGGGAAGCTTGGCCGCATGGTCTTCCTGGGTGTAGTCCACAGGGGGCGCGGCGCAAAAAGTGGCATTGGCTTTGAGAATTTCATCGAGAAGTGACATAATTTTTCACGCTCCTTTGGCTTTGATGTGAAATTTATCGGCATTTTCCTTTGTCCAGCCGGACAGGGCCTTCAGCCAATCCCGGTCGTGATTGGCCAGGGTGGAAAGCCTGACACAGGCCGCCAGGGCCCCGGCCGCGCTGCCGGAGACATAGGCTTCTGCAACTGCCTGCTCAGCCAGGGCTGCCAGTGCATAGAGCACTTCGCCGTTGTGCTTCAGGCTGCCCCCCAGACGGCAGGGATAGAAGCCAATGTAGAGCTCTGCCAGCACATAATTTTCCAGCAGGCGCGCCCTGGGGGGCAGGGCGCAGGCGGTTGCCATCGGCTCTGTGCCCACTGTATGCTGATTGGCCCCCTCTGCCGGAGCCAGGGCCGCCTGCAGGGAGGAAAGGGCCTCCCCCGGCAGCAGAGGCCAGGCTGCTTCCTGCCCCGCCGCTCCTGCCCTGGGCTGCCCATAACGGTCAGAGACCTGCTGCAAAGCCTCGAAATCCCCGGCTTCCACGGCTTCATCCGCCTCCTCCAGGGCGCGGAGCAGGAGCTGCAGGCGCTCAGGCAGGGCAAGGCCCTGAAAGCTTAAAATGTGCCAGCTCATCAGTTGCAGCAGCAGGAAAGCCTCTGCCATCCCCTCCTCACCAGGGCCGCAGGCCGTGACAGTCCAGCCCGCCTGCCGCTCCAGCGGCAGCTCACGCTCCACCAGGCGGGGCATTTCCTCCCGCAGCAGCGCCAGCTCTGCCGCCACGGGGCAGGACAGGGAGAGGGATCTTTCCAGATATGGCCCGATGCGCACGATATGGCGGGGATAGAGGGCGCAGGTATCCCCCAAATAGCCCTCTCCCAGCCTGCGCTGCAGGCTGCACAGCTCATCCTCCCTTAAAAAGGGGCAGCTCTCCGTCAGCTCGAAATCCAGGCGGGCGCGGTACAGCGGGCCTTTGGCCTGTTCCTCTGCCGGAGGGTCCTCCTCTATATGGGACAGTACCCACTCCCGCTCCTCCTGCCCCAAGGCCAGATAGCGCCCGTAAGTCACCTCATCCACATAAATGCCCCAGTGACGGCAACACCTGGCTCCGCACCTCTGCCCATCGCAGCGGAACGCCTCCGCATAATCAGGCTCCAGGAACCGCCCCTTCTCCTGCCCTGCCACAGCTAACGCCTCCTGATGTTTATCCCTTTGGCAAACAGCCCCGCTCCTTGGGAGCGGGGCTACTTAGTTATTCGATTACATATATCTCAAGGTTGCGGCGGCCGAAGGCAATCGCTTCCTCGTAGGTATCAAAGGCAATGTCTATGACATTGCCCCTGATGGAACTGCCGGTATCAGCAGCACGGGCCGCCCCGTAGCCGGGTATATAGACCTCCGTGCCCAGCGGGATAACCGCAGGGTCCACCGCTATCAGGCCGCGGCGCAGGAGCTCACCGGTAGCCGTGCGCGAGCCCGTATCGGAATCCAGGGGACTGTAGGCAGTGGCTTCCACATAAAGGGTGCGCCCGCCTCCCCTGGAGACAAGCTCCGCCAGGCGCTCGTTGTCCTCCAGGCTGTAAACCGGAGCATGGGGCCGCGCAGCCCCTTTATGGCTATGTGCCTTACGGGGATGGAAATGATCCCCATGTACCTCGCAATAATCCAGCTCATGCCCCGCCGGCGGTATATATTCCTCGCCCCCCGAAAGCACGGCAAAGGTTGCGCCGCCGCAGATGCCATCGACCTCCAGGCCATTGGCCTGCTGGAACGCCTTGATGGCCGCCACGGTCTTGGGGCCGGCCACGCCGTCCGCTGCATCCTTCAAATACCCTTGGGCAATAAGCAGGCGCTGCACTGTCATCACGGCATGCCCGCGGCACCCGTCTTTCACGATAACAGGCGCGGCAAAAGCCGTCACGCATGACAGCACCAAAAGCAGAGTAAAACCAGTGATAAGGATTAGTCGTCTATGCATAGAACCACCTCTCATGAACACTAAACAATACTCTGAAAAACACCCAAGTGATATTATAACGCCGATTGCAGGATTTTGCCATAGGCAAAATTTACAAAATCTTAACCCTCACTTAACAGCCAACACATAAACCGTCTGAGCCTTCCATGTCTCCCCTTTCTTCAGGATGGGCTGGGGGAAATTGGGATTGGCGAAGGCATTGGGGAAATACTGTGTTTCCAGGCAAAAGCCCGAACGCCGCATGAACTCCACGCCCTCTTTACCGGGGAGGCCGCCCTTGAGGAAGTTGCCGCTGTAGAACTGAATCCCCGGCAGGGTGGTGTAGCAGGTAAGGGTAAGGCCGCTCACATCGGACTCTGCATAGGCCGCCTTTTTCAGCCCCCCCTCATTGTAGTCTATGGGGCAGGTGGGGTCAAAGCCGAACATGCCCGGCTTCAGCTCCAGCTCCACGGGCTTGTCCCGGATGACCCAGTTGTGGTCGTAGCCATGGCCAAATTTCAGCTCTTCGAAATCATCGTCAATATGCGCCCCGATGCGCAGGGGCACCCGTAAATCCATGGGCGTGCCCTGCACCTCCAGGATGCGGCCATCCGGCAGAGATTCCTCGTCGGCCCAGGTATAGGTGTCGGCCATGATCTGGATGCGCTGGTTCAGCATGGCCTCCGGGCCTGCGGCGAAGCCATCCAGATTGAAATAGGCATGGTTGGTCAGGTTGCAGACGGTATCAGCATCCGAGACTGCCTCATAGCGCAGGGAAAGCTCGTTGTCATTGGACAGGGAGTACAGCACGGACACGGTCATATTGCCGGGATAGCCTCCCTCCCCGTCCTTGGCGTGGTAGGTAAGCTTCACGCCCTCATACACTTCCTCAGCTTCCCAGAGCTGGCAGTGGAAGCCCTTCAGCCCGCCATGGATGTGGTTCTGCTTTTGGGAGCCGGTGTTAAGCTCCAGTTGGTATTCCTTGCCCCCCAGCGTGACCTTGCCCCCTGCGATGCGGTTCGCATGGCGGCCCACCACGCCGCCCATGGAAGTGGTGTCCTTTTCGTACTGCTCGGCATTTTCATACCCCAGCACAATATCCCGCTTGGTGAAATCCTTGTCCCTGGCCGCGAACTTCACCAGCCGCGCCCCATAGGTCGTGACCGCCACTTCCGTCCCCTTCGTGTTGCGCAAGGTATAGAGGAAGACCTCGCGGCCATCCGAGAGTTTGCCAAAGGATTCCTTTTTTACAGTTGCCATAAATCTCTCCTCCATTTCACGTCCACATACACCTTGTATTATTCGCTACAGACGGGCATATCTCCTGCCTGCAGCAAAAAAGCCCCCTCCCAGGGAGGGGGCTATAGATTACAAAAGGGGTAAGGAAAAAACATCCGGCGAATCACACCGCTGCCGCTAACTTTGCACCCAGCTCCTCGCACTGAGCCAGGCCCTCATCCGTGGGGCCGTTTTCGATGGCCAGCCCCTCGCCCACAAGCTTTGCCCCGGCCTTCCTGGTGCGCTCCGTCCAGGACTCCATCCAGGCGCCGCCGCCCCAGCCATAGGAACCGAAAAGTGCCACAGGGATGCCGGAAAGCTTCCCCTCCGCCTCTGCGAAGAAGGGCTCGAAGGAACCCTCCTCCAAAACCTCGTCCCCCATGGCCGGACAGCCAAAGGCAAAGGCAGCATAGCCCTCCATCTCTCCTGCACTGAACTGCTCCACCTCAAAAAGCTGAGCCTCTGCCCCTGCCTTCTTCGCACCATCCAGCACCGCCCTGGCCATCTGCTCCGTGTTGCCAGTGCCCGACCAATAAACTACCGCAATCCTGCTCATAGAAAAACCTCCCAAGAATCCAAACTTACGAAACAAAAACGCAACTACACAGCCTGCACAAGCTCCGCAAAGGCTGCCCCGTGCTCCAGCTGAGTGCAAAAAATCTGGCTGCACTCCGCATAGAGCCTAAAAAGCTTCCTCGCCTCCTCCTCATGGCTGTAAACCTTCCAATAACCCGCACAGGCAAAGCCCTGTCCCCCATGCTCTATGAATCCTCTCACATCCGCCGGAGGATAGCCAAGGAAGAGTCCCACCTCGTGGGGAAAAGACTTCCTCACCCTCATGCGGGCGCGAAGGCATTCCAGCATTTCCCCTAAGGTTTCCTCACTCTTGTAGCCCAGCTCCTGCAAAAGCTCCCTGGACTCCCTGCGCCCCAAAGCCGCCTCCATTGCCTCCCTTCTATAAAAGAGCAGCAGCACAAACTCCCTGCCCTCGGAGAGGCGAAAGACAGAGATCCCCTTGCAGCCGAAGCAGGGCCGGTAAGAAGCCAGAAGCCCCTCGAAATCCTCATAGCTGCTTTTCTGGAAGGACAACAGGCATGCAGGCCGTAGCCCCGTCAAGAAGGGAGCTCCATGAAAGCCCATCAAATACTCAAATCCCTCTTTTCCCAAAGCCTCACCGCCCCAGCAATGTAAAATGATAATCATTATCCATGTCATATTATAATGCAAATAATTATCATTTTCAAGAGTATAACAGTATTTTTCCTAAAAAATGCGCCCCAGAGCCGGCACAAAGCATCGGCTCAGGGGCGTTTTTCACTTTCCATGGCAGGATTTACTTGAAATCCTGTCGAATATGCAACAAACAAAAACAAGGGAGGACTGACTATGAAAGCGATATATCTGGACTGCTTTGCCGGAATCAGCGGCAATATGCTGCTGGGAGCATTCCTGCAGGGCGGTGTACCCATAGAATACCTGAAAGCGGAACTTGGCAAGCTGTCCCTGCCTGACACCTACGAGCTGCAGGCAAGCCAGGTGAGCAAGAACGGCATTTCCGCCATCTATGCGGAAGTGCTGCTGGAAGGACATCACGCAGAGGAAAATCACGGAGAACATCACCATCACCACCGTGCCTGGGCTGACATCCGCAAGCTGATTGAGGATTCCTCCCTGCCGGACAGGGTAAAGAAGCAGAGCACGGCCATCTTTGAAAATCTGGCTGTTGCCGAAGGAAAGATACACAACCGTCCGACAGATGAGGTGGCCTTCCACGAAGTCGGGGCAGTGGATTCCATCGTGGATATCGTGGGTGCTGCCATTTGCCTTGACTACCTTTCCATCAAAAAAATCATGGTATCCCGTATCAATACGGGCAGCGGTTTCGTAAAGTGCGCCCACGGCCTTATCCCGGTTCCCGCCCCCGCTACGGCGGAGCTCTTGCGGGGCTTTTCCGCCTATCATCAGGGAGCGGAAAAGGAACTGACCACCCCCACGGGAGCGGCCATTGTGCATACTTTAGCATCTTACGAGGAAAATATGCCCAAGGATTTCCGCGTGGAAAGCATTGCCTATGGCGCAGGATTCTGGGATTTGGATATCCCCAACGTGCTGAGGGTTTACTTCGGTGAGCAGGCCTAACGGAATATTTCTCTGTCCTAATGCGCTTTCCATGCACATTAGATAACTATCATATCCTTTTACTCCAGCTTGAAGTCGTAATGCTTGGAATAATCCTCCTGGATGTTCAAGCGAAGCGTCCTGTTCGCCAAGTCGTAAACCGCTGTGTGCCATGTCTGCCAGAAGTTATCGGGCTGGTTGTTCCTGTCGCGCAGTTTGAAAAGGATCACAGGCAAAAATACTTGGTCAGGAAATAGGTTCTCTCCCAATCCAGAAGCTTTCTCTCTGATTCCTTCTCTGGGTGAATGTTGAACTCGTCAAAGACCATCACTTCCTTGTTCTCCAAGTCATAGAGCGGCCACTGGTGCGCTTTGCCGTCGGGGGAATCCTTCGCGCTCAGTGACGGGTTGCCGGTCTTGGCGAACTGCACCCACATCTTGCGCAGGGTCTTCGAGAAGGTCTCATCGAACGCCCTGCCCGTGAGTCGGATATCCTCCGGGTGATTGAAGACGGAAGGAAGTTCTACAGCATGTGTGCTTTTTACCATGGGCACAGAAGATTCGACCGTGAAGTAGTAGGTATATGATTTTCCGCCGGCCTTGGTCTGATTTTCCGAAATTCTGAACAGGGGCGCGATGAACCAGATTTGATCGTACAGGCGGCAGAGCTGTTCGTACCTCTCTCCCTTGATGTCCTTGCAGAAACTCTCGACCAGCGCTTTCTCCCCGTCCGTCAACTGGGAAATATTCTTCGTCAGGCGTTTATCCATCATCTCGACAAAAGGCTCTGCTCCCCCGACTACGAGCATGAAATAGTTCAGCTCGTCCTTGTTGCAGCCCTGAAGAATATCTATATCCTTTGCCGCGCCCTTCGCGTAAGCCTCGTAGGGGTCCAAGGGCAGGTATTTCCCGTCTTTTTCCGGCCCTATGCGCATTCCAAAGGGGGCTGTTGCATCCAGCAGCTTCTCTATATCAACCTTTTGGATATCCGCAACGGTTTTGCAGCCAAGCATATCCATCATTTCATTCGTATCGGCTATGCTCTGCTCTACGGTTCTCGTGAGGACCGGTGTGCCGCTCTGGGCAATGACGCGCTTGAAGTACTTGTGGGAGCCTTCCACCAGGGGCAGTGTAGTTACGCTTTCACCGCCGGCTGACTCTCCGAAAAGGGTAACGTTATCGGGATCGCCGCCGAAGCTGGCAATGTTCTCATGAATCCACTTCAACGCCATCATCTGATCCATGATAGCCAGGTTCTGCGCATCAGGGTAATCTTTTCCGTCGGGCAGGTGAGAGAGGTGCAGGAAACCGAGAAATCCCAGCCTGTACGTGATGGAAACAGCGATAACGTCCGGATTTTCTTTCACAAGATTGTGGCAGTCATACGAAGAATCGGAAGTCCCGCTAGCTACCCAGCCGCCGCCATGTATCCAGACCATCACCGGCTTCTTCCCGTCGCGCATGGCTGCGCCGCTTTTACGCCCGTCCACGGACTTCTCATCCGCTTTCCATACATTCAAATAAAGGCAGTCTTCACCCTGAACGTAAAGGGAGGCGCCTTCGCTAAAGTGCTCTTTTTGGGGGCAGCTTTTCCCATAGTAATACGCCTCGTAAACGCTGTTGTCAGGAACAACATCAACCGGGGCTTTCCAGCGGAGTTCCCCCACAGGCTGTCTGCCCACAAACGGAATGCCCTTGTAGG
>CAMVGU010000050.1 GCA_947167105.1 uncultured Selenomonas sp. | reverse complement strand
CCAATCCGCCTAAATTAATTTGCAGAAAACGCCTATTGCAATGTGCCGCGGGACACGAGGCGACGTGCAGGTTCTGATTAATGTGAACATATTGACCGAGGGCGTTGACCTCCCCATGACTAAAACAGTCTTTTTGGCTCGTCCCACGGTTTCCACTATCTTGATGACTCAAATGGTAGGACGTGCGCTACGGGGCGAGGCTGCAGGCGGCACTCCATATTCCTACATCGTTGCCTTTATGGATGATTGGAACGAGCATATTTCTTGGGTGAGCCCTGAAACCATCTTTTTCGGAGGACGTGAAGATCCAGGAGAGGTGGATTACAAAAAACGTGAACTTCGCTGGATTGCCATTTCCAAGATTGAAGAATTTGCCGCTATCATCAATGATTCAATTGATACCACAGAACTTGAGGCCGTACCCTTCTTCGAGCGTATCCCCATCGGTATGTACGCATTTCAATACATCAACGAGGACGGCGTGGATTTTTCCTATCAAGTCATGGTATATAACAGCACCAAGGATGCCTACGAAAAATTCATGGAAGAATTACCGAATCTTTTTGATTGGGCATCCTTAGAGGGAGAATATTTATCGGCAGAACAGCTTGAGGAATTGGAGCAAAAAAGCCGGGATAAATTTTTCTGTGAAGAGATGATTCCCACTTATGACCCGAAGGATGTGCAACATATCCTCAAATATTATGCCCAGAAAGATTTTGCTCCAAGATTTTATACCTTTGACCAAGTGGACAGAGATAAACTTGATGTACATCTGATTGCTCGAAAGATATGGGACGAGCGAATGGACAGGCAGACGGAGCAGGAATACGTGGACGAACTTTGGGAAAATAGTGACGATAATATTTTGCGCCTGTTCTTTGGCAAAAAGACATATCTCAGAAAGCTCATCAATATTGAGATTTTGAAAATTTCGGACCCTCCTGAATATCCGAGTATCCCCCAAGTGAAATACGACAAGCGACCAATCGAAACATTGACGCTCTATGAAATCTCCCAAATCAACCCGACAATGGGAAAGAAGTTGTACGATGATGCCTACGCCAATGCCAAAGTAGAGGGCGGCTATCAGTGCGCCAAGTGCGGCAAAGTTTTTCCCGATCGTCACGGACTTGAAGTTGACCATATCAAGCCTATGAATGCAGGGGGGCTTTCCGTATCGGATAATCTCCAAGTGCTGTGCAAAACCTGTAACGCCTCCAAAGGTTACAAAGCGGAGGAGTGAGCCGCAATGGAAGAACTGTTTTACAGTGCAGTTGATGTAGCGTGTATTATTGACATTCATATGCTACCGATAAATGAGGCAATGAATCTTACACGCCGTATTTGGCGTGAGGATAACGCATACATCCACCCCAATTATCGAGCCGATTATAAAAAGTGGGCGTTAGCCGTCATGTATTGGTCTGACTATATGCAAGACAAGGTCACCATGGATGCGGAGTTTCCCGCCGTGCAAGAAATGTGCGGCGGGGAACTCTCCGATGAAGCCATGCTGCGAGATAATTTCGACATGGATTTATTTTTCAAAAATCTGCGGATTCGTATTCTGTTTATCAGCAAAAACGGCTTTGTTCGCATGAAACTTCGAACGTTAATGGCGGCTTACGGCTATAAACGTCGTTCACGGGAGTTTGTTCGGTTTCTGAAGGAAAGGCTGTATTTTTATCATATCCAAACAGCACTCTTGGGAAATAATATTTGCGATGTGGAAACAATGGACAGCCTTGACGATATGATTACATTTCGTGTGCTATGAAACTATAACTTGTGCGAGGAGTGACCAATATGAAAAAAGTTAGTGCAATCGCGATTATGCTCGTATTCTCCCTATTCATTTTTGGTTGTGGCGGACCTCAAAAAGTGACCGATAAGCAAATGACGCTCTCCTTGTCTTATGGCGATAGAAGCGGCATCTATACCGGAGAAGTCAATGAACAGGGCGTTCCGAATGGTAAAGGAAAATTCACCACTCAAAACGCTCAAGGAAATCCTTGGATTTACGAAGGTGATTTCAAAAACGGTCATTTCGAAGGGCAGGGGCGTACCACATGGCCGAATGACAATGAAGAACAATCCGGCAACTATTCAAACGATAGCCTAAACGGGCAAGGAAAAAGTATCAAGAACAACACCGTTACTTACGAAGGAAATTTTGAAAATGGAATGCCAATGGTCACTCCAGCCGCTGGTATGAATACGGAAGTTTCTTATGCAGATTGGACATACAAAGTCACGGAGGTATCTTCGCAAAACACTGCCGGAAACAAACAGGCCGGTGGGAAATATGTCATTGTGGTAATTGATGCTACAAACAACGCCAATGCTGCTCGTCAGCCCGGTGGGGGACAGTTCTTCGTTTTGGTGGATGACAAAGGTCGCACCTATCCGATTGATGATGATGCCGCATTGAAACTTAGATTTGCCAATCTGACTTCTGATGAGCCTTGGTATCTGACAGAGGTAAATCCCGGTCTGACCGTACATGATGTGAAACTTATTTTTGATGTTCCAGCAGATTCCGATATTAATGGCATGAAATTATTGCCAAACAAGGGATTTGGCAAAGCAACGCCAATTCAGTTAGAATTACAGAAAAAGTAGGGATGTGAATGGTATGGGAAAAATCTATGAACTATGCTGTCCTAAATGCAATTACATCAGTTCCTTTCGCTTGGGTGTCGGTTTTGCTTATCCCCACGTGTACGTTGAAACGCAGGAAGCAGGTAAACGTGGTGAATTGGGTGATGATATCAAAGAGTTTTTTTCTCTGTATCCAGATGGAGTAATAGATCCGGTTCCCGTGATAGCTCAATGCGATAGGTGCAATTACTATGCTACTGTACCATCCTTAAATATGTACATCCCTGATGCAACAAATCCACCAAGAAAAAAGACCGCAGGCTCATGGTCAATAGCGATGCCATGTCATGAGATTGATTGTGTTTATCCAAGAGAATTCAAGACCCACTATAAACTGTATAAAGTACATCGACATATTTGCAAAAAATGCGGTGGAAAATTGAATTTTATCGCAAATGAGAAAGATATTGAGAGATTAAAGTGTCCAAATTGTCAAGACAGATTTTTAGTTATCGAATCATATGCGAATTGGGATTAGGGGGGTGCAAACTCCCGATCGATGGGGTGCAAATGCACCCCCTTATCTTTTCCTCAAAGCCTTGTCCCGTGCGGCTTCCGAGGAATACTCTCTTAACGATAGGCAGGGGGGTGCAAGGGGGTTCATCGTTAATCGAGTATAGGGGGTGCATCGTTATTTTGTATCATTTTGATTGGTAAAGGGGAGTTGTTGATTCGATTCGTAAAGATGGCTGACAGATGCTGATTTTTCTTGCATGATACTGACTGATATGATATAGTACGTACCAAAGCATATGTGGCTGTGTAGGAGCCATGCTGCTTAGGCGGCAAAAAATCGACGTTTAGAACATGCAGGTGTTCTATAATCTTTTGGGGCGTCGATTTTTTTATTTCTGCGGAGTCATGTGATAATGAATCAATGGATGATGGGGGCAGGCTTATGGCTGAATAGTGGCTATATGCTGGTGTATGCGGGAGGCATGGAGAGCGTTGCTGTTGCACAGCAGGAGACAGTAGCCGACAGTCTGCCAGTAACGGCGGTAAAAAAAGTATATGGGGATGGGGAGAAGGTTGCAGCCGCTGTCATTGAGTATCCCAGAATAACTGATGCCGGGAGTGCAAAGGCCGAAGACTATTCAGTAGAGGGAAAGGTCATTTCTGCTGTACATGTAAGCAGCCAGCCTGATGGGACAGGCGAGGAGAAATCAGGGCGTTAGGAGGCAATGAAGGATAAAAACCTCTGGATTGTAGTTTGCGAGGGAGATACCAAGGCATTTCCCGGCATGAACGAGGCTACGGCCCGTTGGGAAGCTTTATGGAGCCAGGTAGCCAGAAATAAGGATTTCTGGGACAGCAGCCCCAGGGATGGTGGCAGTGGGCAGGATGTATGAGGCTGGTCATGGCGTGGACATAGATTTGAACACGGCAAGAGAGTGGCATTAGAAGGCTATGGAGGCTGGTTATGAGGAAGCAGCTGTGGAGCTGGACAGAATATCCTGACGGCGGAAAGACAGTAGCCTTATAATAGTGACTGCCCGGCAGGAATTCAGGGGAGCGGGTAGAATTAGCTATAGATAAAGAGAGGTGTTAAGGGGGGCAGAGCATGGAAAAAATCGATTTTGATGCCCTGGAGGAAGGGCATCCCATCACAATCCTGCGCATTGAGAATGCTGAAATAGCACAGCGCACCACAGACCTGCAGGAAGAGCTGGCGTCAGATCCCTCAGCGGAGTTCATCACCAGAAAGCTGGAGGAACTGCAGGCCATCCGCAGCCACTACGGCAAGACAGAGGAACTCCTCATGCCGCTCCTTTATCAGTACGGTGTCACAGGCCCTTCCCAGGCAATCTGGGCAGCAGATGACGAAATCAAGCATGAGCTAGGTGTGCTGGTCAAGCTCCTCGCCCAGGACGCGGCCAGGCTGCCCCAGCTCAGGGAGAGGGTGGGGCAGCTGCTGGCTCGCATACAGGAGACTATCTGCAAAGAGGAAAAAATCGTCTTTCCCATGAGCTTGCGCTTTTTCACCCAGGAGGATTGGTTTGCCGTCTACCGTGACTTGCCCGAGTTCGGCATTGCCTTTCGGACGGGCATGGCAGATGTGCCCTCCTGGCCTCCGGGAGAGGCGTGGCTGGAGCAGCAGGGTGAATGTGAGGGTGAGTGGCTGGAGGGCAGAGTGCAGCTTGCCACCGGCGAGCTGACTCTCAGACAGCTGAAAGGCATCCTTTCCCTGCTGCCGGTGGATATCACCTTCATCGATAAGGACAATATTCTGCGCTTCTTTGTTAATGAGGGCAGGGTCTTCAGCCGCCCCCTGTCGGCTTTGGGCAGGGATGTTTTCCTCTGCCATCCGCCCCGGCTCCAGGCGATGTTGCGCCAGATGCTGGAGGACTTTAGGACAAAGAAGGCAAGCAGGCGTGCAATCTTCAAGCGCGTGCGGGGCAGGCGCATCGGTGTGGTCTACCATGCGGTCTATGACAGCGCAGGCGAGTATCTCGGCACAGTAGAGTTCGTGCAGGACTATGAGCAGGCCTTTCAGGAATTCTAAATCTGGCAAGATTTGAAAAATCAGAACAGTTCCGGTGGAATTTTTTTGTCATGGAAGTAATACTGGCGCTCGTGCTCACCTATTTCACGCAGCACATGGCAAGGATTGCCTACGGCAAGCACTCCTGCGGGAATGTCTCGTGTTACGATGCTGCCAGCGCCTATGACTGTATTGTCGCCTATGGTGACGCCGGGCATTACCATGACACCGGCACCAAGCCAGCAATTTTTGCCTATACGGATGGGAGCATTGAATTGGTAGCCCTTGGCGCGCAACTCCGGCAACAGGGGGTGGCCAGCAGTTGCCAGAACTACGTTGGGCCCAAGCAGGGTGTTATCTCCTATATAGATGTGGGTGTCATCAACCAGGGTCAGGTTGAAGTTGGCGTAGACATTCCTGCCTAAATGCACATGGTGCCCGCCCCAGTTGGCAAAAAAGGGGGCTTCTATGCAGCAGCCGTCGCCAATGTCCGCAAACATTTGGGACAGAAGCCCGGCTCTTTTTTCTGTTTGTGACGGCCTGGTGTGGTTAAACTCATACATAAGTTCCTGATAAGTGCGTTGTTCCTGAAGGATATCGGGGTCTAAGGGCAGGTAGAGTGCTTCTGTGTGCAGTTTGTTTTTCATAGCGTTTCCTCCTCTACAAAAGTCAAGGCAAAAAAGCCAAACAGACAACACCCTCTGGCCTCGCTTTTGACGAAATAACAATCTTTTGGTATTATAACGCTGTTGTTCAAGTTTTGTCGAATTTACCCAGGGCTTTACGGGCGCTTTGATCCTGCTTAAAAAGTGGGAGTCTTAGCGCCCGTTAGCATCGGATAAAACGTCATGGACTATCATGGGGAGGTTGGCCTTTGACACAAAGAAAAAGAGGTTTGGCAATGGTGTGCCTTGGTGCTTCCATGTGGGGAGGCAGCGGGGTAGCGGGGCAGTACCTGCTGCAGGACTGTGGCTTTTCCACGGGCTGGCTGGTGGTTTCGCGCATGTTGATAGCTGGCGTGATACTTTTGGGGCTGGACTTTTGTCTCTACAGGGAGAATATATTCAAGGTGTGGAAAGATAGCAGGGATGCCAGAGATATAGTCATATTTGCTACCCTGGGAATGCTGGCGGTGCAGTACACGTATTTTGCCTGCATAAAATATGGTAATGCTGCTGCGGCCACTGTATTGCAATATCTGATGCCGGTAATAATAGTGGGGTATACAGCCCTGGCAGCCCGTAAGCTGCCCAAAGCACTGGAAATTCTTTGCGTGGTCATGGCGGTGGGCGGCACCTTCCTTTTGGTAACCCATGGCAGCCTGGACAGGATGGCCATATCCATGGAGGCTTTTGCCTGGGGACTGGTTTCTGCTGTGGCAGCTGCGGTGTATACCATGAAACCCAAGAGATTGATACGGAAGTGGAGAGCCACTCTTATCATAGGCTGGGGCATGCTGCTGGGGGGCTGTTGCCTGATGCCTGTGTGCCCTCCATGGCTTTTTGAGGGCAGATGGGATCTGCTCTCAGCCCTGATATATGCCTATGTGATTATCTTCGGTACAGTGGTGGCCTTTGGCTGCTATCTGGGAAGCCTCAAGTATATACAACCAGCGGAAGCGGGGATTCTTGGCTCAGTGGAGCCGCTTTCTGCAATCGCCTTGTCTATCGCCTTTCTGGGAGCCAGCTTTGGGCTTATGGATATACTGGGGACAGGACTAATTATAGGCACGGTATTCCTGCTGGCAAGGATGAATACCGTGCCTGAGGGCGTACGGAAAATGGGGGAGTCAAGTTGAGATGTTTGCGGGTAAATGAAAATCAATCAACACGCACTAATCCACGGAAGATTGATATTCGGCAGTTCTTCCGGCATCCCACCTTGAAAATCGTAGGAAATACCATGCTCATCCAATTCCTTTAAAAAAGCGTTTATGTAAACAGGACTATTGAATTTTTGTATGAAATCGAAAGTAAATTTTCCATTTACAGCCGAAATCTGAATGGTTATAGGAATCGAGCTATAACTCCAGGCATGAAATTCCTGCACATATTTTTCCGCTTCCTTGAAATTTGCTTTCCCCACATAGCTAACACAGGCTGTCCCGATGCGGCTTGCCATTTCATCGGCGGACGAGGCCAGTTTGATTCTTTCCTCTGAGGTGTTTCGGGCAAGGAGCATTTTTGTCAAGCCATAGCTGGAAGATACACCGGCAAGCACTTTGTCTTCCTGAATCTGGTCTGAAACCATTCCCCGATAGGCTTTTACCTGTTCACGCAGTGGCAAATGGCATAAATCCTCCCCGTATTCAAGAAGCGCCCCGCCGACCAAACTCTGATGTGCCAGGGGCGCGCGCAGAGCCTTTCTTTGATTCACGCTTAAAACAATGCGGATTACATCACGAGCATCGGGAAACAGTTTGGCAATGGAACGGCTTAGGAGCAAAGATACCATCGTCCCCGGACTGCCGCCGTTATCCCTGCTGAATTTCATAAAATCTGATTCTGCTATCAATATGCTGTAAACAGTGGCAATTTTTTCCGTCTGAAGATTTGCCGCAATGACGGGATTAAGGGATGGGGTCATTTCATAACGCCTGGGGGTGGGAAGATTTACGGCTTTCATGACCGGGCATTCCCATTCCTCAAGGGGAATATCGTCCTTCGCCGTGCGGATGCCTTCTTCTGATAATGTTTTATTGTACCGCTGGGAACAGTAGTAAAACAGCAAGGTGCGAATCACCTCATAAGCCCCGGCTCCGTCGGTCAGTCCGTGAAAGACATCCATAACAATCCAGTTATCAAAGCCGGAAAATGAAATCATGTGGTAGTTTGATTCTGCCGCATTAAGTTCTGTCCCATTGGGCACATCGGCAACAACAACGGGATTCTGGTTATCCGCAAAAACAAATTCGTCTCCTTTTTTCAAAAGCCTCACGCAGAAATACGGATAACGTTTCATTGTGCTATCTACAGCATTCCTTAGCACATCGGCATCAACTGAGCTGCTCAGTCGTATTCTGAATCTCATAGAATAGGAATTATTTTTTTTTGACTTATACAACGGTAAAATTTCCGTAAAAAGTTTTTGCTCCATAGGTATGCTCCTTGTTTTTGCCATAACGCCGAGCCGCTGCCATAGTATCGGCCTTTCCCAAAATCTCACTGCAAATTCATGCCGCCTGCCAGGATAAGGCCATCAATGCAGCGGCCGTTTCTTCCCGAGTGCCACCAAAGGTCATCCACTGTCACCCTGCGGGTGTAGTACTTCAGGGCACCATCGTCCCCTTCTCCAGGGAACCACTTGCTGCTGGATGCGTGGATGACGTAAGGCTCTCCCTTGTTGTCACGCCCCAGGTACAGCATCACATGCCCCTCCGAGAAAATCAGATCTCCGGGGCGGCACTTGGCAAGCACCGCCAGCTTGCCTTCCCTGCCAAGGTCGGCCAGATTCTCTGCGGCCCACATGGCGTGCCGCTGCTCTACGGCATCCCCCGGAATATCTACGCCAAAGCTGCGATAGACAGCGGCAGTGAAGGAGGCGCAATCCACCCCTTCCTCCAGGCCGCACCAGCCGTAAAACTCTCCCAGGAAGCGGAAGGACTGGCGCAGCAGATTGTTTTCTGACAGGGGCAGCCAGCCCTTGTGTACCCGCTCGTCAGCAGGTATACTGATGAGCTTTTCCTGCAGCTTTCCTTCCACAGCCGCAGGCATAACAGCCAGCCAGGTGCCGTCCTTCTGGATTTTCGACTGTTTCAGGGGCAGACGCGCTCCCATCTGGAACAGCAGGGCCGTCCCATCCCCTGTATCAATCCTCTGCTTATCTCCCGTAAATACCAGAAAATCCTTGGGAGCTGCATACTCCATCCACTTATCATGGTCAACAAAGACGATTTCCTTTTTATCTACCCAGCCTATATAATTCCTCAGTTCCACAAAGCAGTATTTTTTATCCCGGCTCTCAGCCAGCACTGCCAGAGGCTCTGCCGGGTAAAGTGTTAAAGACTGAAGCAGATCATAACGGGGCTCGTGCTGCCCTTTATACCACTTTTCCCCTTCGGGCAGAAAGCGGAGATTGGCCCTGCAGGTGGTAAGGGCAAAGCCCACGGCCTGGCGCGGCGGCAGGCTGTCCATATTGCAGTTATCCTCTGCCTGGCGGCAACGCTCACGGGTCAGGGGCACTCCTTTCTCGTACATATTGTCGAGGCCAAACCACAGAAAAAATTCCCTGGACAATTCCATTTTTTCCCTGATATGCTCTCCGGTCACTTCGGCAGGATAGCTGGCCATATCTGTCAGCAAGGAGCTTTGGCGGCGCAGTTCTTTGCGGATTGTGTCAAACGCTTTTCCCTCTATCTCCTTTTCCCCCGCAGGATTTCTCCTTGTCCAGTATTCCGCCGAGCCGTATTTTCCCTGCATGTCCTGGGTTTCCCTGCCGCCTGCCAGATATTCCTCTAGGGTCAGCCCCTGCAGGAATATCTTCCTGGCTGCCTCCCTGCCCACATAGCGGCAATGCCAGGATTCGTAGTCATAGCCGGTGATTGCTGTTTTTCCCGGCGGATAGCGGAGGATGAAGCCATGCTCCGCCAATCTCCTGTGCATTTTCTGATAGGGAGTCTCCCAGGTCCCATACACATCGTACATGGCCTGCCCCTCTGACACAATGGTGATATCCAGGGCCAGCCCCGTATGGTGCTCCGAATACCCCGGCACGGCGGCGTATTTTTCCACATATTCATCGCCCTCTGTCTGCCGCAGTTCTTCAATCAGCTCCCTCTGGCGGGCCACGCTGCGGTAGGCGGATTCAAGCTCTATCTGTATGCCCCTTTGCAGCAAGTCCTCCCGCAGGGCGAGAAAATGCCTGTAGGTTTCCCGCTCCACCTGAAGTTCCTTGCCAAAGGAGTTTCTGGCCGTCACCAGGTCAATCATTTCCTCGTAGCCATCAGGCAGCTTGTTGTTCTTATTCACCAGCAAGAGATTCCCGGCCTCTCGCACCCCGCTGATGCCTGACGGCACTGACTCGGCAGCCTCGCAACAGCAGGGGGCTGCATAAAAGCCCGGCTGCAAGCACACAGCCCCGGACAATAGGGCAGCGAGCAAGATTTTCTTCATAATCTGGTACCTCCGAATAGCAAAGAGGATGAGAACAAACAGCAGTTTATTCCCATTCCATGATAGCGGCAATCTTGTCTTTGAGATATGCCGCTACTTTTATATGCCCCAGTATATTTGGATGGGTAGACCCATCAGTGTACTCTTCGGGGAGGAGGAGCGGTGCCTTGTCGTTAAGCGGTACAAAATACACTTTGTCATCGTGCTGCGCCTGGACACTGGCGGCTATCCAGCCACTAATTTCACCGGGCAGGTGAGAAGGCAGCAGTCCCAGACAAATTATTTTTGCCTGAGGATTCATCTGCCGAATTTTTTGGAGCAGAGCATTGTAGCCCGTGCAAAATTCTCTTTTGGTTGGTTTGCGGTGCGGGTCACTGAAATCATTTACACCCAGGGCCACGATTACGGCATCGACCGGGAATTTATGGCTGTCCCATTCAGGATTGTCCTTGCTGATGGCATCGTGAAAGAAGGTCCAGCCGTAGCGATCAATGGCATGCGGCTTATCGCTGGGCCAGGGATCGGCGTAGTTATGCACAACACCGCCGCCGGATTTGGCGACCACGCTCCAATCTGCATCCAGGAGACGGCTTAAGAGGGGGGCATAAGACATATTGCCGTCCTCGGAAACATAATAATTCTTGCCGTTGTAGGGCATTAAGTTTATGGCACCGGCGGTAATGGAATCACCCACAAATTCCAGCCGCCGCTTTTTGTCCTGGGGCGGCGAAATAAGCCGGCCGCCCTTTTCCAGGATAAAGCCTTTGAACTCGCTGATACCTGCCTGCCCTTCGCTGGAGCGGACAAGTGTCACGATGTGTTCCTCATCTTTGGCTAATCCCTTGCCCAGGGTAAGGGGGCCATTGCCTTTTACTTCCAAACGCTGAAAGGATCTGCCGTCTATGCTGTACTCCCAGAATACCCCTTTTCCGGTTAAATCTGCCCGCAGGTCGCTGCTACCGGTAAATTTAGCGTGAATATAGGTCGCACCCTGCCCGCTCAGGGCCGTCTTATCCTGCATTTCCCAACGCCCGTAATAGCGAATAAAAGGCGAATCGGCAGCAAGGTGCACCGCTTCGCCAAAAGCACATTCTGCCCCCGCAAGGATTAAGGCCGCACTAAAAACAGCCAGCAGCAGGAAAGGAATTTTTTTAAACATAATATCACCTCTTGTTAGAATGTTCAGCGCTGTGAACGATTAACCTGAATCCGTGAAGCTCGTTTTAAGGAATATTATCATAGGCAAAAGCTTGTGTTTAGAGCGGGTGGCACAGACTATGGGAACACTTTTATCATATTCGCCACAAAATAAGAAATTCCCTTCATAGTATATTGAGATATTATACCTGTAACTTAAGTATAATTTTCATAATGCTAATTTGTCTCCTCTTTATCGCCTTTTGTATTCCTGACTCTCAAAGTCATACTGAGGTCATATAGCCGTGATACGATAATTGTGACAAGAAATTACATAGTTAAACAGGGAGGCTTATTGCATGAAAAATTTTGACATACAGACCTATATAACACTTGAGAGTCAAAAGTTCTCAAACTAAAAGCAACTTTTCATAAAATTATGAT
>CAMVGU010000049.1 GCA_947167105.1 uncultured Selenomonas sp. | reverse complement strand
ATACCTGTAAGGTAATTGAACCCCCAGTCTAACTGGGGGTTTTCCAAAACAAAAATAAGGCCCTGTGCGGCATTATGCTCCGCACAGGGCCTTTTGCAGTCTTTTCAATTCTTGTATATTTGATAGCCGTCCCGCCCGTTTGCCTTGACCTTGTAGAGGGCGCGGTCTGCGAGCTGGAACAGGTGCTCGTAGCTCAGGCCCGGCATGCTGGCCACGGCAATGCCGATGCTGGCGGAGAGGGGAGGATGCTGGGCAGGGTCGAGATTGTGGGCGGCAGTCCTCACCCGTTCCGCAAAGTCGTTGAGGGCCTCTTTAGGCATGTTGCGCAGGTAGATGAGGAATTCATCGCCGCCGAAGCGGCCCACGCCGTCGCCGTGGCGGGTCAGGCGTATCAGTGCATGGGCAAAGTCGCGCAGTATGTCATCGCCGTATTGATGGCCACGGGTGTCGTTGGCCTCCTTGAAGTGGTCCAGGTCGATGATAATCAGCGCATCAGGTCTGTTCTTGCTGACTCTTTTCAAGGCCCTGCGCACAAAGCTGCCGATGGCGGCCTTGTTCAGCAGCCCGGTCAGCTCATCGGTTTCGGCCTGCTCCTTATAGGCATCCCTGGCAGCATTGGCGTCCTGCAGGGCAGTGAAGGCTTCTTCCAGTGTCTGGTTCTTCTGGGCCAGCAGTTCGCGCTGGCGCCGTTCGTCACGGTTGCGCAGGACAGAGAAGATGATGATGGCGGCCAGCAGCAGTATAAGTCCTGCCACCAGCCCAATCTGAATCGGGTAGTGGTAGAGAAGATAGGACATTGAGAGATGGGGGGCCGTAGCGAGGCCGTTGCGAATGACGGATCTGCTGACCTCATCCGGATCCAGGCGCAGGATGGCCTTGTTGAGTACAGCTTGCAGCATGCGGGGCTGCCTGGCGGAGCAGATGATGGTCACAGGCACATTGAGGCTGGCTCCCGGCGTGATGGAGAGATCGGGATAGAGGAGCAGCACCCGGGAGGATTGCAGGTTCAGGATGTCGATGATGGCAAAGTCCGCCTCTCCCTTGTTTACGGCTTCAAAGCAGGAGGAAATAGTGAGTTTCGTCTTGATTTGCCAGTTGGGCAGCTCATTGGCGATATAGGTATAGGCCCCGGGGGAGGTGCTGCCTACCATGACGGCAGTGTGGGGCATGTTGTCTGCAATGGAAAGGTCGCGGTCGCGGCGGCTGATGAAAACGCAGTTCTGCTTATAGATCGTATTGGAAAAAAACAGTTTCGAGCCATTCTGCAGGTGGGCACTGTAGGAGTCAATCATCAGGTCGGCCTGGCCTTCCTGCAGCAGGCGGACTGCCTCATCGTAGGTAGAAACCTGCTGAAAGATGAAGGAAATTCCTGAGTGCTTGCCCAGCAGGCGAAAGAGATCCGGGTAGATGCCGCCGATTTCATCCGTGGCGGACTGGTAGGTTATATAAGGCGGATGGTAGTTAAAGAACACAACCCGCAGGGGGGAGCAGGCATGTATATAGGCTGCTTCCTCGGGGGTGAAGTGGGTGAGGAAGGGGCGCAGGCTGGTCATGGCGTCGTGCTGGAACAGGGGCATGTATTCCGGGTTTTCCCTTTGCAGGGTTTCGGCTGCTAAATCCAGCTCTGCGATAAGCTGGCTGTTGTCCTTGCGGCTGATGATATAGCTGGGAATGCTGTCTATGGCCAGCAGGAAGTTTTCCTGGGGGGCGGCGCAGGTGGCAGCATCCACTGCCAGATCCACCTCCCCTGTGGTCAGCGCTTCCAGCATGGCCCTCTGGTCAGTGTATGTATGGACCTGGAAGGTGGTGAGGTTATTGCGCTGGCAGAAGGCAGCGAAGCTCTCCTGGCAATCCTTGTCCTCATACAGGCCGACAGAGGCCCCGTCCATGGTGGTGAAATCCGTATCCGAGAAATGCTTCTCGCCCTTGCGGGTGTAGAGGGCAAGCAGACTGCGGTAGGCGGGGCTTTTGCTAAAGACGTAGCCTTCCGCCTGGCGCTGGGGGGTCATGGCCACCGGCAGGAGCAGCTCGACCCGTCCCGAGGAAAGCTCACGGAAGCCTTCCTGCACGGAAAGGGGAACCATATTGTAAGTCCAGTTCAGATGCTTGCGCAGCTCGGCAAGATAGGCGGCATAGTAATGATGTATCTCGATGGTGTCATAGCTGCCCCCTTCAGGCAGTATATAGCCTATGCGCACTTCCCGGCTGCTGGGAAGCATGTTCAGATCGTCTTCTGCCCAGGCGGCGGGGCTCAGGTACAGGGTGCAGGCCAGCAGCGGCACCAAGGCCAGGGCCGCTGCCCGCATTAGTATATGCCAGGCATAAGTTATTTTCTGTTCAACCATCTTTACCACTCCCGCCAATTATTAAGGATAGTATAACATGGCAGTCAAAATTTTTGTATGATATAACTGTATTTTTTGAGCCGCGGTAATTAAACGACAATTATGCAGGGGGAGTTATCCAGAGTTATCCACAGGAGAAAGCTCCTTTTTCCCTGAAAAATGGCTGAAAATAGCTTCTTTCAGGTAGAAAACTCCGAGTTATCCACAGATTCCACAGGTAAATCTGTGCACAATGTGGATAAATACTTATTTTTATGAAGATATTCTGAAAAGAAAGCCATGTTACAACTCGTGCCGATGTGGTAAAATAGAAACAAGAAACTGTAAAGGAATGACAATATGAAGATTTTTAAGAATGATTGGGCGGATTTGCTGGAACCAGAGCTGCAGCAACCCTATTACAGGGAATTGCGCGCGTTTCTTATTGAGGAATACCGCACCCGCCGCATTTATCCCGATATGTATGCCATCTTCAATGCTCTGCATTACACAAGCTATGCAGATACCAAGGTGGTGATTCTGGGCCAGGACCCGTACCACGGGCCGGGGCAGGCGCATGGGCTGTCCTTTTCTGTATTGCCTGGGGTGCAGCCGCCGCCGTCCCTGCTGAATATCTTCAAGGAACTGGCGGATGACTGCGGCTGCCGCATGCCGAATAATGGCTGCCTGAAACCCTGGGCCGACCAGGGGGTGCTGCTGCTGAATGCAGTGCTGACCGTCAGGGAGCATGCGGCAGGCAGCCATCAGGGCAAAGGCTGGGAGCGCTTCACTGATAAAATTATCAGCCTGCTGAATGAGCGTGAGAAACCCCTGGCCTTCATTCTCTGGGGCAGTCCCGCCCGCAGGAAGAAAGCCATGCTCACCAATCCTGCCCATCTGATAGTGGAAAGCCCCCATCCCAGCCCCCTGTCTGCCTTTAGGGGCTTCTTTGGCAGCAGGCCCTTCTCCAGGGTCAATGCCTTCCTGGAGAGCACGGGCCAGAAGCCTATAGACTGGCAGTTGCCTGATATTTGAGGAAGGGGCGCTATGCTGAGACTGGATTTATTTAACGGGCGCGTGGATTTGGACCAGATGGACAGGGATACGACAGTGGCGGAGCTGCTGGAGGTTCATGAGCTTTTCTACCGCCTGCATCCGGATATCTGTGCCGGCTGCGGTGGCAGGTGTTGCAAGTACAGCCGTATCTGGGTGGACAATGTTTTCTTCCGTTTGCATAGGGGGCTGCGGGGGGATATGGAGCTGCGCGAAAATGGCGAGGTTCTGTGGCAGGACAGCGAGCACTGCCGCTTTCAGAAAGAGGACGGCAGATGCGGGCTCCACCAGGCCCCCAGGCCCCTGGTCTGCCAGCTCTTTTTCTGTGATGAGAAAGGGGCGGAGTATTACGTCCGCCTGGTGCAATGCCTGCTGGAAACCTATCATTGGGCCGTGATGTATGAGAATATGCTGGCCAGGCTGGGCCCGGATATCCGGCGGGAATATCCCCTGAGGAACGCCTGCGCTAATCCGGTCTGCAATAAGCGGGATTATGCCACGCCGGTTTACGACATACTGCTGTTCCTGCAGGAATTTTACAACAGGAACCAGCAGGAATACGCGGCCATGCCGAGCCACGCAAAGCAGCAATTCCGCGAGCAGGCACAGGCTGAGGTGGAGGATCTGTTCCTGACCCAGTCAGTGCTGACCCACTATTTCAGCAGGAGACGGAGTTTCGTGTGATATTTTCGGAGGGAAGAAATGTTTTCCAGGAGCAAGAAGAAAAAAGTATATGTGATTGATATTTTTGGGGTCATTGAGGCAGCTTCATCGTCCATATCCCTGAGCAAGAAGAATACCGACATGCAGAAGGTGATTAAGACACTGCATAAGATAGCGGTAAAGGACAGGGAGGAGACAGTGGGTGTTATCATCCATCTGAATACTCCCGGCGGCACCACAGGCACATCTGAGGAAACGGCCATGATGATAGAGAAAGTCCGCAGCAAGGGGATACCTGTCGTGGCTTCCATTGCGGATATATGCTGCTCCGGGGGCTATTGGATTGCCTCTGCCTGTGATTACATTTTTGCCAATAGGACATCCATGACCGGCAGCATTGGCGTTATCATGCAGTTGCCGAACCTCAATGGACTCTCGGACAAGCTGGGAGTGAAGCAGGTGACTGTGAAGGCTGGCAGGATGAAGGACCTTGGCAACCCCTTCAGGGAGCTGACTGAGGAGGAACGTGAATTTCTGCAGGAACACGCAGAGGAAACCCATGAGATCTTCAAGGAGGCAGTCAGGAGCAATCGCCGGGAAATACCCTCTGATGTGCCGGAAATATTCGATGGCCGTCCCTTCTCAGCGGATTTTGCCCTGCATAATCATCTGATTGATGAAATCGGTACTTTCTATGATGCCCTGGATTATTTGCTGGAAAAGGCAGGTGTGGAGGAAAAAGACATCAAGCTTCAGTATAATGCAGAGAAGAAGGGGCTGCTATCAAGGCTATTTTCTTTAGAGGCAGGCAGTTTCCTTGTGGATTGGCAGCAAATTGGTATTTTGGGCAGAAATGGGATTGGAGGCTTATTCAATGGCGGAGCAGCAGGTAAAAATAGTTTTTTCTGATATAGACGGTACCTTCCTGACAGACGATAAGAGAACCACGGAGGCGACGGCTCAGGCGGTGCGTGACCTCCTGGCACGGGGGATTCCCTTTGTGCTGGTCTCGGCGCGGATGCCGGAGGCCATCTATCCGATTACCCGCAAGGTGGGAGTTACCATCCCCATAATCAGCTACAGCGGCGGCTATGTGCTGACGGAGCAGGAGGAAGTGCTCTTTGATAGGCGCATGGCGGCTGCAGATACGGCAGGGGTCATCGAGGCCATCGGCCGGGAGGCGCCCCAGGTGACGGTGAACTACTACGCGGGCCGCCATTGGTACGTGGGCGGAGTAGATAAGCGGGTGCAGTATGAAATGGATATCACAGGGGCCCAGGCAGAGATCGTGCCTTTTGAGGAACTGGCCCTGCGGGGTGAGGCCGCCAGCAAGGTGCTGGTCATGGGGGAGCCGGAGGAATGCTCACGCCTGCAGCGAAAGCTCTCCGCCGCCTTCCCCAGCTTGAATGTGGTGCTCTCGGCCCCTTTCCTGCTGGAAATCATGGACGCCTCTGTGTCCAAGGCCACGGGCATCAAGGTGCTGCTGGAGCATTTCGGCTTTACGGCCATGGAAGCTCTGGCCTTCGGCGATAACTTCAACGATGTGGAGATGCTGGATCTGGTAGGCACGAGCGTTGCCATGGGCAATGCCCCGGAGCCTGTCAAGGGCCATGCCGCAGCGGTGACGGAGAGCAACGAGGAGGACGGCCTGGCCCGCTACCTGCAGCGGGCGGGCCTGATCTGAGAAAGGGGCAGGTGAGGGCTTTGACTAAACCACGGGTTGCCATACTGGCAATGGGGGGCACGATTGCGGGCAGTGCTGCTTCGGACACGGCTACCACCGGCTATAAGGCAGGCGCTCTGGGGGTGGAGGCGCTTCTTAGTGGGGTGCCTGCCGTCAGGAAAGTGGCGGAGGTCACGGGGGAGCAAATTGCAAGTCTCGACAGCAAGGATATGGACGGGGCAACCTGGCTGAAGCTGGCTGCCCGCTGCAATGAGCTGCTGGCGGGGGATACAGATGGCATAGTCATCACCCACGGCACAGACACACTGGAGGAGACGGCCTATTTTCTGCATCTCACCGTGCATAGCCGGAAGCCTGTAGTCCTGACCGGCTCCATGCGCCCGGCTACGGCCCTCAGCGCGGATGGCCCCATGAATCTCTTTAATGCCGTGGGCCTGGCGGCAGAGCCGGAGGCGGCAGGCAGGGGCGTTCTGGTCTGCCTGAACGACCAGATTGACAGCGCGCGCCATGTGACCAAGGCCCATACCACTGCCACCAGTACCTTTAAGTCTCCGGGGCTGGGGGCTTTGGGCTATATGAATGACGGGCACCCGGCCTTCTACAGCAAGGTGCAGCGCTGTCATACCTATGAGTCCGAGTTTGAAGCAGAGGGCCTGCAGGAACTGCCCTATGTGAAAATCATCTACGGCCATGCGGATGATGATGCCCTGTTCGTGGACGCAGCTATAGCCGCTGGCGCCAGGGGGATTGTCTATGCTGGTACCGGCAATGGCAGCATCCACAGGCGGGCGGAGGCGGCCCTTGCAAGGGCCAGTCAGGCAGGCATTATCGTAGTACGCAGTTCCCGCACGGGCTGCGGTGCGGTACTGCCTGCGGAGCAGAGCTATCTGGATGCCCACTTCCTGCAAGGAGATACACTGAACCCGCAGAAATGCCGCGTGCTGCTGCAACTGGCTTTGACCAGGACCAGGGATTGGCAAGAAATCCAGCAGATGTTTTACAGATATTGAGGGGGAGCGTAGATGAAGGATAAGCTTGCCGGATTATGGCGCTGGCTGCATAAAAAAACACACCTTGCCCTGGCCGCATTTTTGGCCCTGCTGGCCCTGGCTCTCCTTGTGTACGGCTTGCTGGTCTTTCTCAGCTATCGTGCGGCGGATATTTTCAATATCGTGCTGGAAAACAGGCAGCTCTTTCCGGGGCAGGTGACAGTGGAGCGACTTTCCGCCACCCCCTGGGGCAGGGTCAGCTTCGAGAATTTGATATGGAAAGCCGAGGATGGGCGCCTGCTGGCAGAGATTCCAGAAGGCAGTTTCCGGGTAAATCCGCTGGATGTGCTGACCCAGAGCATCTCCAGCCGCAGCCTGAAGGAATTGCAGGCGGAGCGTGCCTACCTGCACCTGATTCTGGATGAGCATATGGAATTGACGGAGATCTACCGCAAGGAGTCCCCGGAGGCCAAGCGCGATAAGAAACCAGACGGGCATAAGCTGACGGGGCCTGATAGCGACCGCCCCTTCATCTGCAAGCTGGATATCCGGCAGGCCACCATCGAGGCGGAGGCACCCGGCAGCAAGCCCGAATCTCCCCGCCGTCATTTCACCATCGGGCATACGGATTTGCGGGCTGAGGTAAATACGCGGGGCAAGACTTCCATCAAATTGGCGGCAGGGCAGTTTACGGGCACGGTGGAAGCCCAGTCCATCCAGCTCAATGGCACCCTGGATTTTACCCCTGCCACCCCTGTCTACGATCTCCATATCAGTCTGCGTGGCTGCAATCCCAACTCCCTGGATGTGGGCATGAAGCTGGATGACCTGGCCGATGCCACGGCGCATATCACAGGGCAGTTGCCTAAGCCCGTGCTGGACGGTGTGCTGATGTTTCCGAAGCTGCACATGCCGGGGCTGGAATTCACCGATGTCAAGGGCACCCTCCACTATGAGGACGGCCTGTTCACGGCCCAGGATGTCACGGCAGATGCCTATGACGGCAAGGTCAAGGCCAAGGGATATTTCAATATTGATGAAAAAGCATGGGGCCTGGATCTGACAGGGGAGGACATCAAAGGCGGCAGGGCCGTGCACGACAAGAACCTGCATTGCCGTGTGACCCTGGAACTGCATATGGAGGAAAGCCGCCTGCGCAAGACCAAGACCACCTCCGGCAAATTCCTGTCAGGACCCGGCACCTATCATCTGGTGCCCTTTGAAAAACTGTCAGGCACATTCGAGCAGCAGGGCAAGGGAGCCCTTATCTTCAGGGATGCCGTTATCTCCCTGGCGGCAGGTGACGTGACGACAGCAGAATTTTCCCTTGACAAAGGCAAGCTGACCCTGGCGCCTATCTACCTGGAAACGAGACGGGGGCAGCGGCGGCTCAGGTGAGGAATATGGGCCGGAATAACGATTGATGAAAAGGGACAGAACATGATTACTATAGAGCAGAGAAGCAAGGTTGATAAGATTTGGCTGGATTTTCACAGCAACGGCATAGCCATTCCCTCTGACGTCATGGAGCAGTTCAATTATCTGGTATTCCTGCGCCAGTTGGATGATATGGAAACAAAGCGGGAGAAAAGAGCACGCCTGGCCGGAGAGACTTATGTGCCCAGGATTTTTATCACAGAGGAGGAGCAGACCTACCGCTGGCATAATCTCCTTGCCATGAGCAATACGGAAGAACGATTCAAATTAGTTCAGGGTGAGGTAATGACATGGCTTATCGGTTTGAATGATGATGGGGAATCCGCCTATGCCCGCTATATGAATGATGCTGTCTTCAAGATACCCACAGCTCTGGCATTGGAAAAGATCATGCAAGGGATAAATGGACTGGAACTGAATGATGAAGACAGCAAAGGCGACCTCTATGAGTATATGCTCTCCAAGATGGGCACTTCCAAGGTCAACGGCCAGTTCCGCACACCAAGACAGATAATCAGGATGATGGTGGCCATGGCCAGCCCGCAAACCTCCGACATCATAGTGGATGGAGCCATGGGCAGTGCCGGTTTTCTGGTGGCAGCGGCGGATTTCGTGCACGCCCACTACAAAGATGCCTTTACCGATGAGAAATTTCTTCACCATTTCCGGCACAATATGTTCCACGGCTTTGATAATGATACCACCATGCTGCGTATCGGTGCTATGAATATGATGCTGCACGGGCTGGGCAGTGCCGATATTGCCTACAAGAACAGTCTGGCCGTAAGCAAGGAGGGTGACAAGGAAAATACGGACGAAGACAAGGAAAAATATACCCTGGTATTGGCTAATCCTCCCTTCAAGGGAACCCTGGACAACGCCCAGGTCAACCCGGAACTCCTAAAAATCACCAAATCAAAGCACACGGAACTGCTGTTTCTGGCCTGGTTCCTGCGGTGCCTGGCCATTGGTGGCAGGGCTGTGGTGATCGTGCCCGGCGGCGTAACTTTCAGGTCTGAGAAGGACTATCTGCAAATTCGCAAGGCTATAATTGACGAAAATCGTCTTGATGCGGTCATAACTATGCCCAGCGGAGTATTCCAGCCATATTCCGGCGTGTCTACCGCTATACTGCTGTTTACCAAGACAGGGCATGGCGGCACAGACAAAGTGTGGTTCTATAACATGGAAGCCGATGGCCAATCCCTGGACAAGAAGCGGGCCGATGTGGAGGAAAACGATATTCCTGACATTTTGCAGCGTTGGCAGAATCTGAACGGCGAGGAAGAACGTACCCGCTATGACAAGAGCTTCTTTGTTCCCGTGGAAGAAATCAGGAAGAAGAAATACAGTCTTTCCTTCAACAACTACATGGAAATTCTCTATACTCCACCAACTTACAAGTCAACGGCAGAGTATTTTGCTGATGGTGACCGCTTGGCCAAAGAATTGCAGGAAGGATTGCAGAAGTTCAAGGAGATGCTCTGATGACTACGCTGATGAATTATTTTGCCAGCCCTATAGCCGGTGAATGGGGGGATGAGGCCGAGGACTGCACAGATGGCGTCCCGGTGCTGCGCACAACAAATTTCACTGCTGATGGTCGTCTCTCCTATGATGATTTGACTTTTCGTGCTATAGATACGGAAAAGAAGAAAGATAAGATATTGAAGCCGGGAGATATTATCATCGAAAAATCAGGCGGTACTCCAAAGAAGCCAGTAGGACGCTGTGTGTACTTTGATCGTGATGATGATTATGATTACTTCTGCAGCAACTTCACTGCTGTACTCCGAGCTAATCCTGAAACAGTGAACACCAAGTATCTTTGGTATATTCTACAGGAACATTACAAAACCCGCCAATGTCTCAAATATCAGTATAAAACCAATGGAATTGCCAATCTTGATATTACGGATTATCTGAGCCATATTGAGGTGGATTTGCCTTCGAGGGATGTACAGGATAAGCGAGTAGAAGCTATGGATTATAGCCAACATTTGCTGGACATACATCAAGAGCTGTTGGATATAGTGGATAAGGCTGTTAAATCACGGTTTGTGGAGATGTTCTTTAACACCATAGATAGTATAAAATGGGAAAAAGCTAAAATAGAAGATATATGTGAAAATACTAGAACTGGCCCATTTGGAAGCTCATTACATCATGATGAATTTGTAGATGAAGGCATATTTGTTCTGGGTATAGATAACGCCGTAGAAAATAGATTCTCATACAATCGTATGCGTTATATTACACCCGAAAAATATGAACAGCTAAAACGTTACACCGTGAAACCAAAAGATGTGATTATAACTATCATGGGAACAGTTGGTCGTTCTGCTGTCATTCCAGATGATATGCCAACAGCTATCAACACAAAGCACCTAGCTTGCCTTACTCCCAAGCAAGAAATCGTTGATTCCTATTTTTTAGCTCAAGCATTTCAAACTCATCCTGAAATACGTGGGCAATTAAATGCACAAACAAAAGGTGCAATAATGGATGGACTTAACTTGACAATAATTAAGAATTTGACTATTACTGTGCCACCATTATCACTTCAAAAAGAATATGTTACATTTCTAAAACAAGCCGACAAATCGAAATTAACCATTCAAAAATCACTGGAGAACTTGACGGAGCTGCGGGAGTCTCTGATGCAGGAATATTTTGGCTAGAGAGGAGCGAGTACATTGCTTGCAATAAGACAACAAGCCTACCAGTTAATTGATGCTATGCCAGATGAAAAGTTATCCCTTATTGTGGATATTTTGCAGGCTTTCAAACGTAATGAGAATCTCCAGCGCAAAGAGGAATCGGCCAATCGCAATATTGATTTTTCCAAATATATGGGACGAGGAAGGAAGATGTTTGCTGATACAGAAGCAATAGAAAATTATCTAAAGGAGTCTCGTGATGACAGATTCTAAAATATTCTTGGACACCGCCCCATTCATATATTTGCTGGATAATGATGAAAAATTCACTGCAATTAGCCGTTGCATGTATGGGAGACTGTGACTTGTTCTTGACGAATGACAAGCAACTGAGGCAATTTAGGGAGATTTCCTGTGCAACGGTCGAAGAATGGGAAGGTTAGCCCTCACCGACAAATCGAAATTAACCATTCAAAAAATCACTGAAGAACCTGACGGAATTGCGGGAGTCCCTGTTGCAAGAATATTTCGGGTGAAATTATGAGGAGAATGTACTGTGAATGAAAATTTCATTAAAAAGATAATAATTGATAAAGTACGTCATTTAGAAAATCTGACAATTCCTTTGTCAGATGAAAAGTGCAAGCATTTAATATTAACGGGTAAAAATGGCAGCGGCAAGACCAGTGTGCTTGAAGCATTAAAGGCAAATTTATCGATTTATACTGAGGATGCAAGCATGCAAGAGCTGATAAAAATATGGCAAGATGAGATAAATAAAAGTCGGGATAAGATTAATAAATCTGCTACGAGTATAGATGACATCAGGGAGCAAGAACGATTAAAAAATTTTCAGCAAGAGCTTTCTCGCTATGAGAAGGGACTGTCGGTAGAAATAAATAATTTTGATGCAATGTGTGTAAAAATAGCTGAAGGAAAATTTATTGTAGCATATTATAGCGCAGAACGTAACTATAAGATTAAGAATGAAACACAAATCAGTAAGGTAGATATAAAATCAAAATATAAGATATCTGACCGTCCAGGAGATGCTTTTGTCAAATATATTCTGAATCTCAAAGCAACAGAAGCTATGGCGGAAAAAAATGGAAAGCCGGAACGTGCTGCCGAGATAAGTGCATGGTTTAAAAGATTTGACAAAATTCTTCAAAACATCTTTGAAGATAAAGATACTCATCTTGATTTTGATTTTGAGACTTATGAATTTCATATTATGGTGCCTAATCGTGAAGCATTTTCTTTTGCAGAAATGTCAAGTGGCTACGCGGCAGTGTTGGATATTATAACAGATATAATGATGCGTATGGAAGAAAAGGTAAAGGGGAAGTTTGATTTACCAGGTATTGTATTAATTGACGAAATCGAAACTCATCTACATATAGAACTACAAAAAGAAATAGTTCCCATTTTAACAGAACTCTTCCCTAATATTCAATTTATTGTAACAACACATTCGCCCTTTGTTTTAAATTCCATTGATAATACAGTTATTTATGATTTGGAAAATAAAACATTAATTAACGATGATAAAGGATTATCTAATATTACATATGAAGGTGTAGTGAAAGGCTATTTTAATTCATCCACTCTTTCTGCTGATTTGGCGAAGAAATTTAATGAATATAAACAGTTGGCGTCAAAAAAACAACTTAGTGATGATGATTACGCAAAAATCATCGATTTAGAATCGTATTTGGATGAAGTTCCTGATTTCTTAGCGCTGGAAATGATGGCTGATTATCATAGAATTAAATTGGAATTAAGCAATCGGGAGGCCGGCACTAATGGTTAAATGTAATAAATCTAAACAAGAACCGGCATCGCTAGCTAAGGAGAAACTAAAAGGTAAAAATGGTTCTTGTCGTTGTGATGATGTAGTGAAGCAGTTGATTTGTGATTTTAACAATAAATGTTACATTTGTGAAATGAAAGGCGTTTCTGATCCAGAAGTAGAACATTTACATCCACATCATAATGGAAAGCTTTTGGATTTGAAATTTGATTGGAATAATTTGTTTTTAAGTTGTACACATTGCAATACAATAAAGAATCAAGCAAAGTATGAGAACCATATTATCGATTGCTGCCAGGATGACCCAGAAATACACCTGCGAAGTGTTTATGAAAACGGGAATGTATATGTATATCCCAAGGATGATAATGAAGAATCAAAGCTTACAGCCGAATTGATATATGAAGTTTTTAATAGAGAAACACCAGCGTTACGCAATATAGCTTCAAAATATCGGTTGGATGCTTTGAGAACAGAAATGAATAATTTCTTTAAGGAATTGTCTTTATATCAAAAAAATCCTCAGAATGCTTTGGCGTGTTTCAAAATCGCCTAATTTAGGTTGACAACTTTGTGACAGTTATGCTACCTCGAATTTTCTTAACTGCTGTTCAAATAAAAAAGCATACGTTCACCCCAAATGTCTTATAATGTGAGTAACCAACAATCACAACGTCAGACATAGGAGGTGCGCCGTATGCTAACGTCATTGTACAACGAAATTAATGTTTCTAAAAGCCCTGTATCAATATTTTTTCCTATGTTGTCCCTTAGATGCCGCTGGCGTTTCCTGATGATGGGATTACTTGGCTGGTCTGCC
>CAMVGU010000048.1 GCA_947167105.1 uncultured Selenomonas sp. | reverse complement strand
GGGGTGACAGTGACTCATGGGTAGCTTGATGGTGGAGAACTTTTGACTCTCAAGCTCTACACTACTCATTTCTCCAGATACGGTGGCTATATTATAACTTTCCGCAAGACTTCCGGCGTTCTTTCCTGCCAGGCCACCCACATCCTGAAGGACGGCCCCCCATCGTTGCCAATATGTCCCAGTTTATTTTTATTTTGATAATTTGCCTCGATACTGCCCGTAACAGAACCGGTGTTGCTGCTGGCAAGGATTTTCCCGTCAGCGGCATTCTCTCCCACCAGTCCCCCTACATATTGGGTGGCAGTATTGCTGTATCCGATTTTGAATTGACCGGAAATATTCCCCCTTACGCTGTTGCCGTTGGACACATAACGTATAATGCCTGTATTCTGTCCGGCCAAGGCTCCCACAGATTGGGAATCATCCTGCCCGTATCCAAAAAAATTCCCGGTAATACTCCCCGTAACACTGCCTCCCGAGAGCACCAGGTTTTCAATGGTGCCACTGTTTTTGCTGAACAAACCAACATAGGCAGCATTGCTGTTGATGTTGATATTTTGCAGGGCATAGTTCAGCCCGTCAAATTTCCCGGTAAAATCACCCAGGGGGGAGATTTCGCCTACCTCAATATCATTTTTCAGCATATAGTTGCGGTCGAGGCCGTCCTTGATGGAAGTCAGCTCCTCCTTGTTTCCGACCAGTTTATAAAGATATTTGGTACCGGTTGTATTGGTATAATCCCCTGTTCCATCTGCCGAGCCAAGGTGAATCTCACCGCCGACAGATTTCAGGGCGACATTTGCCGCCGTCACATTCGCCACATTCTTAAAGGTGATATTATTCCCCTCCACCGTAATGCTCTGGGCAGCGGTAAGCGTCCCCTTATTCACCACATCCCCCACGAAGGAGGTGGCGCCGTCTACGGCAGAGAGGGCATTGTCAAAGCTGTCCAAATGGCCCGTCAGGTCAGCGGTGGAAAGGTGCAAAGTCCCCACATCAATCAAAGCCCCGTCACCGATATTGATGCCGTTGGGATTTACCAGATAGATAGTCCCCTGCCCCGCCAAGGTGCCCAGGATATCAGAGACGGCATGTCCCGTGACATAGTTCAGATAGGTATGCTCCCCGGTAAAATCCACCCGCTCCCCGCTGCCAATGGAAAAATCCACCCAGGTCAGGAGATTGCCGCTTGCGGTTCCCGCAATGGTCATATTGCCGTTGCTTTCCGAAATAGTCGCAGTACCCCCAACGCTCATGCCTCCCACAGGCAGGGCCAAAGCGGCAGGGCTGAGGCTGAAGATACCCCCCAGGAGCGCCGCCGCGACTGCAGCCCGTAGCTGCCTGGTGATGTTTGCTTTTCTTTTCATGTTTATCTTCCTTTCCCAAAGGATACACGGAAACACAAATAGCCCTTACGGCCCAGGGGTGACTGACGCACCCCCGCCGCAAAGGCTGGTTCCTCTATATGAAATTTACAAAAGGGCGGACTCCTGCTGCATGGCCTACAGCAGCACTTCTTTAGCCCTTGAACTTAAACAGAATTTCCGGAAATGCTAATTTTTCCTCTCCTTACTGCCATAAGCCCCCTTGGGAATTGATTTTTTTTGTGCTAGACTGATATTAACAAACTCAGGAAGCAGCGGAGGTGCCAGCCATGGAAACACAGAAAAAGGCCATGCCCGTGGGGGTGGAAGATTTTCGTGACTTGGTGACAAAAGGCTACCATTTCGTAGACAAGACCAGATTTATCAGAGAGCTCTTGGATGATAAGGGGGTAGTGACCCTTATCACCCGCCCCCGCAGGTTTGGCAAGACCTTGACCTTGTCCATGCTGGGGTATTTCTTCAACATCGAGGAGGCGGCGGAGAACCGCAGTCTCTTTGCCGGGCTGGATATTGCAAGAGCCGGGGAGAAGTACATGCAGGAACAGGGCAGCCGCCCGGTGGTGTTCCTGACCCTTAAAGAAGTGCGCTCGACAGATTTTACGTCTATGTTGACAGGGCTGACGGAATTTCTCAGGAAACTATACGGAGAGTTTGCCTATCTGACAGACAGCGACAGGCTTTCTGCTCAGGACAAGGAATATTTTTCGGTTATATGGAATGCAACCGGCAAGGCCGAATTGATGAAGGTCGCATTATCCAATCTCATGAATATGCTGGAAAAGCATCACGGCATAAAGCCCCTTCTCCTGCTGGACGAGTACGACGCCCCCATCCTCGCCGCCTGGGAGAATGGCTACTACAGGGAATGTGTGGACTTTATGCGGGGCTTCCTTGGTTCTGCCCTGAAGACAAATCCCCCTCTGGGTGCTGCTGTCCTCACGGGAGTGACGCGGATTTCCAAGGAGAGTATCTTTTACCAAGGCATAAGCGATTCACACGCCGCTAAAGCGGCGGTTCACTGCTTATCTGGGCTGAATAATCTCAAAGTCTGCTCGGTGCTGACGGAGCGTTACAGCGATATTTTCGGCTTCACCCAGGCAGAGGCAGCGCGGCTCATGGAAGATTGCGGGGTAAAAGACAAACTCCCGGAGCTGAAACAGTGGTATGACGGTTATCTTTTCGGGGATACAGAAATATACAACCCTTGGTCGGTTATCCAGTTCGTGGATAACGGCTGTAAATTCCAGCGATATTGGATCAATGTTTCCGGCAACAGCATCCTGGGGGTGCTGCTGAAATCTGTGGATGAAGCCCGCTACGAAGAGTTGCAGGGCTTGCTCAGTTTCCGCGCCTCCTCCGTGGAGGCTCTGATGGATGAGGGCATTATCTACCCGGACATTGGCACAGACAGCAATGCTCTGTACATGATGCTCCTGACTACCGGCTATCTGAAAGCCATTGAAATTTGGCAGGATGCCCGGGGCCGTTGGTGGTGCCGCCTGCAGATACCGAATCGAGAAGTCCTGCTGGCATACGAAGATGAAGTTCTGGCCAGAGTGGCCGGCCCCGGCAGCCGTGTAGCCCTTTTTTCCATGCTTGATGCCATGACAGCGGGCAAGGCGGCGGTTTTCCAAAAATATCTGGGGCGGATTCTCCGTGATATGGTCAGCTTCCACGATACCGCCCAGCCGGAAGCCTTTTACCACGGCCTGATGCTTGGCCTTACCGTCCTTATGGAAGGCGAATACCGGATAGAATCCAACCGGGAAAGCGGCTACGGGCGCTTTGATATTGCCTTCTTCCCCCTTAAAGAAAACGCTCCGGGAGTTATCCTGGAGCTAAAGGCGGCAAAATCCGAGGAAGAATTGGAAGCCAAAGCCAGGGAAGCCCTGGAGCAGATTGGCGCCAAAGCCTACAACACAGACCTTGCCCGGCAGGGGGTGAAGGAAATCTGGAGCTACGGCATTGCCTTCTGTGGTAAGCGGATGTGGATGGAAGTTCGGTGAGTTTATAAAAAGCACAGTGCCCGAGAGACTTCCCCCTGGGGATAGGCCCGCACGCCCTTGGTGCCGTTCAAGTCTGCCAGGGCAAACATAATCCAGTATACAGAAAATGAAACCCGATAGGAGCACAGCATGATATCTTTTGAGGACTTGGAGCAACTGACAGCCTTTGCCAGGCACGGAACACTGGTAAAGGCGGCGGATGCCCTTCATATTTCCCAGCCCACCATTACCCGCACCATGAAGAATATAGAAGAATATTTCGGCGTGAAACTTTTCGAGCGCAGCAAGAATCGCATCCGGCTGAACGGCACCGGAGAGAAGGCCGTTGAACACGCTGAAAAAGTCCTGGATGCCGCCCGGCAGATGATGGCATCAGTCAGGGAATACGACAGATCCCTCCGCACCATTGTTGTGGAATCCTGCGCCCCCGCGCCCCTTTGGTTCATAGTGCCGCAGTTGGCAAAAAAATATCCCGCCATGACGCTATCGTCAAGTCTGGCGGGAAATGAGGAAATCATTGAACATGTGCGGGAGGGCATCTGTCATGTGGGTATTGTGCTCACACCCTGCACCGAGCCTAGTATCCATTGCCGACCCTACATACAGGAAAATCTCTCCATTTGTCTGCCCCCAAATCATCCGGTGCTCCAAAATGCACCAGCCTCCCTTGACTTCCGGGACATCAACGGTTTCAACTGTTTGCTTCGCTCCCGGCTTGGCTTTTGGGACGATTTATGCCGCAGGGAAATGCCAGCCTCGCGTTTTCTGGTGCAGGAAGACGATGATGAATTCCGCGAACTGATGCGAAATTCCACTCTGCCAATCTTCATCACCAATCTCGCGACATACAGGGAGGAAGACATGAATGGGCGCGTGAGCATCCCCATTGCCGATCCTAAAGCCAATGTCGTATATCACCTGATTTCCGGTAAAAATATCGACATTTTGGGTACGATAGTATCCGACAAAAATATCACTGCCGCAATACTGTAAAAGAAGTATATGGACTCTTTGCGGCGGACACTTCACCCGACTTTGTGGTACACAATTACCTCATAGGGACGAAGTCCGGCCCCTGTACCCTGGTAGTTACCTATCCGTTTTCTGTACCCATCCTTCTCGTAATCCGACACACAGCCCTTTATAAGTCTGGCGTATTGCCTCCTGAAATTGCAAAGCACAATAAGGCTTTCGTTATTCCACCTGCGTTCATAGGCCAGTACGTCGGGATTTTCTTCCTCCAGAAACCAGATGCCCCCTTCGGCAACAATGGGCATTTCCTTCCGAATACGAATGAGCTCCCGATAGAAGGAAAAAATGGAATCCTTCTCCCCCAGGTCAGATGCCACATTGACCTCGGCAAAGTTAGCAGCTACGGGAATCCAGGGCTCTGCTTCGGAAAAGCCCCCATGGGGTTCTTCCGACCACTGCATGGGAGTGCGCCCATTGTCACGGGAACGCACGGACAGGATCTCTAATGCCTCCCCTTCCGTTTTTCCCTTATCCAGAAGAATTTGGTAGTGGTTCAGGCTCTCCACATCCCGATATTGGTCGATGGAGGTATAGCCCGGATTTGTCATGCCGATTTCCTCGCCCTGGTAGATATAGGGGGTGCCACGCATGAGATGAATGCAGGCGGCCAGCATCTTGGCCGACTCCTTCCGGTAAGTTTTTTCATCACCGAACCGGGAGACGATGCGGGGCTGATCGTGGTTGCACCAAAAGAGGGCATTCCAGCCGCCACCCTCTGCCATGCCCGTCTGCCATGCAGCGAAAAGGCGCTTCAGCTCCATAATATCAGGCTCCATGAGTGCCCACTTGTCACCGTCACGGTAGTCCACCTTCAGATGATGGAAGTTGAACACCATAGAAAGCTCATGGGCATCAGGCCGGGTGTAGAGCAGGCAGTTTTCCAGATCCGTGGACGCCATTTCCCCGACGGTGACCATTCCCTCAAGCCCGGCACTTGCCACAAGCTCGCGCAGATATTCGTGTACATGGGGGCCATCGGCAAAAAGCCTTCTCCCCAGCCCCTCCGTGTCATCCTCGAATCTTTCCGGCTTGGAGATGAGATTGATGACATCAAAGCGGAAACCCGCTACGCCCCGCTCCTTCCAAAAGCGCACCACACCGGCAAGTTCCTCCCGTACTCTGGGATTCGTCCAGTCCAGATCCGGCTGGCTCACATCATGCAGGTGCAGATACCATTTCCCCAGGCGCGGCTCCCATTGCCAGGCGCTCCCGCCAAAGGCGCACTGCCAGTTGGTCGGCGGCTCTCCGGGGTCCTCTGGGCCCTTTTTGTTCCTGCCATCACGCAGGATGTAATAGCGGCGATACGTCTCATCGCCCCCCAGGGCCTTTTGGAACCATAAGTGCTGGTCGGAAGTGTGGCACAGCACCATATCCAGCATGATTTTCAGCCCTCGCTTGCCGGCTGCGTTTACCAGTTCCTCGAAGTCCTCCATGCTTCCGAACCGCGGATCAATCGCTGTGTAATCGGCTACGTCATAACCATTGTCTTTTTGAGGTGAAAGGAAGAAAGGGGTAATCCAGAGGTAATCCACTCCCAGCTCCGCCAGATAGTCCAACTTTTCGATGATGCCCCGCAGATCGCCGACACCGTCCCCATCCGAGTCCTTGAAGGACTTGGGATAGATCTGGTAGACAACCTTATTCCTGAAATCCGTCATGGTATTTTCCCCCTCATAGATTCAAGCATGGAGCATTGCCTGTACAGGCGATGCTCCTGCTCTTTTATCTGCTTAATAAGACGCTATGACCGTTTCCCCTGCCTTGCCTTCCATGCCCGCATGAAAAGCGAAGGTTTCCACGCCGTTCTTGTTGGTAACGACGCAAACGGTCACATCGGGATGCCCTGCCGCCTTGATCTTCTCCTTGCTGAAAGTCAGCAGCGGCGTCCCCGCCTTGACCACATCGCCGTTTTTCACCAGATAGGTGAATCCGTCCCCCTGCATGTCAACGGTGTCTATGCCCACATGCAGCAGGAGTTCCACGCCGTTAGAGAGAGTCATGCCCACCGCATGGCGGGAATCCTCCATAAGCATCGTAATCCTGCCGGAAACAGGCGCTATCAGGGTCTCGCTCCGGGGACGGATAGCCATTCCCTCGCCCACGATTCCTTCGGAAAACACGCCGTCACCCACATCTTTGAGAGAAATCACCTCACCATCGAGGAATGCCTTGAATTCATGCTCACTTTCCACCGCTGCCTCTGCTGCTTCTTCCGGCGCAGCCGGAGCCAATTCCGCCGCC
This sequence comes from uncultured Selenomonas sp., assembly GCA_947167105.1. GTDB lineage: Bacteria > Bacillota > Negativicutes > Selenomonadales > Selenomonadaceae > Selenomonas_B. The sequence goes on along the minus strand of CAMVGU010000048.1, from coordinate 6,947 downwards.
TCGGCCTGCGCCAGTTTGTCGATGCCCTTCTTCTTCCCCACGATTGTTGTCAGGACAAAGGGAACTGCGATAGCTGCCACCATGGCCATGGCAAAGGTGGGCATGTACTGGGGCTGGATGGAGAGGATGCCGGGGATACCGCCCACGCCGATGGCGTTTGCCGTCGTGGATGTGGACACGCAGACCACCGCCGCACAGGCGGAACCGGTCATGCTGCAGATGAAGGGAAAGAAATACTTGAGGTTGACACCGAAAATCGCCGGTTCCGTCACACCGAGATAGCAGGAAATCCAGGCGGGCACATTAACTTCCTGTGCTGCCGCGTTTTTCCGCTGCAAGTACATCATCGCCAAAACCGCCGAGCCCTGGGCGATATTGGACAGGGCAATCATGGGCCAGAGCATGGTGCCATGATAGTCAGCAATCAACTGGAGGTCGATGGCATTCGTCATATGATGAAGGCCCGTAATGACCAGCGGTGCATAAATGAAGCCGAAAATCGCGCCGAAGACCACGCGGAAATCACCGGTAATGCCGGAAAATACCACACTGGAAATGGCCGAACCAATCTTCCAGCCGATAGGCCCAAGGACAAAATGAGCCGCACAGACGGTAAGAACCAGGCTGCAGAAGGGAACCACAATCATGGATATGACGGGAGGGACAATCCGGCGGAAAAACTTCTCCAGATAAACCAGGGTCAGCGCCGCCAGAATCGCCGGCAGCACCTGCGCCTGATAGCCTATCATGTCCACCGTGAAGCCGCCGAAGTCCCAATGGGGAATCTTATCTGCGGGAGTGGTGGCGACAGCGTAAGCGTTCAGCAACTGCCCCGACACCAGGGTCAGGCCCAGGACGATGCCGAGAATGGGAGTCCCTCCCATCTTCCGCACCACCGACCAGCAAATGCCCACGGGAATGCCGAGATGGAAGACAGCCTCGCCGATCAGCCAGAGGAAGTGGTCCATGCCGGCCCAGAACTGGCTGAGTTCCACCAGGGTTTTGGTTCCGTTTTCAAAAATATAGAGGGAATCAATGCAGTTGCGGAAGCCCAAAATCAAACCGCCGGTGATGATGGCGGGAATGAGCGGGGCAAAAATCTCCGCCGCAATGGCTGCCGCCCGCTGCAATACATTCTGATTCTGCTGCGCAGCCGCCTTCACAGCATCCTTGGACACGCCCTCAATGCCCGCCACGGCAACGAAATCCTGGTAGAATTCCGCCACCGTATTGCCGATGATGACCTGGAATTGTCCCGCCTGGGTGAAACTGCCCTTCACCACCTTCATGGACTCGATGGCCTTCACATCCGCTTTCCTGGGCTCGCCCAGGACAAAGCGCATGCGCGTCATACAGTGGGAAACCGCTGCAATATTCTCCTTTCCTCCCACCAGCCGCAGAAGCTCCTTGGAATCTTCCGTGTACTTCCCCATGATGTGCCTCCTGTTCTTGTCTATACAAGTTATCCTGACATAATAGTACAATACTTGTTTAGACATGTCAAGATAATTTTTGACGAAAAATATTTTTCTGAAACGTTTCATAATTCCTCTGGTAAAATGTCCGCTATTGCGTTATACTTATTTGTATAGACAAGAAGGGAGATAGAATTTTATGCCTCTCACCAGGTTCGATGCCATTTACCGCGATCTCAAAAAAAAAATAGAGGACGGGGAGTATCCCGTCCAGTCCTTGTTTCCATCTGAGCATGAGCTGACCTCTGTATACGATTGTTCCCGCGCCACCCTCCGCCGTGCCCTGGCCCGCCTGATTGAACGGGGCTACATCCAGTCCGGGCAGGGCAGACGTGTCCGCGTCATCTATCAGCCGGCAAGCCAGCATGAATTCATGATCGGTGGCATTGAATCCTTTAAAGAAGTTGCAGCCCGCAACCATTTTTGGGCTGAGACCAGGGTCATTCGCTTCACCGAAAGCCTGGTAGATGAAAAAACCGCCGCCAAAACCGGTCTGGCTCCGGGCAGCGAAATCTATGACGTGCACCGTGTCCGCTACCTGGAGGGAAAAGCCCTGATATTGGATATCAACCTTTTCCTTAAGGAATGTGTCCCCGGCCTCACCTCCGGGATTGCCGCCCACTCCATCTATGATTACATCGAAAACGAACTGGGCATGTCCATCGTCACCAGCCGGCGGCGGATGACGGTAGAGCACGCCACAGCCTACGACATGGATCATCTGGAAATGGGGGATTACAACTGCCTGGCCGTAGTCAGCGGGCGCACCTACAATTCCGACGGCCTCCAGTTTGAATACACCCAGTCCCGGCACCATCCGGAGTATTTCTGCTTTGAGGACACAGCTACGCGGAGGAAATAGTACCCTGAAATATGCCCAGTAAATAATCTCAGGAGGTGTAATTTTATGATAGACGATAAATTATCACTACAGCTTATCCAGTCACTTTCGGAGACGATTGACGCAAAAGACAGGTACACAAGCGGTCATTCCAGGAGAGTAGCTAAATATGCAGCTATGATTGCAGAGGCGATGGATAAAGATTCCGACACCCAGCAGCAGATTTATCTGGCAGCGCTTTTACATGATATTGGAAAAATCAGGATTCCTGTGGAAATACTCAACAAACCAGGCAAATTAACGGATGAGGAGTTCCAACTCATACGGCTGCACACTATCTCAGGCTACCATATCGTCAGCAATATTACGGCTGCACCGGAATTTGCTTTGGCAGCTAAATATCACCATGAACGATATGATGGCAGGGGCTATCCGGACGGCTTATCCGGCGAAGATATCCCGGAAGTTGCCAGAATAATCGGCGTTGCAGATTCTTATGACGCTATGGCCTCCAACCGCAGCTATCGCTCAGCCCTGCCGCAGGAAGTCGTCCGCAGCGAGATAGAAAAAGGCATAAGCACCCAGTTTGCCCCGGCACCTGCAAAGGCAATGCTGGATATCATTGGGTCAGATACAGATTATAAACTGCGGCAGGCGGAACTGGAGCCAAAGCGGATTATGGTTATCGATCACGAAATAAGCCAGCTTCGTGTCCTAGCAAAAATCCTGAAAGAAGAACCTCTTTACCGCATATTCCCTGCTGAAACAGGGCAGGAAGCACTGGATGTCATGAACGATATAAGCATGGACCTGGTTTTGCTGAATCTGGAAATGACGGACATGGACAGCTTTGAACTCCTTCACAGGATAAAAACCAAATGGGATATACCTGTGGTATTCCTCTGCAAGAATAAAAGCATCAGGACAATAAAAACAATCAAGGAGGCCGGAGCAACTGATTACCTGACAAAGCCCTTCCTGCCCCTGGAACTTATGGAGGTCTTGCAGGGAGTAATCCTCAAACAGGGATAGGCTGATCGCTGAGGATAGAGAGCCATAAACGATAACGGTTGCCCGCCAAAAGTTCCATGAGGAAAGCCACTCCCCTGGCGCAGCAATTTATTTCACAGTGAAATAAATCTAGCAAGAAACATTTCTGGAAGTTTCTTGCTAGATTTTTATTTACGCGATATACTATACAAAGATAAAACTTCTATGGAGGATAGGGTTTGAATGAATACTAAAATAATTATCATGGCAAACAATAAGGGCGGAGTCGGCAAAACAAGCTCGGTAGCTGCCATCGGCGATGTACTGGCTCGCAAGCTGGGGAGAAAAGTCTTGCTTATTGATGCAGACCCCCAGGGTAACCTGTCACGCAGATTCGGCTACAGCGTATCAGCTCCTGTGGACACCACTTTGGAAGTATTTCTGCAAAGCGAATATGACGCACGGAAAAGCGGACAGCCTAACAGCTTCAGCCCCAGCCTTTTTTTTAATGAAGCTACTTTGAAGAAGCCTCACTCAGAAGTTGTCAGCAAGTACGAAAACCTGCGCATTATCTGTTCTACCCCTGAATTACAGAGCGTGTATGAGACATTCCATAATGATACCAATCGGGCAGGCTCCATTATCAGGAGGTTCATGTTCAATCTCAAGTCATCGGGCGTATTCGACTATGTTATCATCGACACCAGCCCCTCCCTGTCTTATGTGCTGGGACAGTTCCTCATCGGCAGCGATTACCTGATGGTTCCCCTGCCTCCCTCGGAGGATGCCATGGATGGTGCAGAGCGTGTCCTGAACGCATTCAATCTCGCAGCAGATGACAAGCAGGATTACGAATACAAAGAGCTGCGTTTCCTGGGCTTCTTCTTCTGCAACATCGCAGAAAAAGGCATTGCTGACCGCATATATCGGCAGAACCGTGGCGAGTATTGGGAGGAAGATACCTTCTTTGAATCCACCGTGCCGAAAAGCACCGCCGTGCTGAATGCAGAAAACAGGGGGGCTCCCGTAACCTCGGTATTCCCTTCCAGCCCTGCCTCCTGGGGCTATCAGAAGCTTGCCAGGGAAATAGAGACCAGAATCAGGGAATTTGAGGAGGGAGTGCGGTCATGAGCAAAATCATCAGCAAGCGCCACGGACAGAATAACTCAGCGGGAGGCGTAGCCCCGGACAGATCACAGCAGAAAATAGCAGACCATATACAAAGCCTGAAAAACAATATCGAGTATATGGCAAAGCAGGAAAGCAGCCTTGATACCATAGATGCGGTTGTGGGGCGTCCTGTTGAAAGACTGATTCCCAGGGATTTGCTTATCCCTGCCCCCGATGACTGGAACTTTTTCCCCAAGGCCAGCGATGATAAAATAAAGGAAATGAGCGAATCTATCCGTCAGTACGGCCTTTTCCATAACATCACGGTCTGGGCCCAGGAAGATGGCAAGTACATGATTCTCGGCGGTCACACCAGAGTAGCTTGCTTTGATTACCTGGCCAGCGAGGAATCAGGGGAAAAAGACCATGAAAAATGGACAAAGATTCCCGCCCTGGTCTATGGCAAAGACCAAATCACGGAAATGGATGCACAGAGAATCGTTATCGTCAGCAACACAGACCAACGTGATGTATCTACCAAGACCAGAGCTAAGGCATACATGAACCTGTTCCAACTGGAAAGAGAAAAGGCTTTTTACGGCAGCCGCTTCGACCCGCTGCTGTCTGCAGCTTCCCAGGCCAATACTTCCAAGACGGTATTCTTCAGGTATCTGTCTCTCATGAAACTCATTGCCGAGCTTCAGGAGGCGGTCAGCAACGGTCATCTGTCCTTCATGACCGGGTATCATCTGAGCTTCCTGTCCAGTGATTTACAGAAATTCATTTATGACAACCGTATCTTCGAGCAAATCACCACACAGACAGCCAGCCAGCTGAAGAAATGCTCAACCATCGAGGAAATTCGGCAGAAACTGCGGGATATAGAGCGTGCCACTAAATATTACAAATATACTTTCCAGACCAGAAATCAGAAATCCGTGGACGAAGAAGTGCTGCCGCTCTTTGTAGAGAAGAACACACGCAATGAAATGGCTGACCTTTATATCCAGGCTGTTAATGAATCGAACTTCCCACAGGATATAAAGGATAAGCTCATAAATACTATGTCCTCAGCCAAAATAAACTGATATTTTGCCGCCCAGACCAAGGGCGGCACTTTTGTTTCACAGTGAAATAGAAGCAGAAGCGATGCTTTATGTTTCACGGAGGCAAAATCCTTTATTATCAAGAGTTTTGCATATTTATGTATTGCAAAATTCAAGTTCTGCATGGTAAAATTTTGCATAAGGGAGGTAATGGCTATGAACCCGGAAAAATCAAGGCATGGCGGGCAGCGCAAGGGTGCGGGCAGGCCAAAAAAAAAGACTGGTGACTTGCAGAAGACACACAGCCTCAGAGCTACAGATAAAGATTGGAAAGAGATACAGGCTGCCGCCCGTATAATCAAGGTATGCGATAACATCAGAAAACGTCCCAGAGTTTTTTTGCTTGATGATGATGAGCTGGCAAGCGTTAGCCGTTTTCTGCTGGGTGAGCTGCTGGAGAAGCACCAGATGGCCAAATACGGAAAGCCTGAGCCTCCCTCCGCCCCTCAACAGACAACCATAACAGGGCCGGAAGACAGGCAAATACCGGAAACTGCCAGTGAGGAAGATGCTGTGTCAGTATTTCTCGAATATTTCCGTCTTAATCCCATTGAGGCAATGAGTGTTATTCAAAAGAAACTGGAACATGAAAAACGTATCCGTGAAATAAAGAGGCTGCGTGATGAACAAGCGGAAGCCATAGACAGATTGGACAAAGAAACTGCCAATAAATTGAAATCAGTGGATGAGATAAATGCAAGAGTAGCAAGGATGTTGCAGTTCTCCAACTTTTCTGAATAAGGGATAGTCTTTCTGTAGAAGAAACAGAGAACCTCATCCACCGCTTGCGCCAGAAACATGCCACCGGCATGTTTCTACCCTTCCCCAGAGGGGAAGGCTTTTTCAACGAGGAATATAAATTCTATACTCTTATAACATCAACAATTACTATCTTTTTGTTGATGTTTATTATTTATTTCATAAATAATTTATTGTTGTTTATATATTTTATAGATGGGGCGCCAGCCTTAGAGCCACAAGGCTTCCCGGTTTCGATCTGTGACAAAATAGGGAGTTGATGTGACAAAATAGGGAAACCGCGTGACAAAATAGGGAGTAAGTATGACAGATTAGGGATTTATCAGTGACAGATTAGGGTGTTGCTGTGACGGATTAGGGCAATGTGACATTTTAGGGATTTTACAAATGACAAATTAGGGAGAAAGTGATAAAATAGAGCCGAAACGTGACATTTTAGGGAATATAAATAAAAAAATTGCACATATATCAGGTGCAGCTCCCTATTTTGTCACGCAGAAAAAAGCAATGGGAACAAGGTGGCAGTCTGTGGAGGCCACATGTGGCTGTATATTATTGCTGAAAGATATGGGAGCAGGGGAAATTCCCTATTTTGTCACGCTTGCAAGTAAGGAGGGGGGAGCTAAGTAACTGGAAGAATACTCAAGTATGTAAAAATGTGTAGCA
>CAMVGU010000047.1 GCA_947167105.1 uncultured Selenomonas sp. | reverse complement strand
TTATATCAGATATCAGTTTAGTTGTGTGTATAATTTATCGGGAGATTAGGATACTAATGTAGTGATGGATGCCTTAGAAGGCCAGGCTCCTTTTTTCGATGCCTCCAATCAGGTTCTAAAAATATGCGCTCTAAAACAGGTAGAGGGATATCTTGCTGCCCACAGCATTACAAACCTTTTTTATTTGTTTAGAAAAAGATATTCCAATGATGAGTGTCGAGATATTTTGCTAAGTATATTTGATATTTTTCAAATCGAACAAATAGACACGAGAAAATTAAAGACTGCTTTAGTATGGATGGACTTATGCTGCGTTTTCAGCTTGCACTCGCTAAGTGTTCATAGTAGAATATGGACAAGGAAAGATAAACGGAGGCTTGGATTTTGGGCGCTAAAGATTACATCACGCATGGTGTCCCCGGCGCGTATGAGCGATGCGGAACTGGACGCCTTTAAATCAGATTTGAAGGAAGTGCTGAAATTCATCAAGCACTCCACCGACAAGAAAGAGCTGAAGAAACTGCTGGACGGAAATGAGAAATACCAGAAGCTGGACCGGCTGGCAGCCCAGACCATCAGCGCTTGTTCCGGAGTAGATTTCAACATTCCCGTAGGAAAGGAGGATGTCAATATGTGCAAGGCTATTGAGGATATGAAGAAAGAGGTTCGTGATGAGGGGATATTGAAGACGGTTTCCATCTTGAAGAAACTAAAACTTAGCAAGGATGCTGTTATCCAGCAGATTATAGAAAACTATTCTCTCTCTAATGAAGAAGCGGCGGCGTTGGTGGACAGCAGATGGTGAGTTGAAGCTCCGGAAGACCGGGGCTTTTCTTGTATATAAGGAGATGTTTGCCATATTGCCCTGCCCTTGCCTAAGCTGTAAAATAGAAGGAGAGAAAACAACTGCAAGGAAAGAGGTAAAAATGGCAAGTACACTATCAGCAAAGCCTTTGGGGGCGCGGACGGAGTGGGCTACCAGGGCTGTGTTTTTTATCGGCGGTTTTGGGGCGGCTTCCTGGGCGCCTTTGGTGCCGCTTTTGAAGGCGAGGCTGGATATTACGGAGGATGTGCTGGGGCTGTTGCTCTTGTGCATCGGCATTGGGTCACTGCTCACCATGCCCCTTTCGGGGCTGGCTTCAAATCACTGGGGCTGCCGCAGGGTGCTGACGGCAGCCTCTGTTGCTTATGCGGCACTACTTGTAGTCCTGTGCCTGATTCCCACCATGGGCCTTACGATTCCCGTCCTGCTGATTTTCGGGGCGGTGATGGGCTCTATCGACGTGGTGGTAAATATCCAGGCCGTGCTGGTGGAGAAAGCGGCAGGCAGGCGCATTATGAGCGGCATGCACGCCCTGTGGAGCGTGGGAGGCTTTGCGGGGGCGGGGCTTTACGGTGTCTGGGTAGGCAGCCTGGGGCTGACCCCTCTTGTCTCCACCCTGATTGCCGCAGGGCTTATCCTTATTATCATCGCCTTTTTCTCCCGCCATCTCCTGCCCTATGGCGGCGGGAGCGGGGGGAGGCTCCTGGCTATCCCTCGGGGCATTGTGGCCTTTATCGGCGCGATTGCCCTGATTTCCTTTCTGGTGGAAGGTGCCATTATGGACTGGGGGGGCGTGTTCCTGGTACATGCCAAGGGTTTTGACCTGGCACTGGCCGGCTCGGCCTTTACGGTCTTTTCCGCCGCCATGCTCATTATGCGGCTGGTGGGGGATAAGGCGGTGACGAAGCTGGGACAGAAAAAGGTCATTCTGGGAGGCGTGCTTTTGGCATTCCTGGGCTTTCTGCTGATTGTCTTCGCTCCGGGAGCAGTCCCGATGTTTTCCGGCTTCTTCCTGGTGGGCATCGGCGGCGCCAATGTGGTGCCGGTGTTTTTCTCCCTGATGGGCAAGCAGAAGGAAATGCCCCTGGGCCTTGCCGTGCCGGCAGTCAGCACCCTGGGGTATCTGGGCATCCTGATGGGCCCCGCTGCCATTGGTTTTTTGGCCCACGCCACCAGCCTCTATGCGGCCTTCGGCTTCCTGGCTGCCCTGACGGCAGCGGAGGGCCTGATAGCCGCCTATGTTTATAAGAAATTGTTGGGATGAGATTAGGGCATTAAGGAGGCATGTAGTATGAGGGATTCTGAAAAGGCACAATACGAAAGCTACGACCAGTTGCGCAGCAGGGCCATCGAAGGTGATCCTCTTGCCTGCACCATGATGGCGGCCTTGTTCACTAAGGAGATACCGCCGGAAATCATCTACCAGAACATTGATAAGGCTAAGCTGCGCCGGGATCTATCCCCGGATATGGGCTATGCCCTGCTGCTGATGCGCTCTTCCCTGGCAGATGGCCGCTTGCTGGAGGCACTGAACGATATACAACCTGCCTACTACAGTGACTACCGCACTTGGTGGACAGCCGGCTGGGAGCAGGCACAGAATCTGGACTGGAAAACCGCCAAAAACTGTCTGCTCGGTGAAGCCCTGGCGTACAAAGACGAGATAGATGAGCCCTCCCTCTACCTGCTGCTGGTCATGCTGGCAGCGGCACCCATGCCCGAGGACGAGCCGGGGCGTCCTTTCCTGCGGGATTTTGCCAGGGGCTGGCTGGGCTGGCGGGAGCCTCCTGCCAGGGGGCTGCCCGAGGGCCAGTGGCTGGAAAAAATCAGCGGCTACACCAAGGAGGAAATCCTTAGCGGGGATGCGGAGGAGCCTTCCAAATACCTTGAGCATCTCTCAGGCCGCTACCATCGTATGCATGATTATGAACTGGCAGGCTTCTTTGGCCAGCCCGAAGGTGAGGAGGAGGCCTGGGAATGTCTGGCCATCAAGGCCATCTGGGTGCTGTGCGGCCTGAAGGATCAAGGCTGCCTGTATATGGCCGAGAAATTCCTGCAGGGCCGGGGAACGGCTAAAAATGCGGCTGCCGCCCGCTTCTGGGCAAGTCTTGATAATGGCACGGAAAGCTCCTGGCAGCTCGCCCAAATGGAGCTTAGTGAACACTCCGGAGACGTGGGCAGATGGCGGGCTGCCCACGCCCTGGAGGATGCTTACCCGGGCAAGGCTTCTTTCCGCCTGTGCCTGGCAGTGGAGGCCCTGCAGGGCTATCTCTCTCCCAGGGCAGTGAAAGAATTAACGGGCAAAGCCTACAATCCCGACTCACCGCCCCGGCAGCAGTGGACGGAGGAGCAGAAAATAGCAGCGGCTCTCACGCAGCTGCAAAAAGCCGATAATTACCCAGGCAGCTTCCACTGGCTCGAAGACATCCTGTGGAGCCTCATCCTTACCTACCAGGCGGGACTGCTGGAGAGCTACGAGGAAATGCTTTCCCTTCTCAGGGAGCATGGCTTTACTTCCCTGCTCTCTGATGAAGGCATGGACACAGGCAATGCAAAGAAGCTTGCCGATATACTCAGGACTGTATGGCAGAAAGCCCTGGCGGAGGACTCCGCTCCTTTGCAGTCGGCAGACTGTTTATATCTGCGAAGTTTCCTGGCAGGGGTGGTACCGCCTGAGGAATACTTGAAGGGCAGGGAGCTTCTCGCTTCAGTTGCCGCCCTTATAAGGGAAGCCAGGGCCCGGAAGCCCCAGGCTCTCTCTTTGGCAGGGGAGCTTTGCTACCGCGGCATCCTGGGCACAGCCAGAAAGAAGGCAGGCACGCGCCTGGCCCGCATGGCTGCCGCAGCCAGCAGCAGTGCAGGGGCAGCCCACGCCCGTATCTGCCTGCGGGAGGCCATGACCAGACTGCTGCGCCAGGATCAGCTTTTGATCCGGGATGGCGGAAAAAACGATAAGCAGATTGGCCTGTGCCACCTCTGGCACAACATTACCGAGCTGGGAGATGAGGAAGAGTACCTGCACTATGCCCGGGAGTGCGAGCAGATGCGGCTCTGCGGCAATGCCTTGGATACTTACTACTGGGGCTGGCGGCGCTATGTCAGCAGCAGCCTGCTGCTGGGCATGGCCAATATGCTCCTCTACCGCAGCGGTGAATGTGGCGTAGATGCCCTGGCTATCAGGTACCTTCTGGAGTTCCTGTTCTTTTCCGAAGACGAGGAACAGCAGGTGTACGAGGATTATCTTCTGATCTGGGCTTATCTCTCTACTGATGGTGCTGCGCGGGAGGCGGAAAAGGCCCGGCCCCTGATTGAGGGCCTGCTGGCAAAGAATCGCCCCGAGGGTACCCTGTGGCAGGGCATCTGCAAGCTTTGGGGCTGGGGCATCCCCAGGGAGGAAAACGAAGGGCAGAAACTTTGCCGGGCCATCATTAAGGCAGGCCAAAATGAAAGCCCCCTCAAGGGGCAGGAGAAGCCCTGCTCCCGGCAGATGTGCAACCTGGCTGCCTTCCACCTGGGAGAGTATTTCCGGGAGCTGGGCAAGGGCAATAAGGCCGAAAAATACTATAAAATAAGCCTGGAAGGATTATACGGAAAAGCAGCCTTGAGACTGGGCAAGCTCCTGGCAGAAGGGGGCATCATCAAAAAGGACTTGGATAAAGCTTATTGGTACATGTCAACGGCAGGAGCACTTGGCTGGAGCAGTGGCTTCCTTGAGTCCGCCCGTTTCGCCGAAAAAGCTGCTGCCCGCAAGAAGGACTTTTACTCCTTTGCCTATGCTGCTTACAGTAATGCCATGCCTGCCTACCCGGATGCGGCTCTGGCCGGACAGGCCCGCTGCTACCTGGCTGTAGACAGGGCAGTTGAAGCCTTCGAGCTGCTGCATATCCTGCTGGAGGAAGAAAATGAGCCTGCCAGCTTCAAGGAGAGCCTGACCCTGTTGGCGGACTGCTATGAAAAGGGACTGGGCACCCCGCCAGACTCGCAGGCAGCCGCCGCAATCAGGAGCAAACTGCACCGAAAAAATACGGCGTAAATTATTTTGTATTCATGCCCCTGCCGATACCGCAGGCCGCTGAGATATGCTATATTATTGTCAGTAGTTTTTTGATATGGAGCCTTTTGAAAGGGGACTTTTGCATGAGTATCCGCATTGGCATTATGGGATATGGCAATCTGGGCCGGGGCGTGGAGCTGGCCGTGGAGAAAGCCGGGGATATGGAGCTTAAGGCAGTCTTTACCCGCCGGGAGCCGGGGAGCCTGACCATTCGCACCGAGGGGGTGCCCGTGGTCAGCGCCGACGAGGCGGAAGGGTGGCAGGATAAAATCGACGTAATGATCCTCTGTGGCGGCAGCGCCACTGACCTGCCTTGGCAGGCCCCCCTCTGCGCCCAGTGGTTCAATATCGTGGACAGTTTCGACACCCACGCCGCCATTGCCCAGCATTTCAAGGATGTGGACGACGGGGCGAAAAAGGGCGGTCATATCGGCATTATCTCCGTGGGCTGGGACCCCGGCCTTTTCTCCCTGGCCCGTGTCTATGGCCATGCCATCCTGCCTGATTCCAGGGCCTACACCTTCTGGGGACGGGGCGTGTCCCAGGGCCATTCCGATGCCATTCGCCGCATCAAGGGCGTAAAGGATGCCCGCCAGTATACGGTGCCTGTGCCCCAGGCCCTGGAAACAGCCAGACGGGGCGAGCAGGCAGACTTCACTCCCCGCCAGATGCACACCAGGGAGTGCTACGTAGTGCCGGAGGAGGGCGCCAGCGAGGAGGACAAGGCCCGCATCGAGCAGGAAATCAAGACCATGCCCCATTACTTCGATGAATACGACACCACTGTCCACTTCATCACCCAGGCAGAGCTGCAGGAAAAACACAGCGGCCTCCCTCACGGCGGCTGCGTTATCCGTACCAGCCGCACGGGCAAGGAAGATGAGCACAAGCACGTCATGGAATTCTCCCTGGCGCTGGACTCCAACCCGGAATTCACCACCAGCGTCCTGGTGGCCTATGCCCGCGCAGCCTACACCCTGTCCAAAGAAGGCCAGACCGGCTGCCGCACCGTGCTGGATATAGCGCCTTCCTATCTCTGCCAGGAAGGAGCTGCCGAGCTGAGAAGCCATTTGCTGTGAGATAAGAAACCTGCAATAAAATTAGAGAGCCAATCAAAACACCTCCTGACAAGCCCATGACTGCGCAGCCAGGAGGTGTTTTGTTCCTTGTTATTTTTCAGAAAATATGCTAATATTTCCGGTAAGGAGGAGGGATGAAACTTGAAAATAAATTTATCGGAACAAGGGCAGCTTGACAAGATAGTATCTGTTATCAGAAGTGTTGTGAATACTGAGCGTATTTACCTTTTTGGTTCATACGCCTATGGCACACCCCAGGAAGACAGCGACTTTGATATTTATGTTATTTATGATGAGGACGAAAGACCGATCAAGGTCATGCAAAGGATAAGTTTAGCTCTTATGTATGACAGTGCTAAGGCACTGGATGTTCTGGCATCCAGGCTCGATAATTTTGAAGCCCGTTGCAAGGTGTCAAGTTTTGAACGAACCATAAGGGATAAAGGGGTGATTCTCTATGACAGAGAGGCAGCAGGAGGTACAGCGCTGGCTTGACTATGCTTCCCAGGACTTTGCTACGGCAAAGCATCTGATGTCATCAATGCGCCCTTGTCCCTATGAGATAGTGTGCTTTCATTGTCAGCAGGCTGCGGAGAAGGTGCTTAAAGCGTACCTGATCTCATTGGGGAAGGACATACCCAGAACACATGATTTGTCTGAATTGTGCCGGAATTGTTTTCCTGATAACAGGCCCGAAGCTATCTTTATTGCATCTGCCCGCTTGACTTCATATGCTGTGCAAGCTCGGTATCCCAATAATCTGGAATTAACAGAGGCAGATTCAAGTCTGGCCATAGAAGATGCACAGTCATTGATGGATTTTTCTGATACGTTTGGGAATGAACAAGTGTAAAGCGAGTACTGCACATAAAGGTGCCGAGACCTGCCTTCCTTGTCACGTGCTCCTGCTGCCTGACGTGTTTACGTTTCCATGTCGAAATTCCTTTACTGTACACATAACGTAGTATGTCGTCATTTCGTGCAAAAAACTTAAATAAAATCGTACAGATGGGCGTTGTTGACAAGTAACTGTTTTCCGCCTCAAACGTGAGATTTTCCCCGCCGTTGACTGCCGCCTGCCCCTGTGCTAAACTCTAATCATCAATAGCAATCAAGACAGAAGAAAGGATAGAGGCCAATGTATACTCTAAACAGCCGCGTGTTCCAGGGCAAGGAGCCCCAGATTGACGAGGAAGCCTTTGTTGCTCCCCAGGTCTTTCTCTCCGGGGATGTGCGGGTGAAGAAATACGCCTCCCTGTGGCCCGGGGTGGTGGCCCGGGGGGATGTGTGCTATATCGAGGTGGGGGAGTGCTCCAATGTGCAGGATCTTACCTGCCTGCATGTGGCGGATGATAAGCCCTGCATTATCGGTGACTATGTGACCGTGGGCCACGGCGCCTGTCTCCACGGTTGCGTCATTGAGGATCATGTGCTGATTGGCATGAGCGCCACCGTCCTCACCGGTGCCCATATTGGCCGCGGCTCCATCATCGCCGCCGGTGCCCTGGTCAGGGAAGGGGAAGTTATTCCTCCCAATTCCCTGGTAGTGGGCGTCCCCGGCAAGGTGGTGCGGGAGCAGGATCGCCTGGAGAGCATTCACGCCCAGGCCATCAAGTACAAGAGCGAATGGGCCATTGCCTACGGTGTCTATCCTGAAATCGGCGGCGAGGTTTACCACGGGGAAAAGATTATCTGATACTCACTTTTCCACAGCTTTTGCCCCCCGTAATCCACCATTTCATCCCCATCAAGCAGAGTTATCCACAAAAAGCACAGGGTTATCCACCAGATTTTGTGGATAACCCTGTGCTTTTACTCTTTTGAGGGGGTCAGGCCCATATTATTTCGTTTGGGCTATGGTTCTGGTAAGGTTCTGGATGCTGTCATTGAGGGCGCCGAGCTTCCCCTCGATGCGGACCAGCAGGTAAGCTGTGACCGCCATCGGGAAGCCGACGCTGCCAGCGGCGGTCATCAGCTCCTGCATCATGGCTCATCCTTCCTTCAGGCCAGTTCCTGCTTATCAGTCTCGTAGATGTAAGCCTCCTTGATGGCCTTGGCATAGCTGCCTCCTGCCACCACGGCCCTTTTCGTGATCATGGACTGCATTGCTGCCTCCACCTCCGCCTGGGTGAGCCCCTCCTTGGGATCCTGCAGGCTGAAGGTCAGGACATTGTCATTTTCCAGGGTAAAGACCATTTTCAGCGTCTTCATCTTCGTCTCTCCTTTTTGACATTAAATATTATTGGTGCGGAATAGTGTGTAGTGTGGTTGGTGTGCGGTGTCGCGGCAATTACTCGCTGGCGAGGTTGGCGCTGTCGATGCGGCTGACAGCGCCGACCGTATGCCCCTGCAGTGCCCCCAGGGCCGTGCCGATGGCATAGGCGTCATCAGTGGACAGCTCCGGCGCGATATGCTGGAAGGTGCGGTTGCTGTACTTGTCCTTGCCGCTCTCCGTGGTGCCGGTCACCACCTTGATAACGAGTTTCGTAGTTGCATCATTCTTGACTGCCATGTTGATTTCTCCTTTCTCTTTGCGGGCCTTTCCTTGCCCCCTCACTTATATATATGGAGGCTGGAGCAGAAAAGGTATCATCCATGATGAAATTATTTATTGTATTAGTTATTGTCTCGCAGAGCTTCCCGCAGCTTCTCCAGCAGCCGCTTTTTCCAGCGCTTCACCGTCAGCAGGGCAACTCCCAGCCTGTCTGCCGTTTCCTGGAGTGTACGCTGCTGCACATAGACGCAGACCAGCACCTCCCGCTCACTGGCGGATAAATTTTCCATGGCCAGTCTGAGGGTCTCCCGCAGCTCCACCTGAGCATAGGCATCGGGGAAAGGCCCTCCTGCAGCCTCATAGATGGCATCCCAGACGCTGCCGGAAGGCTCTCCCCTCACTTCTCCCGACGCGTAATCATCCGGCCTCAGTTCCCGCTCCCGGCGGCGCTTCTCCGCTGCCGCAAAGGTGGAGATGCCGCCATGCACAATGCTTTTGGCAAAGGCCCCGAAGGGCACGCCCCGCTCAGGCTCGTAGCGCCTTACCGCCTCCAGGAAGTAGAGCTGGGCCACGGAATGGGCCTCCTCCGTAAGATAGGGCAGCCTGTTCCTATGGGCTTCCGCCAGCACCAGGGGCGCATACCGGGCTACCAGTCCGGCCAGGGCCTGACTGTCTCCCCCTGCCGCCAGCCTCACCAGCTTCTGCTCCTCCTCCTGGCTCAAATTCTCTCTTGCTTGCTTTTCAGACATCACATTATGTCCCCCTTTCATAAGGAATGGACATAATGAGGGTCCCTGGTCACCTTTGGCAGAAAAAAATTCGATAAAACTCCGTGCGAAACAGTGTTTCGCACTACGCCCTTACACGAAATCTAAGCTCCTACAGCGCCTTCGACTTGTATTCGCTAAGATTTCATAATAAAAAAGCAGCCTCTGGTGGCTGCTTTTTTATTGGAGATAAGTATTTTTGCGATTTCAAAGGAGGAATCCGCATGGCTGACAAAATTTACGGCTATATCCGCGTATCCACTCTTTCCCAGAGGGATGACCGCCAGTGGCTGGCAATGAGGGATTTCGGCATTCCGAAGGAATGTGTCTTTGTGGATAAGCAAAGCGGGAAGGATTTTGACCGCCCGGCTTACAAGGATATGATGAAAAGGCTGGCTCCCGGTGATACGTTGGTGGTAAAGAGCATCGACAGGCTGGGGCGCAATTATGAAGAAATGACGCGCCAACTGGACATTATCACCCGCGAGAAAGGCGCTGCCATCGTAATTATAGACGCTTGTGTAATAATATAACCAAATCGGAAAAGCCCAGTAAAATCAAGGGTTCGGCGGCATCGTCCTGTTTCTTTGACCGGAAATAGTGCGAAATAACCGCTCGTATCGTCGCTCTAGGTGCATTTCCGATGGTGTAAAGGGGTTATTACACATGAGCAGCCTTTTGATACAGGAAGTCCCTCTGATGGTGCTTCCCACCTTGGCGACGAAAATCGGCCTTAACGAGGCCATGTTCCTACAGCAACTCCATTACTGGATTGACCGCAGCAAGTATGAGATGGAAGGACACCGGTGGATCTACAATACCATCGAGGACTGGTGCAAACAATTTCCCTTCTGGTCGCGGCAAAAGCTCCTTGAGCAGAAAAAGCCCATCCAGAATCCAGCAGGGTGGCTTCGCTGCGCCTTGGAGGAGCAGTATGCGGATGCCGGGGCTGACCTTGAGAAAGTCCGTCAGGAG
Source organism: uncultured Selenomonas sp. (assembly GCA_947167105.1). Taxonomy (GTDB): domain Bacteria; phylum Bacillota; class Negativicutes; order Selenomonadales; family Selenomonadaceae; genus Selenomonas_B. The sequence continues at coordinate 4,080 of CAMVGU010000047.1, read as the reverse complement.
AAACAGGCCGATACCGAAGCCAAAAATCAGGCCAGAAAGGAGTTTTACGAGCGGCAACTCAGTGAGGAGCAGGAGAAAGACCGGACAGAGGTGGATGAGTCCAAGGCAGGAACAGGCACGGCTGAACCGCCTTGTACTGGACGATTTGGGAGCGGAGCGGATGAGCGAGTGGGGGGGCGAACAGGTTTTTGCCATCATCAACTACCGCTCCAACCATGAGCTGCAAACCATCATCACATCGAACTACGGGTTGACGGCACTGGCCGGGCGCATGACGGCGGCCACCAAGGGCAAGGACTACGGCGACGATGTGCAGAGCCAACGGATACTCAGCCGTATCTGCGGGATGTGCTACATCGTCGAAATTGGCGGCAGGGACTTTCGGATGGATGGGAGAAGTGAAAGCAGTGTCTGATGCGCTGGTGTTAAAGAGCTTATAGATATTTTCCCGAAATATCCGTCCAATGCAGGGATAAGAATATTTTTGTCGAAGATGTAACAGTTAAAGTTGATAGTGACAGCTTACTTCGGCGTACTCTGTTTCACAACACTTGATGGGAGATTGTAGGAGCTCGTGAGCATGAAGGGACGAGAAATAAGTGCAACTTAAGGACATTGTCGTTGGTAGCAAGGTCAACGGCCTCGAAGTGGGCAAAACTGTAGAGATTGTGGCCGTTAAGTATCATGGCGATATGGTAGCGGATGTCACATACAAAGATGCCAATGGGAATCTGGGAAGTCAGATGGTGTATGCTGACCAAGCCACGGATATGGAACTCGACGAGAAAGCTCTGCCGTGGAGTTTCGATGCTGACGCTGACCGCATGAGGCTCGTGTCGGAAGCCTATCGCATCCATTTAGCACACCTGTTTGACCCGTATCTTGCTGTACATACATCCTCTATTGAACCGCTTCCGCATCAAATATCGGCTGTTTACGAGAAAATGCTTCCTCGTCAGCCTCTTCGATTCGTATTGGCAGATGACCCCGGAGCTGGCAAAACCATAATGACAGGGCTCCTCATGAAAGAGCTCATCATGCGTGGTGACATCAAACGTTGCCTCATCGTATGCCCTGGCAACCTTGCCGAGCAATGGCAGGATGAACTCCACAGGAAATTTCACCTGCATTTTGAAATACTGACCAACGATCGCATAGAGTCTTCTGCCACCGGTAATGCATTTGTGGAAATGAATTACTGCATCGCAAGATTGGATAAGTTGTCTCGAAGCGAATCCATCCAAGAAAAATTAAAAGTTACCGATTGGGATCTCATCATCTGTGATGAGGCGCATAAGATGTCGGCAACCATCTGGGGCGGCGAGATACGTTATACAAAGCGGTTTCAATTAGGACGACTCCTCTCCTCCATCACACGTCATTTTCTCCTGCTCACGGCAACGCCGCACAATGGTAAGGATGCTGATTTTGCCCTGTTTATGTCGTTAATAGATGCCGACCGCTTCGAAGGTGTAAAACGAGACAGCCAGCGACGCGAAGCTAGTCCCCTTGCGGGACAATCGGTGGATGTGTCCGATGTAATGAGACGGTTGGTAAAAGAGGAACTGTTAAAATTTGACGGTAAGCCACTCTTCCCCGAAAGAATAGCCTATACCGTAAATTACGACCTATCACCGATGGAAGCGAGACTTTATCAGGAAGTCACTGACTATGTGCAGGATGGCTTCAACCGGGCAGAGAGACTGGAGAGTGACCGCAAAAATACAGTGGGTTTTGCGCTGACTATTTTACAACGTCGGTTGGCATCATCTCCGGCTGCCATTTATTGTTCTTTAGACCGAAGGGTAAAACGGCTTACACAATTATTGGAAGAAGAGAAAATGAAGCGTCGTGCCAGCGAGTTTCACTTTGACTTGGGAGAATACGAGGATGCCGAGGATTTTGACGATGCTCCGAGTGCCGAAGTTGAAGCGGCTGAAGATGAAATGGTGGCAAGAGCCAGTGCATCTCAGACGATTGCTGAGATGGAGGAAGAAATTCGGACGCTCCGCCGACTTACAAAAATGGCCGGACAAGTTCGTGCCAGCGGTGAGGACAGGAAATGGGACGAATTGTCGAGACTATTGCAAGAAAATGAAAATATCGTCGGAGCTAACGGAGAAAGGGAAAAGCTCATCATCTTCACAGAACACAAAGACACGCTTTATTACCTGCAAGAAAAAATATCCTCTTTGCTCGGTCGCGCTGAGGCTGTGGTCACCATCCACGGAGGCATGGCGCGGGATGACCGCCGTAAGGTAGAGGAGCAGTTCAAACAGGATAAGGATGTGCTGGTGCTTATTGCAACGGATGCTGCAGGCGAAGGTATCAATCTCCAACGAGCGCATTTGATGATAAATTACGACCTTCCTTGGAATCCGAATCGGTTGGAGCAACGTTTTGGGCGTATTCATCGTATTGGACAGACAGAAGTATGTTATCTGTGGAATTTGGTGGCTCAGGGAACACGGGAAGGAGATGTATTTCAACGGCTCTTCGCAAAGCTGGAAGAAGAAAGAAACGCCTTGGGCGGCAAGGTTTTTGATATCTTGGGGAAAATCACATTCGAGAACAAGCCCCTGCGGGAACTCTTAATTGAAGCTATAAGATACGGAAATGACCCCAAGACAAGGGAGAAACTCAACACCGTTATGAATTCTTCCCTAAACCGCGAAAAACTGGAGGAACTTCTTACAGAACGGGCACTCACCGAGGATGTCATGAACCAGTCGATGGTTTCACGCATTCGAGAGGATATGGAGCGTATGGAAGCAAGGAAACTTCAGCCATTCTTTATTGAAAGTTTCTTTCTTTCAGCATTCAAATCACTGGGGGGTCGTATTTATAAACGTGAGCCGGGACGCTACGAAATTACCCGTGTCCCATTTGACATTCGCAATCGTGCAATCGTGATATGCAGATTGGCTTTGGTGAGCCTGTGCTTCCTCGCTACGAACGCATTTGTTTTTCCAAAGAACAAACAAGCATTCCCGGCTTAGTCCCGGCGGCATTCATAACGCCCGGTCATCCCCTGCTCTCATCCATGAGCGACTTAATAAGGGAAAAATATGGGCATGATCTAAAGCAAGGAACGATTTTCGTGGATGAGTCTGACGACGGGAAAAATCTACGGCTCCTCTTCTATATTGAAAACAGTATTCAAGACGGGCAGTTGATAGCGGGAACAAATCAAAGGCGCATTATTTCCAAGCACGTCCATTTTGTGGAAATCCGTGAAAACGGCACTGCTGTATCAGCGGGATATGCTCCCTATTTGGACTATCGTGCTCCTAATGAAGATGAGCGCAATAGAGTGCTTGCGGCACTACAACAGGAGGACTGGCTGAAGGGCGATGTAGAGGATATTGCGGTAAGCTACGCCATACAGAATATTATCCCCGCACATCTTTCCGAAGTTCGCCAAAGGAAGAAGGCCATGCTGGACAAGATGGAGAGTGCCGTCAAGGATAGACTGACCAGTGAAATTCGCTATTGGGATTTCCGGGCAAATGAACTGCGAGAAAAGGAAAGCATGGGTAAACGCAATGCCAAACTAAACGCCGACAAAGCAGCTGGTCGTGCGGAAGAATTGACACTTCGATTGCAGAAACGCCTCTCGGAAATCGCTATGGAGAGAAAAGTATCGGCAATGCCTCCCGTGGTTGTCGGTGGTGCTGTGGTTGTCCCCCAGGGATGGTTCAATCAAAATTTAGATGGTCATTCGGAAGCCGATGAAAAAAGCCGCTCGGAAATCGAGCGTATTGCAATGCAAGCGGTAGAAACAATTGAGCGTGAGTTTGGATACGAGCCAAAAGATGTCAGCATGGAGAAATGCGGATACGATATAGAATCCTTCATACCGGAAACCTTGAGGGAGACCGATAATTGCCTTCGCTTTATCGAAGTCAAGGGCAGGAGCGCCGATGCCGATACTGTTACCGTAAGCAAAAATGAGATTCTCACAGCCCTCAACAAGCCGGAGGAGTTTATTTTGGCGATAGTCCTTGTAGACGGAGTGAATACGAAAACCTGTTATGTAGTGACTTTTGTCAAGCCCCAATTTTCACCTTGCCAGAAGGT
>CAMVGU010000046.1 GCA_947167105.1 uncultured Selenomonas sp. | reverse complement strand
AGATACCTTCTGGCAAGGTGAAAATTGGGGCTTGACAAAAGTCACTACATAACAGACTTATAAAAATACGGCTTGTGCATACCCTCCGTTACTCTCAGGGTTATCACGGATGTCTTTTCATTGACGCTCAAAGTGTACTCCGGCACAGGGTCAAGGCTGTCATTTATCCTGTTCTCAATATCCAGGCAAACCTTAACGGGATTTGTCACGCCCTTTACTTCTCCCCGGTCTGTAATACCAAACAAAATTTCGCCATTCCCGTAGTTAGCAAAGGCACTTACCGTTTTTAAGAAATTGTTAGTGACCTGCTCCTTAAATTCGAGGTCTTTCGTTTCTCTCATCAGGAGACCTCCTTTGACATGACGAGCTTGTTGGATTCCCCTTTATTATAACAAAAATAGGACGAAAAACCAAACGCAAAATTTTACGTCCGCTTTTTCGTCCTGCTATAAAACGAAATCTTGCTCTTATAAGGCCATTGTTCAAATTTTGCCGTAGGCAAAATCTTCCAATTGGCCTTTCAACGAGGCGGAAAATATGCTCCCGCCTGTTGGGATGTACAGCCCCCGCTTACGGAAGTGGGGGACATCTTTTGCCGAGTTACAACTCCTGCAAAAGCTCCACTACCTTGGCCATGTATGCGTCCCGTGTGCAGGTCAGGACTTCTCCCGTGCGGCGCACCTTGATTTCAATGGTGCCCTCCTCCACGGCCTTGGGGCCGATGGTCACACGCAGGGGATAGCCTATCAGGTCGCAGTCCTTGAACTTCACACCGGCCCGCTCCTTGCGGTCATCCAGCAGCACGTCCACGCCTTCCGTGCGCAGCTCGCTGTAGATTTCCTCCGCATAGGCCAGTTGCTCCTCATTTTTGGCATTGACAGCCACCACCACCACCTCGAAGGGTGCAATGGCCCGGGGCCAGATAATGCCGTCTGCGTCGTTGTTCTGCTCGATGGCAGCCGCCATGGTGCGGCCAACGCCGATGCCGTAGCAGCCCATCAGGAGGGGCTTTTCCTTGCCCTGCTCATCCAGGAAGGTGGCTCCCATGGCTTCGCTGTATTTCGTGCCCAGGGTGAAGACCTGGCCCGCCTCGATGCCACGGGTCATATGCAGGGGCGCGCCGCAGCGGGGGCAGGCATCCCCTTCCTGCACCATGCGGATATCCGCAACTGTAATGAGCTGCCTGTCAAAGTCACGCTCCGGCGTCACCTGCCGGAAGTGGGCGTCTATCTCATTAGCCCCCGTGACCGCATTGTGCATGTGCATCACGGTATGATCGACTATAACATGTGTACCTGCCTTGATGCCGATGGGGCTCATAAAGCCGGGGCAGCCCCCTGCAGCGCGTATGGCTTCCTCGTCGGCCATGCGCAGTTCCCGCGCCCCTTCAAGGAGATTCAGTAGCTTCACCTCGTTCACCTCATGGTCGCCCCTGGTGAAGGCCAGCACCAGTTCCTCCGTGTCCGTCTGGTAGGCAATGGCTTTGATGGTCTTTGTCACCGGCACCTGCAGGTAATCCGCCAACTTTTGAATGTTATCCGTGCCCGGCGTCGCCACCTTTTCCAGAGGCAGCAGTTCCTCATTAGGCTCTATGATGGCAGCCAGTTCCGCCTTTTCGTCGCTGGCGGCGTAGTCGCATTTCGTACAGCAGGCAATGGAGGACTCGCCGTTATCCGCCAGCACCGTGAATTCATGGGAATGGCCGCCGCCAATGGCGCCGTTATCCGCCTCCACCGGACGGAATTCCAGCCCGCAGCGGGTGAAGATGCGGCTATAGGCATCGTACATCTTCTGGTAGGACACATTCATGCCCTCAACATCTTTATCGAAGGAATAGAGATCCTTCATAATGAATTCGCGGCTGCGCATCAGGCCGAAGCGGGGGCGGCGCTCGTCCCGGAACTTGTCCTGGATCTGGTAGAGCATCAGGGGCAGTTGCTTGTAGGAGCGCACCTCGTCCCGCACCAGGGCTGTAATCATTTCCTCGTGGGTCGGCCCCAGGCAGAATTCCCGGCCATGGCGATCCTTCATGCGCATCATTTCATCGCCGTAGGCGGCCCAGCGGCCGCTCTCCTCCCAGAGCTCCGAGGGCTGCAGGATAGGCATCATGATTTCCTGGCCCCCTGCCGCGTCCATTTCCTCCCGGATAATCTGCTCAATCTTGCGGATGGTGCGCCAGCCCAGGGGCAGGAAATTGTACATACCCCCCGCAGACTTTCTGATCATGCCTGCCCTGTACATCAACTGATGGCTGATAATCTCGGCCTCAGCAGGGGTATTGCGCAGGGTGGGCGCGTATAAATTGCTTGCTCTCATATTTATATCACTGCTTCTTTCTCTCTGCTATGATTGCATCTATTTCCTTGAACAGTTCCGGCACGAGCCTGTCCTCCGGCACCTTGCGGATGATTTCGCCCTTGCGGAAGACCAGCCCCTCGCCGTGGCCTCCGGCAATGCCTACGTCAGCGCCCCTGGCCTCCCCCGGCCCGTTCACCACGCAGCCCATCACCGCGACCTCAATGGGCTCGGTCATGCCTTCAAGCTTTTTCTCCACCTGGGCCGCAATGGCCGGCAGGTCGATGCAGGTGCGCCCGCAGGTAGGACAGGCCACCAAGGTCGGCCCGTACTCTTTCAATCCCAGTGCCTTCAGGATTTCGTTGGCGACCCGCACCTCAACCACCGGGTCGCCGGTCAGGGAAATGCGCAGGGTATCGCCGATACCTTCGGCCAGCAGCGCGCCGATGCCCACTGCCGACTTGATGATGCCAGTATGGGGCGTGCCTGCCTCCGTGATGCCCAGATGCAGGGGATAATCCACCTTCTCGCTCATCAGGCGGTAGGCCGCAAGGGTCATGGGCACATCGTGGGCTTTCAGGGAAATCTTCATATCGTAAAAACCAGCCTGCTCCAGGATGCGCACATGCTGCAGGGCGGACTCCACCAACCCATCCGGCGTCACCTGCCCTCCGTGGTCAGCCAGGATTTTCTTGTCCAGGGAGCCTGCATTCACGCCGATGCGGATGGGCAGGCCCTTGGCCTTCGCAGCTTCCACCACTGCCCTGACCTTTTCCTCGCCGCCGATATTGCCGGGATTCAGGCGCAGGGCTGCAATTCCCTGCTCTATGGCCTCCAGGGCCAGTTTGTAATCAAAATGGATATCCGCCACCAGCGGCACGGGCGACTGCCTGATGATATTGCCCAGGTTCCGGGCCGCCGCCATATCCGGCACCGCCAGGCGCACGATATCGCAGCCTGCCGCAGCCAGGGCCTTTATTTGCGCGACTGTGGCTTCCGTGTCCGTGGTCTTGGTATTGGTCATGGACTGCACGGAGACGGGGGCGCCGCCGCCAATGGCCACAGGCCCTATATGTATCTGCCTGGTACGCTTACGTTCATACATCTGCTCAGCCTCCCGTAAACAGCCGCATGATATCGTTGGCAGTGGCAAGAAGCATCAGCAAAACCAGGAGCGCCACTCCCACTTTCTGGATATTCCGAAGAGCCTCTGGGGAGAGGGGCTTGCCCCGCACTGCCTCGACGCAGAGGGTCACAAAATGGCCGCCATCCAGGGCAGGCAGGGGGAACAAGTTAATGATGCCGAGATTCAGGCTCAGGAAGGCCGCAAAATTCAGCAGCGGCACGATGCCCATTTGGGCAACCTCCCCTGCCATCCTGGCGATGCCGATGGGCCCGGCCAGTTCCGTCCCCGACAGTTCCAGCAGCAGATTGTACAACGCCCCCAGCATCATCACGATGATGGTTCCCGTCTTCTGGAGGGCAAGCTGCATGGACTCTATAAGTCCCACATCCCGATGATTCAGGCTGCTCATCACGCCCACCACAGCCCGCTGGGTCTGCTTCTCGTAGGTTGGCTGCACGGTTACTTGCAGTTTCTCGCCGCCCCTTTCCAGGGACAGGTTCACGGGCTGAGGCTCCCCCGTTCCCTCCGGCAGGGCTTCCTGCTGAATTACCTGAGTGAAGTCCTGCCAACTGGAAACGGGGATGCCGTTCACCGCCAGCACCCTGTCACCGTCCTGCACCCCTGCCAGGGCCGCCGGCTTATCCGCCAGCACCGTGCCGAAAACCGGCTCGGGATTCGGCGTGTCAATACCGGAAAAGAAGAAGATGCCGAAGAACAGAACCACCGGCAGCACGAAATTCATCAGCGAACCGGCCAGGATAACAATCATGCGGGAGCCCACCGGCTTCTCGCAGTAGCCCCGCTCCCCTGCCTCGTTGTCGTCCTTGTTCATGCCCGCGATATCGTTGAAGCCCCCCAGGGGCACCGCCCGCAGGGAGTAAATTGTCTCGCCCCGGCGCAGGGAAAAAAGCTTCGGCCCGAAGCCGATGGCGAATTCATCAACCCGCATGCCCGTCAGCTTGGCCGTCACGAAATGGCCCAGCTCATGCACCAGCACCAGCAGGCCGATTACAAAAATTGTCGCTACTATGGTCAAGGCCATAAACTACACCGTCCTCACTTGCTCTTGCGCAGCAGCCCTGCCGCATAATCCCTGGCCCACCTGTCCTCCTCGAACAGTTCCTCCAGCTCTGGCGCCAGAATGGTTTCCCTGGCCAGCATGGTCTCCTCGATAATATCGTAAATATCCAGGAAATGGATATCCCCCGCCAGGAAAGCCGCCACCGCCACCTCATTGGCCGCATTGAACACGCAGGGCATGGAGCCGCCGATTTTCCCGGCCTCGTAGGCAAATTTCAGCCCCTTGAAGGTCTCCGTATCAGGCTGTGCGAAGGTCAAATCCTGCATCTGCCAGAAATCCAGGCGCTGCCACTTAGAGGGCTGCCTCTCAGGATAGGTCAGGGCATACTGGATAGGCAGGCGCATATCCGTGGAACCGAGCTGGGCGATAACCGCGCCGTCCCGGAACTGCACCATGGAATGAATAATGCTCTGGGGATGCACCACCACCTGGATCTGGTCGTAACTCACATTGTAGAGCCATTTAGCTTCTATGACTTCCAGCCCCTTATTGACCAGAGAGGCGGAATCCACCGTGATTTTTTTGCCCATGTTCCAGGTGGGGTGGGCGAGGACCTGCTCCACCGTGGCGCCTGCCAGTTCCCCGCGCTTCTTGCCCCGGAAAGGCCCTCCCGAGCAGGTCAGCAGCAATTTCTCCACAGAATCCAGCCGTTCCCCCTGCAGGCACTGGAAAAAGGCGCAATGCTCGCTGTCCACAGGCAAGAGGCGCACGCCCTGCTCCTTCACCTTGCGAGTGACCAGCTCACCTGCCACCACCAGGGTCTCCTTATTGGCCAGGGCGATATCCTTCTTCGCCTCCAGGGCCTTCATGGTCGGCTCCAGACCGGCAAAGCCCATCATGGAGGTCACCACCGTATCGACTTCCGGGACTGCCGCCGCCTCAATAAAGGCCCGGCGGCCTCCGGCCAGCTCCGTCTTCCCCCGGTAGCGTTCCTTCAGGCGGCTGTAGGCCCCCTCATCCGACAAGACCGCCAGCTCCGGCTCAAATTCCCTTATCTGCTGCTCCAGCAGCTCATCACTGGCATTGGCAGCCAGCACGGACACATGGAACAGCTCAGGCTGGGAGCGCACCACATCAAGTGTCTGCCTGCCGATGGAACCCGTGGAGCCTAAGACTGCAATATTCTTTTTCTGCATCAGAGTGCCCCCTTGCCTAAGAGATTAGTCAGCACTACGAAATAATAGACCAGCGGCGCCGTAAAGAGCACGCTGTCAAAGCGATCCCAGACGCCGCCGTGCCCCGGAATGATATTGCCGGAATCCTTGATGCCCACATGGCGCTTAGCCACGGATTCCACCAAATCCCCCAGGGTCGCAAAAATCGAAATAGCAAGGCCCAAAGCCGCCATTTCAAGCACGGGAAAGGAAAAGAAGGCCCCAAGCCCTGCCACAGTCGCCGTGGTGCCCACCACTGAGCCCATAAAGCCCTCAATGGTCTTATTGGGGCTGATAGAGGGACAAAGCTTGTGGCTGCCAATGGCAGAGCCCACAAAATAGGCAAAGGTGTCGCTGGCCCAGGTGCCGATAAACATGACCCAGACCAGAGCCGCGCCGTACTCAAAGGGCAGCAGCGAAGTCTCAATGATGCGCCCTGCTTCCAGGGAGCGCAGCAGCACCATATGGGCAAAAGGCAGCCCCAGGTAGTATATGCCGCAGACCGACAGGGCCGCATCCACGAAATTCATCTGGCTGCGCAGCAGCACTGCTGCCAGCAGGCAGGCCAGCGCTGCCAGGGTAAGAACCATGACCGCGGCCTCCGCGGGGAAGCCTTTCCAGGCACAGCCCCACAGGCTGACTATGGCGACAATGCCAATCAGGAAGGCCAGGTTGCCCCCCTTATGGGCAAAGGCGCGCACATATTCCATCCAGGCCAGGACAGCCAGCAGCAGCGCACATAAGGCGAAAAGCTGCCCCCCCGCCTGTATGACAGCCGCCGCCAGGCCGATGCCTACGACGCCCGTAATTATTCTCAGTAACAAAAGAATCGCCCCTACATGTTATTTGTTTTCCAGGCCGCCGAAACGCCTGTCCCGGCCTGCAAAGTCCTGCATGGCCTGCACGAAATCCTCCGGCCTGAAATCCGGCCAGTTGGTCTCCGTGAAATAAAATTCCGCATAGGCTGACTGCCAAAGGAGGAAATTGCTCAGGCGCTGGTCGCCGCTGGTGCGTATGACCAAATCCACCGGCGGACAGCCTGCCGTATCCAGGAATCCCGCCACCATTTCCTCATCAATGGCTTCAGGGTCTACCCCTTCCCTGACCATGCGCTGCATAACCCGGATAAGCTCATCTTGGCCGCCGTAATTGGCGGCTACATTGAAGCGGATGCCCGTATTGCCAGACATCAGTTCCTCTGCCTCCGCCATCTGCTGCTGCAGGCTGGCCGGCAGGCCCTCGATGCGTCCGAGGAAATGTATGCGCACATTGTCCTCGTGCATCTCGCGAAGTTCCCTCGCCAGATACTCGGAGAATAAATTCATCAGAAAATCCACCTCGGCATGAGGGCGCTTCCAATTCTCCGTAGAGAAGGCGTAAACGGTCAGTGCCTCCAGTCCCAGCCCGATAGCTGTGGAGAGAATCCCCTTCAGTGTACGCACTCCGGCCTTGTGACCGGCTGTGCGCAAGAGGCCCTGCCCCTTGGCCCAGCGGCCGTTGCCATCCATTATGACCGCCACATGGCGCGGCAGCCGCTGCCAGTCAACCTCCCGGAACAGCGGGTCATCACGCTGCGGAACAGTCTTATAGGCATCAGCACCGCCAAAGATTTTCTTGAACATATATGTCAGTCTCCATCATGAGATTGTACATCGCACATAATAGAACAAGCCTCTCCCCGCCTGCGGAGAGAAGCTTGTCATGCTCGTCAGCTCTCCAGTAATCTCTGCTGATCATTCCGGAGCCGAGATTGCGGACACCGGGCACTGGGCAGCGCAAGCGCCGCACTCAACGCACTTATCGGGGTCAATCTCGTAATGCTCGCTGCCCTCGCTGATGGCTTCCACTGGGCAAGTAGCCGCGCAGGAACCGCAGGAGATGCAGTCATCACCAATCTTGTAAGCCACAGTATTCACTCCTTCCTCTTTGTTCTTATCTCAGGCTCAGGCCGCTTGAGGGCCTTCGCCGCGAGCGTCAGTTTCAAAGTGCCGTCAGGAGCGTACCGCCCCCGTACGACATACAGCTGCTTCTCGTCAGTCGGAAAAAAATGCTTGGTCGGACGGACAAGCTCTGTCTGATAGGGAACCCCCGCCTCTCGGAGCATCTGCTCCGCTCTCTGCCAGGGGCAGCCTATCACATCGGGATATTTCGCCGCTGGCATCAGACCTCCATGACCTCTTTTTCCTTGGCATCCCTGGCCGTATCCACCTGCTTGATGTACTTATCCACAAGTTTCTGCATGGATTCCTGACCCTTCTTGGACTCATCCTCGGTGATTTCCTTGGCCTTTTCCAGCTTCTTGATGGCCTCATTGCCATCACGGCGCACATTGCGCAAAGCCACCTTGGCCTCCTCTGCCTTCTTGTTCACAGTCTTCACCAGTTCCTTGCGGCGCTCCTGGGTGGGCTGGGGAATGGAGAGGCGGATGGCCGTGCCGTCGGAGTTCGGGGAAAGGCCCAGATCCGACTTCATGATTGCTACCTCAATCTCATGCAGAATGCTCTTTTCCCAGGGGGTAATCACAATCATGCGCGGCTCCGGGATAGAGACCTTGGCGACCTGGTTCACCGGCGTCGGCGTGCCATAATACTCCACCATCACCTTATCCAGGAGGGAGGGAGTGGCACGTCCGGCACGCAGGCTGCCGAATTCACGCTTCACATTCTCAAGGGTCTTCTGCATACGGGACTCCTGGGAGTCCATGATTTCCTTTACAGTTGCCATCAGTCTCTGCCTCCTACCGTCGTGCCGATTGTCTCGCCTAATGCAGCTCTGCATATGTTGCTATGGTCGTCAATATTGAAGACAACCAGAGGGATGTTGTTGTCCATGCACAGGCTCGTGGCAGTGGAATCCATCACTGCCAGGCCCTTGTTCAGAATATCTATATAGGTCAGGGTATCAAACTTTTTGGCAGCGGGATTCTTATTGGGGTCGGAGTCATAGATGCCGTCCGTGCCCTTCTTGGCCATCAGGATAACATCAGCCTCGATTTCCGCCGCCCGCAAGGCCGCCGTCGTATCTGTGGAGAAATAGGGATTGCCGGTGCCGCCGCCGAAAATCACCACCCGCCCCTTTTCCATATGGCGAATGGCGCGGCGACGGATATAGGGCTCCGCCACTTCGCGCATCTCAATGGCAGTCTGCACCCTGGTATCCACATCCTGCTTCTCCAAGGCATCCTGCAGGGCAAGGGCATTCATAATGGTTGCCAGCATGCCCATGTAATCAGCAGAAGCGCGATCCATGCCCTTCGCACTGCCGGACAGGCCGCGCCAGATATTGCCGCCGCCCACAACGATTGCCACATCTATGCCGTGGTCGCGGATCTTCTTCACCTGGGCGGCGATATCCTCCACCACTTCAGGATTGATGCCAAAGCCCTGGTCCCCTGCCAGGGACTCGCCGGAAAGCTTCAGGACAACGCGTTTATATTTAGCTGTATTCAAGGCAACCCCTCCAGATACAAATTCTCACTGCCTCCCATTATAACAAAAAGCTACGCAATTATCTACTGAAAATCTGCACAAATAAAAAAGAGGGCGACAGTGCGCCCTCTCACTTGCTTTTCCTGGCAGCCTTATTTCATCTGCGCAGCAACCTCGGCTGCGAAGTCTTCCTGCTTCTTCTCGATGCCTTCGCCGAGCTGGAAGCGGGTAAAAGCGTTGACCTTCTCGGAACCCAGCACATCGCTGATCTTCTTCTCGCCATCCTTCACGAAAGCCTGCTCCACAAGGCAGACTTCCTCGTAGAACTTACGGATGCGGCCCTCCACCATCTTATCGACGATTTTCTCAGGCTTGCCTTCTTCCAGAGCCTGCTTGCGCAACACTTCCTTCTCATGCTCGATATCGGAAGCATCCACTCCTGCACGGTCGATGGCCTTCGGCGCAGCCGCAGCAATCTGCATGGCCACATCGTGGGCCAGCTCGGCGCTGCCGCCGGTGAGATCCACCAGCACGCCGATCTTGCCGCCCATATGGATGTAGGAAGCAACCTGGCCTGCGCTCTCATAGCGGGCAAAACGGCGCAGGGAAATCTTCTCGCCGATGGTAGCAGTAGCCTCGGTGATGAGATCAGAAACCTTCTTGCCCTCGATTTCGCTGTTATTCAGGGCATCCACATCGCCGGAAGCAATCTTGGCAGCGACGATATGCTTTGCAATCTTGGCCAGAAGCTCCTTGAACTGATCGTTACCGGCAGCGAAGTCCGTCTCGCAGTTGATCTCCACCACGGCACCGGACTTGGCATCCTCAGCCACATAGGCACCCACGGCACCCTCGGCGGCGATGCGGCCGGCCTTCTTCTCGGCCTTTGCGATGCCCTTCTCCCGCAGGTAGTCGATGGCCTTCTGCATATCACCATCCACAGCCGTCAGAGCCTTCTTGCAGTCCATCATGCCCGCGCCGGTCTTCTCGCGCAGGTCTTTTACCATAGCAGCCGATATTGCCATTGATAATTTCCTCCCCAATATTAAACATAAGTATCGGGGCAAGGGATAACCTCCCTTACCCCGCGTAAGTTTCTTGCAAAATCCTGTTACTCAGCAGCCTCGGTCTCGGCACTGCCGCCCTCGCGGCCCTCCATGACAGCGTCAGCCATCTTGGCCGTAAGGAGCTTGACGGCGCGGATAGCGTCATCATTGCCGGGGATTACGTAATCCACCTCATCCGGGTCGCAGTTCGTGTCAACGATAGCCACGATGGGAATGTTCAGCTTGCGAGCCTCAGCCACGGCGATACGCTCCTTGCGCGGATCAACCACGAAAAGAGCACCCGGCAGCTTGTTCATTTCCTTGATGCCGCCCAGGTAATTCTCCAGCTTGGCCATCTCATGGCGCAGGCCCTGGACTTCCTTCTTCGTCAGCACATCGAATGTGCCGTCCTCCTCCATGGCCTCCAGTTCCTTCAGGCGGGAAACCCGCTTCTGGATGGTCTGGAAGTTGGTCATCATGCCGCCGAGCCAGCGCTCATTGACATAGAACTGACCGGCGCGGGTCGCTTCCTCACGGATGGACTCCTGAGCCTGCTTCTTCGTGCCGACGAAAAGAATGCTCTTGCCGGCAGCAGCAGTCTCCCGCAGGAAGGCATAAGCCTCGTCGATCTTCTTCACTGTCTTCTGCAGATCGATGATGTAGATGCCATTGCGCTCCGTGAAGATGTACTTAGCCATCTTCGGGTTCCAGCGGCGGGTCTGGTGGCCGAAATGGACACCGGCCTCCAACAGCTGCTTCATGGAAATAACTGACATAGTGGTGCACCTCCTGTTTTTCTTCCGCCGCCCTCATCTCTTTGCGCCACCGGCTTTCCGGCACAGGGCAATTATCAGGCTGGCGTGTATATTTTTACACCGCTAGTAAGTATAGCATAAGAAAAGCCGGCGTGACAAGTTCTTTTTTCCGCACCGGCCCAAATATGTGCCGTTCTGCAAAAGATTTCACTGCTCTGCCGAATGAGTACCAATAATGGCAGTGACATCACGAGGCTTCAAGCCGGAAAAATTCCTCCACGCATTGTTTGGCCATAAGGAATTTCTCCTGCACCTTCGGGCGGTCAAATTCCATGTCCATAAGCTGCCGCAAATGCCCCTGCTCAATGGTGAGCTCTTTGGCGGCGGGGGTTTTCAGCCCGAAAGCGAGGGCGATGTGAGCCAGCCTGAAATCGGCGAGGGTAATGCGTTTGGCGTAGTCCGCCAGTTCATGGCGGGGAAATGCCGCCAAAATCCCGTCGGAAATATCCGCCGAGGCAAGCATTTCTTCTTTGCTGCAGCCGTAGATGGTTTCAAAGGTACTGGTGGCGATTGTGCGAAAGATGTCTATTTGATCCGCCTCACGAATGATGCGGCAAAAGAGATTCTGCCGGGGGGTCAAGTCATCGGGAAGTTTCCAATCGCTGTGATGGGACACCGCCTTTTCCATGACCAGCTTATCTTCGGCGCATACTTGTTCGTAATTCAAAATGATGTCATCAATCATGCCATGCACGAACAGCAAGCGGGCCCCGAATTTTGCATGATTGTATTGAGCCGTATCTCTGAAGCTCTTGGTGACCATCGCCTGACCGAAACGCGCAAAATCATGCAGCTCACCGATGACCCATGCCAAATCGCAATCGTACTCACTTAAACCCATATGCCTGGCAATAAAAACACAGTTTGCCGCCACCGCCTGGGTATGAATCATCTTAGCCTGGCACATCTCGTAAACGCGGCCTTCTGTTACCTCATAGAGAGAATAAAACTCATCGCAATTTTTCTTGATTTCTTCCCTGTTAAAAATCCCTTCCATTATTCGCCATCCTTATTATCACTCAAAGGGGTAGACCAGGCCAAACTTTTGGCGAATCTCGTCCATTTGTTTTATAATCGCCAAGGTTTCGGCGTGGGGCATGGCCTGACATTCGGTGCGCCCCTCGCTAATGGCCTTCCGGCAGGCGAGTACTTCGTACTCGTAGCCCGTAATCTGAGGGGGCGGCGTAATTTCCCGCTTGACAAAGTGCTTGTAGCCCTTGATGCCGCAAAGCCTTATCTTTTCCGGATTGAAAATATCGTGAACCTGGATGAAACCATTGCGCCCGTATATGAAGCCATTTCTGTCAGTGACGGTGTAGATTGTAGCCATAAGGCTGGCCATTTTGCCGCCATCGTATTCGAGCATGATGTTATCCTGACCGTCAACCCCGGTCAAAGTGGGGATCATGGACGCATTTATTTTTTTTACTTTTCTGCCCATAATCAGGGCGGAAAAATTCAGTGCGTAAACGGTTAAATCCAGCAGGCAGCCGCCCGCCAGAGCCGGATTTGTCAAGCGCTCGTTTTGGTAATTGCAATCGCCGACGTTAGCACCGATGGACATGACCTCGCCGATTTCACCACTGGCGACAAGGTCGGTTATAATTTGGGTGGCAGGCATATAGCGGGTCCACATAGCCTCGGCCAGCAAAAGCTTCTTTGCCTCGGCAAGGTCAATCATTTCCTTCGCCTGCCTGGCATTTACTGCCAATGGTTTTTCGCAAAGGACATGCTTGCCGGCCCCCAGGGCTTTCATCGTCCACCGGTGATGGTGGGAATGGGGCAGGGCGATATATACCAGCTCCACTGCCTCATCGGCAAGCAGAGCGTCATAGGAGCCGTAAGCACGTCCAAATCCCCATTGGTCGGCAAATGCCTGGGCCTTATCAAGGGACCGTGAGGCTACGGCGTAGCTTTCCACTTCATCAAGGGCGGCAAGTGTCCTTGCCATTTGCGTAGCTATCAAGCCGGTGCCTATAATTGCCACTTTCATGTTCTTCCTCCCTTGTTTTAGGAAAGTTTTTAAGATTCACTCTATACCTTCCTCCGTGTAGTTCGATAATTCTAATTATAACGCCATTATTCAGGATTCCGCAAGACAAAATCATTCCAATTTGCACATTTCTCTTTCCGCACCGGCCCAAATATGTGCTATACTGAGCCTGGGATACCGTTCATTAACCAATAGAATCCAGAACAGGAGTGGTAGCATGGCCGAAAGACTATGGGAAGATGAAGCCTACCGCGAGGAAATCATCAACGGTGTTACCCTGATGGCTCCGGCACCCAGCGAAAGCCACAACAACATCATGGCCAATATACTGGTTATCTTCCGCAACTACCTGAAAGGCAAGCACTGCCGGGCCTACGGCGACAATATAGACGTTTTCCTGGACGAAAACAACCATTTCCGACCGGATGCCTCCATTGTCTGCGACCACAGCAAAATCAAGGGCGACGGCATCCACGGTGCGCCAGACCTGGTAGCAGAAATCCTCTCCCGCACCACCAGCAAGAATGACCGCGGGGTGAAGATGAAAGCCTATGAGCATTTCGGCGTGAAGGAATATTGGATAGTAGACCCTGTGAACCGCTCCATTGAGGTATACCTTAACACGGAGAAGGGTTTCGTCCTCGACAATATTTACGCCGAAAAAAATCCTGAACGTGATTTTGACAGGGAAGAACCTGTGCTGAAGCTAAAGGTTTCACTATATAACGACTTGATTGTTGACGTGCGGGATGTGTTTGCCGGGATGCTATAAGGTAGGATTTAACTGACATTGGTGAGGTCGAAAAAATTGACCTCACGGGAAGACTCCACTAAACGTAAATAAACTCATTCATACATGAAATCCTTTTGTATCTCAAATACCCTGCATAAA
The DNA here is from genome assembly GCA_947167105.1 of uncultured Selenomonas sp. Lineage (GTDB taxonomy): Bacteria > Bacillota > Negativicutes > Selenomonadales > Selenomonadaceae > Selenomonas_B. Next base: position 1,396 of record CAMVGU010000046.1, on the reverse strand, counting down.
CTCTCCAACATCATCCACGGGCAAGAAGGTTGCTCCGTCTCCCAAAGCCCTAAAGTGTGCCTTGCCACACTCGATTTTCTCCCGCTCGGTAGGGCGTAGGGCATCCATGTCGATGTTGCCTTTAGTTTCCAGCACAAAATACAACTTTTTCTCGCCGTTCTGCTGTACCATTACCACCCAATCGGGATTGTAGGCTCCAAGGGGCGTGGAGATTTTGAACCAGTCCGGGAGTTTGGCGTACAGCACCACGTCCTCGCTGTCCTCAAAAGCCGCAGCGAATTTCCGTTCGTTCTCACTGTCATAGACCACATAGTTGTAAATGCCCTTCGTGCTCTCCATCATGTTGGTTTCGAGGTAGCCCTTCAGCTCCTCCGTCTCAAAGAGTTCCTGGCAATAGTATTCGGTATCGCCGATTTTCTGATAGCGGATTCCGTCCACGATGAGTGACTTCATCACCGAGCGGATAATTTTGGCCGCCCCTTCCATAAAGACTTGGGGATTTTTCTGGAAATCCTTGAGCCTATTGCCGTAATCGTCGAAGGTCTGCCAGTTGCCGTTTGCATCCTGCCGTGTCCCGGTCAGAAGTTCCACGATGGTGCGCCGGGTGAGATTTGTTTCATTTTGCAGATAGGCCACCACATCCGGCAGATAGCCGCTATGCCCGTAGGAATCCACGGCGCGGTCTGCCACCACCCTGGTACTGACTCCGTCTCTCCCCACGGCCAGGTCTGCCCTCGTCTGGATGATTTTCGCCGAAGGGACTGTCAGCTCCGTGGCCATTTGCTTGCGGCATTTCTTCAAGAGTTTATCAGTGGAAAAATCCACATGGTATGTGGTTTTCCATTTGATTCTGTCCCAGAGTTCCTTGAAATCCGGGGACAGGAATACCTCTTTGTTGAGAGTGGCTTCCCGCCGTTCCCGTTTGTTGTGAATGGGGAGTTTGCCGGAAGCTTTGAGGCAAATTTCTTCGATTTGCGCCTTGTAGGGAGCAAATTCCTCGGCCACCACAAAGTTATCCTGCTGGATGGCAAGTTTCAATGTGTCTTTCACATTGCCTTTGTCATCCACATATCCCTGCGCCTTCAGCCCCGCCATGATTTTTTCCGCTTGCTTGGTGCCGAGATAGCGCGGTTCTTCTTGCTCCTTCTCAGGAGTTATGGGGATATTGGCGAAGTTCGCCACTTCCAAGACCCGGAAGCGAATCCCATCTTCCTCGTATTCCTTCTGCAAGCTGTCGGCAAATTCATCATAGCTTTCATTGGCCATGACGGTGAGGATATTCAGCCCCGGCTCATACTGCCGTTCCCCCGCCTGATTGACGCAAAGGCGCAGTCCCCGGCCTATTTCCTGCCGTTTCTTGATGGTGCTTTGGGTTTCGTTCAGGGTGCAGATTTGG
>CAMVGU010000045.1 GCA_947167105.1 uncultured Selenomonas sp. | reverse complement strand
CATATGCATATCCCATATTGTTCCAGGGGTAGGCATACTTCGGGTCAAGCTCGATAGCCTTCCGGCAGCATTCGATTTCCTTGTTGTAGTCCCCCAGTTTCCCATAGGCACTTCCCATATTGTTCCAGGGCGTTGCATCCTTCGGGTCAAGCTCGATAGCCTTGCGGCAGTATTCAATTTCCTTGTTGTAGTCCCCCAGCTTCCCATATGCAAATCCCATATTGTTCCACGGGTAGGCATCCTTCGGGTCAAGCTCGATGGCCTTGCGGCAGTATTCGATTTCCTTGTTGTGATCCCCCAGAGCCCCATATGCACCTCCCATATTATTCCAGGGACTTGCATACTTAGGGTCAAGCTCAATGGCTTTCCGGAAATATTCGATGGCACCTTGATAATCCTTGCGGTTATACCGTTCCATGCCCTTCTCGTTCCACTGCACCGCCGTGAACTCGTCCTCATTGCGCTTTACTTCCCGATTGATTTCCTGCTTTTGGGCTTCCGATGCGGTCTTGTACCTTTCCTTGAGTTCCGCCAGCTCCGCATTGACGCGTGCAAGGTCTGCCTCCAATTCCTTGTTGCGCTGCACTGACTTCGCAAATTCCTCCCTGTCCTGCCGCAGCTGGTCGGTGATGCTGCCCGTGTCCACCACGGCTTTCATGTGGCAATGATACTGTATCACCGTGCCGCCCAGCACCTCCGGGGTGACGTTATCTTCCTTCACTTCCAGCACGGCGGCAGAGATGGTCCTTATCTCATCCCGGGTGAGCTTCCCTTTCTTCACCTCGGTCATCCCTGCCACATACAGCCCCGCCTGCTCGCTGGCTGCCCGCCTGGCATCCGCCCGGGCCCTTTCCTTGGCCACAGCCGCATTTTCCTCCGGCCCGTCACCCATGATGTAGTACCCGTCTGCCTCAATGACGCGAATCTCCGCAAAGGCCGCCATGGGGTCGGCAACACCCCAAACAACCGTAAACGCCGCCCCCAAGCCTAAGGCTGCCAGCGGGGCCTGATGTATGATCTGCATATTCTCACCTTCCCAAAAATATCAAAATAATCCTGCTTCTCCCATTCGTCAGCCCTCCTCCAAAACCCTTTTGCCAGCAGAGATGAGAAGGTCATTTGTCAATGACAATTTTGGCATTTTCCTGCCATTCCAATGACAATCAGCCGCACAAATGTACTGCAAGCAAGAGGCATCTATGCTATACTATGGTAAAGGAAATCTTTTGGTGATGGGGAGGGACAAGGACATGGGAATCTATCTGAATCCTGGGGACGAGCTTTTCCAGGAAGCCATACGTTCCGAAATATATGTGGATAAGACAGGACTTCTGAATTACACCAACAAAGTATTGCGCACCAGCAGGAAATACCTCTGCGTGAGCCGTCCCCGCCGCTTCGGCAAATCTATGGCGGCCAACATGGTGGCCGCTTACTACGACCGCACAGCGGATGCAATGCACACGTTTGCAGGAAAGGAAATCGTGCAGTCGCCCGATTTTGAGACATACTGCAACAAATATGATGTTATCCAACTCAACATCCAGGACTTCCTAAGTCGTTCCTCTGGTGCAGACGGTCTTCTGAAATTGCTGAAAAAAAGTTTGCTGCGCGACTTGCTTAAAACCTATCCAAACGAAGACTATCTGGATGCAACTGACTTAGTGGAAACGATGGCAGAGATCTATGATGCAACCAAACGCCCCTTTGTCATTGTCATTGACGAATGGGACTGCATCTTCCGCGAGTACCGCGACAACAAAGACTGGCAGCGTCTGTATCTTGATTTTCTCAGAGGATGGCTCAAAGACAAATCCTACGTTGCCCTGGTTTATATGACAGGCATCCTGCCCGTCAAAAAGTATGGGACCCACTCTGCTCTCAATATGTTTTGGGAATTTTCCATGGAAGACCCTTTGGAATTGGCTCCTTATGTAGGCTTCACAAACAGCGAAGTAAAAACCCTTTGCCAGAAATACGCCCGAAACTTCGAGGAGTGCCAACGTTGGTATGACGGCTACTCTTTCCAAGAAGTGGGCGAAGTCTACAATCCTCATTCTGTAGTAAGGGCAGTCAGTTCCGGCAGGTTTGACACTTATTGGAATCAGACAGAAACTTACGAAGCGCTTAAAATCTACATTACCATGAACTTCGACGGGTTGCGGGACTCCATCATAAAGCTTCTGGCAGGGGAACGACAAAACATCAACACCAAGACCTTCAGCAACGACATGACCACCTTCGGCTCGGCAGATGATGTGCTGACTCTGCTGGTTCACCTGGGGTATCTGGGGTATGACAGCACTTCAAAGGAAGTCTTCATCCCCAATCAGGAAATTGCTATAGAATACTACAACGCCATCACCAACACAGATTGGGATATCGTTGCCCATGCCCTCAAGCAGTCGGAAAAACTGCTCCAATCCGTTCTGACAAAAGACGCGGAGGCTGTAGCAAAGGGCATCGAAGAAGCCCACATGGAAACCAGCCACATCCAGTACAACGATGAGAACGCCCTCTCCTACACCCTCTCCCTGGCCTTCTACAGCGCACGGCAGAAATACATCATCATCCGCGAACTCCCCACAGGCAAGGGCTATGCCGACCTGACCTTCCTCCCCCGCCCCGGCCATGCAGATCTGCCGGCCCTGATTGTGGAACTGAAATGGAACAAGGACGCAGACACCGCCCTGCGGCAAATCAAAGACCGCCGCTACAGCAAGGCGCTGGAAAATTACACCGGCAGGATTCTTGCCGTAGGGGTCAACTACGACAAGGAAACCCGCCAGCATGAATGTCTGATAGAAGAATACGAGATTACCGATAATTGACCGTGAAAGCCGCCCCCACCTCGCGAACTGGTTCAACTTCTGCGCTTTCTTTGATGTTCATCCGCAGCTGCCCGCTTGGGAGCGGCGGCGGTGGCGGTGGCAACTACGTTGGTGGCGGCGAAAAATTCTAATCTGTACGGACACAAAAATGGACTCTGGCCAGGAGTCCATTTTTTGTGTCTGCCATATTTCGGAAAAATTTAGGTATCCCTGTATAACTCGACTCTTTCCAAATCCGTCGTGAGGGAAACATTATCGAAATACGAATCCGCTTCACTGCCAGTCCGATAGAAGGAACCGTCATAGTTGGTAGAGGTCTGCCATAATCCGTCAGGGTCTGTCCAGCCCCGCATTCCTTCTGACGCTGTTCCATTCGTGATCAGATTTGGCGAAGCCTCGCTTGACGAGCTGCATGTAGTTGTCAGCAGCAATGCAGCTGAAAAAATAACCAGAAGCACTTTGTAAATTTTCATGTGACTGCCCTCCTTAAATATTGACTTCCTTTGATTCTCAGCCGCCGCTGCCCCCATGGGAGCGGCGGCCTGCTTCTTCCAATCTTGCCGGGTGCTGTTTTTACGGGACGGCGTTCATGGCATCCTGCATCATCCCATGGACGTTGGCCAACGCCCCTCCGGCGGCATCGCCACCGTCGAGCCCTTCTATCCTGGTAGGCACATTGGCCATATCGGCATTCGCTCCTTGCAGCGCCCCCATGGCTTCCTGGTACTGTTGATCAAGCCCGTTCAAAGTCGCTTGAATGGCCGAGGTATCCATTTGGCAGCTCTGACCGTCCAGGACAAAGGGCACATTGAAGCCGCCTGTCGTCAGATTGCCGTGGCCGGTTTTGGTGTCGTAGCTGGTGACCTCCGTGCCCTGGCCGTCGATGGTGATGGCCGGGAGACCGTTCCCGCCGTCAGAGACTACCACGGTGCTGTCGCTTTCCCTGGTCTGCCCGTTAAAAGTCGTGGACATATGGACGCTGTAGGTGCCCGCGACTTTTTCGATGGCGTAGGGATTTTGCATATCCTCTACCGCGCCCAAAACCAGCTGGAACTCCGGCGAGGTCATCCATTTCATGATTTTTATCTGTTCCTCGTCGATAGGAGCCAATTCTTCTTCGATTTTTTCGGGGTTTATTTCCTCCGGCCCCGCGCTGATGTTAGCGGTGGCTGTCGCTATCTCCTCGGGGGTCTCCCCCGTGACGGCGGCGATTTTCTTGTCCCTGTCCGGGTCATCGTCGCTGGTCACGGTGGTGCGGACGGAGATGATGCCGTCCTCGTTGACGCGTTGCGAGACGGCGGCATATTTCATCGTGGGTTTTTCGCCCTCGGCAGTCTTGGTCTTGGCCGTATCGTCGCCGCCGCTGAACATCTGATAGATCGTGGCCCCGTCGTTATAGGCATCCCAGGCGTTTTCCAGGGTCATGTACTTCTTCGCGGACTCCATGATATCGCCGCTCTTGAAAGCCTGGTAGGCTTCCTTGATTTTCTCCCAGTTCTTGGGATCCAGGCCGGCCTTGCCCGCATCCCATGCCTTTTTGCCCAAGGACAGCATCCCGGTGCCGGCGCTTATCGAGCCGGTAAAATCTTGCCATGCCTTTGTCTCACCGTCCTCGTCGCCGGTCTCCCAGACGTGCTTGGCTTGCGCCACCCAGAAAACAGCTTCGCCGGTCTTGGCCACGGCATCGGCTGTGCCAATAGCGCCACCAGTTCTGGCTGTCTGGGCCCAAGCCACCCCCGCCTCGGCGCATTTCCCGCCGGCGGCGACCACATAGCTGGTGCGATACATCTTGTCATTGTACTGGGCCTCTTGCTCGTAAGTGTTCGTCCCGAAACCCCCCTGCGCCTGGGCGGCCCGGCGGTAGACATCGTAGGCTTTTTGATAGGTCTCATAGTTCGATGAACCCTGTATGTGCAGTGCCTTGGCCAAACCGCGCAGGTTCTCCCCTGCCGGATACTGGTTGTAAAGCCTGACGACTTCCTCCGCGCCGTATTCCTGCAGGAGCTTATGGGTATCTTTCTGCACGTCCCAGTTGTCATCGCTGGCCTCATAACGTTTGTCCCGGAAATAATCTGCCTTGGCCTTTTCCTGTATGTACTGCTGTTTCTGTTTCTTTTGTGCGTCAGCCTTCATGGCCTTTTCCTTGGCCTCGGCTTCCGCTTTGGCTTTATTGCGGGCAGCGGCCTGGGCCAGCTCGGCATCCTGCTGGGCCTTCTTGTCGGCGGCCGCTTTTTCCTTGGCCTGGTTCTCCTCCCACTTCTGGGCTATGGCGTCATTGTAAACCCAGCCTTTGTCGGCGGGGGTGCCCTCACCCCGGAAACGGGCCTTGCCGTTGCTCAGGTACTCGATGGTCTGGGCGGGCGGTATCCATTGCTCATTCAGCACATAGGGCTCTCTGGCATAGGCGCGGCTGAAAAGCGCCGTGTCCAGACTAAGCGCTGTCTTTTTCTCTTTCTCCTTCGGCAACTTGAAGGGGACATACCAGGGCTGCTTCTCCAGCTCGGCCACGGCCACCGACACATCCATGGCCATCTCGGCAGTCTTGGCGGCTATCTGGTAAGCATCGCGGGTCTTTTTGATCAGCTCTTCAAGTTTTTCCTCATCGCCGTTTTTGTAGTCGAAGGAAAGCACCAGCTGATTGTACTTGTCGGCTATCATGCGCTGGTTGACAGCCTCGGACACGAACATGGCGGCAAAGTTCACCTCATCGCTAAGGGGCAGCGTCTTGTACTCTGTCACGCCCTCCGGGAGCTGGTCGCTGGGGATCATCTCCCGCTGCGCTTTCTTGTCGTCGCCGCAACCCGCCAGCACAAAAGCCAGCATGAACACCACCATACCGGCGAACAGGCAGCCGCTCCATTTCCTCCATAGTTTTCTCATGTCAAATTCCTCCTTTGCGCTTCCGTTGATGTTCTACTGCCCCAGCCCTAATGCTGACAATGGGGCCTGATGAATGATTTGCATGAAATCAACTCCTTTGCATTTTGCCATATACATCTGTCGTTGACAGTGAGATATGGGAAGAATATACTAATATCAAGAATAGGGTTCAGACTTGCCTGACATACAGGTTTTCAGGAAAGGAGGAAGTACCATGGCGACATCCAGCATCACCCACAACTTCTTCATCACCGACCCCAAGGCGGCAGAGCGCTTCGTCCAGGCTCTGGAGGAATCCGAGGAAGAGGCGAAGCATCGTAAACCGGTGGAGCCAGTAGGGAGAGAGTTGACTGATCCGCAAGAGCTTGCCGCATTTGCCACTCGTATCAAGGCTCAGTTGAAGGCTGCGGGCAAATTATGAATACGTTATGAACTGGTTCAGCTCCTGCGCTTCCTTTGATATTCTGCCGCCGCTCCCCGCTTAGGAAGCAGCGGCTTGTTTTTCCCTGTACGTTTGTGGTTATCCCATGAGAGCATTCAGGTTTTCCTTCGCCCCCTCGTAATCCGGCTTGAGCTCAATCGCCCGTCGAAAGCATTCGATGGCCTTGTCGCGATTGCCTGATTTGTAATAAGCAAACCCCATATTGTTCCAAGAGTAGGCATCCTTTGGATCAAGTTCGATGGCTTTTTGATAGCATTCCAGTGCCTTGTGGAAATCGCCAAGCTTCCCATAGGAAACGCCCATATAGTACCATGGATCCTGGAACCTAGGGGCGAGTTCGATAGCCTTGCGGTAGCATTCGATGGCCTTATCGTAATCACCTGAGCCGACATAGGAAAGCCCCATAAGATTCCACGGCGCTGCAATCTTCTGATCGAGCTCAATGGCTTTTTGATAGCATTCCCTCGCCTTAGCGCGATTGCCCTGCTTATCATAGACATATCCAATATTGTTCCAGGGGTAGGCATCCTTCGGGTCAAGCTCGATAGCCTTGCGGAAACACTCTATGGCCTTGTCGTAGCTGCCCAGCTTCCTATAGGTCACTCCCATATTGTTCCATGGAAATGCAAACTTCGGATTGAGCGCAATGGCCTTACGGTAGTACTCAATTTCCTTGTCGTGGTTCCCCATCGCCCCATATATATATCCCAGATTGTTCCACGGGTAGGCATACTTCGGGTCAAGCTCGATGGCTTTCCGGAAATATTCGATGGCACCTTGATAATCCTTGCGGTTATACCGTTCCATGCCCTTCTCGTTCCACTGCACCGCCGTGAACTCGTCCTCATTGCGCTTTACTTCCCGGTTGATTTCCTGCTTCTGAGCTTCTGATGCGGTCTTATACCTTTCCTTCAGTTCCGCCAGCTCCGCGCTGATGCGGGCGTTCTCCGCTTCCAGTTCCTTGTTGCGCTGCACTGCCTCCACAAAGCTCTGCCTGTCCTGCCGCAGCTGATCAGTGATGCTGCCTGTGTCCACCACGGCTTTCATGCGGCAGTGGTACTGAATCACCGTGCCGCCCAGCACCTCCGGCGTGACATTATCTTCCTTCACTTCCAGCACGGCGGCAGAAATCGTCCGTATCTCATCCCGGGTGAGCTTCCCCTTCTTCACCTCTGTCATCCCTGCCACGTACAGCCCCGCCTGCTCGCTGGCCGCCCGCCTGGCATCTGCCCGGGCTCTTTCCTTGGCCACAGCCGCATTCTCCTCCGGCCCGTCACCCATGATATAGTACCCGTCCGCCTCAATGACGCGAACCTCCGCCAACGCCGCCACGGGGTCAGCCACGCCCCAAATTACTGTAAACGCCGCCCCCAGCCCTAAGGCCGCCAGAGGTGCTTGATGTATGATCTGCATGAAGAATCAACTCCTTTGCACTTTACAACTTTTTAGCCAAAGGTTGCAGGTTCAGAGCTTCTTAGCTACGGCATCGCGATTTCTCCGGGCTGTTTCATTGCCTGGATTCGCTTCCAGCGCCTTGTTGAACGCCTCTAAGGCTTCGGCGTATTTTCCCATATGGTAATACGCCATGCCAAGATTATTCCATGTGGTGCTCTCTTTCGGATTGCGTTCGAGGTACCGGCGATAACATTCGACTGCTTTTTCATAATTTTCCAATTCACCATAGGCTTGAGCCATATGTCTCCAGTAAAGCGTATTATTCGGATTAAGTTCGACAGCTTTTTTGAAGGCTTCCACGGCTTCGCTGTAACGTCCTGATTGGTAGCAGGCAATGCCGAGATTGTTCCATGGCTCTGCTGATGACGGATTAAGTTTTATCGCCTTTCGGCAGCATTCAATAGCCTTGGCATAGTTGCCTAAATTGGAATAGACCAATCCCATATTATTCCAGGAATCGGCATAGTTTGGATCAAGTTCGACTGCCTTCTGATAACATTCGAGGGCTTTTTGATACTTCTCCAGATCGGAATAGGCAAAGCCAAGATTATGCCAAATCGATGGATAGTTTGGATTCAGCGCAACAGCTTTCCGATAACATTCGATGGCTTTCTCTTTATTTCCCAATGCATCATAGGCAAATCCCATATTGTTCCATGCCGTAAGATTTTTTGAATCGATGCTGATTGCCCTTTGGCAATACTCTATGGCCTTGGCATGGTTGCCATAATGGTTCTGCACAGAGGCAAGATTGGCCAAAGACGTAGCAGCCTCCCCAGGGTCAACTTCAATGGCCTTTTGATAGTATTCGATTGCCTTGTCATAGCTGCCTAATTTTTTATAGGCATAGCCAAGATTGTTCCATGGCGACGAGTTTTTCGGGTCGATGTCGATAGCCTGGCGGAAGCATTGGATTGCACCGTCAATATCTTTATCAAGCAAGACAACGCCCTCATCATTCTTCTGTCTGGACAGCAGTCTCCTGTCGGCTTCGGCGAACTCATTGCGCAGCCTCTCCTTCTCCTGCTCCGAAGCTGCCTTGCCGTACTGTTCACCAAGCATCTCTATTTCAGACAGAATGTCCTTGATTTCTCTTTGCGTTTGCTCGCTTTGTCTGGTCAGATTGTATTTCTCATTATCATCCTTCGCCAAATACGCCTTGATGCCATCAGTATCTACCTTGGCCTTGAGAGTTGCCGTATATACAATCACCGGCTCCCCATGGACTTCCCCCGGTTGCCTGGTATAATTGACCTCTCCTACAATTTCGGTGATGTTGTTGGCAATGGCAGTGATTTCATTGGCTTCCAGACGGGTCTTGACCGTCCGGGTGTAACTGGTGAAGTAGACCCCCGCCTGCTCCCTGGCGTCGAGCATGGCCTTTTCCTTGGCATAGTTCTGAGCCTGGGCCGGCGTCACTAAATCTCCCATAGTGCACTTGCCCACGCCCGTATACACCTTCACCTCGGCAAAGGCCGCCACAGGGTCAGCCACGCCCCAAATTACTGTAAACGCCGCCCCCAGGCCTAAGGCCGCCAGAGGAGCCTGATGTATGATCTGCATATTCTCACCTTCTCCAAAAATATCAAAACTAATTTAAAGGAAGCAACAGATTCGCCACCCTTATAATATTTCCGCTTCTTCAAGAGAATCCGGCAAGTGCACCTTCAGATTGTTAAGCGGAATGTAAAGCCAGTCGATTTCCTCTCCACCGTCTTCGGTAAAGCCTATTGCGCCCATTGGAGCAAGCAAATAGAAAGTTTCATCGTATTCGTCCGGTTGTATTCCATACTCTGCATCGTTGATTTCAGCCATAGCCAGGAGCGTTTTCAAATCAGAATTATCATCTGTTCCGCGAAAGCTCCAGCCGTTAGTTATTTTTCCTGCTGCTTTTGCGGCTTCTGTAAGGCTCATATAACGTTCTAATTGCATAATTTTACCTCCTGTCACTTCACCAAAATAATATCGCAATAAACACCAATCATTTTCCCCCGCAATCACTATTATCGCGGTTTATCTCACACCGAAATACGCTTTGTCCTTAAGTCTCTTGGACTGTTACATCACCCAGAAGGGAAGCCTTAAGTTATTTATGCTGAAGCTTATTCTGTATGGCATTCCATAGCCTTGTTCCTATCCCCCATGCTCTTGTATACCACGCCCATGGCAGTCCAGTGCAGCGCATACTGCGGGTCAAGGTCTATAGCCTCCCGAAAACCAGCCAGAGCCTTCTCATATTCTTTCTTCTGATAAAGAATAGCGTCGCTGTATAGACTACCACCGGCAGACCATGTACTTCTCCCGGCATCTGCTCATATTTTACTTCCCCTTTGACTTCTGTAATAACACCTGCAATAGCTGTAATTTCATTGGCAGTAAGATTTGCTTGAGAAGAGCGTGTATAGCTGGCAAGATACACCCCCGCCTGCTCCCTGGCATTTATCATGGCCAATTCCCTGGCATAAGTTTTCGCCTGCTGGGGCGTCACCAAATCCCCCATGGCACATTGTCCAACGCCTATATAGGTCTTTATCTCGGCCAAAGCCATAGCAGGGTCAGCCACGCCCCAAACCACTGTAAACGCCGCCCCCAGCCCTAAGGCTGCCAGTGGAGCCTGATGTATGATCTGCATGAAGAATCAACTCCTTTGCATTTTGCCAAGTATGGCTTCACCTGTTATTGACAGTGAAATATGGTAAGGATATACTGATATAAAGAGAATCGACGAATCCACAAGAGCGTGCCGCATTTACTACTCGTATCAAGGCACAAGCGAAGGCCGCAGGCAAGCAATGAATCAAGAAAAGGGCGTGCATGACATAAGCCCGCCTTCGACCTCTCGGAGGCAGCACTCATCCGCGTCCATGAAGCCTCTGAATATTACTCCCACGAACGTCCCGATGGCACTGGCTTTGAAACAGTGATGGAAGAGGGCAGTTACAAAACCGTAGGAGAAAATTTGCAAGCTGGCGCCGCTACCCCGGAAGAAGCCATCCGCCAATGGATGAATTCCCCCACCCATAGGGAAAACATCCTGTCCTATGCCTACGATGAAATCGCGGTAGGGTATGTTTATGTTCCTGACAGCCGCTACCATCATTATTGGGTACAACTTTTCCGAAGAAAATAAATAACTATTGCACTATTGCCGCCGCTGCCCTCTTGGGAAGCGGCGGCTTGTTTTTCCCTGCATCACTATTATCCTGGTTTATCTCACACCGAAATACGCTTTGTTTTGCATTGACAGTGTGTTACAGGAAGTTTACTGCAAATCCCCCGCCACCCCCGTGATTTCGGCAATGGTCCAGAACAGGGAGCTATAGAAGTCCTGGCTCTCGTCCACTGTGGCGGGTCTGCGGGATTTTGACTCCAGGCCATCTGTCTCAATGACGCGTTCCCCATTCTGCAGATAGGTGGTGAACTTCACCGTGCATTGGCCAAGTTTCGCAGGGCCTCCCCCAGGAGCTACACCGCCCCCTGTGGCATAGAGGAGCGCCCCGAGAACCATCTTTCCCTCATTTTCGGAAGCATAGCAGCTGGAAGGGTCGATATAGTAGACGGAAACATCGTCCACTCCCACGCAGGGATATTGGTCGTAAAGTGGCGGCTCCTGCCGGTTCATCTCATGGGGCCCGTCGATTTTCATGGCCGCTGCCAGCCCGGAAAAGGCAAGCAGGCAAATCAAAGCCAGAATACTTGTACAAATGATGCTCTTTTTCATGTCCTATTCCTCCTTTTGCATAAAGATTCCTTACCCCTCCAGTTTGCGCTGCAAGTTATCCCGCAGGCTCATCAAGCTGTTGCGTGTTTCTTGATAATCGCCGCTGCCGCCGTCATCCCACTCGACTTCCAAGGCCTTGTTCGCATCCCTCAACGCTTCCCTGGTTCGTTGCAGGCTCACATTGCAGGTACAACGAAACAGATAGGCATAGAAGAGTTTTTCCTTATCCTTCGTGAATTCGATGACCTTCGTATAGCAGTCAATAGCTCTTTCCTTCTCCCCCATATTCCGATAAGCAGTCCCTAGGCCATCATAAGCATCAGCGTTCTCATTATCGAGCTTCAGTGCCTTCAAAAAAGCCTCCTTTGCCTTGGAATACTCTTCCAGTTCATTGTAAGAGTGACCGAGATTTACATAGTCTACACTCTCCTTCGTATGGAGGGAAATGGCCTTTTCCAGATATTTCACCGCAGTCCGATATTCCTCCATTTCATAATAGCAACGCCCTAGCCCTCCGTAAGCTATCACATTGTTCGGAGAAATTTCCATGGCTTTTCGGAACTGCTCAAGTGCCGCAGGGTAATCCTTCACACCTTGGTAACTCTTGCCCAGGTTCACGTAGGCCTGGGCTTTCCTGTCCCAGCCCAGTTCGCTCCAATCCATAGATATTGCTTTCTCTATCCATGAAATTGCCTGGCGGTAATCCCCCATATCGCAGTAAGCAACGCCAATGTTGTTATAGGAAGGTACATGGGAAGAATCAATGGACTGCAGAATCGTCTGATAGCATTCAATCGCTTTTGAGTGCTCCCCCAGGTCATTATACACCCCACCCATAGCATTATAGGCAGCAATATTGCGCGGGTTCAGCTCGACGGCTTTTCGATAGGAGCGGAGGGCACCTTCCCTGTCCCCGTTCTTTGCTTGTTCCAATCCCTTCAATACCCATTGGTTGGACTCGAACTCCGCCTCGTTGACCCTTGTCTCCTGTTGGATCCTTTCCTTTTCCTCCGCTGTGCCGGCCTTTGCATACTGCTGCTTGAGAGCGGCCATCTCCGCATTTACCCGCTCGACTTCCTTTTCAAGCTCCATATTGCGCTGTACCGCCGCATCCAAGTTTGCCCTGTCCTGCCGCAGCTGGTCGGTGATGCTGCCCGTGTCCACCACCGCTTTCATGTGGCAGTGATACTTGATCACCGTGCCGCCCAGCACCTCCGGCGTGACATTATCTTCCTTCACTTCCATCACAGCGGCAGAAATCGTTCGTATCTCATCCCGGGTGAGCTTCCCTTTCTTCACCTCGGTCATCCCCGCCACATACAGCCCTGCCTGCTCGCTGGCCGCCCGCCTGGCATCCGCCCGCGCCCTTTCCTTGGCAACAGCCGCATTCTCCTCCGGCCCGTCCCCCATGATATAGTACCCGTCCGCCTCAATCACGCGAACCTCCGCAAAGGCCGCCATGGGGTCAGCCACGCCCCAAACAACCGTAAACGCCGCCCCCAACCCTAAGGCCGCCAGTGGGGCCTGATGTATGATCTGCATGAAGAATCAACTCCTTTGCGCGTCGCCATATATACGGCATCAACTGTCATTGACAGTGAAATATGAGAAGGATATACTAATATCAAGAATAGTTGCAACCTTGCCTGCTATACAAATTCCCAGGAAAGGAGGGAGTATCATGGCTACATCCAGCATCACCCACAACTTCTTCATCACCGACCCAAAGGCAGCAGAACGCTTCGTAATGGCGTTGGAGGAGTCTGAAGAGGAGGCGAAGCACCGGAAGCCGGTGGAGCCGCCCGGAAGGATTTTGACGGAGCCGAAAGAACTTGCAGATTTTGCCGCTAGAATCAAATCTCAGTTAAAGGCACAGGGCAAATTATGAACACTTCATGCTATGCGGTTAATATCCGCAGCACCATTGACAGAATCTCCGGGAAAGAGTTGCTGACCTTTGCCGACCTGACCATAAAAATGGCCCGGCATATCGTGGGTGGCGTGGTGGAGTTTTTGGAGTGCGAGGACAATCCCTTTCTCCTTGACTTCTACGCCGAAAACGGCTTCAAGGCCTTTGACCGCCGGACAGTCACTCCTTCTGATAACGAATCCCCTCACGAACTGGTTCAGCTTCTGCGCTTCCTTTGATGTTCCGCCGCCTCTGCTATGGGCAGAGACGGCTTTTCTCTTACAACATCTTCTTTGCAGTTTCCAGATTCCTTTGGAAAAGTTCGTCCCTCGGCTCAAGCTCTACAGCCTTCTGGAAGCATTCCACGGCTTTTGGGTAGTTGCCCAAATGATAATAGGCAATTCCCATATTGTTCCAAGGTGATGCATCCTTCGGATCAAGCTCGATGGCCTTGCGGCAGCACTCGATTCCCTTGTTGTAGTCCCCCAGCTTATCATAGGCAAACCCCATATTGATCCAGGGCGTTGCATACTTCGGGTCAAGCTCGATGGCCTTGCGGTAGTATCCGATTGCCTTGTTGTAGTCCCCCAGCTCCCCATAGGCAACTCCCATATTGTTCCACGGGTAGGCATTCTTCTGGTCAAGCTCGATGGCCTTACGGTAGCACTCGATTGCCATGTTGTAGTTCCCCAGCTCATTATAGGCAAACCCCATATTGTTCCAGGGGTAGGCATCCTTCGGGTCAAGCTCGATGGCCTTGCGGCAGTATTCGATTTCCTTGTTGTGATCCCCCAGAGCCCCATATGCACCTCCCATATTATTCCAGGGACTTGCATACTTAGGGTCAAGCTCAATGGCTTTCCGGAAATATTCGATGGCACCTTGATAATCCTTGCGGTTATACCGTTCCATGCCCTTCTCGTTCCACTGCACCGCCGTGAACTCGTCCTCATTGCGCTTTACTTCCCGATTGATTTCCTGCTTTTGGGCTTCCGATGCGGTCTTGTACCTTTCCTTGAGTTCCGCCAGCTCCGCATTGACGCGTGCAAGGTCTGCCTCCAATTCCTTGTTGCGCTGCACTGACTTCGCAAATTCCTCCCTGTCCTGCCGCAGCTGGTCGGTGATGCTGCCCGTGTCCACCACGGCTTTCATGTGGCAATGATACTGTATCACCGTGCCGCCCAGCACCTCCGGGGTGACGTTATCTTCCTTCACTTCCAGCACGGCGGCAGAGATGGTCCTTATCTCATCCCGGGTGAGCTTCCCTTTCTTCACCTCGGTCATCCCTGCCACATACAGCCCCGCCTGCTCGCTGGCTGCCCGCCTGGCATCTGCCCGGGCTCTTTCCTTGGCAACAGCCGCATTCTCCTCCGGCCCGTCCCCCATGATATAGTACCCGTCCGCCTCAATGACGCGAACCTCCGCCAAAGCCGCCACGGGGTCAGCCACACCCCAAACAACCGTAAACGCCGCTGGCAGCCCTAAGGCTGCCAGCGGGGCCTGATGTATGATTTGCATGAAATCAACTCCTTTGCATTTTGCCATATACATCTGTCGTTGATAGTTAGCCTTGCTTGCCTTTATAGGCAAATTCAGCTATCTATCTTGATAGTTAGCCTTGCTTGCCTTTATAGGCAAATTCAGCTATCTATCTTGATAGTGAAATATGGGAAGAACTTTGTTGCCGCCGCTGCCCGCTTGGGAAGCGGCGGCTTGATTTTCCCTGCATCACTATGATCCCGGTTTATCTCACGCCGAAATACTCTTTGTTCTGCAAAAAGGTGTTGAAGGCTTTCGGCGTATGCTCGTAAAAGCTGGGGCTGCTGTAATTTTCCCGATAGTAATCGCCATCACCGCGTCTTACGCATACGATGAAGTCATGGTGAGGCTGGTCCTTGTGGAGCATCCTGTCCCAACTGAGCATCTTCCTGATGGCCAGCAGGGAGCCATCGGCTCTGTAGGTGGTGAATTCCTGAGAATTGGAATCAAAATCGAACGTAAATACGATGTTGCCGCTTGCGTCCAAGAGCACATACCGGCCGCAGCTGTTCTTGTTGTTGAAATCCAATACGAAATTCTTCCCCCCATCGGCTTGAAACGATATTCCTGCGGAAGGTTTCACGCCGAAATACTCTTTGTTCTGCAAAAAGGTGTTGAAGGCTTTCGGCGTATG
>CAMVGU010000044.1 GCA_947167105.1 uncultured Selenomonas sp. | reverse complement strand
TGAATTCCTGAGAATTGGAATCAAAATCGAACGTAAATACGATGTTGCCGCTTGCATCCAAGAGCACATACTGACCACATCCGTTTTTATTGTTGAAATCCAATAGGAAATTCTTACCGCCATCAGCCTGAAAGGTTATTCCTGCGGAACAAAGGCAAGAAAAGCACAGAACAAACACAAAAAGCAGCATCGTTACCAAGTTTTTCAGCTTCAGAACATACATCATGATCTCTCCTTTCACTGAAAGTCACGCTTTCTTCCGCTTGGCTATCTCCTGCTCCACCAATGCGGGAATCTCATCCGTGTCGATCTCAGCCTTCACCACGGCTTTCACCAGCAGGGTATCCAGCTCGGAGGAAATATTGTACTTCACATCCTGCACCTTGATGATACCTGCGGCTATGAGCTCTATTTCATTCTTGGTGAGCTTGGACTTCTGCACTTCCGTGGTGCTGGCTACCTTCACGCTGGCCTGCTCCACCACCGCCACCTCTGCCATGAGCTTGGCCTTGTCCTTGGCTTCGCTGAGGGAGATGCTTTCCTCCTCCATGTAGTATTCCCCCACCCCTTCGTAGGTGAGGATCTCTGCCTGGGCCTGTGGTGACTGGCAGAGCAGGAGGCACAGGGCGGCAGCAAGAAGATATAGTTTTTTCATCACACTCAGCCTCCCAGTTTGCTCCTTATCCTGCTGTACAGGTCGCTGGCGGCACCGTCACCGGGGTTCAGTTCTTTCGCCCGCTGGGCATCCGGCAGGGCTTCCATGAACTGGCCCAGGTTGCAGTAGGCCAGGGCCCGGTTGTAATAAGCTTCGGCAAAGTTGCCGTTGAGCCTGATGGCCTGTCCGTATTCATTCACAGCCTCACGGTAACTTTTCAGCATCATATAGGCGCTGCCCAGATTATTGTGGATGTCGGCACTGCCGGGCATGATGCGGGCTGCCTGCTGCAAGTCCCCCAGGGCGCGGTCCGCCTGTCCAGCCGCCACGTAGGCCCGGCCGCGGTTGTTGAGAGCCGGGGCAAAGCGGGAGTCGATGGAAAGGGCCTGGGTGCAGTCCTGTATGGCCTGGGCGGCCTGCCCCTGCTCCAGATGCACCATGCCCCTGTTGCTGTAAGCCTGCAGGAAATTGGGCTTCAGGGCTGCCGCCTGATTGAAATCATTGACGGCTTCGCTGTACTGCCGCAGGTGGTAATAGGCCAGCCCCCGGTTGTTGTAAGCCTCCGGCAGCCGGGGATTCAGCCCCAGGGCGCGGGTGTAGGCGGAAAGGGCCTGGGTGTAATCTCCCCGGGTGAAGAGGCCGTTGGCCTTCTCCAGTTCCTCTGCTGCACCGAAGCGCTGGGTGTTGGCGGCTGCTTCCGCCTTGATCTCTGCCCGCTGGGCTTCTCCCGCCCCCTCGTACCTGCGCTTCAGTTCTTCCATCTGCTTTTTCAGCTCGTCATACTCCCGCTGGAGCTCGCTATTCCGCCGGGCATCCTCTGACAGGACGCTCTTGTCGGTGCTGACCGCCCTCTGCATATCCACGCCGCTGTCATCCACCAGGGCGGTGATGGTGACGGTGAATTGCAGCAGGCTGTCCTCCAGCACTGCCACCTTGGACTTTTCCCCTTGGATTTTCAGCAGCTGGGCGGCGATGGTGCGCACCTCGTCTTCCTCCAGCACCATGTTGACGGTCTTGGAGTAGGACTCCACGTAGACCCCCGCCTTCTCGGCGGCTGCCCGTTTGGCATCCTCCCTGGCTCGGCCGGTGGCAGCCTCGGTGGTCTCCCCCAGCCGTGAATCCATCACGTAGACCCCGGAGGCCTCGATGGTCTGGATAGCCGCTTCTGCCGGAGAGGGCAGGGCCCAGGCTGAGGCCAGGCCCAGAGCCACGGCTGCTGCCAGTTTTGTCAGTTTTTTCATGGCCTTTACCTCACTATCACCACTGAGCAATTGGCAAGGAATTTCGAAGTCTGATTAGCTGCCAGAATCCTGTCTGCATCTGCCTGGCTCACCACGGGATCAACGCCGCCGGACACGCTGACAGCCTTGATGATGAGGGGTGAGTCACCGGCTCTGGACACGCCGCTATTGATATCCTCGGAGTATTCCACCATGCCCCAGCTGATGGCCGTCTGGCGGGGCACGTTCTCATAGGCGTAAATCCGCTCGCCCCCCTGGGAAATGATGGCGGGAGAGATAGCCGTGGTCAGCCCCCTGCCCCGGCAGTCCAGGATAAGGCCCGTGTAGCTCTTGCCCTGGTCAAAGCTGCCGCTTTCCATGCTGGTCATCTTGGGCTGGGGGAAGTCCTCATGGACCACATCCGTTGGCAGCAGCACTCCTGCCAGAGAGTTGGCCCCCCCCGTACACCCCCAGGCTGGCAATGGCGTGGAAGACGCCGGCGTTATCCCGGTACACCTTGCTGATCCTGGCTCCCTTGAGGATGGCGTCCACAGAAATATTGATAGTGTCGCTGGCCCGGCGGGACTTTATCACTGTGGTGTTGGAAGTGACATGGAGCTCATCCACTTCCTCAGCCAGCTGACGGTAGGCCTCTGCCACCGCCACCCTGCGCATGTCGTTGAGGGATTCCCCCGGCTCCGGGTAGACCTCCACCTCCACCTGCACGAATCCGTCATTGCCAATCTCCGCCGCCGAAGCCGTGCCAAAAGTGAAAGCCATCAGGGCTGCCATGATTACGCCAAGACTCTTTTTCATTTTCTCTTCCTCCTAATTATACGTTCTTGTGATGATCATGCGAGCTTGGGAAGGTCAGCCCCGTTTTTGGAAAAATCCCGTCTCCCCCCAAAAAAGGGGGAGGCGGGAAGCATAACTCAGCGGATGAACACCACGTTGGTCTTCTCAAGGAAGCCTGCGCTCCTGTTTTCAATGAGGACACGGTTGGCATCTGCCACGGAAAGCACAGGATAGCTGTTGTGGCTGTCCAGAGAAACAGCCTTCACCACCAGGGGATTGCTGCCTGCGCGCCTGGTGCCATTAGCAATATCCGTGGTGTAGCTGGCCATGCCGTTGGCAATGACGAAATCAGGATTCAGATTCTTATGCCCATAGATGTTTTCGCCGCTGGCATTCTTGATGACCGGGCTCATGACAGGCCGGAGGCCCAGGCCGCGGCAGTCAACGATCAGGCCCGTGTAGCCGCCGATAGCATTGGAATTGGCAGCGGGGGGAGCAGGCACCTTGGCAGTCACATCAATGCGCACGCTGACGGAAGCCCCTGCATCATAGGCAGGCTGGGAAGGAGCTACGGACTGCACCGGCTCTGGGAAAACTTCCTGCACAGGAGGTTTGGGCATGACGGCTTCGGCCAGAGAGTTGCTCACGCCGAACATGGCGACCTTCATGGTGACTTCATAGCCCCCATCGGAAGTGGCGCGCTCACTCACTACCTGGGCGCCCTGCACCAGGGCGCTGACCTTGGTGCGGACTACATCGCTGGTAGCCATGAAGTTTTCCACGGTGCTCTCAGCATCCACATTGACGCCCTTCACGATTTCTGCCAGCTGGCGGTAGCCGTCCACCACAGCTGCCCGGCGGGCCATCATGCGGGCCTGGGCTCTGTTCCTGGCATTGGCCGGGGGTGCCCCCATGCCTGTCACAGTGATGGTGGAATCCTGCCAGTTCAGGCTGTCAGCTGGAGATGCCAGCACGCTGGCCACGGAAAAGACCAGCACCGCCGCCATGACTGCCAACAGGGAAACAAGCCTCGAAAATCTCTTCATTACCCCCACATCCTTTCTTGGAACCTGACCACTCTTGCACAAGCCGAGCTGACCTTCCCAGGCTCGCACAGCAGGGAAACCATATAAAACGCTATGAAATGGTATATTTCAATGGCAATTTTATCATACATGAAAATTTTGAAAATGTATAGTTGCTTGACAGATTTGTCATTGACAAATCTGTCAATATTGTGACAAGTCAGTTGATTCATGCTAAAAACAGGGTATAATAAAACAAAAAGACAATTTAGCAAGGCGGTTGCCACATGAGCTTGAACATCGCCAAAAAATTGGATTTCCTGATGCGCCTGACAGGCACGCAAAACAACACCCTGGGAAAGGCCCTGTCCTTTGACGCATCCTATATCAGCCGCCTGCGTCTGGGGAAGCGCAACCTGCCCCAGAACCGCGACCTCATCCAGCCCCTTGCTTCCTTCTTTGCCAAAAACATCAAACTGCCCGGCCAAAAGGCCGCCCTGGCACAGAGGATCTGCCCAGAATCCCCCTGGCCCCAGGTGGCTGGGGAGCAAATCAAGCTTCTGGCCAAATGGCTGTCCGAGCCTGTGTCCCCTGCGGACGAATACGACCTGCAGATGCTGGATATTGACCTCGACTTGAAAAAACAAAAAAATGCTGCAGAGGGGGCAGAATGCGCCACAGAGTTCTTTTACGGCAATGCCGGCAAGCGCCAGGGCGTAGAGAAATTCCTCTCGGAGCTTTGCGAATCCCATGCGCCTGTCTCCCTCCTGCTCCACAGCGATGAAAATATGCAATGGCTGTACGAAGATGCCAGTTTCACGAAGCGCTGGTCACAGCTGCTCACCACCATCATCGCCCAGGGAGGGAAAATCAAGATTGTCCACACCATCCGCCGCAATATCGAGGAGATGGTGGAAGCCATCAAGAAGTGGGTGCCCATCTATATGACGGGAAAAATCGAGACCTACTACTGCCCGCGCATCCGCGACAATATCTTTCGCCGCACCCTTTTCATCGCGCAGAAGCAGTCCGCCCTCATGTCCCAGTCCATCATGGACACGAAAAAGACCATGGTAAACATCCTCATCCGGGATAAGGCGGCGGTCAATGCCCTGGAGGATGAATACTTCGACTATCTTGCCCTCTGCCGCCCGCTGGTAAAGATTTTCGGCATCCACAATGTGGAGGATTTCCTGCACACCTACTTCGCCTTCGCCAAGGCAGAGGACAGCCTCATCATGCTGCGTTCCATCCCCTCCCGCTATACCATGCCGGAGCGTGTGAACAAGAACATCGCCGAACGCGTCAGGCATCCTATCTTTCGGCAGGAAACAGCGAAGCTCCAAGCTCATTTTTCCTCCCAGCTTGCCCATGGCTGCCACATAACAGAAATCCTCTGTCTGCCCGATGCCGAGCTGGTGACTGACGGCTCCCTGCCCATTCCCTTCCGGGATCTTTTGGGACAGCCGGAGCTTTCCTATACCGTGGAAGAATTCCGTCAGCACATCGAGGCCATCATCGAACTGCTGGAAACCCAGCCCAACTATCATGTCATCCTGCCCCCAAGGCCAGAAATCAATCCCTTTTCCTCACGCCGCTATTACGCAGGCATTGACCTCTTCACCGGCTCCCAGGACATCATCATGCTCATGGTAAAGGAAAATACCGGCGTCCTCATGCACAATGCAGGCAAGGACACCATAGCATTTTTCTCCAGCGAATCAGACATCACCACCGCCTTCTATGACTACCTCAGCCGCATCACCTTGCAGGAGAACCGGGCAGAAGCCATCGCCAGGCTGCGTGAATACAGCAGGGATTTAAAATAAATACCGTTATGAGGAAAATGGCTTTCACAATGAAGGCGGCTGGCTACGCAGGATAGAATATCGGCTGCCGCTACTTCCATAAGTCTTGTACTCACGTAACCAAAAAGCCGCCTCTTGACATCAAAGTCAAGGCAGGCGGCTCTTTTTAGTGCATTTAAAATTTTGCCAAAACCGGGACGGGACAGTCTGCTACTTAAAATATAGACAAATATGCCTATATCAAGATGTATCGCTACAATCTCACGATTTGTAGTTCCTTGTTCATCGTATCCGTTCTCGCCGTCCATAGGACAGGCTACTGACGTTTGCATGATACTCCGAAGGCGTAAATTCCCGACTAGCCATCGGTACATATCGACAGTATCTTGTTTGTGATATTCTGCCGATTACATCTAGTAGCTTTCTCCTTTCGTGATATTTTTTTTGCGTATAGGCTCGCCAGCCTCGCTTGGGTTTCGCATCTACCACTGTCCAACGGCTACCATCAGGGTGCTATCCCGTAGTTAGACGGACTGTTTCAACCGCCTCTGGTTTATTTCCAGCCATTCCGACTGCTATAAAGTCAGCACAAACTAACTCAATGGATTTCTTGAGTCTTTAGCATATTGCTACACATTTTTACATACTTGAGTATTCTTCCAGTTACTTAGCTCCCCCCTCCCTATAAGTCAGAAACACCATTCTCTGACTGGATAATTCGCTGTAAAGGGAAATGGTTCCTTCACGCTACACCATGAATTTCAGCCAGGTGAATAAGAAATTCTAACGCTCTCCTGCATGGCTTGCCATTCCACCTAACCTTCCCTATAATAACTTATGAAGTTCTGTCAATGGAATGTATAGGATTGGGAGGCTGATCAATGTACGGGGTTATAGAGAGCGTCTGTGCTTTATTTCAGGAGCTGGCGGATTTGGTGTGGGGATTTCCCACCAATTTTGAGTGGTATGCCAGCATACCCATCATCGGGGAGCTGCCCCTGGTCATCATCCTGCTGGTGGGCACGGGGCTGTTCTTCACCATCAGGCTGCGCTTCGTGCAAATAAAATACTTCAGGTACGGGCTTGGCATTCTGATGGAGAGCCGCCGGGAGCAACGGGGCATCAGCCCTCTGGCCTCCTTCCTCTTATCTACGGCCATGCGGGTTGGGCCGGGGAATATTCTGGGTGTCACCGGGGCTGTCTCCACCGGCGGCCCCGGTGCCCTGTTCTGGATGTGGATATCTGCCTTTTTTGGCATGGCAACTGCTTTTGTGGAATCTACCCTCTCACAGATTTACAAGGACAAGCAGGGTGATGAGTATGTGGGCGGGCTGCCCAGCTATGGCCGCAAGCTTCTGGGAGGAGCCGCTGCCGTAGGCGGTGCCTTGAGTTGCCTCTACATCGTCTACGCCCTGCTCTGCATTCCTGCCCAGGGCTTCAATACTATTTCTGCCATGACCGCCATCACCCAGAATGTAACCGGCCTGGAGCTGGCCCCGGACAGTCCCCTGGTGTGGTTTTTTTTCCTGCTGCTGGTGGCTGTCACCACCTTCTCTGTCTTTGGCGGGCTGCGGCGCATAACCTCCATAACGGACGTGCTTGTACCTGTCATGGCAGTGATCTATGTATCAGCAGTGCTTATCATGGTAGCCATGAACATTGAGCTTCTGCCCTGGTTCTTCTATGCGGTGGTGACAGAAGCCTTCCGGCCGGAGCCTGTCTTCGGCGGTGCTCTTGGCATAGCCCTCTCCCAGGGCATCAAGCGGGGCCTCATGAGCAATGAGGCCGGACAGGGCACCCTGTCCATGCCGGCTGCCGTCTCCTGCGCCAAGCACCCTTGCGACCAGGGCATAATACAGGCTATCGGGGTTTTCCTGGACACCATGGTCATCTGCACATTGACAGGTTTTGTGCTTATCATGGGGCAGGCCTGGCTGAGGGACGGCTCCGCTGCCTGGTTTGAAATGGGCCGCCTGGAGAAATTCCTGGCTTCCTGTGCCCAGATGATTGGAAGCGGAGGCTATGAGCTTGTCACCCTGATCGTCAGCATTTGTTTTGGCATATTTGCCTTCACCTGCCTCTTGGGCTTCATGTCTTTTTCAGAGATCTGCGCCAGGCAGATTTCTGAGGGCAAGGTCTTTATCACCTCCGTCAGACTGGTGAATCTCCTGGTGCTGTCCTTCGGCATGATTACCAACATAGCCGGATTTGATCTCAGCGCCCTCTGGAACCTCAGTGACTTTGCCAATATCGTCATGGTTTGCTGCAACCTGCCCCTGCTCTACCTGGGATTCGGCAAGGTTCAGGCTGCCTTCCGCTCCTTCGAGGGCCCGGAGCACAAATTCGATGCCAAAGCCCTGGGTACCCACCTGCCGGTATGGGAAGAACTGGACTGTCATGGCGAACTGCCGCAGGGGAGTGAGACAGACTGTTAAAGGGAGTATGATGCCATGATTGAGGTTTATGGGCTGGATCTGACAGAGCGTCTGGAGCAGCCGGTGGAAAAATTCTTGCCATTCTTCTCTCCTGAGCGACAGGAAAAGATTCTCTGCTATCGCTTCCCTGCCGATCGGAACCGAACCATCTGGACGGAATTGCTCGTGCGCTCTGTCCTGGCCCGCAAAGAAGTCCGCCCGCTGGAAGAAATCACCATCGAGCGGGACGGGCAAGGAAAGCCTCATGCAGTCGGCAGCCCGTGGGAAATAAGCCTTTCCCACAGCAAGCATTGGGCCGTGTGCAGCGTCGGGGAAGCGCCAAGCGGCGTAGATGTGGAGGAAGATGCAAAAGACGCCCTGATGATTGCCGGACATTTCTTCACGGCCCAGGAACGCCGCAGCCTCCAGCACCTTACCGGGCAGAAGCGCGACGAAAGATTCCTGCAGATCTGGACTGTCAAGGAGAGCTTTGTCAAGCTCACGGGGCAGGGCCTGGAGGAAGTCTTCGCCAAGGTAGAAAGCGCGGAGCTTCTTGCAGGAAACGGGGAGATTGCAGGAAGGAATTTCCACCTGGGTGATGCAGTCATCGGCATCTGCGCCCGGCGCGGCATCCTCCCGGACAAGGCCATGATTGTGCCCCAGGACTTTATCAAAATTCCTTATACTCGTTAAAGAAAAACTGTTTCTCGTTTTTAAGCCTTCCCCAAGGGGATGGCTTTTTCTTTCTCAATTATGAGCCTGGCACATACCGGCAATCGTCTTTTTCGACTTTTTGTGGTATGATTACGGGGATAAGTTTCAACCGTCCAAACAAGGGAAAGGGTCGATAAATGAAAAAAGAACTCCTGCGCCTCGAACGCATAAATAAATCCTATGACGGAAGGCAGATTCTGGAGGATCTGGATCTGACTATCCACGAGAATGAATTTGTTACCCTTTTGGGGCCCTCGGGCTGCGGCAAGACTACCATCCTGCGCCTGATAGGCGGCTTTGAGATGCCCGACAGCGGGAAAATCTGGTTTGACGGCCAGGACATTACGGCTCTGCAGCCGGAGAAGCGGCAAGTGAATACGGTTTTCCAGAAGTATTCCCTGTTTTCCCATATGGATGTGGCGGAGAATATCGCCTTTGGGCTGAAACTCAAGGGCAAGAGTGCAAGCTACATAAGGGATAAGATAAAATACGCCCTGAAGCTGGTGAACCTGGAAGCCTATGAGCACGCCCGGGTCAACCAGATGTCCGGGGGACAGCAGCAGCGCATTGCCATCGCCCGTGCCATTGTGAACGAGCCCAAGGTGCTGCTTCTGGATGAGCCCTTCTCTGCCCTGGATTTAAAGCTGCGGCAGAATATGCAGCGGGAGCTGGTGAAAATCAAACAGGAGCTGGGCATCACCTTTGTCTTTGTCACCCACGACCAGGAGGAAGCCCTTTCCATGTCCGACACGGTGGTTGTCATAAACCAGGGCTGGATTCAGCAGATAGGCACCCCGGAGAATGTGTACAACGAGCCGGAAAATGCCTTTGTGGCAGACTTCATCGGGGACAGCAACATCATTGACGGTACCATGGTACGGGATAACCTGGTGCATCTCCTGGACAAGGACATTCCCTGCACATCCGCAGGCTTTGGAGAAAATGTGCCTGTGGATGTGCAGATCCGCCCGGAGGATATCCAGATTTGCGCCCCGGAGGAAGGGCAGTTTGCGGGCCGCATCCTTCAGGTGGTATTCAAGGGCACGGTGTACGACATCACCATCGAAGCCGCGGGCTTTAAGTGGCTGGTACAGACCATCACCGGCCACGAGCAGGGCAAGGAGGTGGGGCTGCGCCTGGTGCCTGCCAATATCCAGATCATGACCAAGCCCGAATCTGTGGACGAGGAGGCGGTGAGCAATGAATGAGCGACTGAGCGGAAGGCTCGCCTCCCATAGTTTTCTGGCCCTGCCTTTTGCCCTGTGGGCTGCCCTGTTTATTGTGCTGCCCCTGTTCTTCGTGCTGTGGACGGGACTGACGGACGGGGCGGGGCACTTTACCCTGGAGCACCTGTCCACGGTGCTGCAGATAGAGTATCTGCGAGCCCTGGGCCTGTCTGCAACCCTTGCGCTTCTCAGCACCTTCATCTGCCTGGTGCTGGCCTATCCTCTCTGCCTGATTCTGAGGGAGAGGAAGGAGCGCCGGGGGCTTTTGGTGTTTATGCTCTTTTTGCTGCCCCTGTGGATGAATTCTCTCCTTACTACCATGGCCTGGCAGACCATTATGGAAAAGCACGGCATCATCAATATGCTGCTGTCTGCCCTGGAATTGCCGGAGGTGCATCTTATCAACACCCCTGCCGCCATTGTCATTGGCATGGTGTATAATTTCCTGCCTTATATGGTGCTGCCCCTCTATGTGAGCATCAGCCGCATTGACGAAAGCATTATCGAGGCGGCCAGGGACTTGGGGGCAAATCACTTCCAGACCCTGCGCCGGGTGCTGCTGCCCCTTTCCCTGCCGGGGATTGTCAGCGGCTCCACCATGGTTTTCATCCCTGCCCTCACCACCTTTGTCATCAGCGCCCTCCTGGGTGGGAACAAGGTGCTTTTGGTGGGCAATATCATCGAGCAGGAGTTCACCGCTGCCTATGACTGGCAACTGGGCAGCGCCCTTTCCATGGTGCTGATGGTCTTCATCATTCTTAATATCCTGCTGGAAGCCTTTACGGACAGCGGGGAGCAGGGAAGGAAGGGGAGGCCGTGATGGAAAAGCTGAAAAACACTTATTTGGGAGCCATCGTGCTCTTTCTGTATGCGCCTATCCTGGTGCTCATTGCCCAATCCTTCAATGCCAGCCGCTACCGGGGGCAGTGGACGGGCTTTACCCTGGAGTGGTATGAAGGGCTCATGGAAAGCGAGGAGATTGCAGCTGCCTTTGCCAACACCCTCACCATCGGCGTGACTTCTGCCCTCCTGGCCACCCTCCTGGCCCTTGTGACGGCCCTGGGGCTGCGGCAGATGGGGAGCCGGGGCAGGATGCTCTTTCGGGGCCTTTCCAATGTGCCCCTCCTGAATGCGGATATTGTCACGGGGATTTCCCTGATGCTCCTCTTTTTGGGACTGGGTCTCAGGCTGGGCTATGACACTATCCTCCTGGCTCATATTGTCATCTGCCTGCCCTATGCCATGCTCTGCATCCTGCCCCAGGTTCTTTCCATGGACGATGTCTGCTATGAGGCGGCGCGAGACCTGGGAGCAGGCCCCGTGTCAGCTTTCCGCAAGGTGATTTTGCCGGAGCTTCTGCCCGCCATTATCTCCGCTTTTCTCCTGTGCTTTGCCATGAGTGCCGATGATTTCATAGTTACCTATTTCACCAAGGGAGCGGGGATAAATACCCTCACCACGGAAATCTACGCAGAGCTGAAGCTGGGGGTACACCCTGAGATGTACGCACTGTCTGCCCTGTTCTTCTGCGGGGTGCTGGTGTTCGCCGCCCTGCTCATGGTGAATTACAAGGTTATCCGCCGCTATCGCGAAGCCAGGAGAGGGGAGATGGCAGCATGAAGACAATCCGCTTTTTGCTCGTCCTGCTGCTCTGCCTGTGCCTCACTGGATGCGACATGCTGGAGGAGGATGAGGCAGAGGGGCAGAATGTGCTCTACGTCTACAGTTGGGGCGACTATTTGGATGGAGACATGCTGGAAAAATTCGAGGAGGAAACGGGCATCCATGTGGTACTGGACGAGTACGACACCAATGAGAGCATGTACCCCCGCATCGCCGAGGGAGCCGAGGCCTATGATGTGCTATGCCCCTCGGACTACATGATAAACAAGCTCATCCACAATGACCTCCTGCAGCCCCTGGATTTTGAAAAGCTGCCTTATGCCAGGCAATACATTGACGAGGATTTTTTCCGGCAGTGCAAAACCTTTGACCGGGAGGGGAAATACACGGTGCCCTATTGCTGGGGTACCGTGGGCATCGTCTACAACACCAGGCTGGTAGATGAGCCGGTGGACAGTTGGACTATCCTCTGGGAGGAAAAGTACAGGGACAACATTATCATGCAGGACTCAGCCCGGGATTCTGTCATGATCCCCCTGAAAATCATGGGAAAATTCATGAATACCACAGATGAGCAGGACCTTCTGGCAGCCAGGGACATGCTTATAGGGCAGAAGCCCCTGGTGCAGGCTTATTGCGTAGATGAGATAAAGGACAAGATGATTGCAGAGGAAGCTGCCCTGGCTGTTACTTTTTCCGGGGAAGCCCTCTACATGATTGAAGGCAATGAGAACCTGGCTTTCCAGTTTGCTCCCAGGGAGGGCACGAATGTATGGATTGACGGCTGGGTGATAACAAAGAATGCCCGCCACGTAGAAAATGCCCACAAATTCATCGACTTCATGTGCCGCCCTGATGTGGCAACCGCAAACTTCCGCCATCTGGGCTACTCCACCCCCAACACTGCCGTCAGAGAGCAGGTGGCAGAGGAGCTGGGTGAGAATGCAGAGCTGGCCTTCCCCCCGAAGGAGATCTATGAGGGACAGGAATCCTACAGGTATCTGGGGGAGGAGCTGGACAAGCTGTATACAAAGATTTGGTTGCAGGTGAAGGTGTCCTGAAATCTTATAAGCCCCCAAAAAACAAAAAGCGTCAAAATGCTGCCAAGCCTTGTCAAGCAGGGACTTGCAGCATTTGACGCTTTTTATTTTATAACTCAAACTTCCCACATAGAAAATACTAACAGCTCCTTGAAAACCGTATATCTCAAGAGATAAAATCCTCAGGCCGCCTGCAACAGGCGCTGCATGGGCTCCGGCAGTTTGGACATAAACTTCGCATAGAAGGCTTCTAACTGGGCATCGGTAATATGAAATTCCTCTTGAACTGTCGCCAACATAGCTTCCACTATGATCTGCATGGATTCATGGTAAGTTATGTCGGCAACTTCGGATATCATGATGTAGAACAGCTCGCCAAGCGTTCTGTCGTCCTCATTGTCTCGCTTGGAAACTGCCAGAAGCATATAGCGGGTGAACACCAGAGCCACATGTGCAGTAAGGCCATCATAGGAAAGGCCATGGTACTCCTTACGAAGCAGCAGGCTGCTTTTGCAGGTCTTGAAAAACACTTCTATATCCCAGAGAGTCGTCAATTATTGTACCAAGTTTTGAGGCTTTGCGCCTTTTTTATCTTCTGAGATATACAGTTTTCAAGGATCTACGCCTGTTATAGATATGGGAAGTTTGAATATTTTACTTTTTTCTGACAGGAATTTAGAGATAAAGGCAGAAAATAAGGATAAAGAAATACCTTACAATTAGGAGGAAAAAACATGATTATCGGCGTATCTAAAGAAATCAAGAACAATGAGAACCGGGTAGGGCTCACTCCGGCGGGAGCTGAGGCTTTGGTGAAGGCGGGGCACAGGGTGCTGGTGGAAGTCGGCGGCGGCCTGGGCAGCGGCTTTGCCGATGAGGATTACAGGGCGGTGGGAGCAGAGCTCTTTTCCGACAAGAAGCAGCTCTTTGACGAAGCTGAGATGATAGTGAAGGTGAAGGAGCCTCTGCCTGTTGAGTACGACCTTTTCCACGAGGGTCAGCTGCTCTTCACCTATCTGCATCTGGCGGCGGAGCCGGAGCTGACGGAGGCCCTGCTCCGGCACAAGGTCACCTCTGTGGCCTATGAGACTGTGGTGGGCAGGGATGGCAGGAGCCTGCCCCTGCTGGCCCCCATGAGCGAAATAGCGGGGCGCATGTCTGTGCAGATCGGTGCGCAGTTCCTGGAGAGCCGCTACGGCGGCGCAGGTGTCCTCCTGGGGGGCGTCAGCGGCGTGGCCCCTGGGCAGGTGGTGATCCTGGGAGGCGGCGTGGTAGGCACCAACGCTGCCAAGATGGCGGTGGGCCTGGGGGCCCGGGTCACGGTCATCGACCTGTCCATTGAAAGGCTCCGCTATCTGGATGATGTTTTCCAGGGGCGCATTGCCACCGTCATGTCCAACAATTACAATATCGCCCAGTGGGTACCCAGGGCAGATCTCCTCATCGGGGCGGTGCTGGTGCCCGGGGCCAAGACTCCCTGCCTGGTGACGGAGAAAATGGTGAAGACCATGAGCCCCGGCTCTGTCATCGTGGATGTGGCCATCGACCAGGGAGGCAGCATCGCCACCTGCGACCATGTGACCACCCATGAGAACCCCACCTTTGTAAAGCATGGGGTGCTCCACTACTCCGTGGCCAATATTCCAGGGGCCGTGTCCAGAACCTCCACCCTGGCCCTTACCAATGCCACTCTGCCCTATGCCCTCTCCCTGGCGGGGAAAGGCTGGCAGCGGGCCTGCCAGGAAGACCCGGGGCTGGCCCAGGGCATAAATACCGTGGCAGGCAAGCTCACAAGCCTGCCCGTGTCGGAGGCTCTGGGGCTGGAGTATGCGGATAAGGATGATTTTTTGCATTGAGTGAAGAATGTAAAGTGCGTGGAGGGGTAACCATGTTAGTGAATACCTTAGTGGAGGATCGCATCTGCTACGTGGAGATGCAGAATGCAGAGCATTACAATTGCCTCAGCGAGGATATGTGCAATGAGCTGATGGAGGCTCTGCGCTATGGCTATGAGCAGGAGTGTGTGGGCATCGTCATCAAGGCCCAAGTGAAGAAGGGGGTCTGGAGCGCGGGCCATGATATCCGGGAGCTGCCCACGGACGGCAGCGACCCTTTGGCCTTTGATGTGCCCATGGAACGGCTGCTGAGGAAGGTGCAGGACACCCCCATACCTGTCATCGCCTGCGTCAGCGGCTCAGTGTGGGGCGGGGCCTGCGACCTGTGCCTGTCCTGTGATATGATTCTCAGCTCCAAGAATGCCACCTTTGCCATCACCCCCGCCAAGATAGGCATTCCCTACAATGCCTCAGGGATCCTCCACTTCATCAACCAGCTGGGTATGAACAAGGCCCGGGAAATGTTCTTCCTGGGCACTCCCATCACCGCTGATGATGCCCTGAACGTGGGTCTTATCAACCATGTGACGGATTCAGCGGATCTGGACAACATGCTGGAAAAGCATTTCCTGACACCCCTGCGGCGCAACAGCGTCCTGTCCATCAGCGCCATCAAGCGCCAGTTCCGCATCCTGTCCAGGGCTTCCACCGTCATCAGCGCTGAGAACTTCGAGCGCATCAATGCTTATCGCACTCGGGTTTATGAAGGGGCAGACTACAAGGAGGGCATAAACTCCTTCTTGGAGAAGCGCCCCCCGGAGTACAAGGGGAAGGCCTCGGATCTGGATTGACACCTTTCCCGGAGGAGGGATGTGCAAAAGCCCCCGCAGCAGCGGGGGCTTTTGCTTATCTCCAAAAACTGGCGCGCAGGAGGCTGGTGCGTCCACTGTAGCCGCAGGCGCGGTATTTTTGGCTGGCCTGTGCCAGCCTGTGTGGGCGGATTTGGGCCTTCAGGAAGGAGCCATAGCGAGCTATGGCGACTGACGATGACGCAGCAGATGGCTGCATATCGGACGATTAATATAAAGATGAACGAGGGTTTACACTAGGGGCAATACCGTTAAATTAAGAAAACTCAAACTTCCCATATCTATAACAGGCGTAGATCCTTATGATATCCGAAGTTGCCGACATAACTTACCATGAATCCATGCAGATCATAGTGG
>CAMVGU010000043.1 GCA_947167105.1 uncultured Selenomonas sp. | reverse complement strand
TCATTGGCGTAACTTTTGCTTTGCACTCTTTCAGCTTCTTCTTTTTGTCCTGAATATTTCCGCTATTTTCTGTGTGGCTATGTCAGGTATCGCAGCAGCAAGGGCTCTGTCTGCAGAGCAAGCTGCATCTGAAACACAGGCTGCACCTGCCGAAGAAAAGCTCCCGGACTATGCCAGCGGTGAAGGTGTCACCCTGATTGGCGATTCTATCATGAGCGGCAACAGGGGGATTATCCTGTCTCAGCTGCCTAACGCCTTCATTGATGCCAAGGGCTCGCGGGATGTGTGCGGCGGCTTTGAGGCTGCCCAGAGGCTGCAGGCAGAGGGTAATCTAAGTGATGTAGTCATCGTTGAACTGGGAACCAACGGCCCGTTGCTGGAGCATGAGCCATACGCCACCGGCACACAGAATCTTTTGGAGCTGCTTGGTACCGAAAGACAGATTTTCTGGGTTACGACCTATTGCTCCTATTCACAGTGGATGAGGATGAACAACAATTACATTTGGGAGCTCTCTCGCACCCGCCCCAATATCACTGTAATTGACTGGTATACACTGGCCTCCAATCATCGGGAATGGTTTAAGGACGGTGTTCACCCCAATATGGAAGGCGCTCGTCAATTTGCCCAGCTTTTGCGCAGGTCTTTGGCAGCCAAATATGACAAACAGTCTGTACGTTAAAAAGCGCTAAGAAAACGGCTATCGCCGGGAAAGTATTTATTTCTCGCGATAGCCGTTTTTTATGCAGGGAGCCTTACTGACTTAACTTTCCTGGTTCAAAAAGGATATACAAACAAGAACAAAAATGCTAAAATGATTTAAAGGAAGTGATGGCAGATGCCTAATAAGCAGGTTTACGATTCGGTTTTTCGTGATTACCTCAATACTCCGGAAAGACTTTTGTCGCTTTGCAACGCACTTCTCAGGACTTCACATACCAATCCGGCAGATGTGAAAGTCAACACCCTGAACTGGACATTCTTCAGCAACATTCGTAATGATCTTAGCTGCTTCTTCCTTAATCGTTTCATGATCCTGATGGAGCACCAGCACACATGGAACGAGAACATGCCCATCAGGCTGCTCCTGTATGTGGCAGAGGAGTACAAGCTCTTCATTGCCAATCATGCCAGAAACCTTTATCGCTCCACACTGATGCCGCTTCCGGCACCGAATTTCTATTGCTTTTACGATGGCCGGAAGGAAATGCCCCCGAGAAAAATTCTGCGACTCTCAGATGCCTTTGGCGAAGATATCAGTGCGCTGGAGCTCCAGGTAAGGATGATCAGCCTGAAGGCAGGACAGAACGAGGATTTGAAGGAGAACTGCCCTCCGCTTAAGGAATACAGCCTTTTTAGCAACTACCTGAACCAGCAGCTGGATGCCGGATTGCCCCACGATGAAGCCGTCAGAAAAACATTGGCTTACTGCCAGCAAAACGGTATTATGCAAGACTATCTGGAACAACGAAAGAAGGAGGTCTTCGATATGTTGAACTTTGCCTACAATGAGGAAGATGCACGTTCAGCTTTCATAGAGGAAGGCACCGAGATTGGCATACAGCAGGGCATACAGCAAGGCATACAGCAAGGCATACAGCAAGGCATAAAGCAAGGTATACAGCAAGAACGGATGCACCAATTATCTCGGGATATGGCTCAGGTGATAGCCATGCTGAAGGACGGTTTATCCATTGAGAGTGTTGCAAAATACAGTCCTCTGACGCTGGTGGACATCAAGTCCATTGCCAGAAAAAACGGCCTGCTCTGATATGAATCCATGTATCTTCTCCGGTGTTCGATGTTCGGCAGAACAGCATCGGCGGCTTGCTCAGGCAGGCCGCTTTTGCTTTTCCGGCAAAGGTTCAGGAGGGGATTTGTGTTGTAACGCAGAATACATAGCATATTCAACCTTGCAGGGAGGTCGTACCTATGTTCATTCTGATACTTCTGGTCGTGCTGGCGCTCGCGCTTATCTGGAGCATTTCCGCTGCACGCCATCTCTGGCGGGGACGTAAGCTCCGCCTGGCTTCTGCCTTCTTCATTGTCCTGGATTTGGGCGGCATCATAGGGCTGCTTGTTTTCGCCGCCTGGCTGAGGGATATGTATATACCTGCGCCGGTGCTGGTGACGGTGGCGGTGCTGTTTGTGGCGCAGCTCATCTTTTCTGCCCTGGTCTCCATCGCTCTGCTGATACGCTTTCTGGCTCGGCGGGGCAGGGCCGTGCCCTTTGACCCCAGGCGGCGGGAGCTGCTGGCTAAATCCCTGCTCTATCCGGTGGCGGCAACTCTCCTGGCTGCCTATGGTGGTGCCTGGGAGCGGCAGCACACGGTTATCAACCGCTATGCCATTCCCGCGCCTGCTCTGGGGGAGAGGCCCTATACGATAGCCCAGATCAGCGATGTGCATCTGGGACGCTTTTTTTCGGTGGAGGATCTGCGTGCCCTGCTGGAGCGGATTGCCGCGCTGCCGGAGGTGTCTTTGCTGGCGGTGACGGGGGATATCTTTGATGACAACAGGCAAAATGAGGCAGCAATCCGGCTGCTGGATGAATATGTGGAGCGTTTCCCCGATGGCATAGCCTTCTGCTATGGCAACCATGAGCATTTCAGGAACATTGCCGCTATACGCAAGTATCTGGCTGACACCCGGGTGCTGGTCTTGGAAAATGCTGCTGTGAGGCTGCCCTGCGGCCTGTGGCTGGCAGGGGTGGATTATCCTATGGACAGGCCGCGCTTCACGGAGCAGCGGCGGGACTATCACGCGCTGGCTCTGGCCCAGGTGCCCCAGGGGGCGCCCTGCGTGCTGCTGGCCCATCATCCCGAGTGCATTGACGACGGGGCGGAGTCCGGGGTGCTGCTGACCCTGACAGGCCACACCCACGGCGGGCAGTTCGGCATCTTCGGCCTGCCCCTGTTCCCTGTCTTCCGCTATACTAGGGGGCTGGTGCGGCAGGGTGACTCTTACGGCTATGTGCACTGCGGCAATGGAAGCTGGTTCCCCTGCCGCATCGGCTGCCCTCCGGAGATAGCCCTGTTTACCCTGAAATGAGGGGGGGGAAGAAATGATGGAGCAGCAATTACTGGCGGTTCAGGAGGAACTGCGGGAAGGACATGCAGGCAAGGCCCTGGCCCTGCTGCAGAGGCTGCGGGAGCTTCCGGGGGGCAGGCCGAACTGGCGCCTGCTGGAACTTATTGCGGAAAGCTGCAAGCAACTGGGGGATGCAGAGGGGGCGGCGGCGGCGCTCTACCAGGCCGCCCAGGAGGACGAATACCTGCGCAGCCAGCGTGAGCATTATTCGGGCTATCTGTTTGCCTTGCACTATTTGCCCGGCCTGTCACCGGAGGAACTTGCCAGGGCGCATTTCGCCTATGGGGAATTGTGCCGCGGGGAAGGGCTGGCTGAGGCGCGGAAGGCAGCCAGTAGCGGGGGCAGGCGGCAGGGAACGGCTGGGAAACAGCGCCTGCGTGTGGGCTATCTGGCACCCTCTTTTTGCGAAAGCGCGGTGCTGCGCTTCGCGGAACCCTTGCTGGGGCTTGACCCGGAGCATTTTGAGGTCAGGGCTTACGCACTGGATGCGGCAGAGGACGAAACTTCCCGCAGGCTGGGGCAGAGGGTGAAGCTGGTCTCATTGGCAGGGCTTTCCACGGAGGCGGCGGCGGAGCGCATTGGCGGTGAGGCCCCGGATATCCTTGTGGATCTCGGCGGCCACAGCGGGGGGGGACGTACCCTGTTTCTGCTGCCCTACCGTCTGGCCCCGGTGCAGCTTGCCGGTATCGGCTATTTTGATACCTGGGGCCTGCCTACCGGCTGGGTGCAGGGGCTTCTGGCCGACTGTAGCCTGGTGCGCCCAGGGGAGGAAGGGCGGTTTACGGAAAATCTGTGGCAACTGCCCCAGGCCCTGGCCTTTCAGCCCACGGAGGAGCTGCGGCAGGCGCGGGAACAGGCCCGGGCCTGCCCCAGAGCAGAGGGTGTGATACGTCTGGGCGTGTTTCAAAATTTCCTGAAGATAACGGACGGGGCACTTTCTGCCTGGGGAGAAATACTGCGGGCAGTACCGGGCAGCAGGCTCGTGCTGCAGGATACCCTGCCCCTGTCGGAGCGGGCCGGGGCCATCCGGCAAAGGGCCGCTCTGGCAGGATTGCCCCTGGAGCGGGTGGAGATTCGCATGGGACAGCGGGACTTCCTGCGGGACTACGGGCGGCTGGATCTGGTGCTGGATACCTTTCCCTATCCCGGAGGCTATATGACGGCCCTGGCCCTGTACCTGGGGGTGCCGGTGGTGACGCTTGCGGGAGACCGCTACGGCAGCCGCCTGGGGGAGAGCCTCTTGCGGGCTGCGCACCGCAGGGAGTGGGTGGGGGCCTCTGTGGAAGCATACGTGGAGAAAGCCGTAAAGCTGGCAGGCAGCGCCAGGCGCCTGCGGAGGGAGCAGAGGCGCTTGTACGAAGACTTGCCCCATTCTGCCCTGCTGGACACAGACAGCTATGTGCGCAGCGTGGAGGAGAGTTTTATTGGTATGAGGTGCAGATGATGCAGCAGGATTTGACCTATTTTCTTACCGCAAGCGAAATGCCCCTGAAAATCCTGGCAGTGGAGAGCCTGATTCTTCTGCCGCGCCTGCGGGCGCTTTTCCCCAGGGCCGGAATCGCGGCCGTCACCCGCATGGAATACGCCCCGGAAACAGTGGAGCTGCGGGGGCTGGAACTGGACTGGACACTGGCGGATTACCGACGGGAGCCGCTGCCCTTTGGAGAGGATAGCTTTGACCTGCTGGTGGCGGCAGAGGCACTGACGGAAGCCTACGAGCCTTATGTGGAGCTGATGGCGCTGGGGCGGCTGCTAAAGGGCACGGGGACATTGCTGACCCAGTACCGCAATGTGCGCTTCCACGGCCTGCTGGCGGGGTTGCGGGCGGGGGAATTCCCCCTGCAGGAGCACCATGCCTGGGCAAAGCCGGAGGTGGTGCGCCTCCTGAATGATACCCTGTTCAAGGAAATCACCTTTGCCCCCGGTGAGCAGGAAGAGCCGGGCCAAGAGGGCCAAAGCGCAGGCGAAGCAGAATTTTTAGAGTTGGGCTTTGATAACTACAGCCGCGACCTGGCGACAAATATCTGGCTGGTCAAGGCAGACCGCTCCACCGCTTCTGTCGCAAACCTCAAGGGCATGTACAGCCAGGACACCCGCAAGGAACTCGCCCGCCTGTTGCACAGGCTGGAGTACGGCGTAGATAGGGAGGCAAGTCTGGAGCGGCTGAGGGAGCTGTGCCGCCAGGAGCAGATTTTCCGGGAATATGTAGAAGACTTTGTGCAGGAAGCCTGCGCCCACCCGGAAAGGGTGCTGGACTTGTTGCGGCAGGAAATATGAGAAAACAGAGGCCGTCCGTGAGAGTGCGGGCGGTTTTTGTTGCCAGGAAAATATTTTAAGAATATAAAGAGAAAAGCAGGAGTCAAGGGGGAATATGTCGAACTGCACGCCTTGGGAGGACATTTTTTAGTTGGAATTATTATTCTTTCTATATCTGTATGTACTTTTGTGTCTATGTCTTTTACCGAGTATTGCAGTGGTCAGAGACAGCAGGTGTATTGAGGATAGTTTAAGGAGCAGATTTTATGCTGAGATCAGGACTTGGCACGGCAAAACTAAAAGGGCTTGCTTACCTCATGGTGTTGATATTATGTCTGGTCAGCGGCTGCGCAAAAACAACAGAAAAGCCTGATTTTGAAAGACCGGAAGAATTGAACGATGCCAAATACACCGTTGCGGCAAAAGTCGGGACTGCATCGGAGCCATATGTTGCCAAGGTGTTTCCCAACGCTGTCGAAAAACAATTTTCAGAAACCAATAATATGGTGATCGCATTGGAAGGCGGACAGGTGGACGCGATTGTTTATACAAGAGCCCAGCTCGAAAGGATCCTGGACGAGAAGCCCGGTACCTTCCGCATTTTGGATGACCCGATCGGTGAAACCGACATCCACATGGTGATCTCTGCCAACACAGCCGTACCGAATTTGGAGCACGATGTCAATGCTTTTTTGAAAGCCAGACAGGCTGACGGAACTCTGAAAAAAATGCACCAATACTGGATAGTGGAGCATAACATGAAGCTGCCGGAGCTGCCGGAACCGCAGAATGTGACGAAAAAGCTCGTTGTCGGTACCCTCGGCACAACCATACCGCTGAGTTTTTATGCCGATAACGAACTCACGGGATTTGACATTGAACTGATGAAGCGGTTTTCCTCGGAATACGGATATGCGCTCGAATATCGGGTGGAGAACATGGTCTCTCTCCTTGCCGATGCCGAATTCGGAAAAATCGACCTGATCAGCGGCAGTGTCATGTACACAAAAGAGCGGGCGGAACGTGTGATTTTCCCAGAAACTCCCCTCTACAGCCTTCCCGTTTCCATCATGGTCCGGAATGAACAGCGGACGGCCACAGGGTTCCTGGCAACATTGGAAGAATCTTTTGAAAAGACCTTGATCCGTGAGGACAGATACAAAATGATCCTTGGCGGTTTGAAGGTCACGCTGATTTTGGCTGTCGGCTCCCTGATATGCGGAACCATGCTCGGATTTTTCTTCTGTCTGCTGAAGCGCAGCAAAAACAGGCTCATTTCCAAACTCATGAATGCCTTTATTGCTCTGATGGCCGGACTGCCAATCGTCCTGACGCTGATGATCTGCTTCTATATCATTTTCTCCGGCACTGGCCTGAATGAGATCATCGTTGCGATTATCGCGTTTTCCGTTGATTTCGGCTGCTATACGGCGATCACGCTGAACAGCGGCATTGAAAGCGTGCCCCATGGAGAGATCGAAGCGGCCGAAGCCCTCGGTCTGTCTAAATTGCAGATCTATCGGCGGATCATACTCCCCCAGGCAATCCAAAAAGTCTTCGGTGTCTATAACCGGCAGGTCGTTTCCCTGATCAAGTCCACCTCCATTGTCGGATACATCGCCGTACAGGATTTGACGAAAGTGTCGGATATCATCCGCGCCAGAACCTACGAAGCTTTTTTCTCCCTGATCTTCACAGCAGCCATTTATTTCCTGATCGCAAGGCTCTGTATCTATCTGCTGCATTCAGTTGAACATGCGTTCAACCGTCGCAAAAGCAAACAAATAACCTTGTAACTGTCCCCTACGGAAAAACGGAGGAAACAGCATGCAAAGCGGTGAAATCATACTTGAAGTAAGCCATTTGAGCAAAAAATTTGCGGACAGCGAACCCCTCAAAGATGTAAACTGCAAGATCCGTCAGGGTGAGATCATATCCATCATCGGGCCGAGCGGCACAGGGAAATCAACATTTCTGCGGTGCATCAACCGCCTGGAACAGCCCACGGGCGGGAAGATATATTTCCACGGAGAGGAGATTACGGGAGAGGCTGCCAATGTCAGGCGCATGCGGCAGAAGATTGGCATGGTCTTTCAATCCTTCAATCTTTTCTCCAATCTGAATGTGCTGGAAAATATCACGCTTGCCCCCATGCTGCTGAAAAAGATGGAAAAATCGGCAGCTGTGGCAAAAGCCATGCAGCTGTTGGAAACGGTCGGGCTGTCGGAAAAAGCGGAAAGCTACCCGGATGAGTTGAGCGGCGGACAGAAACAGCGGATAGCAATCGTAAGGTCGCTGGCGATGGAACCGGAGCTCGTGCTGTTTGACGAGCCAACAAGCGCGCTGGATCCTCGTATGGTGGATGAGGTGCTCTCGGTCATCAAAGGGCTGGCAGAAAAGAATTATGCCATGATGATTGTAACGCACGAAATGCGCTTCGCAGAGAAAATCAGCGACCGGATTTTTTTCATGAACGATGGAGTCATATACGAAGAAGGCTCTCCGCAGGATATTATGGAGCATCCGCAAAAAGAAGCAACGAAAATATTTGTCAACCGGCTCAAAATCTATGAAAAAGTATTTACGAATGCTCTATTCGATTTTGCAAGCATACAGAATGAAATCACGGATTTTTCCTATAGGCAATCCATCGATCATCGAAAAAACCTGATTTTACAGATGATCTTTGAAGAAGTCGTCTCCCCTCTTCTGAGCCGGCCGGAGAACGATACTCTGCCTCTGACGATGAAGATCATGTATAACGAACAAAAGGATGAATGTGGGCGTGTTTCATTGACGGCCTATTTAGGTTGACAATTTTTTGTGCCGATTTTAGGCAAGATTCCATCTAATGCGTACATTTATGACGATGTTATTGGCAACAGAGAATGTATCACTTAGATGAAGTCCGTATACGGTAGACAAAACCTGTCAACCTAAAACAACGCTATTTGAAACACGCCTGAATGTGAAGTAACCGTTTTATACAATGGAGAAGAATATGATCCCCTGAAAAAAAACGACGGCATTTCTGCCGCCATAGTGCATGGGATCGTCCAAAATATCGACTATCAATATGATGGTCGAAATATACTCCGCCTCAAGGTATAAAATGACTCAACTTTCCCAACTCAGTGCTGGGAAAGTTGAGTAAGGATTTAATCAAAATCATCTGCCCAATGAAATAAGCCGTCCTAATCGGACGGCCGTTTCATGCTTTTTTTCTGGGATTAACCCTGTGCCGCATGCTTTGTCCTTAATGCCTTGACAGTTTCGCTCCCAAAGATGTAATATTGTAAACATCATTTAATGTGAAGGAGGAAAGCAATGCGAATCGGCTGGAGCCGGGGCATTGCGGCATTGTGAAATTAAGAAAAGTAGGCATTATCGGTCTGGGACATGTGGGTGCTCATGTTCTTTGCGATTTGGTTAACCAGGGTATAGCGGATGAAATCGTGCTTATAGACATAGACAGGGAAAAGGCAGAGTGCGAGGCTATGGACATCAATGCCAGCATGGCCTATATGCCCAGCCGCATCAAGGTCTATGCCGGTACATACGGGGATATAGGCGATGCGGATGTGCTGGTGAATGCTTCGGGCAAGATCAGCCTTTCGGCGGCTTCCAATGACCGCACTAACGAAATGCGTTACACTGTGGCTGCTGCCAGGGAGATTGCGCCGCAGGTGAGGGCTTCCGGGTTCAAGGGCATTTTCCTGAATATCAGCAATCCCTGTGATGTTATCACCAGCTATATGGCCCGTGAGCTTGGCCTGCCGAAAGGCCGTGTTTTCGGCACGGGCACGGGGCTGGACACGGCCAGGCTGCTGTTCAGGCTTTCCCATGATTCGGGCGTGGATGCCCGTTCCATCACTGCCTATATGTTTGGCGAGCACGGGAATGCACAGTTTGCGCCCCTTTCCCTGGTGAGTTTCCGTGGGAAGCCCCTGGCAGAAATGGCGAAAACGAACAGCAAGCTGAACTACAGCCAGGATGATATCAGCAAGGCGGTTATCCAGGATGCCTGGACTGTGGTCTCTGCCAAGCATTGCACCGAGTACGGCATTGCCGCCACTGCAGCCCGCATGATCAAGATAGTCCTGGGAGATGAGCGCAGTATTATGCCGGTCAGCGCCATGCTGGAGGGAGAGTATGGTGAGAGCGGCGTCTTTGCCGGTGTGCCCTGCCTGCTGGGAGCCGGCGGCGTTGAGGAGGTATGCGAGCTGCCTCTCACGAAAGCAGAGTGGGAGATGTTCCACCAGTGCTGCGAGAGCATCAGGAACAACATTGCGCTGGCTGAGGAAATGTAATTCCATTTGAATTTTTTTCAGCCCGGAGATTGCGGAGGTAAGTCAGTATGGAAGAAAAGAAATGGCGCAGTTATCCCTTTGTCGTCAACGGCCTGACGACACCTATCCAGTATAACGAGGAAACGGTGCAGGGGCTGTTTGTTCCCTTCCTGCGGCGGATGACCAGGCTGCAGGAGAGCCTGGGACGCAGGGTGATTGTTTTCATGGCAGCTCTGCCGGGGGTGGGTAAATCTACCCTGGCGACCATGTTCGAGCTGCTTTCCCGTGATGAGGAAGGGA
Organism: uncultured Selenomonas sp.; assembly: GCA_947167105.1. GTDB lineage: Bacteria > Bacillota > Negativicutes > Selenomonadales > Selenomonadaceae > Selenomonas_B. The sequence continues at coordinate 6,118 of CAMVGU010000043.1, read as the reverse complement.
TTGCACCGGTGCAGGCCCTCGGGCTGGATGGTTTCCATCATCATGTGGATTACCTGCAAAGCCACTATTTCCAGCGGGAGGGGGAGAGGCTGCCCCTGGCGGCCATCAAGGGCAGCCCTGAGACTTTTGATCTGGCCCATCTGCGGGACAAACTGGCCGCGCTGCAGAAGCAGGATATCAAGTGGCCTGTCTATGATCGCTCGATACATGATGTCATTGAGGAAGCGGAGCAGGTGGATAAGCCCCTGATTATTTTTGAGGGCAACTGGCTGCTGCTGCGGGAGCAGGGCTGGCAGGATTTGCGCCCCTTTGCGGATTACACTCTGTTCATCACCGCCAGCCCCGCGGATCTCAGGGAGAGGCTGATTGCCCGCAAGGTGCTCGGGGGCAAGACCAGGGCAGAGGCAGAGGCTTTTTACGAGTCCAGCGATAAGCTGAATGCAGAAAGGGTGCTGCGTGAATCCGCCCCCGCGGATGAAACCTGGCAGATGCTGCGGGACGGGGATTACCGGCTGCAGGAAGCTGGGGCAGATTGACGGAATGACAAGTACAGCATAAGAAAAGCACAGCTCCTGGGGCTGTGTTTTTTTATTGGCACGGAAATAAGAAAAATGGAAATATTGTTATCAAGCTGGACTTTTCAGATTCCCTGTGCTAAGATATGGGCGTAGGATTATCATGTTTTTTTCAGAAAGGAGGCGGGGGATGCCCACGGGGGCAGGCTCATGCAATTATAGCATTTATAAATGGGGTGAGAGTATATGGTAACATTTTTGGTGGCACTGCTGGCTTTGGTATGCGGTTTTTTCATCTACGGCAAGTTCGTGGAATCGGTATTCGGGCCGACGGATAAGCCGACACCGGCAGTGGTGCACAATGACGGCGTGGATTATATTCCGCTGCCGACCTGGAAGGTTTTCATGATCCAGCTTTTGAACATCGCGGGCCTGGGCCCGATTTTCGGTGCCCTGGGCGGCGCTCTCTGGGGGCCTTCCGTATACCTTTGGATTGTCTTCGGTACTATTTTCGCCGGTGGTGTGCATGACTATCTTTCCGGCATGATTTCCCTGCGTGAGGACGGCAAGAGCATTTCTGAGGTGGTCGGGCACCATATGGGCCCGGTAATGTTGTTCATCATGCGCATCTTTGCGGTTGTGCTGCTGGTGCTGGTGGGCACTGTGTTTGCCACCGGCCCGGCGGGGCTCTTGGCTAAGCTTACGGGCGCGGCGGTGACGGTGGTGCTGCCCTGCGTGTTCCTGTATTACTTCCTGGCGACCTTGCTGCCGGTGGATACGCTGATTGCGCGCTTCTATCCCCTGTTCGGCGCCTGCCTGATTATTATGGCGCTGGGCATCATGGGGGCTATGCTCTTTGGCGTGGGCGGTCATACCATGCCTGAGATGACCCTCTCCAATCTGCATCCCCTTGGCTCGGAGAAAATGCCCATCTGGCCCCTGATGTTCATTACCGTGGCCTGTGGCGCGATTTCCGGCTTTCATTCCACCCAGTCTCCGATTATGTCCCGCTGCCTGAAGGATGAGCGTCTGGGCCGCCCGGTCTTCTACGGGGCCATGGTGGCTGAGGGCATTATCGCCCTGATCTGGGCTACGGCGGGCATTACCTTCTACGATGGCACGAATGGCTTGGCGGCGGCGTTAAAGTCCGGCCCGGGCAATGTGGTCTATGAGATCTGCGTGGGCTTCATGGGAGCCGGCATCGGCGCGACCCTGGCCATGCTGGGGGTTATTGCCTGCCCCATCACTTCCGGCGATACGGCTTTCCGCAGCGCCCGTCTGACCCTGGCTGACTGGCTGGGCCTGGAGCAGAAGGACAGGGTCAAGCGCCTCTATCTGGCGGTGCCTATCCTTGGCATCGGCTGCATTCTTTCCCAGATGGACTTCAATATCATCTGGCGTTATTTCTCCTGGACGAACCAGACCCTGGCCATGATTGTGCTCTGGACGGGGGCGGTGTACCTGCACCGCACGAAGCCGGGCAGCATGTGCTACCTGATCGCCGCCATTCCGGCGACCTTTATGGCGGCGGTCACCTTCACTTATATTTTGCAGGCACCTGAGGGCCTGCAGCTCGGTACTTCGATTTCCTACCCTGCCGGTCTTGTCTTTGCGGTGATCTGCGTTGCGCTGTTCGTCCGCACATTGGGTAAGAAGGCTAATGGTTCCATGTAAGTTTCCAGGGTGTGTTGATAAACTCCACCTGCACGCTACAGCGGCCATTTTTCCGCCTGTCTGCGTCAGCGAAGCCTTGACGTAGCTCTGCTACGACTGCGGCTTCACTTCCTTGACATACGAAAAACTGTCTCGCTGTATCGCACAGTTTCCGTTTTTCAACACGCCCTAATCCAATAAAATAATTTCGTTGCCGAATCGTTTTTTTTGTAGGCGATTCGGCTTTTTTGTCGAATTAAATAATTGTGGAACAAGGGGGGATAAGGATTGAAAGCATTTATGGATCAGGATTATCTGCTGACCACGGAAACGGCAAGGCGGCTGTACCATGAGTATGCCCAGGGGGAGCCCATAGTGGATTACCATAGCCATCTGTCGGCCAGGGATATTGCGGAGGACAGGCATTACCGGGATCTTTACGAGGCCATGGTGGAGCCGAATCCCTTCAAGGCCCGCCTGATGCGGGCAGCCGGTGTGGAAGAAAAGTATATTACGGGAAGGCACACGGATGCCTTCACCCGCTTCCAGAAATTTGCCGAGGTGATTCCCCAGGCGGCAGGTAATCCCATCTATGCCTGGACCCATATGGAACTTAGCCGCTTCTTTGGCATTGCGGAGCCGTTGACGCCGGATACGGCCCCCGATGTCTGGGAGAAGGCCAATCGCAGGCTGGCAGGGGAGGACTTCGGCATATGCGGCCTCCTGGGGCAAATCGGTGTCAAGCTCATTTGTACGACTGAGGATGCAGCGGCTGACCTGAAATATTACAGGCGTATCTCCGAAGCCGGACTGCCCTTCCGTACAGTGCCTGCCCTGCGGCTGGATAAGGTACTGCGCATCGAGGACCCGCAGTGGGAGAACTATATGAAGTACGAGCTGGGTGAGGCGGCAGGCGTGGAAGAAGCGCATACCATGCAGGATGTGCGCGCGATGCTGAGGCAGCGGGTGAGTGATTTCGATGCTTTGGGCTGCCGCACGGCTGACCATGTGCTGGACTATGTGTTCTTTGCCCCGGCAGAGGAATTCGAGCTGGATGACATTGTGGGCAGGATTATCAATGGCCGCGGTGAACCAAGCCGCAAGGAGGCGGAGCAGTACAAGACCGCCGTGCTGATGACGCTGGCTAAGGAGTATGCGAAGCGCGACTGGGTGATGCAGCTGCGTTTCGCGGCCATTCGCGGCGCTAACGTGGCCATGACAGGGAAGTTCGGCGATGATGCAGGTTTTGACTGTATCGGCGATTATGACTGTGCCGTGGCCCTGTCCGGTTTCCTGAATGCACTGTCCGAGCGCATCAGCCTGCCCCGCATGATTGTCTACTCTGCCAACCCGGCAGACCAGCCTGTCATTGCCTCGGTGCTGGGGGCCTTCCAGGATACAGCCACGGACAGGGTCAGGGGAATCCCCGGCAAATTGCAGCTGGGCACGGCCTGCTGGTTCAACATGTCCCGGCGGGCGCTGGATCATCAGATGGAGGCCGTCGCAAATTTTTCCGTGCTGGGCACGGCTGTGGGCATGCTGGCGGATGCACACACACCCTTCTCGCTGGTGCGCCATGATTATTATCGCCGCATCCTGTGCCGCTATCTGGGCAAGCTGGTGGAGTACGGCGAATATCCGGGTGATGATGGGGCCCTGGGCAGCCTGGTCAGGAATATCTGCTGGCGCAATGCGGAGCAGTATTTTGGTTTTAGGATTTAATCATATAGGGAGGAATCTATCATGCCAAGAAAGAGCAGCAAAGAGGAAAAAGGCGTAGCCAGCAACGAGAAAGCCCTGAAGTTCCAGGAATTTCTCGTGGATAACAATATCAACGTATTCAGCACCGAGTCCCTGGATGATGAATACCAGACGGTGATGTTCCGCTCCCGCATCGAGGTGCGGGGGCAGATCCTGCCCATGGCCATCATCATTGACAAGAGCGTCTTCACCATCATCCGTACCCAGATAGTCACAGGCATCCCCACGGAGAAGCAGGAGCCGCTGAAAGCGTATCTGAACGACCTGAACCGTCAGTACAAGATATTCAAGTATTACCTGCGTGAGGACGGTATCGTTTATTTGGATGTCTGCCTGCCTTTCGTGGACGAGACCTTCGACAGCAAGATGATCCAGTTGATGCTCTCCGTGCTGGTGCAGCACCTGGAGGCAGTGTATGCGGATGTGATGTCCTTTGTCTGGGCTAAGGATGAGACTAAGGGCAAGGGGGAAAAAGAGGCAGAGGCAAGGGAGTAAAGAGGCAGAGGCAAGCGAGTAAAGAAGCAGAGGCAAGAAAAAAGCGGCTGTACCATTTGCGGTACAGTCGCTCTTTTCTTGCCTCTGCCGTTTTTCTTTATTAGACGAGACCGTGGGCCAGCATAACATTGGCTACTTTCTGGAAAGCCGTGATGTTTGCACCGGCAACGAGATCGTCCGGGTCAGCGTATTTCTCAGCGTTGGCCTTGGCCTGCTTGTAAATGTTGGTCATGATGCCGTGGAGCTTGCCATCGACTTCCTCGAAAGTCCACTGCAGACGCTCGGAATTCTGCGCCATCTCCAGGGCGGAGGTGGCGACACCGCCGGCATTGGCAGCCTTGGCAGGTCCAAAGAGGACGCCGTGGCTCTGGAAATAGTCAATGGCCTCAAGGGTGGAGGGCATGTTTGCGCCTTCGCCCACAGCCTTCACGCCGTTGGCAACCAGTGCCTTGGCGCTTTCCAGGTCGATCTCCCGCTGGGTCGCGCAAGGCAGGGCCACATCGCACTTGACGGTCCAGACGCCGGTGCAGCCCTCATGGTACTCGGCCTGGGGATGGGTCTCTACATACTCCTTGATGCGGCCGCGCTTAACCTGCTTGATTTCCTTCACGCAGTCGAGGTCGATGCCGTTCGGGTCGTAGACATAGCCGTTGGAGTCGGAGCAGGTGACGACCTTGGCACCGTAGCTCTGGGCCTTCTCAATGGCATAGGTGGCCACGTTGCCGGCACCGGAGACAACCACGACCTTGTCTTTCAGGTCAATGCCCTTGGCATCCAGCATATCCTTCACGAAATACATCAGGCCGTAGCCGGTAGCTTCGGTGCGGGCCAGGCTGCCCCAGTAATCCACACGCTTGCCGGTCAGCACGCCTGCATCGTAGGAGTTCCTCAGGCGCTTGTACTGGCCGAACAGGTAGCCGACCTCGCGCCCGCCTACGCCGATATCGCCGGCCGGTACATCCACGTTCGGTCCGATATGGCGGAAAAGCTCAGTCATGAAGCTCTGGCAGAAACGCATGACCTCGGCATCGCTCTTGCCATGGGGGTCAAAGTCCGAGCCGCCTTTAGCACCGCCGATGGGAAGCCCCGTCAAAGCGTTCTTGTAAACCTGCTCGAAGGCGAGGAACTTCAGGATGTCGAGATTGACACTGGGATGGAAGCGCAGGCCCCCCTTGTAAGGCCCGATGGCGCTGTTCAGCTGCACGCGATAGCCGCGGTTGATCTGGATTTCACCCTTGTCATCAGTCCAGGGCACACGGAACTCAATGACGCGCTCCGGCTCCACCATGCGCTCCAGGATCTTGTTCTGCTCGTATTCAGGATGCTGATCCAAGAGCGGCTCCACGGATTCCAGCACTTTAGTGACCGTGGCGAGGAATTGCTTCTGGTCCGGGTCACGCTTTTCTATCTGCGCGAGCACCCTTTTGACATATGCTTTGCTGTCTGCCATATTTTTCGCTCCTTTATAGATAATGATAAATAAACGTGAAGTGGACTGCATGTTTACAGGTTTTTGTACTGCCCACGCACATTAGTATACTACACTCTCCCTGGAAAGTACATATATAGATTGAATGTATACAAACAGATTCCCCGAAAACTGTTTGCGATTTTTTCCAAGGAAATCCATATTTTTTATAAAAAGGGTGTTGACAAAACAGGCAAAAGCCTGTAGTATTATACAAGTCGCCGCG
>CAMVGU010000042.1 GCA_947167105.1 uncultured Selenomonas sp. | reverse complement strand
CCAATCCGCCTAAATTAATTTGCAGAAAACGCCTATTGCAATGTGCCGCGGGACAGTATATTTCGAGAAAATATTAAGCAGTTGTTGCCTTGCTTTCTGAGTTCTGCCTTGTGCATAGGAGAAATTCCTGCAAAATCTGAAATGCACCTTGCCAGTAGTTAAGAACCGTTGTAAAATTGAGAAAGGAGGCGGTATGCCCATGGGACGTATCAAAGATTGGGAAGAGCTGACCATCAGTGACAATTTCCTCTTCCAGAAGGTCATGCAGAACCCACGGCTGTGCAAGCGGCTCATAGAAAAATTGCTGGGCATCAAAGTGAAGCAACTCACCTACCCCGCGACAGAGAAAACCATAGAGGCAAGCCCCACCCAGAAAGGCATCCGGCTCGACCTCTATGTGGAAACCGAGGACGGCACAATCATCGACATAGAGATGCAAACGGCAGACAAATCCCTCGGTTGGCTTTCCAAACGTACCCGCTACTACCAAGCCATGATAGATCTCAACGTGCTAGGCAAGGGCAAGGACTACATCGAACTCAAGATGTCCTTTGTCATCTTCATCTGCACGTTCGACCCCTTCCCAGGCAATGACCGTAAGATGTATACATTTGCCAATCGGTGCCGTGAGAATGACGGTTTGGAACTTGGTGACGAGACGGTCAAGATTTTTCTAAACACCAAAGGTACGGTCGGCAAAGTGGACGAAGACATAGACAAATTCCTCGCATATGTGGACGGCAAAGCCGCAGAGGGTCAGTTCACGCAGGATATCGCTGCAGAGGTCGAGAGGATAAAGCAGCATAACGAAACGAAGGTGGAGTATATGACGCTGATGATGGAGCTAAAGGAACAAAGAAGAGAGGGCTATGATGAGGGCAGAAACGACGGGCGTAATGAGGGACGTGTCGACAACATCGTGGATAATGTTCGTTCGCTCGTTACCAAGAAAGGATGGAGTCCAGATGAGGCATTTGATGTTCTGAATGTTTCGCCGGAAGATAGAGTGGTTGTTATTTCAAGATTGTGAAGCCATTACTGATAATATTTTGACTTTGCTCATATGGAAGAACCGTAAGCTTGTCGGTGTGCATACGCATTTCGGTAGGCTCACGGTTCTTTTTCGCTTGAAGACTGTCTGGAAACCTCTTGTTTTCAAGTGTCCCCAATTATAACGCCATTGTTCCAGCTTTGTCGATAGACAAAGCTTCCTCTCGGCGTTTCAACGAGGCGGGAGATATGCTCCCGCCTGTTTAGATGTACCACTCCCACTTGTAGAAGTGGGGGACATCCTTTGCCTCGTTATAACCGTCTAATTGTGGTTACAACCAAAATATGACCTCTAACTTAATGACATTGGGCACAAGCCACCTTTTTGCTGCACATGTATATTACTAAAAAGCATAGATACACATTTCCTATAAGTATTGGTATTTGTAAGGCGGTGAATCTATAATGGTAGCAAAAGGAGCGTGAGGACATGGAACAGAATGTTAATAAGAAAGTAATGCTCTTTATCCTTGCTGTGGGGGTATTTGGCATACTCAATACGGAAATGGGCTTTATCGGCATCCTGCCCTATATTGCCGAGTATTACCAGGTGAGTGTGGTGCAGGCAGGCTGGCTGATCAGCCTGTTTGCCCTGGGGGTAGCGGTGGCAGGGCCTACCATGCCGCTCTTTATGTCCGGCTTTAACCGCAAGAAGGTCATGGTCTTTATCCTGGGCCTCTTCACTGCCTGCAATCTCATAGCTATTTTTGCGGAAAACTTTTATGTGCTGCTGGCGGTCAGGGTGCTGCCTGCCTTCTTCCATCCCGTCTACTGCGCCATGGCCTTTACGGTGGCGGCGGGCCTGGCCAGGCCCGCCGAGGCGCCGAAGATGGTGGCGAAAATCAATATGGGAGTGGCTGCGGGCATGGTGGCGGGGGTGCCCATCAGCAATTTTCTGGCCGAGCAGTTCAGCCTGTCGGCCTCAATGGCCTTCTTCGCCCTGGCGACATTCCTGGTCATGCTGGCTACCCTGTACTTTATCCCCTCCATGCCTGTGAAGGAGCGCCTGAGCTACGGCAGCCAACTGGCAGTGCTGAAGAAGCCCCTGGTCTGGGCCTCCATTGCGGCGGTAATCTTCCTCAACGGTTCGATTTTCGGCGTCTTCAATTATCTGGCTGAGTATCTGGCCGTGGTCTCAGGCGTTGCCCCTGCCCTGGTCAGCATTCTGCTCTTTGCCTACGGCCTCTGCAATATCTTCGGCAGCATGCTGGCGGGGAATCTGCTGACGGTGCGCCCGATTTTTACGGCCAAGGCATTCCCCTTCGCTGTGGCAGCTATCTATCTGGCCTTGCTGGGGGGCGGCAGTGCCTGGCCCCTGATGGGACTGGTGGTATTGCTCTGGGGCATCCTGGCGGGGATTAACGGCAATATCAATCAGTATTGGATTTCCCATGCGGCACCGGAGGCCCCTGATTTTGCCAACGGCCTGTTCCTGACGGCGGCAAACTTAGGCTGTGTCTTTGGCACCACCGTCAGCGGCAAATTTATTGATGGGCTGGGCATGGAGTTTGTGGTGCTGGGGGGCCTGCTCTTTTGCGGCCTGTCTGCGGCTGTCATTTTTCTTCAGTGCTCCGGCGCGAAAAGCCCTGTCGGCGCCGTGGAAAATTGTGCCTGAATGCGTGTTGCTTACATTTCCGCCAGCCTCTCCTGGAGGATTTGCAGGAAAAGCTGGGAGGCCTTGGAGAAGACCTGATGCTTTTTCCAGGCTATGGACGGCTCCGTGTGGATAGGCGGCTCCAGGGGGCGGGTGCAGAGGTCGGTGCCTCTGGTGTTTACCAGATTGTCAAGGGAGATGGCATAGCCCAGGCCCTCCTTGACCATCAGGGTGGCGTTGTAGAGCAGGGTGTAGGAGCCTGCAACATTGAGTTCTTCCAGGGGCTTTTGCAGCCATTTCAGCAGCTCATCCCCGTGGGTGCTGTGGGAGAGGGTCTGGCGGGAAAAGAGCAGGGGACGCTCCCAGAGGTCTGCCGCCTGAATCTTTTCCTTCTGGGCCAGCTCATCGTCCCTGCGCAGGAAAAGCACCCAATGGTCATGGACGGGCAGGCTCATTTCCTGGTATCTGGCGGGGTCAAGCTTGCCATAGATGAAGGCGAAGTCAATAAGACCCCTTTCCAGCCGGGTCAGGGTGGTGCCGCCATCCCCCGTCACAATATGGAAACGCACACGGGGATGGGCCTGCTGCAGCACTCGGGCGGCCTGCATAACAAGGCCGAAATGCACCGATTCCCCCGCCCCGATGCGGATATCCCCGCTGACATCCTCGTTGCTGCTTAAGAGTTCCCCTTCGGTTTTCTCCACCAGGGAGAGGATTTCCTCGGCCCGGCGGCGCAGCAGCTGGCCGTCATCGGTGAGGAGGATGCGGCGTGGCTCACGGATCAGCAGTTGCTTGCCGAATTCTTCCTCCAGATCTTTCAGCTGCCGGGAGAGGGTAGGCTGTGACAGGTGCAGCTTTTCCGCCGCACGGGAAAAACTTTCCTCCCTGGCTACGGTGAGGAAGTAGTTCAGGACACGCAGTTCCATAGCTAATAGCTCCTTTCGTACTGGCATATACTTATTGTATCATAATGAAAGGAAAAAAATCTTGACAAGCAGTGCGCTTTAAGTGCTAAAGTATACTCGTGAAACACCTCATCCGTCAGCCTGTCGGCTGACACCTTCCCCTCAAGGGGAAGGCTTGGTAAAAGCATAAAGGGGAGGCTGAACCTAATGAAAAAGGAAATGACCAGAAGAAAATTTGTCAAGCTGGCAGGGGCGGCTGTGGCTCTGGCGGCTTTGCCGGGGTGCGCAACCTTTGCCGCCGATAACGGGGAGAAAAACCAGGCGGCGGCAAAGCCCCAGGCAGGCAAGGCCAAGGTCGCCGGTACCGGCGGGGAGCGTTATATTCCCTATAGCGAAAGACAGGGCCCGGAGTCGGTGGTTTACTTCACCCGCGACCTGTCCGCGGCAGGTTTGCTGAAAATTTACGACAGGGTGCAGGAAAATCTCGGCGGCAAGGTGGCAGTTAAGCTCCACACCGGCGAGCCCCACGGCCCCAATATTATTCCCCGTCCCTGGGTGAAGGCTCTGCTGCAGGAGCGTCTGCCGCAAGGGACAATCATCGAGACCAATACCTATTACGGCGGCGGGCGCGACACCACGGAAAAGCATAGGCAGACCCTGGCCACCAACGGCTGGACGGACTTCACGACGGTGGACATTATAGACGCCGGTGGCACGGCCATGCTGCCGGTGCCCAATGGCAAGTGGTTCACCGAAATGTCAGTGGGCAAGGATTTGCTGAACTATGATTCCTTCCTGGCCCTGACCCATTTCAAGGGCCATACCATGGGCGGCTTTGGCGGCTCCGACAAGAATATAGGCATTGGCTGTGCCGACGGCAAAATCGGCAAGAAGATGATCCACGCCGGGGACACAGGCTCCCAGTGGGGAGTGACTAATGAAGAATTCATGGAGCGCATGACAGAGTCCACTCAGGCTGCTGTCTCCCATTTCCCCGGCAAGGTTGCCTTCATCAACGTCATGCGCAATATGAGCGTGGACTGCGACTGCGCCGGTACCTCGGCCTCCCCTGTGGTCACGCCGGATATTGGCATTGTGGCCTCGGTGGATATCCTGGCTACGGACCAGGCCTGCGTGGACTGCGTGTATGCCCTGCCGGAGGAAAGCAAGCATGACCTGGTGGAGCGCATGGAATCCAGGCACAGCATGCGTCAGCTCTCCTACATGAAGGAAATGGGCATGGGCAATGACAGGTACAAGCTGATTGATATAGATAACGGGGATCGGGTTATCACGGCCAGGGAAGCCGTACAGGGCCTCAAGGGCACCTGGGTGCCTGATGGCAACTAAGGAACTGGGGCACGAAGATTAGAGTATCAAGTGACAGGCTGAAGGAAAGGGTATCAGGATGGCAAAAAAAATCAGCCGCCGCAGCTTTTTGAGGGCGGCCCTTGGGGGCGGCATCCTGTTGGGGGGCGGGGCGCTCCTGTCCCAGGGAAATTTATACAGGAAGATAACCAATGGCGTGCGGAAGCTGGAAGGTAATCTTGATGCCCAGTATGTGCGGCAAATCATCACAGCGGACAGTTCTGCCAGCCGTACCCTGATGTGGCAGGCAGAATCCGCCCTGTCCCGGCCGGGGGTGGAGTACCGCCTTAAGGGGCAGGAGGAGATTCGGGGAGTTTCTGCCCAGGAGGATTTCTTTACCGATGATGGCCTGGAGAATTTGCAGTACACTGCGGAGCTAAAAGGGCTGCAGCCAGGCTCCGAGTACGAATATCGCCTGATTTCAGAGGGGGTGGCAGGTGAGTGGCACTCCCTCACCACTCCCGGCGCCGGGGCCTTCAGTTGCCTGATTTTCCCGGACTCCCAGTCCAGCGACTACAGCGATTGGGAAAAGGTGGCCCAGGGAGCGGCAGAGAGAAACCCGGAGGCGGCCTTCTTCATCAACATGGGGGACCTCGTGGACAACGGCGAGGATCACACCCAATGGCAGGCCTGGTTCCACGGCGTGAGGGGCATTATTGACCGTATACCCTTCGTGCCCCTGATGGGGAACCATGAAACCTATGACCTGAACTGGCAGGTGCGCCTGCCGGAAGCCTATCTCCGTTACTTTGCCCCTCCGGAAAACGGCAGCCGTGATTTTCGACGCTACTACTACTCCTTTGACTACGGCCCTGCACACTTCATAGCCCTGAACAGCCAGTGGGACGAGACAGAGGACTTCAAGCCCGGCCTTATGGACGAGCAGCTTACCTGGCTCAAGGAAGATGCGGCCAGGAGCCAAAAGCAGTGGAAAATCGTCCTTATCCATAAGGACGTGCTGCAATACCGCATCCACAACCGCCCGGAAAGGCAGGAGGGGATTTCGGATGTGGGGGAGGTCTTTATGCCCCTCTTTGATGAACTGGGCATTGATATAGTTTTCACCGCCCACCTCCACACTTACCGCAACCGGGGACATATCCATGACTTCCGGCGGGACAGCCGGGGCCCCCTTTACATCCTGACAGGAGTGGCGGGCAACGTCCGCTATCCGGGGCTGTGGATTGACCATGAGCTGGATGAAGTTGTGGCTCCCCAGCCGGAAACGGACAATTATCTCACCATGGATGTGGGGGAGAGCTCAGTCAGCATCAAGTGTTTCCTGCCTGATGGCCGGGAAATCGACCGGGTCACGGTGAAAAAATAATTTGTGGGTGACACTTCAAATTTCTCGCCTTCGATATTCTCTGAGGGGATATAAGCGATACTTTCATATTCATTTGAATTCAAAATATTTTCCAGAAAATCCCCCAAACTCTGCGCCCAGGGATGGGCGCCGCCGCCCTCGTTCCCAGGGAAGGGAACAAGGGCGGCTGTTTTCTTTGTTGGAGATTCTCCAGTTTTCCAAACGTTCAAATGCCATATCCAGCTCCTTTTGGCTGGCATTGGCATCTGGCATTTCTTTGTATGATTCGGCATCAAGTACGGTAACAATAACTTGCTGACCATAAGAGAGCTTTAAGGAAACGATGATTAAATGAGTTTTTGTCTTTGTCGAAGGATTTTTTCGTCAGGCAAGGAAGATGCCGTGAAGTCGTAGCAGAGCTACGTCGAACGGCATCTGACGCAGCATGGCGGAAAAAGACTCGGCAAGGGCAAAGAGGAATTAATCAGCGTTTCCTTAAATTCTCTCTTTGTAGCAGACAGCATTTTGATGTAAAATCTTTGGTGAGGCAGTGTTTGCTGCCTTGCATTATGCAGTGAAGGTAAGGTGGAGTTTATGAATTACCGTGAATTGGGCAGCACCGGCCTTAAGGTCAGCGAAATAGGCATGGGCTGCGAGGGTTTCAATGAAGATAATTTTGCCATGACAGGGAAGCTCTTTGATATGGCGGAGGCGGCGGGGGTCAATTATTTTGACCTTTACGCCTCTAATCCTGACTTGCGGCGGGCGGTGGGGGCGGCCCTGCAGGGGCGCAGGGAGAAATTTATCGTCCAGAGCCATATCTGCTCCGTGTGGAAAGACGGGCAGTATCTTCGTACCCGCAAGCTGCCGGAGGTGAAGGCAGGCTTTGAGGAAATGCTGGAACTTTTGCAGACGGATTACATTGATGTGGGGATGATACATTACTGCGATGCCCTGTCTGACTGGGAGGAGATTGTGCAGGGGGGCGTGCTGGACTACGCCAGGGAATTGAAGTCCCAGGGGCGCATCCGCCATATCGGCCTCAGCAGCCACAATCCCCAGGTGGCCCTGAAAGCCGTGGAAAGCGGTAATATCGAGGTGCTGATGTTCAGCGTGAATCCCTGCTATGATCTGCAGCCGGCCTCGGAGGATGTGGAGGAGCTGTGGGCGGCCAAAAATTATGAGGGAAACCTTACCAATATGGACCCGGACAGGCAGCGCCTTTATGAAACCTGCCAGCGTCTGGGTGTGGGCATCACTGTGATGAAGTGCTTTGGCGGCGGCGACCTGTTGGATGCGAAGCTTTCTCCTGCCGGGGTTGCCCTGACGGTGAATCAGTGCATCCACTACTCCCTGTCACGCCCTGGGGTGTCCGTGGTGCTGGCCGGTGCCCACAGCGAGGAGCAGTTCCGCAGGAGCCTGGCCTATGAGGAGGCCACGGAGGAGGAGAAAGACTATGCCCTGGCCTTTGCCTCCTTCCCCAAGATAAGCTGGACAGGCCATTGCATGTATTGCAGCCATTGCGCTCCCTGTCCCCAGAAAATAGATGTGGCCTATGTTACGAAATTCCTGAACCTTGCCCTGGCTCAGTCGGGGGTGCCGGAAACCGTGCGGGAGCACTACAAAGCCCTGGAGCACCATGCGGGGGAGTGCGTGCAGTGCGGCGTTTGTGAAACACGCTGCCCCTTTGGGGTGGAAATCAGGGCGAATATGAGGAAGGCCAAGGAAATCTTTGGTTACTGAGTCTATAGCGAATAAGCATAGCTTGCTATTTTGCATAGGTATTTGTATTAGCAGCATTTCCCTGATATACTCAAATCAGTAAAAAATAAGCCTTATGGGGAGGTTGCGTTATGAAAAAGTCCTTGAAGATTTTGCTTGCAACGATGCTGTGTGCAGGAGTGATGAACATGGGAATGGGGGCTGAGGCGGCTATGCAGGGGCAAAACGTCATGCAAAGTGCAGAGAAGCAGGGAGATCGGGCTATCAAGGCGGAGAAGCTTAAGCTTACAGATAAATGGGACAAGGTTTTCGCCAAAAGCGACAAGGTTGACCATCGCAAGGTGACCTTTGTGAACCGTTACGGCATCACCCTGGCGGCGGATATGTACATACCCAGGGGGGCCACGGGCAAGCTGCCCGCCCTGGCAGTCAGCGGCCCCTTCGGGGCGGTCAAGGAACAGTCCTCCGGCCTCTATGCCCAGGAGATGGCAGAGCGGGGCTTTTTGACCATCGCCTTCGACCCCTCCTTTACAGGGGAGAGCGGCGGCCAGCCCCGCTTTGTGGCTTCGCCGGACATCAATACCGAGGATTTCTCGGCGGCGGTGGATTTCCTCTCCACCCAGGATAATGTTGACCCGGAGCGCATCGGCATCATCGGCATCTGCGGCTGGGGCGGCATGGCCCTCAATGCGGCGGCTATAGATACCCGCATCAAGGCAACGGTGGCTTCCACCATGTACGATATGAGCCGGGTCACGGCTAATGGCTACTTTGACAAGGAAAAGGATGCAGACACATTAGACAGGGAACGCCAGGCAAACCGTCAGGTCCTCAATAGGCAGCGCACCGAGGATTACAGAAACGGCAGCTATAAGAATGCCGGCGGTGTCATTGACCCCCTGCCGGAGGATGCCCCCTGGTTCGTGAAGGATTATTACGCCTACTATAAGACGGAGCGGGGCTACCATCCCCGTTCCCTGAATTCCAACGGCGGCTGGAACATGACCTCGGCCCTGTCCTTTATGAATATGCCTTTGCTGGCTTACAGCAGCGAAATACAGAGCCCGGTTATGGTGCTCCACGGGGAAAAGGCCCATTCCCGCTACTTCGGCGAAGATGCCTTCAGGAAGCTGCAGGGAGATAACAAGGAACTGGTCATAATACCCGGTGCTTCCCATGTTGACCTGTACGACAATAAGGACAAAATCCCCTTTGACAAGCTGGCAGATTTCTTCCGCAAGAATCTCCGCTGAAAAAAGAGGAACCGGGCAGAACCTGGCAGGGAAGGAGCAGGCTGATTATGCGGTTGCTGAAAAAAATGCAGGAGCCGGAGAGGTTTTCCCCTGCAGAACAGAATATGATCAACTACATCCTCAGCCACAAGAGGGAAATGGCGGAGCTGTCCATAAGGGATTTGGCGGAAAAGACCTACAGCAGTCCCGCAGGCATCTTCCGCCTCTGCCAGAAATTGGGGCTCAAGGGCTACAATGAATTCAAGCTGCGCTTCATCAGTGAAGTGAACCGCACGGAGGCAGTACCCTGCGCGGGCATCAAGATCAAGCGTCCCATTACCGACCTGGATGGCCCCGAGGGCATTGTGCAGAAGATGGCTGCCCTGGAGATAGAGTCCATCGAAGAAACCAAGAATGAAATGAATATGGAGCAGGCAGTGCGGGTGGCGGAGATGATGCGCAGGGCGGCAGCCATAGACATATACGCCTATGACCAAAACTTCCAGCTGGCCCAGATGATGGTCTACAATCTCCTGCAGGTGAAGTGCGTAGCCGTTGCCAATAATTCCCTGACCGCCCAACTGGCCCAGGCCATGCTGTCTGACTCGTCCCACCTGGCCTTCATCATCAGCCGTACCGGCTCCAACAGGAGGCTTTTAAGGACGGCCAGGCTCCTGCAGCAGCAGGGAGTGCCAATTGTACTGCTTTCCAGCTCGGAAAAGGCTCCTTTGGCTAAATATGCGGATGAATTTCTCTATGTGGCCAATGCCAATACCCTTGACTACATGGATATGGGCAGCATGATTTTTTCCGTGGGAGTGCGCTACTATCAGGATGTGCTTTTCGGCTTGCTGCTGGCCCAGGATTTCGGCGGCATCGAGAAATTCGCCAGCCGCCTGGATGATGTTCTGGGGCACTATGATGATAAGGATAGGTTATGGTAGCATTGAGATAAGATGTAAACACTGTTCCTGCAAGAGCCGCAAGGCTCTTATTTTTTTTGTGAACACCGTCCCGAAAGCGCTTAAACAGATTGAATCAATAAAGGGCCTGTGCTATATTGTCAACTGTCGAAAGGAATTATGCGTTTGTGGGAAAGGAAGATAGTTGCATGTCGTCAAAAGTCAGAGATTATGAGAAGCTGGCCGGCGATATCATCGCGGCTGTGGGTGGCAGGGATAATGTGGCCAGCGCTACCCATTGCGCTACCCGCCTGCGGCTGACCCTGAAGGAAACGCCCCAGGGAGCCAAAGAGAAAATCAGCGCCATGGCGGGGGTCATCACCGTTGTGGAAAGCGGCGGCCAGTTCCAGGTGGTTATCGGCACCCATGTCACGGATGTCTTTGCAGTGGTGGCAGGGAAGCTGCACCTGGATGCCAGCGCCGATGCCGGTGCGAAGAAAAGCCCGGTGGCAGCCGTTATAGGTGCCATTTCCGGCTGCGTTTCTCCCATAGTCTATGTGCTGGCTGCCTGCGGTCTTTTGCAGGGTGCCCTCATCATAGCCACAGCCCTGGCCCCGGATGTTGTGGAAAACACCACTTTCCAGGTGCTGACCTATATGTCCTGGACACCCTTCACCTATCTGCCCGTGCTTATTGCTCTGGCAGGCTCCAAATACTTCAAGGTTGATACCTTGCTGGCAGTTCTATGCTGCTGCGCCCTGGTGAATCCCTCCTGGGGGAGATTGCGGGACGCATAGCCGCAGGGGAGCCCCTTACCTTCCTGATGCTGCCCCTGGCTGAGACCACCTACACCTCCACGGTGCTGCCTCCCATCATTGTGCTGGCTCTCCTGGTGTATGTGGAGCGCTTCTTCAAGGCTCATCTGCCGGAAGTCTTCCAGCCCATCTTCGTGCCCCTTTGCTGCTATCTTATCATGGTACCGGCTACCCTCCTGGTGGTAGGCCCCATCACTTCTGCCGTGGCACATGGCCTGTCTGCCTTCTTCCAGGCTTTCTATGCCAATATACCCTGGCTCTGCGCCATGATCTTCGGCGCCTTCTGGCAGGTCTTCGTTATCTTCGGTGTCCACTGGACTTTCGTGCCTGTTTTCCTGTCTGAATTCGAGGTGTCCGGCTTCTCCACCCTCCAGGCTTTCTGCGGCATTGCCGTCTGCGCCCAGGTTGGTGCCGTCTTCGGTGTCTGGTTCAAGAGCAAGAGCAGGAAGACTAAGAGCGTGGCCATGTCTGCCGGGCTTACGGGGCTTTTCGGCATCACCGAGCCTACCATTTACGGTATCACCCTGCCCTTGAAGAAGCCCTTTATCTGCGCCTGCGTGGCTTCCGCCATCGGCTCTCTGGTGGCTTCCTTCTTCGGGACTCTCTACTATGCCTTTGCAGGGCTGGCCGGCCTGCTTACCGTGCCCAATGCCTATAATGCGGCGAATCCCAGCTCTCTCACCGGCGCCGCCCTGGGCACTGCCATTGCCCTGATTGGTGCCTTTGCCCTGGTACAGGTGCTGGGCTTTGAGGACAAGGCAGAGGCAGAGGAAAAGGAACCTGCTCCTGCCGAGGAAAATCCCCAGTCCGCTGCTCCCTTTGAATTCGTAAGCCCCCTTAAGGGCGAGGTGAAGCCCCTGTCCGCCTGCTCCGACCCGGCCTTTGCCAGTGGCGGCATGGGCAAGGGCGTGGTTATAGAACCTGCCGAGGGCAAGCTCTACGCTCCCTGTGACGGACAAGTAATGATGCTCTTTGAGACCCTGCACGCCATTGGCCTCAAGAGCGACGAGGGCGCCGAAATCCTTATTCACATCGGCCTTGATACCGTCAAGCTGAACGGCGAGGGCTTCAAGGCTCATGTGGCAAGCGGTGACAGCATCAGGAAGGGTGATTTGCTTATCGAGTTCGACATTGACTTCATAAAGGAAAAGGGACTTTCCGTCTCCACCCCCGTGGTTATCACCAATGCAGACAACTACGCCGACCTGGTGCCCAGCACGGGTGAGCACGCAGTCGGTGACAAGCTTATGGATGTAATTCCCGCTTGATTTGCGCTGGATTTCAGTATAGGAGGTTTTTGCTATGTCATTTTCCAAAGGATTCCTGTGGGGCGGCGCTGTGGCTGCCCATCAGCTTGAAGGTGCCTGGCAGGAGGGCGGCAAGGGCATAAGCGTTGCCGATGTTATGACCGTAGGCGGCTACGGCAAGCCCAGGGAGATTACAGACGGGGTTATAGAGGGGAAGATTTACCCCAATCACGATGCTATCGACTTCTATCATCACTACAAGGAAGATTTGGCCCTGATGGCGGAAATGGGCTTCAAGGCTTTCCGCACCAGCATTGCCTGGACCCGCATCTTTCCCAAGGGGGACGAGGCGGAGCCGAACGAGGCAGGGCTGAAATTCTACGACGATCTCTTTGACGAAATGAACCGCCTGGGCATCGAGCCGGTGGTGACGCTCTGCCACTTCGAGCTGCCCTACCATCTGGTGACGGAATACGGCGGCTTCAGGAACCGCAAGGTGGTGGATTTCTTCGTCAAGTTTGCCGTCACCTGCTTCGAGCGTTACAAGGACAAGGTCAAGTACTGGATGACCTTCAACGAAATCAACAACCAGCGCAACACCGATGTGCCCTTCTTCGCCCTCACCAACTCCGGCTTCACCTATAAGGAAGGGGAGGACAGGAAAGAGGTACTCTATCAGGTGGCCCACAATGAGTTTGTGGCCTCTGCCAAGGCGGTGGTGGAGGGGCACAAGATTAACCCTAAGTTCCAGATCGGCTGCATGCTGAACATCGGCCCCGTCTATACGGAGAGCTGCCGCCCGGCAGATGCCATCACGGCCCTGAAGGAAATGGACAAGACCTGGTTCTTCTCCGATGTGCAGTGCCGGGGCCACTATCCCACTTATGTGCTGAAGGAATGGGAAAACAAGGGCTATAAAATCAAGATGGAGGACGGGGATCTGGAAGTCCTGGCCGAAGGCAAAGTGGATTACTTCGCCTTCAGCTACTACCAGACCATCGTAGTAAGCTCCGAAAAGAAGAACGATGATGCCGATGAATTCACCGTGGGCCTTGACAATCCCTATGTGCAGAAATCCGATTGGGGCTGGAAGATTGACCCCGTGGGCCTGCGCTACGCCCTGAATCTGGTGCAGGAACGCTACGAGCTGCCCATGATGATTGTGGAAAACGGCATCGGACTCCACGAGACGGAGGCGGATAAGCAGGCTGACGGCATGATTCACGATGATGCTCGTATCGAATACTTCCGCGCCCATATCGGCGAAGTCAAGAAAGCCGTAGAGGAGGACGGCGTGGATCTCCTGGGCTATCTCACCTGGGGCCCCATCGACCTGGTGTCCGCAGGCACCGGTGAAATGGAAAAGCGCTACGGCTTTATCTACGTGGACAAGAATAACAAGGGCGAAGGCACCCTGCGCCGGGAAAAGAAGAAGTCATTCTTCTGGTACAAGCAGGTCATTGAAAGCAACGGAGAAAATTTAAAGTAAATTCATAAAAAAACAAATACCGGCAGGAATTTTCTGTAACATGCAGAAGTACACAGCATGGAGATTTAGACGATTGGCTGCAATCAGCCAGGGAGAGGATGCTGTATGAGATTACTTCTCTTGTTTGTCCTGTCGGTATTTTCTTTTTGTTCTTTAGCCTCGGCAGAGGTGCAGATTGTAGATATGCCCGTGGAATGCAACCCAGAGCGGGATGCCTTGACCCGTGAGTACAGTATGACCCACTATGGCATGGATATCGTCAGGATTACGCCCCAGGCGGTGGTGGTACACTGGACGGCTGCCGATACATGGGAGTCTACCTACAATTGGTTCTACTCTCCCTACAGGGCGGACGGGACACTGAATGTATGCTCCCAGTTCCTCGTGGACAGGGATGGCACCATTTACAGGCTCCTTGATGAAACCTATCTGGCCCGTCATGCCATCGGCTACAACTGGTGTGCCATAGGCATCGAGAATGTGGGGGGCGTCTACAATGAGGAAAATCTGACCTCAGAGCAATTAAACGCCAATATAGAGCTGATTCGCTATTTGCACAATAAGTATCCCAGCATCCGCTATGTATTCGGGCACTATCAGCAGGTAGCTGCCAGGGAAAGCGGCCTCTACATAGAGCATGTGGCAGGCTACCATTCCGAAAAGGCCGACCCCGGCCCGAATTTCATGATGGGTCTGCGCAGCAATCTTTCCGGTGAAGGCTTGCTCTTCTTCCCGGAGTAGGGCTGCTACGCTGCTTCATATATTTTCTCATTTTAGAATGGAGGGATTTAATATGCTAAAGAAATTGTTTCTTGCTCTTGCCGTGGTAGCGTCTCTTGTCGTAGCCGCGCCGATGGAGACGGCTTCGGCGGACTCCTATTACATGGGGACATACAGTGACGGAGGGGATGCCTATCTTCTGAGCGAGACCGTAAACATCTTCAGTCGGGCACCCCTCAGGTTCAACTGCACGGTTTATGACGGCAGCTACCTTTACTATCGTTTTTTCCAGAGGAATGGAAGCCCGTACTACACCAATTCTGCAGGCTATGAGGGCTATGTCTTTGGCGGCGCCTCTCCCATAGCGGCAAATATCTACAATTTCGTGCGTAACAATTATTGAACGGTTCAGGTGACATGAAGAAAAAAATTCTGATAGCTACGCTGCTGGTTTTGGCCATGTTGCCGACGGCCTGCATCTGGGCGCCGGCCTCTGAGAAGCCTGTGCCGCAGCAGACTGCAGTCGCGCCCACCTGTCTGGCTGCGCCGGAGGGCACAGGCGCCTCTGTGTACGCCAATGTGCAGTATCATATCGATACCTGCCTGAATGATGGCACGGAGTATGCGGTGTATCTGGCCTATCCCCAGCAGACAGCGGAGACTTACAGCTACAATTCACATCAGATGCGCTCTGCCAGCATGATCAAGGTCTTTCTCCTGGAAGCAGCCATGTACCAGGTGTCCCAGGGCAATGCAAGCCTGGATGAAATCATGACCCTGAACGGGGCCAACATGGTGGGCGGCTCGGGAATCCTGGCCGGTTACGGCGAGGGAGCGCAGCTTACCCTGCGGGAAATCCTGCGGCTGATGATCACGGTGAGCGACAATACGGCGACCAACATGATCATCGACAGGTTCGGCATGGACAGCCTCAACGCCTATATAAGGTCGCGCGGCTACAATGACACCATCCTGCAAAGGAAGATGATGGATTACTATGCCATCGACATGGGCTGGGAAAATTATTCCTCTGTCAATGATTTGGGGCTGTATTTCAACAGGGTGTACAATCATCAGTGTGTGAGCTATGATCTGGATGAGCTGATGTTGGAATTTTTATTCGGTCAGACTGATACGGACTGTTTCCCTGCAGCTCTGCCTGGCAGAAGCATAGCGCACAAGACAGGGGCCTTGGTCGGCTTATATGATGACGGAGGCATTATTTATCAGGACGGTAAGGATGTCATCCTGGTGATAATGACTGAGAACTATACTGGGGAGTATACAGCCATCCAGCACATGAAGTATTTTGCCCAGGCTGTGACAGACTGGTGATCTAGTCAGTAGCTGATATTACGTGTATGTGTGATAAGCAGTAACGGTATGATTTCTATGGCGCAGTGCTTCGGCCCTGCGTCATTTTTTTTGAAAAAGAGGCGGTTGCTCAATGACTGGGCGCACGTTGGGGGAGCTGATACAGGAGCTGAAACGGCTGGAAAAATGATAGAAGGAGGGCGGCGTTGACTGGTCAACGCCGCCCTCCTTGTGTTTTATTCGTCACTGCAGAGGGTCTGGCCCGTATTGGTTCGGCCCGACGGTGCCTTGGCAGCAGAGCGCATAGATGGCGAGCGCGAAATTTACGGCGGGGATAAGGGCGCCTATGCTCCACCAGCCCGGCCGGTCAAGGTCATGAAGGCGGCGTATCAGGAGCATATAGCTGGGCACCATGATGGCCAGGCCCACCAGCATAATCAGCAGGGAGGCCACTTCCTGGTCAATGAGCATGCCCAGCAGGCCTGCAACCATGGCGACGGCGATGTAGATTCCGACCAGCACAAGCCCCCGCAGGATATAGCGCTTGCGGTTCAGGCGATTGTCATAGCGGAAGAACATGGCAGCGATGCCCTCGTCGGGAATATAAGGCTCGTTTCCGTAGGCAAAGCTGGGGGGAACATTTTGCTGAAACTGGGGATTATAGGCGTTAGGCGGTGCCTGCGGCATGGGGGGCACGGGCGCACTGTACGCTGCAGGCTGTGCCGGTGCAGGAGGCGGCGTTTGCATAGCGGGCGGCGGCGTGCGCATGGCAGGCGGGGGCGGCGCTGGCGGTGCAGCAGCCTGAGGCGGGGAAGGAACGGCAGGCTGCGGAGCCGGTGCCTGCTGAGCTGGCGGTGCTGGCTGGGCGGCAAGTACAGGCGTACCGCAGAACGGGCAGAACTTAGGCGTGCCATTCAAAGGTGAGCCGCAGTTGGTACAGAATTTGGCCATAATAATTCCTCCCTAAAAATAATATTGTGGAAAAGTTCAGTATATTTGTATTGTAACATATCCCTGCGGAAAAAACAACCCAAACCATGTATCTTTAAGGCTCATATAAATCGGGAAATACGACAGGAAAAGGGCGGTTTGATGGCGAAAATAAACAGAAGAAGATTATGAATGAACATAAGGAAGTTTTTCGGGGAGTTTTTCACAATGTGGACGCGAATTTTTAGGAACCAAAACTTCCTTATGGAAGAAAAAACGATAGTCCTCTCGGGGGGGAACTATCGGTAAAAAATTCTTGTGTTATGCACAGAAATATCGTTTTATTCTAGCTCTCTTTTTGCTGCAAAAAGGGCTTTGGGTCGTTTTGGGAAAGGAGCCTGAACGCTATGTTTTGTCCAAATTGCGGCAGCCAGGCGGGTGAGGGTGCTGCCTTTTGCTCCGCGTGCGGGACGAGACTTGCACAGGAGCAGTCCGTCAAGGCGAAAATTCCCGTGGGCTACTCTGCGCTTGCCTTTCACCCGGAGCTGCTGGCAGCGGTGGCGGGAAGGCGGCAGAGTGCCAGGAAATTCTGGCGCGGGGTTATCCCCGTGCCCTTCCTGCTCCTGACGATTGCGGGATTTGTGTCCAGCGATGTGGGCCTGCCTTTGGGCATGGTGGTGGGCGGTTTCTTCAGCCTGCTTATCGGGGCTTTTTATCTTTATGACGGTTACAGTACGCAGCACGACCGCCCCTGGGAAGGCGTGGTGGTGAATAAGTATCCTAATCTCCCGATAAATTATACACACAACTAAACTGATATCTGATATAA
>CAMVGU010000041.1 GCA_947167105.1 uncultured Selenomonas sp. | reverse complement strand
AATTTTGGCACCAGGAAGTGTTACCCGAATTTAGGCAGATTTGAAACACGCCCAAGTATATAACGAGATGTATCATTTGTACAATTTGGAAATGTTGCATGAAATACAGCCTGCAGTTGTTCTCACTGAGGATTCAAATGCCGGTTTTGAATGCTTTTGCATGATCTATGGAGGGATATGCCAGTCGGCTGTTGGTAAGAGCAATGTCTATAACATAAAGCCGGTAAAAACCAATGAATATTATGAACTTTATTGGCGTGGTGACAAGCTTATTGCAAAGTTTATGGGAAGTTAAAGGTGGGCTGTGGCTGAAAATTAGCGATAAGGCAGGATTTATGAGTTTTTTGGTGTATAATGTAATATAGGTGAAGGAGGTGTATATGATGTCGGATTGTATATTCTGTAAGATCGGTGCAAAGGAGATCCCGTCCACCATGGTCTACGAGGATGAGCAGGTGGCGGCTTTCAAGGATTTGGAGCCCCAGGCGCCGGTGCATGTGCTGGTGATCCCCAAGAAGCATGTGGAGAGCCTGGCTGCTCTCACGGAGGAGGATAAGGAACTGGCAGCCCATATCCTGGTGGATGTGATTCCCCGGCTGGCCAGGGAACTGGGCATAGCGGAAAAGGGTTTCCGCGTGGTGGCCAATACCGGCAAGGAAGGCGGCCAGACGGTGCAGCATCTGCACTTCCACCTCTTGGGCGGACGCTCGATGCAGTGGCCGCCGGGCTGATTTTCCCCCAAGTTACGGGAGATTGTTATTGACATGCGCTGGCCACTTGCGGTATACTAGATAGGCGTGGTTACAATAGCACGACACAACACTCCCAAGATAAGTGGAGGGGGGGAAGAATAGATGGCAAACGAAATCAAAGTTGGTAAAAACGAATCAATCGATAGTGCTCTCCGCCGCTTCAAGCGTATGTCCCAAAAGGCTGGCACGCTGGCTGAAGTGAGGAAACGTGAACATTACGAGAAACCGAGCGTTCGCCGCAAGAAGAAGTCTGAGGCCGCTCGTAAGCGCAAATTCCGCTGATTGGCTTGGATTGCGTGGCGCCTGTGAGCATTGCATCACAGGCGCCTTTTTGAGGTTGTGGAAGGGGGGTGAAAGCAATGGATATAGTCAGTATGCCCTTGCTGCAGATGATGCTGCTGGCCATCATGTTCCTGGCGATTTTCGTGGAGATTAAGACCGGCGGCTTCGGCGCGGGCATTATCCTTGGCCTTATTGCGGCCGGCGTCTTCTGGGGCAGCCAGTATGTCAAGGGGCTGGTGGAGCTTTATCAGATAGCCATCTTCCTGGGAGGCATCATCTGCATCATCCTGGAAGTCCTGCTTCCTACAGTGGGTCTTCTGGCCGCTTTGGGGGTGGCGGCCATGCTCTACAGCGTTGTGCTGGCTCTGGGTGGCGATGTCAATGCCATCTACGCAATGCTGATTTCCTTTGTTGCCGCTATCATCATTTTTGCACTTATCATCAAGCGCCTGCCCTCCAGCCGCCTTTGGGCGAAGCTTGTGCTGCGCGATCAGTCCACTGCCCAGCGGGGCTATGTAAGCGCCGCTCCCCAGGAAAATCTGG
This sequence comes from uncultured Selenomonas sp., assembly GCA_947167105.1. Classification (GTDB taxonomy): domain Bacteria; phylum Bacillota; class Negativicutes; order Selenomonadales; family Selenomonadaceae; genus Selenomonas_B. Next base: position 15,857 of record CAMVGU010000041.1, on the reverse strand, counting down.
TGGGTAAGGAGGGGGAGGTTCTGACAGAACTGCGCCCGGCCGGTTCCGCCTTGATAGAGGGAGGCCCGGTGGATGTGGTATCTGAAGGGGCGTACATAGAAAAGGGCGCGAAAATCAGGGTCATATCTGTCCAGGGCAGCAGGGTGCTGGTTCGTAAAATCTAAGGAGGTATTATTCTATGGCATCATTGATTGGTTCCGGTTTCTTTCTGGTACTCGTCATCGCGGCGGTACTGGTCTTTCTGCATTTCGTCCCCATTGGCCTGTGGATTTCGGCTATAGCGGCGAATGTGCCGGTGGGTATTTTTACCTTGGTGGGCATGCGCATGCGCCGTGTGCCCCCTTCCAAGATCATCATGCCCCTTATCAAGGCTAACAAGGCGGGGCTGGATGTCAGCGCCAACCAGTTGGAGGCCCATTATCTGGCCGGCGGCAACGTGGATAAGGTCGTGGATGCCCTGATCGCCGCCCACCGTGCCCAGATACCTCTCGCCTTCGAGCGCAGTGCTGCCATCGACCTGGCGGGGCGTGACGTGCTGGAAGCCGTGCAGATGAGCGTCAACCCGAAGGTCATCGAGACGCCGATTGTCTCGGCTGTGGCGAAAAACGGCATCGAGCTGAAAATCAAGGCCAGGGTGACTGTGCGGGCAAATATCGACCGCCTGGTGGGCGGTGCGGGTGAGCCTACCATTATCGCCCGTGTCGGTGAGGGCATTGTCACCACGGTGGGCTCCTCCGAAAGCCACAGCGATGTGCTGGCAAACCCGGATGATATTTCCAAGACCGTGCTGGGCAAGGGCCTCGACGCGGGTACAGCCTTCGAGATCCTGTCCATTGATATTGCTGATGTGGATGTGGGCCGTAATATCGGCGCTGAACTGCAGACCGACCAGGCCGAGGCCGACAAGCGCATTGCCCAGGCCAAGGCCGAGGAGCGCCGCGCCATGGCTGTGGCGAAGGAGCAGGAGATGAAGGCCTACACCCAGGAGATGGAGGCCAAGGTGGTGGAAGCCCAGGCCGAGGTGCCCCATGCCTTCGCAGATGCCCTGCGTTCCGGCAGGCTGGGGGTGATGGATTATTATAACCTGAACAATGTCCAGGCTGATACGGATATGCGCAAGGCCATCAGTCAGACGGGGGGCAGCAAGCTTAATGCGCCGACTGCGCCCCAGGGCCAGAAATAAGGGGGGAGCCTGATGGACTCCTTTTGGCTATTTGTGCTTTTTGTCATCCTTTCTATAGTATTCGACAGGAAGGGCAAGAAGAAACCTGTGCCAAGGCAGCAGCCTATGGAGCCGCCGGAGCAGCCGGAAAGATCAGGAGATCTGGGCTTTGAAGTGCCGAAGCTGGAAGGGGCGCCTCAGCCGGAGAGACCGGCAACTGTGCAGGATGAGCAGGGCGTCTGGCATGAGGCGGATTCCGTGCTGCAGGAGCAGCTGGAGGCGTTGGAGGCAGCCGAGCGAGATCGCCGTCAGGACGAGGAGCGTGAGCGCCGCGAACGTGCCATCCGTGAGGCCGAGGCCAGGGCTTATGCAGCCCAGGCCAAGCTGCCGGGCCATGACGGTGCAGCGGAACCGGCCCCGCCCCTGACGCCGGAAGAGGCCAGGGCGGCCATTGTCTGGTCTGAGATTTTGGGCAGGCCCAAGGCGCTCAGGCGGAGATGATATAGCCGATATGGTTGTCATGTCATCAAAGATTGAAATAAAATGTTTTTAGTGGTATACTGTTTGTAAGGCATAACGTGAGAACATGCTGAGCACAAAGCAGGAAGCCCCCGATAGAGCTGGAACCTCTGTCGGGGGCTTCTTGCGTCCCTGCGGCGACGCCAGACCGAGCCTATTAATATGGTACAGCTTGAATAAGGCTTGCTGTTGTAGTAAAATTATATCTATATGTCTGAGAAATTATGAGTTTGCAGGTGATGATTTTGTCAAACCATATGTTTGATGTGATAAAAGGTGATTTGGAGGTGCTGGAGGAGGAGCTGCTGGCGGCAGTGGCTGCTCCTGTGGAGCTGGTGACCGAGGTGGGGACCCATCTGGTGCAGTCGGGAGGCAAGCGCCTGCGCCCGGCTCTGTGCCTGCTGGCTGCCCGCAGCGGGCCTCAGTTCGATATGAAGCATGCGTTGCCGCTGGCGGTGGCCTTTGAGCTTATCCATATGGCTTCCCTGGTGCATGATGATGTGCTGGATGAGTCTGATACGCGCCGGGGAGCGCCGACGGCGAATGCCAAGTGGGGCAATCAGGTGGCGATCCTCGCCGGGGACTATATTTTCGCCCGGGCTTTTGACCTGATTGCGGGCGAGGGCTACGGTGATCATGTGTCCAAGAGGCTGGCGCAGTTGGTCTGCAATTTAAGCCTGGGTGAAATCGTGCAGGACAGCGCCGTGTACCGGGCCTCCCAGGGCGAGGCGGATTACCTTGACCGCATCCGCAAGAAAACGGCAGATTTCCTGGAAATTTGCTGCGAGTTGGGGGCTGAGGTGGGTGGCCTGCCTACTGCGGAGCAGCAGAAATTAGCAGAATACGGACACTGCATCGGCATGGCCTTCCAGATCACGGATGATGTGCTGGATATCGTGCAGACTACGGAGACTCTGGGCAAGCCTGCGGGCAATGATATCCGTCAGGGCATCGTGACATTGCCGGTCATCCGTGCGCTGGAGGTCAGTCCTGAAGCAGAGGAACTCAATGCCATCGTGACAGACCCGGAAATGACGGCAGAGCAGGTAAAGCGAGCGCTGGAAATCATCATGGCGACGGATGGCGTGGATTTTGCCAGGGACAGGGCAGAGGAATATCTGGAGCGGGCCAAGGCTGCACTGCCAGAGGGCTTGCCCAGGGATGTCTATGAAGCCTATGTGATGGTGGCCGATTTCATTGGCGGCAGGGATTTTTAAGGGGGCGGAGCGATGTTTGGCATTGGCATACCGGAACTCATTCTTATTTTGGTTGTGGGCCTGATTGTATTTGGCCCCAGTAAATTGCCGGAGGCCGGACGCGCCCTGGGCAAGGGGCTCAGGGAATTCAAGAAGGCATCGAATGCCCTGACGGCAGCCATCAATGCACCGGACGAGCCTGTGCAAAGACCCCATGTGCCGGCTCAGCCGACAGCAGCTCCGGCGCCCGCTGCCGAAAAGGCGGATGCTGCCCAGGGGCAGGCGGCCGGTGTAGCCGCAGAGGGGATGGCAGGTGCAGCGGCAGCACAGCCTCAGGCTGACACCCAGTCCGCTGAGGCGGCCCCGAAGGATAATCCCGTTGCCCCGGGCTATCAGGGGCCGACCCAGGCAGCGGTGCAGGCCCAGATAGAAGCCCAGAAGGCCGGGGAAACGCAGAAACAGTCATAAATTTACTTGAGTGAACAGAGGGGGATTTTATTATGTTTGGCTTAGGTGTACCGGAACTGCTCATTATTCTGGTGATTGGACTCATTCTGTTCGGGCCGGGCAAATTGCCGGATGTGGGCAAGGCCCTGGGCAAGAGTATCAAGGAGTTCAAGTCAGCCACCACCTCCGAGGATAAGGAGGAAAAGGCCAAAATGGTCAATGTGACCGAGGCGCCGAAGGAGATTGCAGAGAAGTCTGATGCACAGTCTAAGTAAGCGATTGGATGGATGAATTTGGCAGAAAACAATTCTCAGGGAATCGATCCGGCGCTGGCCTTGCAGGAGACGGGGGAGCGCCAGCTCTCCGAGGCAGAGCGGCGGGCGGCCGAGGAGGCAGCGCTGGATGACGGCAGCATGACTCTGACGGCACATCTGACGGAGCTGCGCAGCCGCATTATCAAATGCCTGATTGCGGTTGCCCTGGGCAGTTGCGTCGGCTACTATTATGTCGAGGAAATCATGCATTATCTGACGCTCCCCGTGGGCAAGCTGTATTACCTGCAGCCGTCGGAGGCATTCTTTACCTATTTGAAAGTGGCGGTCTTTGTCGGCTTCCTGCTGGCCCTGCCGGTGGTGTTTTTCCATGTCTGGCGTTTCTTCCTGCCCGCCCTGACGCGGACGGAACGCACGATTCTGGGCGTTATTGTGCCGACCTCGGTGGTGCTCTTTTTCATAGGGCTGGCCTTCTCTTTCTTCCTGGTGCTGCCGGCGGCAGTGCGTTTCTTTATGGGCTTTGGCAATACGGAGCTGGAGGCCCTGTTTTCGGTGGACAAGTATTTCAGCTTTGTGCTGACCTTTATCCTGCCCTTCGGCTTTGTGTTCGAGCTGCCCCTGGTCATTACAATTCTGGGCAAAATGGGGCTGGTGGGCTCGGACTTTCTGGGCAGGCATTTCCGGCTGGTCATTTTCCTGTCCTTTGTGCTGGGGGCGCTGATTACGCCGACGCCGGATGTGTTCACCCAGTCGATGATTGCCCTGCCCATGTTCCTGCTCTATGGAGTTGGGTATTTGATAGTTAAGTATATTATACGGAATTAAAGGAGGGCCTGGCTTTGGCATATAAGGATTTGCGCGAGTTCATCGCAGATTTGGAGCAGCGCGGCCTCCTGAAACGCATCAGGGCCGAGGTGGACCCGGAGCTGGAGATTACGGAAATCACGGATCGTATTTCAAAGCGCAAGGGCAAAGAGAATGTGGCGCTGCTGTTCGAGAATGTGAAAGGCTCCAGGATGCCGGTGCTGATGAATGCCTTCGGCAGCTATGAGCGCATGGCGCTGGGACTGGGCGTGGAAAAGCTGGACGATATTGCAGACGAGCTGCGGGAGATGCTGAAGCTGCCTTATCTGTCCCTGCAGAACAAGATGAATGTTGTCACCCTGATCCCCACCATCAAAAAGGCCATCAATTTTCCCAAGTATGTGAAGAACGCGCCCTGCCAGGAGGTTGTGGAGACGGAGAATCCCAGCCTCGATGAAATCCCCATCCTGAAATGCTGGCCCCATGACGGCGGGCCTTTTGTTACCCTGCCCCTGGTCTTTACGAAGAACCCGAAGACGGGCAAGCGCAATGTGGGCATGTACCGCTTGCAGAAGTACGACAGCAAAACCACGGGCATGCACTGGCATATCCACAAGAACGGCGCGGAGAATTTCCGCGATACCAAGGCCCTGGGGGGCGAGAAGATTGAATGTGCCGTGGCCATCGGCACAGATCCTGCCGTGACTTACGCGGCCACGGCTCCCCTGCCCAGGGATGTGGACGAGATGGTCTTTGCGGGGTTCCTGCGCCATAAGCCGGTGGAGATGGTGAAGTGCAAGACGGTGGACATCGAGGTGCCTGCCCACGCAGAAATCATTCTGGAGGGCTATGTGCGCACGGATGAGCTGCGCCGGGAGGGGCCCTTTGGCGACCATACAGGCTATTATTCCCTGGCGGACGATTATCCGGTCTTTCATATCACGGCCATCACCCACCGCAGGGATGCCATCTATTTCGCTACGGTGGTGGGGCGGCCCCCCATGGAGGACTGCTATCTGGCCAAGGCCACGGAACGCATTTTCCTGCCCCTCCTGCAGCAGATGCTGCCGGAAATCGTGGATATCAATATGCCCTTGGAGGGAGTATTCCATGACTGCGTGATTGTCTCCATCAAAAAGCAGTTCCCCATGCACGCCCGCAAGGTGATGCATGCCCTGTGGGGCATGGGCCAGATGATGAATGTGAAGATGATTGTGGTGGTGGATGCCCATGTGGATGTGCAGGATTTGGCCCAGGTGGCCTGGCGCGTGTTTAACAACATAGATGCGGAGCACGACCTGGAAATCGTGCATGGCCCCCTGGATGTACTGGATCATTCCTCGCCCATGGCCAAGTGGGGGGCGAAGCTGGGCATTGATGCCACCAAGACCTGGCCGGAGGAAGGCCATGCCCGGGAATGGCCGGATGAAATCGAGATGTCTGCGGAAATCAGGCAGCGTGTGGACGCGAAGTGGAAGGAGCTGGGCATAGACTGATGGCGACCCTGAAAGCCCATATCAATAATGTGGCGCTCCACCATACTATTTTTGACCTGCCCTTTGGCTTGATGGCGGCGGCGCTGGCAGCGGACGGGCACCCTGAGGCCTGGACGCTCCTTTGGGTGGCCCTGGCCATTACGGCGGGCCGTGCGGCGGCCATGGCCATGGATAATCTGGCTGACCTGAAATACGATAGCCAGCAGCCCCGCCTCGCTTATCGCGCCATGGTGCGGGGGGAGATTACCCGTAGGGAGGCGAAGGCTTTCATTATCATCTGCCTGATGCTGATGGTGGCGGCGGTGGCCCAGCTGCCGCCCATTTGCCTGTATTTGCTGCCGGTGGCGGCAGGGGTCTGCCTGGTTTATCCCTATATGAAGCGGGTGACGGGCTGGGTGCATCTGTTTCTGGGGCTGGCTATCGCCATGGCACCGGCAGGGGGCTGGGTGGCCGTGCGCGGCAGTATCGACCTGCCCATGGTGGTGCTCTGCGCGGCTGTGGCCTTGTGGATTGGTGCCTTTGATGCCATGTACGGCGCCCAGGATGAGGATTTCGACAGGAGCCAGGGACTCCATTCCCTGGCCGTGTCCTATGGAGCAGGGGGAGCCTTTGCCATTTCCAGGGTACTGCATGTGACCTGCATAGCCTGCTTCTTTGCCTTGGGGCTGATGCTGGGCCTGTCCTGGCTGTATTTTGTGGGCGTCGGCATTGGAGCCGGCACCCTGTACTATCAGCACAGCATTGTCTCGCCCACTGACTTTTCCCGTGTGACCCAGGTGTATTTCCTGCGCAATGGCATCGTGTCCGTTGCCATCTGTCTGTGCGCCTGGCTCAGCTATTATGTTTGAATAACGCCGGCCTGCAAGCATCCAGGAGCTCGCGGGCTGGCGTTTTGCGCATATGTCCCCATTTGAACACTGTAAAAAGGAAGTGACAATATGCTGGAGACAAGAGAATACGAGGTTATAGGGGGGAGAAAATACACCATGTCACCTACTAATTTTTTTCACTATGTTGCCAGTGACAACATCTCGGCTATCCTGAAAGCTCACCTGAATAAAGCAGAGTATCAGTTGACGCAGGATGTTTGCCTGATACCGGCTGGCCTCAGCAGTGTAAAACTCTTTCCCGATGTGGCTGTATTCAAAAAGCCCTGCCACATAACCGCCAAGGGCGCAGTTACGAATATTCCCTTGTTTGTTGCCGAGGTTATTTCTCCAAGTTCCAGAGCAAAGGATACAAATGTGAAGCTGAAGCTCTACGCTGAGATTGGCGTGGGGGAATACTGGCTGGCAGACCCGTATGGCAAATATGTCACTTCTTACCGATTGAACAGGGAAACTGAAAGTTATGATTGCATTTGCACGACACAAAAACTTGATGAGGAAGATTTAAGTGATATGTCCCCAGAAGAAAGGGCAGAGCATTCACAGGTGATTAAGCTGGATTTCCTTAATGTGGAAATAAATATCAATGAGATTTTTGCGGATTGAGCATAGGGTGCGTAAAAAAGGAGGGCTTTTTGTGTCAGCAAAGATATTGGAAGGAAAATATTTCGCCCAGAAATTCCGCGAGGATGCGGCGGCGCGGGCGGCGGCCTTTGAGGAGCGCCACGGGCGCAGGCCGGGGCTGGCGGTTATCATTGTGGGAGAGAATCCGGCCTCACAGGTCTATGTGCGCAATAAGCATAAGGCTTGCGAGGCCTGCGGCATCAAATCCATTGGCATTGAGCTGCCGGAGACGGCCACGAAGGAGGAACTGCTGGCGCAGATTGATGCCTTGAACGCGGATGAGGCAGTGGACGGCATTCTGGTGCAGTTGCCCCTGCCCAGGCAGATTGCCAGGGATGAGGCGGAGATACTGAACCGCATCGACCCGGCCAAGGATGTGGACGGCTTTCATCCGGTGAATGTGGGGAGACTTGCCACCGGGCAGCCGGGGCTGGTGTCCTGCACGCCGGCCGGCTGCCTGAAGATGCTGGAGCTGGCGGGCATTGAGCTGGATGGTGCCAGGGCGGTAATCCTGGGCCGCAGCAATATTGTGGGCAAGCCCATGGCACAGCTCCTGCTCGCAAAACATGCGACGGTGACAATTTGCCATTCCCATACTAAAAATCTCTCGGAACTTACCAGGGAGGCGGATATATTGGTGGCGGCCATCGGCAGGCCGAAGTTCGTGACGGCGGATATGGTTAAGCCGGGGGCGACTGTGGTGGATGTAGGCATCAACCGCCTGGCACCTGATGAGGAACACCCCAAGGGCAAGCTGGTGGGGGATGTGGATTTTGAAGGGGTGCAGGAAGTGGCGGGAGCCATCACCCCGGTGCCGGGGGGCGTTGGGCTCCTGACGGTGGCCATGCTGATGGAAAATGTGGTGACGGCAGCGGAGCTGCGGGAGGACTGAACAATGAAATCTGATGTGGAAATCGCACAGGCAGCCGAGTTGCAGCCAGTGAAAAAAATTGCCGGGAGCCTGGGGCTGACCGAGGACGATTTGGAACTGTACGGCAAGTATAAGGCCAAGCTTGCCAAGGAGGTCTGGGGAAAAATCAAGGAGCGCCCCGACGGCAAGCTGGTGTTGGTGACGGCCATCAATCCTACCCCCGCAGGCGAGGGCAAGACAACCACCAGCGTGGGGCTGGCGGATGCCTTTCACCGCCAGGGCAAGAAAGTGGCGGTGGCCCTGCGGGAGCCATCACTTGGTCCCTGCTTCGGCCTGAAGGGAGGCGCAGCCGGGGGCGGCTATGCCCAGGTGGTGCCCATGGAGGATATCAATCTGCATTTCACCGGTGATTTCCATGCCATCACCACGGCCCACAATCTGCTGGCGGCGGTGCTGGACAATCATATCCAGCAGGGCAATGCCCTGGGGATTGATGTACGGCGGGTGGCCTGGAAGCGGGTGCTGGACTTAAATGACCGCGCCTTGCGCCAGGTAGTCATCGGCCTGGGGGGCAAGGCCCACGGCGTGCCCAGGGAGACGGGCTTTGATATAACGGTGGCCTCCGAGATGATGGCCATTCTCTGCCTGGCCACTGACCTGCAGGATATGAAGAAGCGCCTGGGTGAGATTGTGGTGGCCTATACCAGCGAGGGACGTGCCGTGCTGGCGGAGGAACTGGGCGTGACGGGGGCGCTGACACTGCTCTTTAAGGATGCCATCAAGCCGAATCTGGTGCAGACCCTGGAAGGCACCCCCGCCTTTATCCACGGCGGCCCCTTTGCGAATATCGCCCACGGCTGCAACTCCATCATGGCCACCAAGCATGCGCTGAAACTGGCGGATGTGGTGGTTACGGAGGCAGGCTTTGGCGCTGACCTGGGAGCGGAGAAATTCCTGGATATCAAATGCCGCTTCGCAGGCTTCCACCCGGATGCGGTGGTCATTGTCGCCACGGTGCGGGCGCTGAAAATGCACGGCGGCCTGCCGAAGGCAGAGCTGGGCAAGGTCGATATGGCGGCTCTGGAAAAGGGCCTGGCAAACCTTGCCAAGCATATTGAAAGCGTCCAGGGCTTCGGCCTGCCGGCGGTGGTGGCCATCAATGCCTTCCCCACCGACACCCAGGAAGAATTGGCCTTTGTGGAGCAGAAATGCAAAGAACGGGGGGCCAGCGTCGCCCTCTCCGAAGTCTGGGCCAAGGGCGGCGAAGGGGGCCTTCTGCTGGCGGATAAAGTCATGGAAGCCATGGAGAAGCAGAGTGACTTCCATTTCACCTACGAGGTAGAGCAGAGCATACCCGAAAAGCTCACGGCTATTGCACAGAAAATTTACGGCGCCGATGGCGTGGACTTCACCCCGGCAGCCAGGAAGCAACTGGAGGAAATCCAGGAGCTGGGCTTTGATAAGCTTCCCGTGTGCGTAGCGAAGACCCAGTACTCCCTGTCCGATGACCCGGCCCTCCTGGGCAGGCCCCAGGGCTTTTCCATCACGGTACGGGAGCTGAGGGTCAGCGCCGGTGCAGGCTTTATCGTTGCCCTGACCGGCTCCATCCTGACGATGCCCGGCCTGCCGAAGCATCCGGCGGCTGAAAAAATGGACATTGATGCAGAGGGCAGGATAACAGGCTTGTTCTGATTTGACAGATCAGGCACGGAATTTTACAATAGGGTCGTGGCGTTTTGCCATGACCTTATTGCGACTAGGAGAAGATTCATGAAACATAAATGGTTGCTGGCCGGGGCGTTTGCCTTTTTTGCCGGGCTGTTCGCGCCCCAGGCGGTTGATTTGCCTGCTTCCAGGGCGGAGGCGGCCTATCATACAATGCGCTTTAACTGGGATGTGGTTCCGGGAGCGGTGCAGTATGAACTGGTGCTGCTGAAGGGGCCGGAGGATACGAAGGAAAATGTTGTGTCCCGCCACAGGGAAATATTTACGGCAGGCACGACGATTGACATTTCCGGCCTGAAAGAGCCTGTGGGAGATTATTACTGGAAGGTCTGCGGACAGGATTTTCACGGCAATTACATCGGCAGATTTACGGAGCCGCGCCCCCTGTCCGAGGGGACGGAGGACAATCCGGCTGCGCCGAAGCCCACCACCCAGTTCGCTAAGATGGACTACATGCCTCTCTATCCCGTCTATTCCTGGATTCCCCAGGCTTATGCCAAAAGCCACGAGGTCAAGGTCTATAATGCCTCCAGCGGCGCGTGCATCCGTACCCTGCAGGCAGGGGAAAATGACATCTATGAGGACAGCGGCTATACCTATCCGGGCAGGTATTACTGGCAGGTACGCTCCCTGAATGCGGATGGCTATCCCATGAGCGACTGGTCTGAGCCAAGTTATTTCGAGATTGGCAGCGGGGCGACACCGGTGGCTGCCCTGGGGGATTCCATTACCCACGGCGGCGGTGCCGTGTCGGTGCCTCCCGGCTACCTGCTTTACGATTGGGAGACCTATTCGCCGGTGCCCGTGAAGAATCTGGGCTACAGCGGCAATACGACGGCTGAGATGCTGGCGCGCTTTGAGTCCGATGTGTTGCCCTGGCAGCCGCGGGTGCTGGTCATCATGGGCGGCGTCAATGATTTTCGGCTGGGAGTGCAGGGCTGGGAGACGGTGGCCAATCTGGAGGCCATGAAAGCCAAGTGCGCTGCTTATGGCATCATCCCGGTTTTCGTGACGGCGACGCCCATCAATCCTGAGTATATGACCCATCGCATTGCGGGGATAGAGGTACCGCCCTACGACTGGCAGGAGCATATGAAATACATCAATGGCTGGGTGCTGAGCCAGCAGTATTCGCTGGATGTGGCTTCCGCGCTGCAGGACGGCTCGGGCTGCCTGCGCCGTGATTACACGACGGACGGCCTGCATCCTGATTATTACGGCAAGAAATTCATCGGCGAGAGCATCGGCAACTACCTGCAGCAGCATTTCGGCTGGATAGTGAACGGTTTGCAGAAGAAATCCTAGGGGGAGATTGCGTGGAAAATCAGCCGGCGGAGCAGGCGGTGAAGACGTTTCTGGAGCTGCAGGGACTGGATTTGCAGGCCCTGGGCATGGAAAAGACTCCGGCCAGGGTGGCCCTGATGTACCGTCAGCTCTTTGACGGGCTGGGGGCGGTCAGGCAGGAGGAATGGGGCGAGCTCTTTCCCTCGGATGCCAGCGGCCTGGTGGCAGTGCGGCACATTCCCTTTTATTCCATGTGCGAGCATCATCTGGTGCCCTTCTTCGGGGAGGTAAGCATTGTCTACCAGCCCCATGAAGGCTTAGTGGCAGGTTTCAGTAAATTCACGAAGGTGGTGGAGCATCTCTCCCACAGGCCCCAGATCCAGGAGCGGCTGACCCGCCAGATTGCGGCAGAGGTGGCGAAGGGCGTGGAGGCAGAAGGGGTGCTGGTCACGGTGGAGGCCCAGCAGCTCTGCATGATGATGCGGGGGGACCTGGCGCCTGGGGCCAGGACTGTCACTACGGAATGCGTGGGTGCTTTCGCCAGGGACAAGGCACTTTACCAGCAAGCCTGGCAACTCCTGGGAACTGGTAAGAAATAAATTTTAGGATAGGACGCGGGATAAATCTTCATAGGCTAGGCGGAGGAAGGAGGCATAGTGGTGCTATGCCGACTGACGACAACGACGCATATGGAGATTTAGACAAGTCAAATCCAAAATTTATTTCTGGACAGTTCCTTAAGGGGGGAGAGGGCAAATGAAGCTGGCAGAGCGCTCTTATACACTACCGAGGGGCAAAAAATTGCTCCTGGGGCGGCGCACCCTGATTATGGGCATTTTGAACGTGACCCCGGACTCCTTTTCGGATGGTGGCAGGTGGCTGGAAATACCTGCGGCTTTGGCCCATGCCCGCCGGATGGTGGAAGAGGGCGCAGATATCATAGACATCGGCGCGGAGTCCAGCCGCCCCGGTTTTGTGCCCATGAGGGCTGCAGAGGAGATTCGCCGTCTGGCACCATATTTGGAAGCACTGGCAGCGGCTTGTCCGCTGCCTATTTCGGTGGATACCTTTAAGGCGGAGACAGCGCGGGCGGCGCTGGGGCTGGGGGCAGATTTGCTCAATGATATCTGGGGCCTGCAGTACGCCGAGGAACCGGGGGAGATGGCGCGTGTGGCGGCGGCAAGGGGCGTGCCGGTCATTGCGATGCACAATCAGCAGGGCACGGATTATGCCGCCTTTGGGGGAGATGTCATTGCCGCAGAAAAAGCCTTTTTCCGGCGCACGGTGGCAATAGCAGAAGCGGCAGGGCTGCCCAGGGAAAAATTGATTCTTGACCCTGGCATTGGCTTTGGCAAGACGGCGGAGCAAAATCTTGAGGTACTGCGGCGGCAGCAGGAACTGACAGAGCTGGCGAGGGAGGAATACCCTCTGCTTTTGGGCGTGAGCCGTAAAAGCGTCATCGGCAAGGTGCTTGATTTGCCTGTGGGTGAACGGCTGGAAGGCACCCTGGCAACCTCAGTGCTGGCAGTGGCCCAGGGCGCCAGCATATTGCGCGTGCATGATGTGCGGGAAAATGTGAGGGCTGTGCGGATGGCGGAAGCAATTTTGCAGAAGTGATGTCTGAATATTAACTTATGATGTCTTATCCTTTATTCGTTCCATAATCCAGCGTTTCAGCAAAAAAGTGAGTGCATAAGGGAAAGTTATGAACTTGCCGTTGTAGCCAATATTTGCATCACACAGTTTTATTCCGTATTTAATATCAGGATACGCATCATTATCAATCAAGGCATTCAAAGACTTGGTCGCTCCATTCGCAGATTTGACCTCTACAGGGATTAAGGAGTCAGCATCGCGGATAAAGAAATCCATTTCCAGGGTGGCCGTTCTATTGCGGAAAAAGTATAAACCATAACCCTGCGCCACCAGCATCTGAGCGACAATATTTTCAAATAAGGCACCTTTGTAGACACCAAAGTTTCTGTTTTGACGTAAATCTGCCTGAGCCTCATCATCTAGCGAAGCAATCAGCAGCCCTGTATCCCCGTAGTACATCCGATAATTGTCCGGGTCAAAGTTCCCCTTCAATGGTAATTCAGGGTGCTCCAGACAATAACAGATATTGACGATTCCTGCATTCCCCAGCCAGTCAGCTACTCCAACATATTCACGGCTTCTTGCTCCGTGGGCAACTTTGGAAATCTGAAACTTTTTGTTATCCTTGCCAAGAAATACCGGTATCTTACGATAGACATTCAGGATTTTTGTCTGGTCTAAACCCTGGGCGTATTTCGTAATATCCTCCTCGTAGTCCAAGAGCAGTTGTTTTTGCATGGCCAGTGTTCCGCTGTAGTTGCCTTTCTGGATGAACGACCATACCACTGCCGGCATACCGCCAAGAATCATATATTCACGGAATGCTTCACCCAGTACAGACATAGCCGTACCGGGAAGCGGCTTCAAGTCCTTCATGTGCTGGTACAGTATTTCTACCTGTTCATCCGAGTATCCCTTAGCCCATAAATATTCCTCAAAATCCAGCGGATACATTGTGATATCTTCTTTGAAGCCAACGCTATTGGATTCTATTTCCTTATAATTGATACCCATAAGTGAGCCGGAACAGATAACATCATATCTTCCATCCAGCCCAAACGCTTTGAGGCTGGTAGCACAATCCGGGCACGCCTGAAGTTCATCGAAGAAAATCAACGTATTGCCAGGTTCCAACTTTAGAGCAGGATTCAAAAAAGAAATATTCCGCAAAATAGCATTCACTTCATAGCCATCAGCAAAGATACTGCGATATTCCTTTTGCAATACGAAGTTGATAACAATGACATTCCGGTAATGCTGACCGGCAAAGTAACTGATTGCCTCTGTCTTGCCTATTTGCCGTGCCCCTTTGATAATAAGTGGCATATGTTCCTCATTTGCTGCCCAGTCAGCAAGGAGGGCATCAATTTTTCGTTTCAATCGCTTAATCACAAAAATCCTCCGTATATCTTGCTATAGAATCACAAAATTCATCGGTATATACTGCATTATATCACATTTTTCCATTATCGGCACAGGGTAGGAGACATTCATAGGAGTCATACATAAGATAATAGCGAAGGGGGGGGTTCATTGCCTAACCAATGCCCTTCGCAGAAAGGCGGTTTACAAGCATGGACAAGATAAAGCTGACGGGCATGGAGTTCAAGGGTTATCATGGCTGCCTGCCCCAGGAACGGGAGCAGGGGCAGGTTTTCCTGGTGGACTTGGAGCTGGGGCTGGGGCTTAGGGCGGCAGGCGTGTCCGATGATTTGGAGAAGACCGTGAACTATGCGGAGGTCTTTGAGCAGGTGCGCGCTATCGTTGAGGGGGAGCCTTGTCTGCTGATTGAGGCTGTGGCTGAGAAAATTGCTGAGCGGGTGCTGGCGGATTTTTCGCTGGTGCAGGAGCTTTCCGTCACTGTGCATAAGCCGGAGGCGCCTATACCGGGGCGGTTCCGTGATGCTGCTGTGACCATCACCAGGGTGCGCCATGAGTAGGAGGCTTGCTTATCTGAGCCTGGGGGCGAATCTGGGTGAGCGGGGGGAGGCTTTGCGGGAGGCGCTCAGGCGGCTGGGCCGGGCGGAAGGTGTGCAGATTAAGGCCCTTTCCCCTTTTTACGAGACTAGGGCCTGGGGGAAAACAGACCAGCCGGATTTCCTGAATGCTGCGGCCTGCATTGAGACGGAGCTGCAGCCTCTGGAGCTTTTGCATCTCTGCCAGGGCATTGAGCTGGCTTTGGGGCGTGAGCGCCATGAGCACTGGGGGGCCAGGACAATCGACATTGACCTGCTGCATATCCCTGGGGTGAGCAGCGGCAGTGAGGAATTGCGTCTGCCTCACCCGTATCTGACCAGGCGGGCTTTTGTGCTGGTGCCCCTGGCTGATGTTGCGCCGGAGGACGTCATTGAGGGCAAGACCGTCAGGGAGTGGCGTGATGCCCTGCTGGCTGAGGAGAGCAGGGCTGGAGGTGCCCCCCAGGTGCGGCCTGGGGCAGAGCTTTCCGAGCCATATCCTTTGCAACTGATTGCCTGTATTGATGAAGGGCGCGGCCTGGGCAGGGAGGGGCAGTTGCTGCTGCATTTGCAGGAGGATATGGATTTCTTTCGCCAAAAGACCTGGAACCAGATTGTCATCATGGGACGGCGCACCCTGGAATCCCTGCCGGGGGGCAGGCCCCTGGCGGGACGCGGGAACATTGTGCTGTCCCGGACACTGACGCCGGGCGCAGCGGCGGGCCTGACGGTCTGCCGGGATCTGCCTGCGCTGTGGCGGGTCTTGGGAGAGCTGCACCTGCAGGAGCCGGAGCGGCAATGCTTCGTCATTGGCGGCGGGGAAGTTTACCGGCTGCTGCTGCCCTATGCGGGCGAGGCGTGGCTGACGGAAATCCCTGGGCGGTATGCGGCGGATACCTTCCTGCCCGAGCTGCAGGGCTTTGCCCTGGCAGAGAAAAAGTGGGGGGCGGCTTGTTGCTTTTGCAGGTACAAAAGAGTATTATGAATGGTAGCGGCCTATAGGGCGGCTACCATTTTTA
>CAMVGU010000040.1 GCA_947167105.1 uncultured Selenomonas sp. | reverse complement strand
TGCTACACATTTTTACATACTTGAGTATTCTTTCAGTTACTAAGCAATCACTCCTAGCGTTTTTCCTTCATAGAAAATGTTGTATAGATAACATTATAAGGCAATTATAGGAAAATAAAAGGGTTATTCCTAGTCTTTCGCGAAAAATAATAGTATAATGATTTCAGTACGACCTAATTCCCCTTCGCGCAGTGGTGGCCGGGAAAAGTTGCAGAAACGGATGTGATCTATATGTCAGACCTGAATAAGAGTGAAAACAGGGAAGTCATCACGGGCGGTGACTTCAAGCGCATGGTTTCAGGCGCTTACAGTGAATTCCTGCTGGAGTACGAGGCCATCAACGCCCTGCCGGGGGCGGGGCATCTGCCCGGTACCCATGTGCTGCATACGATGGGAGCGGCGGTGATGCCCTTGGTGGATGTCAAGGATAACGGCATCGGCGGGCTGGCACGGCGGGTTTCGGCGGCGGCCATCTTCGGGGCGCGGGGCAGCGCGGGCGTGGTGCTGGCGCAGCTCTTCCGTGGCCTGGGCACGGGGCTGTCCGGCAAGTACAATGCGACTTCCTCGGAATTCGGCAAAGCCTTCCAGTACGGCATCCTCTACGCCCAGCGTGCCATTCCGGAGCAGCCGGAGCGACCGATTATCACCATAGCCAAGGCTGTGGCCAAGGGAGCATACAAGGCCGTGCGCGCCAATGTGCCCATTTCGGAAATCCTGGAGGCGGCCATTACGGCGGGCCAGCAGGCCATGAAGGTGCTGCCCCAGGAAGATGCGGGGGCGCGCATCATGTTCACCTTCCTGACGGGCTGCCTGAAGGGCCTGGACGGCAACTTCGTCTCGCCTGCCATCAGCCTGTCCCTGGGGCTGGAAGCCGGCCAGCCTGGGATGCCAGACCCGCGCAAGGATCTGGTGCGTCCCTACTGCGTGCGGTTTGACATCAGGAATCAGAAAATAAATCCTGCCGAGGTGGAGAAGGAACTGGAGGATTATTCGCCCTTCGTCCTCGTGCGTCCCCAGGATAAAGGCGTGCAGGTGCATCTGCATACGGATCATCCGGGACGTGTGCTGGAGCAGGCTGTTGGCTGGGGCCCCCTGAAAGATATACATATAACGAATATGAGCGAAAGTCACACGCTTATTGCAGAAGATGCGCTGCAGTCAGTAGCCCTTCTCGCCGTGGCCGGCAATAAAGCCCAGGCCCGTGAGCTGCAGGAAGCTGGGGTCAGCGTCATCGTGCGGGGCACCGAAGAAGCCTGCCCCAGCGTGTCGGAACTGGTTAGCGCCGCCCACAGCGACCTGGCGGCCAGCTATGTGCTGGTAGCCTGGAGCCGTGACTTCTGGCTGGCCTGCAGGCAGGCCAAGAAACTGCTTGGCAGCCGGGTAGAGCTGGTTCTGTGCGAGAACAAGACCCAGCAGGCGGCAGCCATCAGGGCCTTTGATGGAGGCAAGAGCGCCAGAGAAAATGCCGAGGCAATGCTGGCGGCCTTGGGTTGATGGGTAAAGAGAACATGGCAAAAATTGGTACGGGTCAAAGACCTGTACCGATTTTTAATAGATAATTGGGAGGTGCGAGATATGTTGGCAGTACAAGGATATTATGATGGAAGAGTGTTTCAACCACTCGAAAAAGTAAATATGCCTAAAAATCAGAGAGTTACTATCATTATTTCAGACAACCTTTTAGAAGAGAAAATAAAAAAAGATGAAGAGCGACTCAAAAAAATCGAAGCTTTGGGCGGTTCACTTTCCGAATATGCGATAAAAGACGGCAGAAGCATTGATGAAATCATGGAACTTGAGAGCAAAGCATGGGAGCAGGCGGTGGTAGAAAAATATGGCAAGTTTCTGCTATCGTCTGACAATTCTGTTTCAATGGACCTGCTCCAAATGTCATAATTTATTGATTTATTGGTTATACTCCTTAAAGGAAAAATATTCCTCTCAAGATGCCACATTCTCCACCCCCCACCACCGCTTCGCGGTTCCCCGCCCCCAATGGGGGCGGACATTTGCTGCGCTGCGCAGAAGGCAACGGTAATCCCGCGCCCAAGGATGGGCGCTGCCGCCCTCGTTCTCCAAGGAAGGGAACAAGGGCGGCGGTTTTCTTTGGTTACTTTCTTTGTCCACACAAAGAAAGTAACACCACGAGCCATGCCCGTTAGCGAAAAAACTCTCCTCAAGGGAAGGCTTTTTCTTTAACGAGTATAAAATCTGCAAAGCAGCGGTGGCGGCTATCCTTTTCCAATCCTCTTTTTTAAGTTGGCAAAAGTTCCATGAGCATGATATACTGGAAGCGGTAAGCTTAAAATATATGGAAGTGCAGATTGGTGATGATTTATGGACAATACATGCGTTGATGAATGGGATGGCACCATGCCTCCTTACCTCTTAACGATACCCTTCGGACAGAAGGTCTTGCATAAAACGGTTTGCTTTGACAGCTCTGCCGGTGATGTCAGGGGCGCGGCTCCCATCACCCATGTCTACGACGGCGAGGGCGATCTCTCTGAGATGTCGGTCTACAGCCTGGAGCCGTCAGACGAGATGAAGCTGCCCTGCCAGTCCCTGGTGGATGATATTGACCTGGCCTTCTGGAAAAACGGCATCTACGGTCTCTATGTGAACTACCGCACGGACGGCATCACTTACGGGGACGTCTGCGAGCTGATTATCGGGCTGGATGACCAGGCCAAGGAGCACGGCCTGAAGCTGACCGGCTGCGATTCGGCCAAGGCGGCTTTCAAGATGCTGATGAGCCACCAGGAGGAAGAAGAACTGGGGGAGCTTTGCGGCAGCCTGCCGGCCCTGACCTGGTCGGACGGGGATGTGGAGCTGTCCTTCTCGCCCTTGAAGCGCATCAAGCGCATTACGGTGGAAAGCTCCTATGCCAGGCTCGCCAGCCTGATTATGCACGTTTCCTATGGCCAGGCGAATTCTGAGTCCAATGTGGATGTGGAGCAACTGCTGAATTACAAGTGGGGCAATGAGCCGGATGAGGTTTCCGCCACGCCCCTGGGCGAAGTGTGCGCGGCCAGTGAGGAGGAACCCCCGGCTGAGCCTGATAAAACTGATGGTGAGGCCCACGCGGAGGCGGAGCCTGAGCAGCAGGCAAAGCAGGATGCCGGGGCAGAGAAAACAGCGGCCCAGGCCGACAAGGAGGAGCGGGAAGCTGCCTTCGAGGAGCTGATGAGCGAGCTGAACAGCCTGGTGGGACTGCAGCAGGTGAAGAAGGATGTCAGGAGCATCGTGAATTCCCTGCGCCTCAATGAGCTGCGCAAGGAGCGCGGCCTGCAGCAGGTGCCGGTCTCCAGGCATCTTGTCTTTGCGGGCAATCCCGGCACAGGCAAGACGACTGTGGCGCGCCTGGTGGCTAAAATCTATAAGGAACTGGGCATTCTCTCCAAGGGACAGTTGGTGGAGACGGATCGCGCAGGGCTGGTGGGCGAGTACATCGGCTGGACTGCTCCCAAGGTTACGAAGGTAGTGGAGAGCGCCCTGGGTGGAGTGCTCTTTATAGATGAGGCCTATTCCCTGAACGGTGAGGATGGCAAGGACTTTGGCCGCGAGGCGATTGATACGTTGCTGAAGCTGATGGAGGATCATCGCGACAACCTGATTGTCATCGTGGCAGGCTATACGGATTTGATGGAGAAATTCCTGAATACGAATCCGGGCCTGAAATCCCGCTTCAACAAGTACATCGAGTTCCCGGATTACCAGCCGGAGGAGCTTTTGGCCATCTTCGAGGGCATGTGCCACCAGGCCCAGTTCGTGGTGGCAGATGATGCCAAGGAGTACCTGGCCCAGGCCTTTGCGGAGGTCTACGCCAGGCGCAAGGCGAATTTTGCCAATGGCCGCACGGTGCGCAACTATTTTGAAAAAGCCATCGGCAACCTGGGGGATCGTCTAGCGAACCAGGAGGAACTGCCGACTGATGAGGAACTTATGACCATCGTGGCGGAGGATGTCTGGAGCATATCTTTTGCGGATATTTCGTAAATGATAAACAGATATACTCATTAGAGGGAACATATTCCCCCTCAGGCCAGAGAACCTCATCCACCGCTTACGCCAGAAACATGCCACCGGCATGTTTCTACCCTTCCCCAGAGGGGAAGGCTTTTTTGTCAATGAACATAGCAAAAAAACGCAGGAGCGCGGCGTTCCTGCGTTTTTTTGCTGTCTATTTTTTAGAGCGGTGGCAAGAGCTCTTTCAGCTTTGCTGCTACTGCGGCGGGCTTAATCGCCGTCATGCAGGCATTGGTGCGATGCCTGCACTTTGTCTTGCAGCAGCCCGTGCAGCCGTGGGGGGAGATCAGGAAATAATGTCCCTCTGTCAGAGGGCCGTAGATGGTGGGCAGCGTCGGGCCCCAGAGGGAGAGGGTCTTGGTGCCAACGGCCTCTGCCAGGTAGAGGGGCCCGGTGTCGCAGGTGAAAAGCAGGGTGGCAGAACGGATGAGTATTGCCAGCTCCATGATACTGGTTTCCCCTGCAATGGAGATGCAGGGCAGGGCGGTATCTTTAGCCAGTTGCTTATATTCCCTGATGGCTGCATCAATGAAGGGGGTATCTGCAGGGGCACCTGGGAAGACGAGCTGCACATCGGAGGGCAGCTGCGCCAGGGCCAGGGCCTTGGCAAAGGTCTCGGGGGGCCAGTGCTTGTCCGGCCAGGTGGTGCGGATATTGACCAGCAAGATGCGCCTGTCAGGGTTCAGCCCGTGGGCTTGCCAGAAGCGACGGGCCGCCTCGTCGTGGCCTTCCGGCAGTTGCAGCACCAGTCCCGGCCGGAAGCTTTCCTGCTGCCAGCCCAGGGGCAGCAGGGCCGTGAGATAGCGGCGTATTTTATGGGGCTCCCTGATATCCGGGGCCATGTCTGTCATAAAGAGGAAATTTCCCTCATGGCGTTCGTGGACACCGATGCGACGCTTTGCCCCGCTGAGCCGGGCCAGCAGCCCGGTGAGGAAAAGCCCCTGGATATCTAGTACCAGCTCGAAACGGCGCGGCGCCAGCAGTGCCCGTGCCTTTCGCAGTTCCCGCCAGGCTTCATGGAAGCTGAGGCGCCGGAAGGCGCGGTCAAAGGGGCGGCGATCCCAGGCCAGAATCTCGTCTATATCCGGGTTGCCGGCGAGCAGGCTGTCGGCGGGGGGACTGACGAGCCAGGAGATATGCGCCTCCGGCAGGAAGCGGCGCAGATTGCGGGCTACGCAGGTGGCGTGCAGCACGTCCCCCAGTGCGGAGAGGCGTATGAGCAGGATACGGGGGCGGGCCGGGAGGTTCTGCTTATCTCTTGCTGACATGGCTCTCTCCTTTCCCCAAAGAATCCTAAAGATAAAATGAAAATTTTATTTTTTGTCTCAGTTATGTTAAAATCAAAGGATAAGTCAAGTTTAGCATAATGAGGAAGCTGATTCAAGAGACGGCGGGGAGGACGGCATTTTGCTGACAGAGGAAGCGATTCGTAGTATATCCAGCCCGAATTTCTACACCAGGGGCAAGACATATTACAGGCAGAGGAAGGTGCGGGGACTCAAAGCGGTGGAGAAGCAGCCCCATACCTACATGGCGGAGGTGCGCGGCACACGCCGCTATCGTGTGCAGGTGAAGCTCTCGGAGGATGAGTCGGGGGTGGAGGGAACTTATTGCAGTTGTCCTTTGGGGCGGGACTCTGAGGCGGCCTGCAAGCATGTGGTGGCGACGCTGCTGGCCGTGAAAGATATGCAGGAGGAAGGGGTGGCACAGCAGGAGTATCAGAGTGAGAGGGAGGCTCTGAATGAGTTTCGCCAGCTTTTGCTTGAAAGCGGGGGCAGTCTTGCCTATCCCGACGTGGTGGAGCGGGTGCAGCAGCGTGGCGAGAGGGTGGACGGGCAAAGCCTGCTGAGAGCCGGGCGCGAGATGTGGCAGGAGAAGCAGCGCAGCATCCGTGCGGAAGAGATAAAGCTTTTGTTTGACAGCTATGCGCAGCCCCAGCCCCGGAGAGCCGCAGACGGCCAGCTGATGCACCTGGAGCCGCGCCTGTTCGTGAACGCTGAGCGCGGCGGCGCGGTAGCCTGGCTGGAGTTCCGTCTTGGCGCCGAAAAGCCTTACGTGCTGAAGAATATCCTGGATTTCATGGATGCTTACCGGGGCGGGCACGACTGGCCCCTGGGCAAGAAGAATATGCTGCATTTGGACAAAGACCGCTGGGGGGATGCACGCTCCGAGGCCCTGTGGCAGATGCTGGAGCAGGCCAGAAACTCCGAGCAGGGACTGATGCGCAATTACTCGCCGGGCGGGGGAAGATTTGGCTATTATTACGGCTACAGTCCCTTCGGGCGCAGCATCCTCTTTGATGGCAAGCGCTTCAAGCTGAGCGATGAAAGTCTGGTGCGCTTCCTGGATGTCATGGGCGAGGCACAGTTTGAGCTGACCCTGGACGGCTCGGAGACCGAGCTGGTGCGGGCAGTCCGGGGCAATCCCAAAATCTCGCTGGAACTTGCCCCGACGGGTGAGGGCGGCATCATCCGCATGGATTTGGGGAATGTCCTGTTTGCCCTGGACAGCGGTAGCAGCATTTTCTATCAGGATGGCAAAATTTTCCGCGCGGACGAGAATTTCCGCCAGGGTGTCCTGCCCCTGATGAGAAGTTTCATGAACACAGATGAGCTGGAGCTGGGCCGGGAGGAGCTGGGGCGTTTCTTCGCTCTGGTGCTGCCGCAGTTGGAGAAGGGAGCCGAGGTGGAAATCGCCCCCGGCTTCGAGGAGCGGTACATCTTCGAGCCCTTGACCTGCGAGCTCTACCTGGACTACGAAGGGGACGGCATCGCGGCCCGCCCGGTCTTTGTCTACGGGGATGTGCGCTTCAATCCCCTGAAGGAGAAGCGTCCCAAACTCTCCAGGGGGCTGAATCTGGTACGCAACGAGAGCGGGGAGCAGGAGATTTTTGCGCGTTTCGCTAACTACGGCTTCACCCAGGAGCGGGGGCTGTTCGTGCAGCGGGATGAGGAGCAGTCCTATGATTTCCTGGTGGATGAGCTGCCGAATCTGCCGGAGTGGGTGGAAATCTTCTACGAGGATGCCTTCCAGGAGAAGCCGGTCAGGCAGATGCCCAAGGTCACGGCAGGAGTCAGCGTAAACGACGCAAATTTGCTGGAGGTATCCTTTAGCGCGAAGGATCTCAATTTCGACGAAATGCTGGATATCCTCGCTTCCTACCGGCAGAAGAAGCGCTATCACCGCCTGAAGGACAGGACTTTCGTGACCCTGGGGGAGCAGCAGCTGCAGGCGCTGGCGGATTTCGTCGAGAGCACGGGCCTGACGAAGAAAAAGATCCAGGAGGGAGAAAAGGCGGTGCTGCCCCTGGCCCAGGCCATGTACATCGACCAGCTGGCACGGGATCAGGAAACGGATATTTCCCTGAAGCGCAATCAGCGCTTCCGTCAGCTGGTGCGGAATATCCGCAGTCCCCAGGATGCGGATTACGAGGTGCCGGAAAGCCTGGCCTCCACCCTGCGCGATTACCAGGTGACGGGCTATAACTGGCTGCAGGGTCTTTCCTCCTGCGGCCTGGGCGGCATTCTGGCCGACGATATGGGCCTGGGCAAGACGCTGCAGGTGCTCGCCTTCCTGCTGGCCAAGCACCAGGAGGACAGCGCGGAAGGCCATGTCTCGCCGCCCTCCCTGGTGGTAGCGCCCACCTCCCTGATGTACAACTGGCTGGACGAGGTGCAGCGCTTTACGCCGGAGCTTAAGGCGATGGTGGTGGCGGGCACCAAGGCCGAGCGGGAAGCGACCCTTTCCGGGGCGGGGGAGGAGCCGGATCTTCTCATTACCACCTATAATATGCTGAAAAGGGATATCGACATCTATGAGCCCCGCCGCTTCCGCTATGTGATTCTCGATGAGGCGCAGCATATCAAGAATCCCGGCACCCAGAACGCAAAATCGGTGAAGCGCCTGAATGCGGACGGATTCTTCGCCCTGACGGGCACCCCCATTGAGAACACGCTGACGGAGCTGTGGTCGATTTTTGACTACCTGATGCCCGGCTACCTCCTGTCCCAGCAGAAATTCAAGGCCAAATATGAGACGCCTATCGTCCGGGATCAGGATGAGCGGGCGGGCACAGACCTGCGGCGGCATATCATGCCCTTCATCCTGCGCCGCCTGAAAAAGGATGTGCTGCAGGAACTGCCGGACAAGGTGGAGCGCCGCCAGACATGTGAGATGACCTCCCAGCAGGACAAGGTCTACAAAGCCTGGTTCCTGAAGAGCCAGAAGGAATTTGCGGATGCCTTGAAGGAGAAGGGCTTCGGCGAAAGCAAAATCAAGATTCTGGCCATACTGACGCGCTTGCGTCAGATTGCCTGCGACCCCTCCCTGTTCCTGGAGGACTACGAGGGCGGCTCAGGCAAGCTGGATGCTCTGGAGGAAATGGTGAGGGATGCGGTGGAGGCCGGACACCGCCTGCTGATTTTCTCCCAGTTCACCACCATGCTGTCCCATATCGCCAGGCGGCTGGAGGATATCCACCTGCAGTATTTCTACCTGGACGGGGCAACCCCGGCCATGGAGCGCATGCGGTTGGTGAAGGTGTTCAATGCGGGCGGTGCGCCTGTATTCCTGATTTCCCTGAAGGCGGGGGGCACGGGGCTTAACCTGACCGGTGCTGATATGGTCATTCACGCAGACCCCTGGTGGAATCCCGCCGTAGAGGATCAGGCCACGGATCGCGCCTACCGCCTGGGCCAGAAGAACAATGTGCAGGTGGTGAAGCTCATCACCAAGGACACGGTGGAAGAAAAAATCTATGAGCTGCAGCAGAAAAAGAAGGATTTGATAGATAAGATGATACAGCCGGGCGAGAACTTCCTGACCAAGCTTTCCGAGGAGGAAATCAGGGAACTGTTCTCCCGCTGAGAACGAGGGGTATTAGATTGGAGAACTTGAAGAAGATAGCTGTCATGATCGACGCGGACAATACGCAGCTTTCCAAGCTGGAGGCGGTACTCCAGGAAGTGTCCAGCCATGGACGCATCGTGGCGCGGCGTGCTTATGGCAACTGGAAAAAGGATACGTTGAAGAACTGGGAGGATGACTTAAAGCGCCTGGCCATCAAGGCGGTGCAGCAGTTCGACTATACGGCGGGCAAGAATGCGACGGATATGGCGCTGGTCATTGACTGCATTTCCCTGATGCACCGGGGTATCTATGATGCCTTTGTCATTGTGTCCAGCGACAGCGACTTTACGCCGCTGGCAGTTTACCTGCGCGAATCCGGCGTTTATGTTATGGGTGCGGGCAATAAGCAGACCCCGCTGGCTTTCCGCAATAGCTGCGATGAATTCGTTTTCCTGGAGAATCTTGAGGCAGTGCAGGAAATAGATGAATCATCTGTCGGCCAGGAAACGGCAGGCTCGGCACAGACAGCGACCACTGCAATACAGGCATCATCCCAGCCTATCGTGACCCTGCTGCCAAGTTACAGGAAGCAGGTCACTGGCAGCAAGAGCAGCGGCAGCAGGGACAAGGAGAAGGACAAGGATAAAGTGGCCTCCCGCAAGAGCGGGGACAACATCAACTTCATCCATAAACTGCTGCGTGTGGCAAGCGACCAGTACGCCGACGACTCCAATGGCTACACCAGCCTGGGCCAGGCCGGCAACTACATCAAGCGCGTGCGCCCGGATTTCGATGTGCGCACCTATGGCTATAAAAAGCTGGTGCTGATGCTGGAGGCCTTTCCCAAGAAATATAAAATCAAGATGATAAACAAGGGCGTTTATTATCGCTGCTTGTAAATCAAAAATGACTGCCTTCCGGCAGTCATTTTTGATTTACAACATGCAAAGAGGGACTGCCGCATGCAGCAATCCCTCTTCAAAGCAGGGGTCCAAAATGCCGTTTGCCTTACATGTCTAAAACCTGCGAACAGCAGGTGGGTGCCCTAAGCCTGGTTTCTGCAGTCGCCGAGGCGAACATCCGCCAGGATCAAATCGGATTCCCTTTAATTTATGTAGGTTAGACATTATTAAGGCTCACGCACACCCCAGGCTGATCCTTCTTTAAATGTATGATAACACAAAAAAAAACACTATGCAAGTCTTGACAAATAAGGCTTTACGCGATTTTAATATAGTAATGGGGGTTTTCCCCGAATAGTTTCTTTCGATGATAAGGAGAAATAATATATGGCAGTGACATTCAGCGTGGCTATCAGCTACGGCAAGGATCTGGGCTGGATCGATTATGATGCAGAGGCTAAGCAGGCTGCTGTGAACCTGGCAAATGAAGAAGGAAAGTCCCTGGCGGAGAAGTACCTGAGTGAGAAACACAATATCAGTGTGCCCCATGAAACCCTGATGGATTTCACCCAGGAGACGGTAGACCCGTTGGCTGATGAGGCAAGCTTTAAGCTGGCGCTGACCCGCCTGTGGAATGAGACCCAGGTACATGTTGACTGGTCAAGGCCGGTGGATTACGTGCGGGAGCATCCGCATTACTAAAGCCCTGATGGGGGATTTTGCCTGAAAGAATTGAGATACCCAGGTTGAGCAGTAATCCTGACATGCTTTTCCGGCCCCCTTCCTGCGTGCGGTGTAGGGGTGCACAGCAAAGATATTATAGCATATTTGTGTATTATATGCTATAATATGACGCAGGCGAGGTTGGTTAGTATTCTAACATGCGGCTGCGTATTGGCGTTATGTGGCCTCCGGGCAAGAGAGCCGTTCCACGAGGGCGGCTTTTTTGTGTTGACGTTTTCTATACTCGCGAGCAGTGAAACTTTAATTTCAGGAGGTGGGCGACATGGCGGTGAAAGCACCGACAGCACCGACGCCGCCTACGGCTCCGACTGTGCCGCAGGTCACTTTGGAAGGGGGCGGCAGTGTCACTCAGAGCACGGCTCCGCCGAAGGAGGGCACGACCAGTAAATCCACGGATACGGAGCAGCAGCTGGAGGAAAAGGCCCGTGAGGCGGTAGCCCAGGGAGAAGGCGGGCTGACCCGGGTGAAGCAGACAAACCCCAGGGAGGAAGCCGAGCAGGCGGCCAGGGCAGCCAGGCAGGCCCAGCAGGCGGGGCAGGATGGCGCGCGCGCTACCCGTGAGACCGGGGAGGCCCAGGCGAAGGAAGCAGCCCGTGTCCTTGTTTCCCCTGAAAGCGGCCCTGCAGGGGAGAGCCAGGCTCAGGCAGAGCAGGCCGTGACCCAGGTACAGGCCGGGCAGAGGCCGCCTTCGGAGGCACCGGGGGGACACGGTGCCTTGTACTGGGGGGCGAGCCTTGCGCTGATAGCGGTGCTGGCCTTTATGATTCTGCGCTATGCGCTCTCGCGCAGGGGCAGAGCAGGTGAGCTGACGGCATCTGATCTTGCAGATGATGGCAGCTTTGCCGGGGACAGCCTGCGGGGGCTGAAGCCGGATGAGGTGCTGGCGCGGCTGGAGGAGAGGGAGCGCCTGGCGGCAAGCAGGCAGCCTTCCACGCAGGCCACCCCTGCCCAAGAGGCTCTCCGCAGGGCAGCCCGCCCGCCACATCACGCGGGTGCTGCGGCCCAGGAGCAGGCCAATCCTCCCAAGGCCACAGCCTCGGCACAGGGCGCACGGCAGATTGCCAGGGAATACCGCTCCCAGTCTTTGGCAGAGCCGCCCAAGGGCAAGAAGCCTGCTCCCGTGCGCCCCGCTGTCAGGCAAAAGGAGGAGGACTCGCATTTTGAAGTGCGTGTCTGAGTATCCACCGGGCAGACTTTTCCGCTGCAATACCCTGGCTTTGGCGTTAGTGACAAAATGGGGTGATTGTGGTATGATAAAGAGCACGTTGAATGTGTGGCACACGGAAAGGCAATCGGTGCTGCATGACCTTGGAGAGCAAGGCTTAAGGAATATGAGGTGAGAAAGTGGATTTTGGTCAGGGCAAGGTAGTGCCGGTGGATCTGGGCAACCAGATGAAGACCGCATATATTGATTATGCGATGAGCGTCATTGTCGCACGGGCGCTGCCGGATGTGCGTGACGGCCTGAAGCCGGTGCACCGCCGTATCCTGTACGCTATGCAGGAAGCGGGCATGGGTTCAAATAAGCCGTATAAGAAGTCGGCGCGTATCGTCGGTGAAGTTTTGGGTAAGTATCATCCCCATGGCGACAGCTCCGTCTATGACGCGATTGTCCGCATGGCGCAGGATTTTTCCATGCGCTATATGCTGGCAGACGGCCATGGCAACTTCGGCTCCGTGGACGGCGATCCGCCGGCGGCCATGCGTTACACCGAAGTACGCATGTCGAAGATTGCGGAGGTCATGCTGCAGGATATCGACAAGGATACTGTCGAGTTCGTGCCGAACTATGATGAATCATTGAAGGAGCCGGCTGTACTTCCTGCGAAGTTCCCCCAGCTTCTGGTGAATGGCACGGCCGGTATCGCGGTGGGTATGGCCACGAACATCCCTCCCCACAATATGGGGGAGGTCATAGATGGCACTTTGATGCTGATAGACAACCCTGAGACTACCATCGAGGAATTGATGACAGCCATCAAGGGCCCGGATTTCCCCACGGGGGGCTCCATCCTGGGCATGGACGGCATCCGCAGCGCCTACCTGACGGGGCGGGGCATCATCAAGATGCGGGCCAAGGCCCATATCGAGACCCTTTCCAATGGCAAGCCCCGCATTATCGTGAACGAGCTGCCCTATCAGGTGAACAAGGCACGGCTGATAGAGAAGATCGCAGAGCTGGTGCGTGACAAGGATATCGAGGGCATCACGGCCCTGAACGATGAGTCTGACCGCAACGGCATGCGCATCGTCATTGACCTGCGCAAGGACGCCAATGCCAATGTGGTGCTGAACCAGCTCTACAAGCACACCCAGTTGCAGGAAAGCTTCGGCGTCATTATGCTGGCCCTGGTGGACGGCAAGCCCCAGGTGCTGAATCTGAAGCAGGTGCTGCATTACTACATCAAGCATCAGGAAGATGTCATTACCCGCAGGACAAAGTTCGAGCTAGCCAAGGCCGAGGCACGGGCTCATATTTTGGAAGGCTTGACTATTGCCCTAGACCATCTCGATGCGGTTATCACCACCATCCGTGAGAGCCGCACGGCGGATATTGCCCGCGAGGCCCTGATGTCGGGCTTCAAGCTCACCGAAAAGCAGGCCCAGGCCATCCTGGATCTGCGGCTGCAGCGCCTGACCGGACTGGAGCGGGAGAAGATTGAGGAAGAATATCAGGAAACCTTGAAAGCCATCGAGGAATACAAGGCCATTCTGGCTGACGAGCAGCGCATCCTGGCCATCATCAAGGACGAGCTGACCGCTGTCAAGGAGAAGTACGGTGACGAACGCCGTACCCGCCTGGAGCTTGATACCTCGGAGATTGATGTGGAAGACCTGATTGCCGAGGAAGATATAGTCATCACCCTGACCCATAATGACTATATCAAGCGCATGCCCCTCGCCACCTACAAGAACCAGAAGCGCGGCGGCGTGGGCATCAAGGGCATGGTCACCAAGGAGACGGATTTCGTTGAGGATCTCCTGGTGACAACGACCCATCACACCATCCTGTTCTTTACCAGTCGCGGGCGTGTCTTCTTCCTGAAAGCCTATGAAATTGCTGAGGCCGGTCGCCAGGCGAAGGGCACGGCCCTTATCAACCTGCTGCAGCTTGAAGCAGGCGAGAAGATTCAGGCCGTTATCCAGGTCAAGGGCTTCGATATGGATCGCTATCTCTTTATGGCTACCCGCAAGGGCGTGGTGAAGAAGACCCATGTGTCGGAATTCAGGAACATACATAGGGGCGGCCTGATTGCCCTGCGCCTTGACGATGATGATGAGCTCATTGGCGTGAAGTTCACGGATGGGGAAAGCTCCCTGATGCTCGGCACGAAGGACGGCATGGCCATTGCCTTCTCCGAGGACGATGTGCGTGCCATGGGCCGCGTGGCGCGGGGCGTTAAGGGCATCACCCTGCGTCCCGGCGATGAAGTCGTGGGCATGGATCTCCTGCACCGGGGAGCCGAAGTGCTGACTGTGACAGAGGAAGGCTACGGCAAGCGTACCCCGGTGGAGGAATACCGCCGCCAGACCCGTGGAGGCAAGGGACTTATTAACCTGAAGGTCACGGACAAGACTGGCCCCGTGGTGGGCATCAAGGTCGTTCACGAGAGCCAGGAGCTGATGCTCATATCCTACGATGGGCTCGTCATCCGCATGAATGTTGCGGATATCTCCGTTTACGGACGCAGCTCCCAGGGCGTGAAGCTCATGTCCACAGGCGAGAATGATAAGGTGGCTTCCCTGGCAACCATGGAACAGAAGAACGATTGATTATCTGCCTGCCGTCGGCCCTTGCGCCGGCGGCTTTAACATTATTTTACAGGCAGCGGAAAACAGGCAGGAAGCCTGCCCCTGCTTGGCGAATATCATAGGGCATGGGTATGGAAAAAGCGAAAGTGTGTCTGTATTGAGGAGATAAATTCCGCAAAGAGGTGAGAGCGGGTGTATAAAGTCAATCTGCGTATCTTGCTCGCAGGCTTGCCCCAGGAGGCAGTAGCTGTAATGGAGGCTGAGCCGGCACGGGAGCGCTTCTACCAGGATTTCCTGAGCGAGCCGAAGCTCAGCCGGGAGCTTCTGGGCAAGAAGGCTGATATAGTTATTTTCACGGAAGCAGCGCTGCCGGAGGGCACCACTATCCATACGGTCTGCGAGCAGGCAGGGGAGGCCCTGTGCATCCTGCTGACGGACAGCCCCGCGCAGCTTTCTGATGAGGAACTGGCCTGCCTGGCCGAAGTCTGGCCCCTGACACTGACAGAGGGGCTGCTGCGTTTCCAGTTCGGCCATTTCCTGGACAGGCTGAAGCAGCGGAAGGATGCCTGGCTCTGCCACAATTACTGGCAGACCACTATCAATATGTCCCCTGACCTTATCTGGTACAAGGATCGCATCGGCGCACATCTCGAGGTGAATGATGCCTTCTGCGAGGTCGTCGCCAAGGACAAGGAGGATATCCGGGGGCGCGGCCACTACTATATCTGGGGACTGACGAAGGAGCAGTATGAGCAGGGGGAGTTCATCTGCAATGAGACCGAGGAAGCCGTGATGAAGGCAGGCCACTCCATGGTCTTTGACGAGCAGGTATTGTCCAAGCATAACGGCATGCGCCAGCTGAAGACCTACAAATCCCC
This sequence comes from uncultured Selenomonas sp., assembly GCA_947167105.1. GTDB lineage: Bacteria > Bacillota > Negativicutes > Selenomonadales > Selenomonadaceae > Selenomonas_B. The sequence continues at coordinate 2,582 of CAMVGU010000040.1, read as the reverse complement.
GGTTTTTGACGAGGACGGCACCATTATTGGCACGGTGGGAGTAGCCATGGACGTGACCAGGGAGCGTGAATACCAGAAGCGCATCCTGGCCCTGGCCCGCCATGATGTCCTGACGGGCCTGCCGAACAGGCGCTATTTCTACGACTTCGTGGAGGAGCACAGGGACGAGCCCAAGCAGATGCTCATCCTTGATATTGACAACTACAAGGGCTTCAATGACTGTTTCGGCCATCAGGCCGGAGATGAGGTGCTGGTCATGTTTGCCCAGGTTATGCGGGATGTCTTCAAGCATGGCTTCACTTCCCGCTTCGGCGGCGACGAGTTCACGGTGCTCTATGTGGGTGATAATTCCCTGGACAAAATAGCCGCGGCAGCCATGGAATTCCAGCAGCAGCTCCGGGCACGCTCCCGGGCCATGCAGACCGGCGTTATCAGCGCCAGCATCGGCATCTCCTTCGACAAGCAGGGAACCATGCCCATTGACATGCTGATTAAGCGCTCGGATGAGGCCCTTTATGAGGTCAAGCGCCGGGGCAAGGGTTCTTTCTTTATCTGGGAACCGCCGAAGCAGGACACGGAATAGCAAATTCAAACGAAACAATGAGTCTCCCGCTTCCATAGCGGGAGTAAAGAGCCTATATCGCGCGAGTGGGGGCGGAGCGAAGCGGTATCCCCCACTCACAAGAAGTCAATCCACGCGATGCAGGCCTGTCGTGCTCCTCGAACTACCGACGTGGATTGAAACAAACAAGAAACGATTTTTCGTAAGCAATAAGCAAAAACAATAGCAAAACGTAACGTTTGCCTTGTGTTTTTTTCCTGAGACTGCTATACTGTTAAGTGATGTAAGCGCAATTCTGAATTATTGTGATCGGGAGGTAGTTCTTGCAATGAAGAAAATCATCAACGCAGTGGAGAATGTGGAGGAGCAGATGATCCTGGGCTTGGTGAAGTCCCGCCCGGGCAAGCTCAGAAAGCTGGATTGCGGCAATGTGGTGGTGCGCGTTCCCAAAAAGGAGGGCAAGGTAGCTCTGGTTTCCGGTGGCGGAAGCGGCCATGAGCCTGCCCATGGTGGCTTCGTGGGCACTGGCATGCTGGATGCAGCCGTAGCAGGCCCTGTCTTCACATCCCCGACCCCTGACCAGGTGCTGGAGGGCATCAAGGCTGTGGCTACGGAGGCAGGCGTGCTCTGCGTGGTGAAGAACTATACAGGGGATGTAATGAATTTCGAGATGGCCATTGACATGGCGAAGGATGAGGACATCAACGCCGATTATGTGGTGGTAAATGATGATGTGGCCGTGAAGGACAGCCTCTATACCACGGGGCGCAGGGGCGTGGCCGGTACGATTCTCGTGCACAAGATTGCCGGGGCCAAGGCTGAGGAAGGGGCAAGCCTGCCTGCGGTCAAGGCCGTGGCTGAAAAGGTCATAGCAAATGTACGCACCATGGGTATGGCCATCAAGCCCTGCACGGTGCCGGCAGCAGGGAAGCCCGGCTTTGAGCTGACGGATGAGGAGATGGAGATCGGCATCGGCATCCACGGTGAGCCGGGCACCCATCGGGAGAAGCTGCAGCAGGCGGATGAAATCGCTAAACAGCTTCTGGACAAGATACTGGCTGACGTCGATTACAAGGGCAGCCAGGTCGTGGTGATGGTAAACGGCATGGGCGGTACGCCTTTGATGGAGCTTTATATTGTCAATAACTTCGTGCAGGACTATCTGCAGCAGCAGGGGGTGCAGGTCTACGATACCATGGTGGGCAATTATATGACCTCCATCGAGATGGCAGGCTTCTCCCTGACGCTGCTGAAACTGGATGATGAGCTGAAGAAGCTCTATGATGCTCCGGCCGATACGGCGGCCCTGCATAAATAAGGCGCGGGGTGAAGTAAATGGACAGCAAAAAATTGTGTACAATCCTGAAGCAGATGGCTCTGCAGATCCAGGTGCATAAGGATGAACTGACAGAACTTGACAATGCCATAGGCGACGGCGATCACGGCATCAATCTGGCCAGGGGCTTCGGGGCTGTGCAGGAGAAGCTGCCTGAGCTGGAAAGCCAGGACATCGGGAGCATCCTGAAAACTGTGGGCATGACCCTGGTTTCCACCGTGGGCGGCGCCTCGGGGCCCCTTTACGGCACTGCCTTTATGAAGGCAGGCGCGGCCTGCAAGGGCCTGCAGGAGCTGGATGCGGAGAGCTTCCTGAAAGCCTTCGAGGCAGCCATAGGCGGCATCAAGATGCGGGGCAAGTCTGATGAAGGGGAGAAAACCATGCTGGATGCCCTTGGCCCCGCCTTCCGTGCCTATGCGGAGAAGGCAGAGGCGGGCCTGCCGCTGAAGACTGCCCTGGAAGCTGCCGCCATCGCGGCGGAAAACGGCCTTGCCCATACCAGTGAAATCATCGCTACCAAGGGAAGGGCCAGCTATCTCGGCGAGCGCAGCCTGGGTCATGTGGACCCTGGGGCAGCTTCTTCGGCCCTGATGCTGAAGGTGCTGGCAGAAAATGCGTGAGCAGCGGACAGGAGTGATTGCTTAGTAACTGAAAGAATACTCAAGTATGTAAAAATGTGTAGCA
>CAMVGU010000039.1 GCA_947167105.1 uncultured Selenomonas sp. | reverse complement strand
ACCTTCTGGCAAGGTGAAAATTGGGGCTTGACAAAAGTCACTACATAACAGGTTTATTGTGTGCCCGGCTGCGCACGTTTCTATACTCGCGAACAATGAAAGTTACCAAAACGGAACAACATAACCGCGAGTATATGAGCCGTATCCTTTTCACGCTTTTCATTCACTTATTCCTCGTTTTGTGTTACAATAGAACACAGAAAGGGGTTGTTTGAGATGTCAACTACTACCATGACTGTTCGAATGGACGCAGATTTGAAGCGCGAAGCGGATATATTATGCAAAGAGATGGGGATGACGCTGACCACGGCGTTCAATATCTTCGCAAAAGCAATGGTTCGCAAACGTGGCATACCGTTTCCTGTCACTGGGAACACATCCCTCTATGACGAGCCAAACCGCAGCCATTTGCGGGCTGCAATGGATGAGCTGAATGCAGGACACGGCGAGGAGCACAGGTTGGTGGATTGAGCATGAGAATCGTATGGGGTTCCGAAGCGTGGAACGACTATGTCTGGTGGCAGGGCGAGGACAAGAAGACCGTCAAGCGGATCAACAAACTCATCAAGGACATCGAACGCAACGGATACACGGGCATAGGCAAGCCAGAAGCGATGAAGTATGAGTTTTCTGGTTGGTGGAGTCGCCGCATAGACGAGACGAACCGGCTGGTCTATCGTATCGTCAGTGACAGCATAGAAATGATGCAATTAGCGACAAGGAAAAATCGTTCATTGATAGCAGATTTCAGATTGCTCAAGGAGCCGGGCAAAATGCGTGTGGAGAATGTCCTGGTTTTTGAAAATGATATGCAGCAGCGAGAAAAAGTCGCTCAGGACTAAGATTTCAGTCTTGGGCAGCTTACTCTTTAAGGCTCCGAGTATATGTATTTGCATATATTTTCTGATTACTTTCAGTAATTTTCCATAAAGTTAATATATAATGATGTTGGTTTAGACTCGTGGACAACTGGCCTTGCCATCCCTCCACCGCAAGCGGTTCCCCGCCCCTCAAGGGGCGGACACTGAATTTGGCGTGCTTTCAGTGTGTCTGTCTTTTTAGAGAAAGGATGGTTCCTTTGCAAATAAAGAGAATCGCGGGCCTGCTGGCCGGTGTCTGCCTGCTAGGCAGTGCTGTCTGCTCGGCTGCTGTGCCGGATGAGGAGCTGCTGGTCGGCGGTATCGGCTACGGTACCAGTGCAAGTTACCTGCGCAGTGTCTACGGCGAGCCGGATAAGATTGAGACGGAGCACCATCACGGCAGGCTTGTGGAGGAGTATAAATACGGCAAGAGCCTGGAATTCAAGCTGGCGGACGGGTCTGTTTACCGCATCGAGGTTTCCGGCCCCAATGGTTTTGCCACCAGGGCAGGGGTGGCTGTGGGCATGGCGGGCTCTGTGCTGAGGGATAAATACGGCGAGCCTGACCTCATCCGGGGGGATGAGCATATCTACCGTAGCGCTTCCGACCCGAATATCGGCTTTGTCTTCGAGGTGGAGAACAACAGAATCACGGAATTTGAATGCGGCTTGCTTGAGCACTGAGCAGAGCACCTGAAAACAGCGCCCGGCGGGACAGATGCCTCCGCCGGGCGCTTACTTTCGTGCAGGTTCCCGTTATGCCTCACTGAGCAGCAATTCCCCCGTGCCCCGCAGGCTGTATGCCCCCAGGCCCACAGGCAGGAAGGCGGTTTCGCCTTTCTTTAGCTCCACTGTGCCCGTCTCGCTTTCGATTGCCACTGTGCCCGCAAGCACTGTCAGGGCCTGGAAAGATTCAGCCGGCGCTGCCATCCTGATTTCATCCCGCAAGGTCATATGATAGACGGTGAAATACTCGCAGCTCGCCAAAAGGTCGATATCCGCTCCTGCCACCAGGCCCTGCAGCCTGGCCACAGGCTCTGTCCTGAGCTCCAGCGGCTCCCGGCCCGTGACAGCCAGAGCCTTTTCGATATGGAGCTGCCGTGGCTTGCCATCCGCCCCCTTGCGCCCGTAGTCATAGACCCGGTAGGTGGTGTTGGAGCTTTGCTGGATTTCGCAGATCAGCGCCCCCGCACCGATGGCATGGAGGGTGCCGCTGGCGATAAAGAAGGTATCACCCTTTTTCACGGGCACCTGGCGGCAGACTTCCAGCAGGGTGTTGTCCGCGATGCGGCGGGCGAATTCCTCCCTGGAGATTTCCTGCTTAAAGCCATAGATAAGCTGGGCCCCCGGCTCTGCGTCCATTACATACCACATCTCGGTCTTGCCCGGCTCCCCTTCTACCCGCCAGGCGTAGTCGTTATCCGGGTGTACCTGCACGGAGAGGTTGTCCTTCGCGTCAATGAATTTCACCAGGATGGGGAAGCCCTCGCCCTTGCCGCCCCGCGGCCCCAGGATGCCGCGTCCCTGGGCTTCGATATAGGCAGAAAGGGTCTGGCCTGCGGCTTCGCCGTTTAGGATGAGGCTTTGCCCATCTTTATGGCAGGAAAGCTCCCAACTCTCCGCGACTTTTTCCAGCTCCCCGGATTTGCCGTACTCATCCCTGAGCCGGGTGCCGCCCCACAGGTAATCCTTCAGGGGTGCCTTGAGCTTGATTGGGTATAGCATGAGAAGTCCTCCTTAGTTAGACTGCGGGGATGGTTCTCTGTCCCCCCACCACCGCTTCGCGGTCCCCCGCCCCCCAGGGGGCGGACACATATACTGGCACCGTCTGTTGCGCGTCAGTATATAATTGATTATAACGCCATTGTTCAAGATTTCGCAACGCGAAATCATTCCTAATTCGTTATAACGCCACTGTTCAGGATTTCGCAATGCGAAATCATTTTGCCATAGAAAGGAGATGCCAGATGCCGGATAATGACAAGATAAAGGCAAAGGGTGAAGCGGCCCGTGAGCTGTTTATGCAGGGCTTTAATTGTTCCCAGAGCGTGGCCGGGGCTTTTGCCGGGGAAATGGGGCTCACACGGGAGCAGGCTTTGAAACTGTCCGCAGGTTTCGGCGGCGGTTTTGCCCGCATGCGGGAGGTGTGCGGCTGTTTTTCCGGTATGGTACTGGTCGCAAGCGCCCTGTACGGGAACACTGACCCTGCCGGGAAATCGGATTTCTACAAGGAAATCCAGGAGCTTGCCGCAAGCTACAAAGAGCAAAACGGGGGCGGCTCCATTATCTGCCGGGAGCTTTTGGGCCTGGAGAAGGCGGAGGGAACCTACAAGGCCGCTCCCCGCACAGAGGAGTATTACCAGAAGCGCCCCTGCCCGGAGCTGGCCCGGCTGGCGGCGGAAATCACAGAAGAATATATAGAGCAAAGACAAGCACAGAAAGGATGACAGCTTTATGAAGAAAGTACTGGCAAAAAGAATGGCAGGAGCCTGCCTGGCAGCAATGCTCCTGGCAAACGGTGGCAACCTGCTGCCCGCAGACCCGTATTTGCCCCTTATGACACAGTCTGTGGCAGAGGCCAGGGCGGCAGACCCGGCGGACTCCAGCGGCTTTGTGGTGCTCGCCGATGTGGTGCCGGATATCATTCAGGAAATACGCTATTATTCCACCTATAATTTCGTGGGGGACCGCATACACGGCTATGAGCAGCCCCAGGCCCTGATGACCAGGGAGGCGGCCTATGCCCTGAAGGAAGTGGCGGATGAGCTGCGGCAGAAGGGCTACCGCCTGAAGATTTACGATGCCTACCGCCCCCAGATGGCGGTTGACCATTTCAAAGCCTGGGCGGAGGACTTAGAGGACACCCGCATGAAGTCCCATTTCTACCCGGAAATCAACAAGGACGTGCTTTTCGAGCGGGGCTATATCGCGGCCTACTCCGGCCACAGCCGGGGCAGCACGGTGGATCTGACCCTCTTTGATATGAGGACGGGGAAAGAAGTGGATATGGGAGGCACCTTCGACTACTTCGGCGAGCGCTCCCACCCGGATTTCCAGAAGATCACCTCCGTGCAGAAAAGGAACAGACGCATCCTGCGGGAAGCCATGCTGCGCCACGGCTTCAAGCCCCTGGCAGAGGAGTGGTGGCACTTCACCCTGCGGGATGAGCCCTATCCCGATACCTATTTCACCTTCCCCAATAACGGCAGCGAGGGCCTGACGGCAGCGGACACGGGGGCAAGCCCTGCCTGGGTGACTGCGCTGCCTGCCGCCCGGACTGCGGGGCAAATGCTGGTGGTGGCAGCCACCGGCCCCCAGAGCGCCTGGGTTTCCCTGCACAAGAAGGGCACTGACGGCATCTGGCGCCAGCAACTCAGCACCCCCGGCGTCATCGGGCGCAATGGCCTGGGCAAGACCAGGGAAGGGGACGGCAAGACCCCGGTGGGCACCTTCCATTTCACCCGTGCCTTCGGCATCGCCCCCAATCCCGGCTGCCAGCTGCCCTACACCCAGGTGGGGGAGAACGACTACTGGTCAGGGGATGTCCGTGAGGGCATGCACTACAATGAAATGGTAGATATCCGGCAGTATCCCGGCCTGGATACGGAGGGCAGCGAGCATATTATCGACTACACTGTCCCCTACCAGTACTGCCTGAATATCAGCTACAACGAGGAAGGCACCCCCGGACGGGGCTCCGCCATATTCCTGCACTGCTTCGGCCCCAGCAAGAGCTATACCGGAGGCTGCGTGGCCCTGCCCAAGGAAAAGATGCGCCAGGTCATGCAGCTGGCAGAGCCGGGCTGCGCCGTGGTCATTGATTCACTGGAGAATATGGGCGGCAGCTTCTGATACCTTATAGGAGCCTTCGCAGCAGCAAATCGGCGTGGAAAAGTGACAGAGGGATTCCACGTCGATTTTTTTGGGGGTGCCTGATTTGAAAGATCCGATAGAATTCCTGAGAACATCCATTATGCGCCGCATCGCGGCACGGGCCGTGGCGGAATTTCTGCTCTGCGTGGCAGCGGTCAGCTTCCTGGGCAGCATCATCTGGCATCAGGTGGACGCCCATCTCAATAATACCATGGAGGAAGTGGTGGCCAGGCAGATAAGCACCCTGGCCCATTCCGTAGGGCAACAGTTCCGCCAGCAGATACGCGCCATGCAGAGCAGCGCCGTGCTCATCGCAGACGGGGATATTGCCCCTGAGGCCATCACCCGCGTTTTCAATCAGAGCGAGGACGGGATAATCATGGGCATCGTCACCTCTGAGGGGGAGCCTGTGGCCGGGGAACTGCCTCCCAAGGCAAAAGATCCTGCCACGAAAGCACGCCTGTTTGAGGACAAGCCCGCCGTCCGCTACAGCCCCGATTGCGGACTGATTTTCTCCGTTCCCATCCACTATGCAGACGGGCAGCTCGGTTTTCTCTACAAGCTCTACAGCAACGAGGCCATGCTGGACGAATTCAACCTTATCAGCTATAACGGGGAAGGCAGCGTAGAGCTTTTTGACGATACGGGCGCCTTGGGGACACTGACCGAGGGCAAGAATCACACCATTGATGTGGAAAACTTCTGCGAGATTCCCGAAATCCATGGGCAGTTCCAAAGGGTCTGGGAAACCGTACAGGCAAAGGGCAAGGGGGCTACCCATGTCACCTACCGGAAGGAGCACTATTTTGCCTTCGGCTCCAGAGTGCCCAATACGGAATTCCTGCTGATGGGCTATGTCCCCTGGAACGTGGTGGCAGGAGGCGTCCACTATATCTACTATGTGATGATGGTCGCCTTCGGCGTCCTGCTCTGCGCTATCATCATGTTCTCCCGCTTTGTCTTTATGGCACGGGTCAAGGCCCAGGAAAGCGCGGAGCTGAAGGAAGCCAAGGAGCAGGCAGATGCGGCGAACAAGGCCAAGAGCGAATTCCTCTCCAATATGAGCCATGAAATCCGCACCCCCATCAATGCGGTACTGGGCATGGACGAGATGATCCTGCGGGAGAGCAGTGAAAAGCCCATTCTGGAATATGCGGAGAATATACGCACGGCAGGCAACAGCCTCCTGGGGCTGGTCAATGACATCCTGGATTTCTCCAAGATCGAAGCGGGCAAAATGGACATCATTCCCGTGGAATACGCCTTCAGCTCGGTGCTGAACGACCTGGTGAACATGATACAGAAGCGGGCGGAGAAAAAGGGGCTGGAGCTTATCGTCAAAGCCTCGCCGGAACTGCCCAGCATACTCTACGGCGACGAAATCCGCTTCAAGCAGATTGTGACCAACATCCTGACCAATGCGGTGAAATACACCGAAAAGGGCAGCATCACCCTCGCCGTGGACTATGAAAAGCAGGGTGAAGACCAGATTCTCCTCAAAGTCAGCGTCAAGGACACTGGCATCGGCATCAAAAAGGAGGATATCGCCAGGCTCTTCAGCGCCTTTGAGCGCATCGAGGAAAAGCGCAACCGCACCATAGAGGGCACGGGCTTAGGGATAAACATCACCCAGCGCCTGCTGGCGCTGATGGATTCCCATCTGGAAGTGGAAAGCGTCTACGGCGAAGGCTCCGTCTTCTCCTTCCGCCTGCTGCAGAAGGTCATGAACTGGGAGCCCATGGGGGATTTTGAGGAATCCCACAGGAACAGCCTCCGGGAGCATAAGGAATACCGTGAAAGCTTCATTGCCCCCGAGGCCCGTATTCTCGTGGTGGATGATACCGTGATGAATCTCACGGTCATCAAGGGACTTTTGAAGCAGACCAGGGTGCGGATAGACACGGCAGAAAGCGGCTATGAGGGCCTGAAGCTGGCTGCCGGGACCAAGTACGATATCATCTTCCTGGATCACCGCATGCCGTGGCTGGACGGCATCGAGACCCTGCAGCGCATGCAGTCAATGGAGGACAATCCCAACGCCGACACCCCCGTGATTTCTCTTACGGCCAATGCTGTTTCGGGAGCCAGGGAAACCTATATCCGCGCCGGTTTCCACGATTACCTGACCAAGCCCATCAACAGCAGCCAGTTGGAAGCCATGATGCTAAAATACTTGCCGAAGGAAAAGATTTCCACAGACGTGCAGCCGGACGCCCCTGCAGAAATGGACACCGAGCTGCCTGCCTGGCTGAAAGAGGCAGACTGCCTGAACCTCACGGAGGGCATTAAGCACTGCGGCTCGGCGGCGGCCTTTATGGATGCCCTGACCGTCTTTGCAGAATCCGTCCATACGGGGGCAGATGAAATCGAAGGCTTCTTTAACCGCAAGGACTGGAAAAACTACACCGTGAAAGTCCATGCCCTGAAAAGCACCGCCAGGGTCATCGGCGCGGAGGAACTGTCCGAAAAAGCAAGGCGGCTGGAAAATGCCGGGGTCAACGGCTATCTGGAAGAAATCAGCCAGGACACGCCGGGCCTGCTGGCCCTCTACCGCACTTATCTGGAGCATCTGGCCCCCCTGCGCAAAGCCGGGCCGGAGCCGGATGCCCAGGATAAGCCCCTGATAGACCGGGGGCAACTGACCGAGGCCTACGACACCCTCCGGGAGCTTACCGCCTCCTTTGACTATGACAGCATGGCCTTCGTGCTGGATTCCCTGGCGGGATACCGCCTTCCCCCGGAGGAGCAGGAACGCTATCAGGCAATCAGGCAGGCCGCTGCAGTGCCGGATTGGGAGAAGCTCAAGGAGATACTGAAAGCATGAAAAAATTTTCAAAACAGGTAGGGAAAACCGCCCGGAGGTCGAATTTATAAGTATCAGTCAGTATGCAAGGTGAAAGGATTGGCTGAAGCAGGAGGAGCGGCTATGGGACAGATGGCAGAACGAAATAAGCAGATCCTGATGATTATGCAGGAGAAGCTGGCATCCCTGTTTGAATTCGCGGAAAAAGTGAACATCATCATGGAGGAGTGCATTGAAGCCGAGACGGCCAACGACCATGAAACAGAGCGCCGGCTGGTGGAGGAAATTGACAAGCTGGATGAAGAACTGGACAATATCCTGATGACCGTCAGCCAGGCAGAGATAGATGAGATCACCCACGTGCTGGATGAGGACGCCCTGCTGGCCAATGCCGACTGGCTCAAAGAATCCAGCCGGAAGCTCAGTGACCTGGCCGAGCGCTATACCGAAGCCATCCGCCAGCGCCACGATGTGAAGACCACCGTTGAGATAAGGCAGGAAATCAAGCTCCTGGGCCATGCCCTGGTAAGGGGCAGGAAATGACAAAGAGAGCCTGGCGCACAGCCAGGCTCTCTTTGTGCCTTCCGGCCCCCCTACTGACGGTAGTAATCAGCCAGGGTGGGCAGTCCGGCGGTATCGGGCATATCCTTGGTTTTCTCGAAATAGGCCTGCAATTTTTTGGCCCTTTCCCCCGGAATCTTGACCTCCATGCCCCAGGCACTGGGCTGATGGAAGTAATTCGTTTCATCTGTGCGGGTGCCGTCCAAAAGGGTGCGGGATGTCCTGAGCCGCTCCATTAGCTGCAAGCCTTCCCCATTGGTGAGCACCTTGTAAGTCTCCCAGACACTCTCGGAGGCCCCGCTGGAGCCCTCACGGTACAGACTTCTGCCGTCATCCCGCAGGTAATAGCGGTTCCTGGCCCAGCCGGAAATAATATGGCGGGGCTGGCCCACCTTGTTCAAGGTGTAAACATCCTGCACAAAGCCTGCCTTGCCATTGATCAGCAGCAGCTCCGCCTGCCCGTCCCCGTCGAGATCCGCATAATAGCAGGCCACATCAGCAAGGGGCACATTGGGATCACTGCACTCCGAGCCCAGGGCCTCCAGGGCCTCCGCACCTTCCCCGGCAGTCATCCGGGCAAAGGCCGCCGCATACTGGGGCAAAAAAGAGCCATACAGCTCCCCGCCCCCCGCCAGGGAAGGAGCAGCTGCCTCAACGCCGCTCCCCAGGGCCACCGCAGCCGCCAAGGCTCCCGCCAAGAGTGTTTTATGCTTCATAAAGAAAATCTCCTTTCGACATTCGGTAACTTTCTCTCCAAGTATACCACAGAAAGGGACAGACCGTCAGCAAGGAAATCCCCCACTCCACTGGGGTGATTTTTTTGCTGCAAATGCAGTCGCCCTATTGTTCTGTATTTATTAAACAGATTTTGGCATGATAGAGCAACTTTTGCAATGCACATCACAAAAATATCAATTCCGCGGAACTGTGCGAAAGTTTATAGTAAACATATAGTTTAGGAACTTCGGGGAAGATGTGCACGGACTGAGGGGGAGCCAACATGAGGATATGTACCAAAGCCGGAAAAGTAAGTTATCGTGAGAATTTTTATGAAATCGAAACCAATGCTGTTCCTCTGCGCTTGTATTTTCTGACGGACGATATTCTGCGCATCCGGGCCGGTTTCGACGGGGATTTTGACGAGGCCAGCTACAGCCTGGTAATGACGGCCTGGGCTTCCAGGACGGATGCCCTCATGGCGGGTGAGCGCCGCCGCGTGGAGTGCGCCCCCGCCAAGCTTACAGAGGGCGACGCAGAGGCTATAATCCAGGGCAGGAAGCTGAAGGTGGTCGTGCATAAGGAGCCTTTTTTCCTGTCTGTCTATGACGGGGAGGGCAATCTGCTCCACGAGGATATTCCCGATCTCACCTACAGGGAGGACGGGAACCGCCGCCGCCTGCATACCAGCCGCATTGAGGCGGATGACCATTTCTACGGCTTCGGGGAAAAGAGCGGCAGCATCGACAAGGCGGAGCAATTCCTGAACATGGCTCCCGGAGATGCCATGGGCTACAATCCCATGGAAACGGATTCCCTGTATAAGCATATCCCCTTCTATATCAAGCTCTCCGGCAGCACCCATCGGGCGGTGGGGTATTTCTATCACAATACTGCGGAATGTGACTTCAACCTGGGCCGGGAGAAGCGCAATTACTGGCACCGCTATTCCACCTACCGTACCGACGCAGGGGATATTGACCTTTTCCTGATTGCGGGGCCGGAAATCAGCCGTATCATTGAGCGCTATACGGATCTTACGGGCAAGAGCGTGATGCTGCCCAAATCTGCCCTGGGCTATCTGGGCAGCTCCATGTACTACCCGGAACTGCCCAAGGACAGCGATGACGCCATTCTGGAATTTATCGACACCACCCAGGAGGAAGAAATCCCTGTGGACGGGATGCAGCTTTCCTCCGGCTACTGCGCGGTGGAGACAGTGGAGGGCATCAAGCGCTGCTCCTTCACCTGGAACAAGGACAGGTTCAAGGACCCTGCCGCCTGGTTTGCAGCCATGAAGAAGCGGGGCATTATGGTTTCCGCCAATATCAAGCCGGGGATGCTCCTGGTACACCCCAAGCTTGCGGAAATGCAGCAGAAGGGCATGTTCGTGAGGGCTTCGGACAGGGAGGAGCCGGGCGTCGGCACCTGGTGGGGCGGCAAAGGCATGTTCGTGGACTTCACCAAGGACAGCACCCGCAAGGCATGGAAGGAGTACATCAAGGATAATCTGCTGCAATACGGCTGCGAATCCATCTGGAATGACAACTGCGAGTATGACTCCATGGTGGACAAGGACTGCCGTGTGCACTACGAGGGCAAGGGCGGCACCATTGGCGATTTGAAGCCTGTCATGAGCAATCTCATGTGCAAGCTTTCCAATGAAGCCATCACGGAGTACGACCCAAAGCTTCGCCCCTTCTCTGTCTGCCGCTCCGGCCATGCGGGCATTCAGCGCTATGCCCAGGTGTGGGCCGGTGATAATCTGACCTGCTGGGAGGCGCTGAAGTACAATATCGCCACCATGCTGGGGATGAGCCTTTCGGGAGTGGCCAATCAGGGCTGCGATGTGGGCGGCTTCTACGGCCCGGCGCCGGAGCCGGAGCTCTTTGTGCGCTGGGTGCAGAACGGTATTTTCATGCCCCGGTTCTCCATTCATTCCACCAATACGGACAACACCGTGACGGAACCCTGGATGTATACGGACAAGGCGGAATACATCCGCCAGGCCATCTGCCTGCGCTACAAGCTGTTCCCCTATCTCTACTCCCTGATGGCCAGGGCCCACGAAAAGGGGCTGCCCATCATGGCGCCGGTGTTCATGGCCTTCCAGCAGGATGAGCGCACTTACGGGGAAGGGGTAGACTTTATGTTCGGCGACTCCCTGCTGGTGGCCAATGTGGTGGAAAAGGGAGCTAAGACCCGCAAGGTTTACCTGCCCAAAGGCAGCCGCTTCTACGACTACTACAGCCGGGAGGCTTATGAAGGCGGGCAGGAAATCGAGGTGCCTGTAACTTTGGGCAGCATACCCATGTTCCTGCGGGCAGGGGGCATTGTCCCCATAGCGAAGAATCAGCTTATGAATCTGCGCAAGGATAAGGTGACTGGCTATAAATTCCTGCTGGCCCCGGATGTGGATGGCAGCTTTACCCTCTATGATGATGAGGGCTTCTCCAACGATTACCTGCAAGGCGCGTACCGCAAGACGGAAATCAAGGTGACAACGGGCATCAGGACCAGGGTGAGCTTCCATATCGAGGGCAGCTACGGCACCGCCGCCGAAACGGTGTTCATAGACGCCATCCACAGGGAGCAGGCCCCCTTCTATGTGACTCTGGACGGCAAGGAGCTCAAGCATTTCCTGCACGGCAAGAAATTCCGCGCCTCGGAGTGCGGCTGGTATTACAGCCAGCGGCTGAAGTCCGTGCAGATTAAATACCCCAATCCCAAGCAGGACCACGAAATCCTGATTTCCTTTGAGCACTTCGATTTGATTGGCATGTGAGGAATTAACATCATTAAGGAGGCTTTTCAATGCTAAAAAAATTGATGGCAGTCCTGCTGCTGACGGGTCTGGCTGTTTTAAGCCTGGCGGGGTGCGGCAGCAACACCGCTGACAACAGCATGACAGCCACCAGGGAGGATCCCCTGGTGCTGACCCTGGCCCATGGCCTGAGCGAGACCCACACGGTTCACATCGCCATGAAGCAGTTTGCCGACGAGGTAGCGGAGCGCACGGAAGGGCGCATACAGGTCAAGATTTTCCCCAACGGCCAGCTTGGCAATGAGAACGAGAACATGGAGCAACTGATGGCAGGGGTTATCGCCATGACCAAGGTCTCGGCTCCGGGCCTTGCCACCTACAACGAGGCTTACCACACCTTCGGCCTGCCCTATATCTTCAACGATACCAAGGATTTTTACAAGGTCATGGACTCGGAGAAGATGCGTGACTTCTTCACCTCCACCTCAGCCGACGGCTTTGTCACCCTGACCTACTACACCAGCGGCGCCCGTTCCTTCTACATGAAGGACAAGGCCATACGCACCCCGGCGGATTTGGTGGGCAGCAAGATCCGGGTACAGAACATGAAGTCCCAGACGGATATGATGAAGGCCCTGGGGGGCACGCCGGTGGCCATGAGCTACGGTGAAGTCTACACCTCCCTGCAGTCCGGCATCATAGACGGCACGGAAAACAATGAAACAGCCCTCACCACCGGCAAGCACGGCGAGGTCTGCAAGGTTTATTCCATGGACCAGCATGCCATGATTCCCGATACCCTGGTGATGAGCGCCAAGGTCTGGGAGAAAATTTCCCCGGAGGATCAGCAGATTATCCTGGACTGCGCCCGTCATTCCACGGACGAGCATAAAGTTGCCTGGGATGCCGCCATCGAGGAAGCCATCAAGGAGGCCCAGGAGAAGATGGGCGTCACCTTCGTTTACGATGTGGATAAGGAAGCCTTCCGGGCCGCCACTGCGGACATGCTGGAGGAATACAAGGATAAATACCCCGGTGTGGGCAGGATGCTGGCTTTGATTGCTGCTGCAAGGGAGGTACAGTGATGCTGGAAACATTGACTGTTATCAAGAGATGGGTGGATCGCCTGCTGGCCGGGGGCTGTGCCCTGCTGCTGATTTTTATGACCCTTTTGGTGCTCTATCAGGTATTCACCCGCTATGTGCTGAATGACCCGGCCAGCTTCACGGAGGAACTGGTGCGCTATTCCCTGATCTGGACGGGCTTCATCGGTGCCGCCTACGCCTTCAGCACCCGCCAGCATATGGCCCTGCTGCTCTTTCGCGATAAGCTGCCGGAGGGGCCCCGGAAGCTTCTGATTACGGCCAGCGATGTCCTTATCCTGCTGCTGGCAATTTTCGTCATCACCATCGGCGGCGCCTCCCTGGCGGCCTCCGCCTCCCATGAGTTCTCCGCCCTCCTGGGGATTCCCCGGTCTCTGGTCTACGCCATCGACCCCATTGCAGGGGTGTTCATCATCCTGGTGCAGCTCATCAATATCTATGAGGATGTGACAGGCGTCAAGGTGGAAACCGGCACCAGGATGGCTGGTGCCAAGGACAGTACAGCGGAAGGAGCGATTGACAAATGAGTATTGGTCTTACTACCGTATTGCTTTTCCTGGTCTTTGGCGTGCTCCTGTTCCTGGGCCTGCCCATTTCGGTGAGCATTATCGTTTCCTCCATCGTGACAGCCATGAGCACCCTGTCCTGGGACCAGATCACCTTTATCACCATGCAGAAGATGAATTCCGGCGTGGAAAGCTTCTCCCTGCTGGCGGTGCCCCTCTTTATCCTGGCGGGCAATATCATGAACAACGGCGGCATTGCCCGGCGCCTCATCAACTTTGCCCAGCTCTTTGTGGGCCGCATCCCCGGCAGTCTGGCCCAGGCCAATATCCTGGGCAATATGTTCTTCGGTGCCCTGGCAGGTTCCTCCGTGGCGGCAGCCTCCGCCATGGGCGGCTGCATCGGCCCCATGGAAAAGGAGGAGGGCTATGACCCCTCCTTCGCCGCGGCGGCCAATATAGCCTCCGCCCCCACGGGGCTTCTGATTCCCCCCACTTCCGCCCTGATTGTGTACTCCACGGTGGCAGGCGGCGTCTCCATCTCCACCCTGTTTATGGCAGGCTATGTGCCGGGGATTCTCATGGGCCTGGGCTGCATGCTGGTGGCCCTCATCTACGCCCTGCGCCACGGCATGAAGCCGGTGCGCCTGAATATCGGCAAGAGCTCCCTGCAGGTGCTTTTGGAAGCAATTCCCTCCCTGCTGCTGATTGTGGTGGTCATCGGCGGTATTGTTTCCGGCATCTTTACGGCTACGGAGGGCGCGGGAGTCTGCGTCCTCTACTGCCTGATTCTGTCCATCTGCTACAGAAACATCACCTGGAGGAGCTTTTTGGGCATACTGCTGGAGTCTGCCAAGGTTTCCGGCATTATCCTGTTCCTGATTTCCGCCAGCTCCGCCATGAGCTTTGTCATGGCCTATGCGGGCATCCCCGGTGCCATCTCCCAGGCGCTTCTCTCCATTTCCGACAACACTTATGTGCTGTTCCTGCTGATGAACATGATTCTGCTGGTGATAGGCATGTTTATGGATATCACCCCGGCCATCCTGATTTTCACCCCGATTTTCCTGCCCATCGCCCACAGCCTGGGGATGTCTGACATCCAGTTCGGCATCATGCTCATCTTCAACATGTGCCTGGGCAACATCACCCCGCCGGTAGGCTCCGTGCTCTTTGTGGGCTGCGGCGTGGCCCATGTGAGCATCGAATCCGTTTCCGCCAAACTGGTGCCCTATTTCGCAGTATTGATCTTTATCCTGCTGCTTGTCACCTACATTCCCGAGCTGTCCCTGGGCGTGCCGAGGATGATGGGCTTGATTTAACTTAGGAGCTGTGCATCAATAATCACTGCATCCTGCTTGTCTGAATCCGCCCTGGCTGCGTTCTCGTCGTTCGGCATAGCCCCACTATGCCTCACTCCTCCGCCTTGCCATGACGAATTCATCCTGCGCATAATGTAGCGATTATTTTCGCACAGCTCCTTAACAGAATAATTACTGCAACTGCTCCACCAGCCAGGCCAGCAGGTGCTCCTCCACGGAGGGGCCCTGCAGCCTGGCTGTTTTTCTTATCTCCCGGTGGGCGTTGGCCGGTGCTGCAGAGAGGTCTGCCTGCTCCAATAGCTCCTTGTCGTTCAGATAGTCGCCGCAGGCGATGATGAAAATTCCGGGCAGCATTTCCCGCAGGGCGGAGAGCATGGTTCCCTTGGAAAGCCCTTTCGCCACAAACTCATAGTAGTTGTCCTCAGAGTAGAAGCCATTGGCAAGGTCTGCCACCCCCATCTGCCGGGCCAGAGCCACATATTCCTCCAAATGCTCATGCCTGTCGCAAGCGAAGAACTTCAGCCAGGGAGTCTTACCGGTGTCTGAAAGCCGCTCCAGGTCTGTATGGGCATAGCGGTAGTATTCATGGGGCAGGCGGGGATCATCATTGGCAGATGGCGTTATCACATGGCAGTTGTCCTCCGTGTAGACCTCCAGGCAGGCCTCCGGGAAACGCCGCATGCACTCCCCGGCAAAGCGGGGCCACAGCCCCTGCTCATCACCTGCCGTCAGGGGCATGGTCTTCAGCACCTGCTCCCTTTCCCAGTCGTAGAGCATGGCTCCGTTGAAGAAGATGCCGGGGGCATTGATGGGCAATCCCTCCACATAGCCTGCCGCCGCCTCCGGGGTGCGCCCCGTGGCAATGGTAAAACGTCCCCCCTGCTCCACGAAATAACGGACAGCCCTCCGATTCTCCGGGGAAATCACGCCGCCCCTGGGAATCAAGGTGCCATCCAGATCAGAAATGATAAGTTTTCCTGCAAATTTACTCATAAATGAAATGTCTCCTTAGCATAAATTTGGCGGCGCAACCTCCAGTTTTCAGTATACCCCAAATCCCGCAGCATGGAAACAGGGGCTCAAGGTGGTTTATTACAGAAAAATTGGGCGTGTTTCATTGACGGCCTATTTAGGTTGACAATTTTTTGTGCCGATTTTAGGCAAGATTCCATCTAATGCGTACATTTATGACGATGTTATTGGCAACAGAGAATGTATCACTTAGATGAAGTCCGTATACGGTAGACAAAACCTGTCAACCTAAAACAACGCTATTTGAAACACGCCTGTTTTCTTTGCCGATCATTCGTTGCTGTGTAGCGAAGTACAAGGTGCAGGAGTTTGAAGAGCGCATGCCGGAATGGTATCGGGAGGAATGGAAATCCGTCAAGCATTTTGAGGATTTTCCGGCAGACAGCACGATGGTGTCCATCTGCCATAACTGCTCGGCGATTTTTGAGGAGCGGCATCCAGAAATCCGGCGGCAGTCCATTTGGGAATTGATTTTGGAAGATGACAGTTTCCCCTATCCCAACTATCACGGTGAGAGCATAACCGTGCAGGATTGCTGGCGTTCCAAGGAGAACCGTGCCGAGCAGGATGCCGTGCGCGAACTTATGCGGCGTATGAACATCAATATTGTCGAACTGGCAGAAAACCATGAGCACACCAAGTTTTGCGGCTATTCCCTCTATCAGCCCCAGCCTCCGCGCAACGCCAAACTTGCGCCCAAACGCTTCGTAGAGGGGGCAAAGGGGTTATTTGAGGAGCATACCGAGGAAGAAAAGAAGCGATTGATGGAAGAACACTGCTCGAAAATTTCCACCGATAAAGTCGTTGCTTATTGCCACTACTGCATTCGTGGCTTGAACCTGGGCGGCAAGCAGGGGATTCATCTTGCAAGGCTGCTGTTTGAGCCGGAAAATGTGTGACAATAACATGTAAAAAAAACATTGACAACCTAGATGGGGGATGTTATACTACAGCATGTAACAAAGAATGTTACATGCTCGATTCCAGTAAGGAGGATGTATATCATGAAAATCGCAGTTGTAGCAGCCAATGGTCGTGTTGCCCAGAAGGTGGTCAAGGAAGCACAGGAGAGGGGCTTTGAGGTTACGGCTTTTGCCCGTGGGGAGGAAAACAAGTCCGGTGCAGCAAAATTTGTGAAGAAGGACATAATGGATTTGACCAAGGAAGATTTGGCAGGTTTTGATGCCGTGGTTGATGGCTTTGGCGCTTGGAAAGAGGAAGACCAGCCCATGCATACCAAGACTTCCCAGCACCTTTGCGACATTCTCTCGGGCACAGATACCAGACTTTTGATTGTAGGCGGCGCCGGCAGTCTCTATGTAAATGCCGAACATACTGCGCAGGTCAAGGATGATCCGAACTTCCCGGAGATGTTCCTGCCATTGGCAAATGCCCAGGGACAGGAATTAGAGGAACTTAGGAAACGTGATGATGTAAAATGGACGTTCATCAGCCCCGCCGGAGATTTTCAGGCAGACGGGGAACGTACCGGCAAGTATATTCTCGCCGGAGAGGAACTTACGCTCAATTCCAAAGGAGAGAGCATTATCAGTTATGCCGATTATGCCATTGCCATGGTGGATGAAATTGAAAAGGGCAGCAATATCAAGAAGAGAATCAGCGTTGTCAGAGAATAATATGCAAGTTTGAGGCTTTGTCTTGCCAACCTGCCTGTAATATGATAAATTACAGGCAAGGAGGCTTAAAGATGCAAATATCGACCAAGTTCACTATAGCGGTACATATCATCACCTGCATAGATTATTTCAAGGACACACTGCCTGTCACCAGTAGTTTCCTAGCTGGCAGTGTCGGTGTAAATCCCGTGATAATCAGGGGAGTTATGTCAAAACTGAAAGAAGCGGGTATTATTGCCATAAGTCAGGGTAAAAGCGGTATTACCTTGGCGCGTCCGTTGACGGAAATAACCTTTTATGATGTCTACAAGGTTACGGATTGTGTCAATGAAACAGGTTTGTTCCACATGCACGAAAATCCCAATCCGAACTGTCCGGTAGGGCGGAATATCCAAATGGCAATGGTAGGCAAGCTACAGGATATACAAGCTGTGATGGAGCAAAAGATGCAAGAGACAACCATAGCTGACGTAGCGGTTGATATCCGCAGAAAAATCAAGCAGGCAGGATAGATAAGTTATCAGCCGCCGGTTTCTGCCCTATGGCAGCAATCGGTGGCTATTTTTTTGCAGCTATGGGACGAATACTTATACTCGCGAGCGGTGAAATCTTTACCTTGCAACAACTCGCCCGCGGTATATGCATAAAGACATGTGCCGAAAAGAAAGAGAGAAAGGTATTGTGACGCTTTTGAAAAAAATCTCATATCAAAATGACGGGGATTTTGGCAGCAGGAGCAGCATTGACAGATTTTGGGGCAATGGGGTTCTTCCGCACAAAACCGTTTATGGTGTGACTGTACTCGTTGACAAATTAGGCGTGTTTCAAAACCGGCCATTTAGTGGTAACAAATGCCTTAAAACAGCA
>CAMVGU010000038.1 GCA_947167105.1 uncultured Selenomonas sp. | reverse complement strand
CCGAAAGTACTTGTCTGGAGACGGGCTGGGAGGATAGGAAGTTGCCAGTTAAGCAGTGAGCCACCGCTTTAGCGGTGTGCGAATCGCTTATCCCCCTTGGGGGTAAATCCGGTGATGATGCCTGTGTGGTTCCACCTGTTCCCATTCCGAACACAGTAGTTAAGCACGCAGAGGCCGAAAGTACTTGCCTGGAGACGGGCTGGGAGGATAGGAAATTGCCGGTTTTTTCTATATGGCGGCTTTGGTGAAGCGGTTAACACACTGGATTGTGGCTCCAGCATACGTGGGTTCGATCCCCACAAGTCGCCCCATATTAGGGGTATAGCTCAATTGGTAGAGCAACGGTCTCCAAAACCGTAGGTTGTGAGTTCAATTCTTACTGCCCCTGCCATATCTCGGAGTGGTACTCAAGTGGCTCAAGAGGACGGTTTGCTAAATCGTTAGCCTGGGTAACCGGGGCGGAGGTTCGAATCCTCTCCACTCCGCCACTATGAAAGCTTCCGGGCTTCAGAGAAATCTGAAGCCCGGTTATTTTTTTGCCCAGGGGACAATTTTTCATCGGAACCAGTAAGGGCGTAGTGCGAAACACCGTTTCGCACGGAGTTTGTTATGGACAGTGGAGGGGAAGCTGTGCTAGAATGTGTTGGTGTAAAAGGGACATGTGACCTTTTTAGCTTTACTGTCTGGCACTTATCTGTATTATTTGGAGGTTGATATTTTGCTCGAAAGGATTTTCAAGCTGCAGTCCCACGGCACGGATACGCGTACTGAGTTCATCGCGGGCCTGACGACCTTTATGACGATGGCTTATATCCTTGCCGTCAACCCGGCTATCCTGGGGGCTTCCGGCATGGACAGCGGTGCTATCTTCACTGCGACGGCGGTAGCTTCTGCGGTGGCTTCCTGTTTCATGGCCGGCCTGGCCAATCTGCCCTTTGCGTTGTCTGCCGGCCTGGGGCTGAATGCCTTTTTTGCTTACACGGTTTGCGGCGTGATGGGCTACAGCTGGCAGCAGGCCTTGACGGCTGTCTTTGTGGAGGGCCTGATTTTCATTGTGCTGTCCCTGTCTAATATCCGTGAGGCTATCTTCAATGCCATCCCCAATACGCTGAAGGTGGCAGTTTCCGTCGGTATTGGCCTGTTTATCTGTTTTATAGGCTTGCAGAGCTCTCATATAGTGGTGGACAGCCCGGCGACTCTGGTTTCGATTTTCTCCCTGAAGCAGGCTGTTGCCACGGGCACTATCCATTCCGCCGGTGTTTATGTGGTGCTGGCCTTCCTGGGTGTCCTGCTGATGAGCTGGCTGATGTATAAGAATGTACGGGGAGGCATTCTTATCGGCATGTTGCTCCTCTGGGGCCTTGGCATTTTGCTGGAATTGTGCGGCATTTATGTACCGGCTCCTGAGAATGGCTATTTCAGCATGATACCGGGGGCCATTATCAGCATGCCTGCTTCTCTGGCACCGACGGCTTTCAAGTTGGATTTTTCCTTTGTGCAGACCATGGATTTTGTCGTGGTCATGTGCGCCTTCCTGTTTGTTGACCTTTTCGATACTCTGGGCACTTTGATTGGCTGTGCTACCAAGGGCAAGATGCTGGATGAGAAGGGGGAGCTTCCGGGCATCAAGGGTGCCTTGATGTCTGATTCTCTCGGTACGGTGCTGGGCTCTTTGCTGGGTACTTCCACGATCACCACTTTTGTAGAGTCTTCCGCCGGTATCGCTGAGGGCGGACGCACGGGCCTGACTGCAGTTGTGACTGCCGGCCTGTTCCTGCTAGCCCTGTTTTTCTCCCCGGTGTTTTTGAGCATTCCTTCCTTCGCTACGGCAGCCGCCCTCATTACGGTGGGCTTTCTGATGCTTCAGCAGGTCACGAATATCAACTGGAATGATAATCTCCTTGAAGCTGTGCCTGCCTATATCTGCGTTTTCTCCATGCCTTTCATGTATTCGATTTCCGAAGGCATCTCCCTGGGCGTCATTTCCTATGTGGTGCTGCACATGGCGGCGGGCAAGTTCGATAAGCTGAGTCCGCTGATGTATGCGCTGGCAGTCCTGTTCCTGCTCAAATATATTCTGCTGTAATAAGGACAATATTTTCACGCCTCATTGACAGAGCCCCTGGGGTATGATATGATTCGTGAATGTAGGCGCATATATTGCGCTGTCTGTTCGGGTGCGCTGCATCCGTCCCCAACCGCACAGCACAGGTAAGTAAGGAAGACTGCTTTAAGGGCAGCACCGCAGCTGGCGAGTAATCTTCAGGGAGGTGTTTTCATGTACGCAATTATCAAGACCGGCGGCAAGCAGTACAAGGTTGCCGAGGGTGAGACCATCATGGTGGAGAAGCTGGCCGGAAATGAAGGCGACAGCGTTGTCTTTGACCAGGTTCTCGCAGTGGTGAATGACGGTGATGTCAAAGTCGGCAAGCCCTTGGTGGAAGGTGCCAAGGTTACGGCGAAGGTCGAGGCTCAGGGCAAGGAGCGCAAGATTCTTGTCTTCAAGTATAAGGCCAAGTCCAACTATCGTCGCCGCCAGGGCCATCGTCAGCCTTTCACCAAGGTGACGATCGAGAAGATTGAGGGCTGATTTTCTTGATCAGGATAGAGATTTTTTCTGATCAGGAGGGGAGGATAGAGGGCTTCCGCGTGACGGGCCACAGCGGCACGGCAGAGCGGGGCCGGGATATCGTCTGCGCAGGGGTTTCTTCCCTTGCCCAGGCCGCTCTTTTAGGCATAGGGGAGCATCTGCATCGTGAAGTGGATTATAAAGTAACGAGCGGAGAGCTTATGATGAGGCTGAAGGGCGCTCCTGATGAACTTACGGAAGCAATACTCAGGACTATGCTGATGGGCATGCAAGAGATCGCAAAGCTCAGCCCGAAGGCAGTCCGGATCTTGAACTGATGGAGGTGAACGCAATGTTTACTTTTGATCTCCAGTTGTTTGCTCATAAGAAGGGCGTCAGCTCCACGCGCAATGGCCGTGACAGTGAGTCCAAGCGCCTGGGCGTGAAGGAGCATGCCGGCACGTCCGTGACGGCGGGTAGCATCCTCGTGCGCCAGCGTGGCACCCATTTCCATCCGGGCCACAATGTGGGCATCGGCAAGGACGATACGCTGTATGCTAAGGTGGCAGGCAAGGTTGCCATCGAGCGCAAGGGACGCTACAAGCGCCAGATCAGCGTGTACACGGCTGAGGAAGCCATGTAAAAAGAAATCGGGTACCTGCGCGGCGTATGGCAGCGCAGGTATTCTTAATATGTGCAGGGATAAGGAACTGGTAAGAAATAAATTTACGGTTCCTGACGGCGTTAGGTTGCGTTGTGCATGATGGGTGAAGAGCCGGCATTGAGCGCAATGCCGGCTCTTCAGTCATTATGGCGGCATCCTGATGCTGCTGCAAAAGGAGGTTTATATGCAGTTTATTGACAGGACCAAGGTAAGCGTAAAGGCCGGTGATGGCGGGCATGGCAAGTCGGCTTTCCGCCGGGAGAAGTTCGTGCCCCTGGGGGGGCCGGCGGGAGGCGATGGCGGACGGGGCGGCGATGTGATTTTCATCGTGGACCAGAACATGAATACGCTGCTGGATTTCCGCTATCACCGCAAGTTCACGGCCAAGAACGGCGAGAACGGGGATATCAAGAACCAATACGGCGCCAATGCCCCGGCCTGCTATGTGAAGGTGCCTGCGGGCACGGTGGTGAAGGATGAGGAGACCGGCGAGGTGCTGGCTGACCTGACGGAAGTCGGGCAGGAAGCAGTGATCGCGAAGGGGGGCCGGGGCGGCAGGGGCAATGCGAAGTTCGCGAACTCCGCCAACCGTGCGCCGACCTTTGCAGAGTTCGGGGAGCCGGGAGAGAGCAGGAAGCTGATTCTGGAGCTGAAGCTGCTGGCTGATGTGGGGCTGGTGGGCTATCCCAGCGTGGGCAAGTCCAGCCTGGTGGCGAGCTGCTCCGCTGCACGCCCTGAGATTGCGGAGTATCATTTTACCACTATCACGCCTGTGCTGGGCGTGGTGAAGACGGATTACGAGAAATCCTTTGTGATGGCGGATATACCTGGCCTTATCGAAGGCGCGGCGGAGGGTGTGGGCCTGGGCCATGATTTCCTGCGCCATGTGGAGCGCACGAAGCTGATACTGCATCTGGTGGATGCGTCGGGCCTGGAAGGCCGTGACCCGGTGGAGGATTATCACAAGATCAATAAAGAGCTGAAGAAGTACAGCGAGAAAATCGCCCGGCGCACCCAGATACTGGTGGCCAACAAGATGGACTTGCGGGAGGCCCAGGAGAATCTGCCCCGCCTCCGGGAACTGGCTGAAAGGGAAGGGCTGAAACTGTTCGCGATTTCGGCGGCAACCCGTGAGGGACTGTCCGAGCTGATTGATTACGTGGGGCAGTGGCTAGAGAATTACGTGCCGGAGCCGGAGGCTGAGGATACCAAGGTCGTCTATGACGAGGACAAGGAAGATCCGGAGCAGGTGACGGTGAAGCGTGATATGTCCGGTGATTTCGTGGTCGCGGGCAAGGCCCTGGAAAAGCTGGTGGCCATGACGAATTTCCAGAATGATGAGGCTCTGAGGCGCTTCCAGTATATCTGGCGCATCAAGGGCATTGACGAAAAGCTGAAGGAGCGCGGCGTCAGGGAAGGCGATACCGTGCATATAGGCGAGATGGAATTCGAGTGGCACGAGTAAGGCTCGTGGCGTTACTTTCTTTGTGTGGACAAAGAAAGTAACCAAAGAAAACCGCCGCCCCAGTGTCCCACCTCGTTCAGATACGTAAAAATAATTGTTCGAGATGTGGTCAGATGCAAGGAAGAGGAAGGAGCCATAGTGGGCTATGGCGACTGACGATGACGCAGCAGATGGCCGCATATCGGGCAATTATTGCGGAGCTGAACGAGGCGGGACACGAGTTCCCTTCCCTGGAGAACGAGGGCGGCAGCGCCCATCCCTGGGCGCGGAGTTTGGGGGCTTTATTCCAGTCCATTGGGAAATGTGTTGGCAAGAGGAATATTTTTTCTTTAAAGAGTATAAAACCTTGAAAGCGCAGCTTTCATTGCTATTCAAACAGGAGGTATGTAATTGTTACGCAATTCGCTGACAGGCAAGCAGAAGAGTTTTCTGCGCTCTCTGGGCATGAAGGAGGAGCCGATTGTGATGATTGGCAAGGAGGGCGTGACGCCGGCGGTGGTTCAGGCGGCCCGGGAGGCCATCAAGAAGCGGGAGCTCATTAAGGTAAGAGTGCTGCAGAATTCCGAGGCGGAGCCGGAGGAGGCAATCGGGATGCTGGCGGAGCGGACGGATGCGAACCTGGTGCAGGTCATAGGCCGCAACGGGCTGTTGTTCAAGCGCAATTTCGAGAAGCCGAAACTAGAGCTGCCGTAAAAGGAGTTTTCAATATGACCCCAAGGGAAAGGCTGAAAGAGGCCAGGCGCGTGGTGGTGAAGGTGGGCACAAGCACCCTGACCCATGCCACGGGCAGGCTGGATTACGGGCGTATCGAGCATCTGGTGCGGGAAATTGCAGATCTGGCCAATGCAGGGCGCGAGATGCTCCTGGTGTCCTCCGGCGCTACCGCAGCAGGCATGGGACGCATGGGCTTGCCGGAAAAGCCGGAGGAGATGCCGAAGAAGCAGGCCCTGGCGGCTGTGGGGCAGGGGGTGCTGATGCATGTGTATGAGCGCTTATTTGCCGAGTACGGACTGACGGCGGCCCAGGTGCTCCTGACCAGGGAGAATTATTTGCAGCATAAGCAATACATGAATTCCCGCAATGCCCTCCTGGCCTTGCTGGAGATGGGGGTAATCCCGGTCATCAATGAAAATGATGTGGTGGCCGTGGATGAGTATAAAATCGGTGATAACGATACCTTGTCCGCCGTGGTATCAGCCTTGGTGGATGCGGATGCCCTGGTCATCCTGTCGGATATCGACGGTGTGTATACGGCCAATCCTGCCACTCACCCGGAGGCGCGTCTCCTGCCTGAGATACCGGAGATCACGCCGGAGGTGGAGGCCCTGGCAGGAGGAGTCGGCACGAAGCTGGGCACGGGGGGCATGGCCACGAAGATCGAGGCCGCCAAGATTGCCGTGAGCGGCGGCATCACCATGGCCATCGCCCCCGGTGGCAGGGATGGCGTACTGCGGGAGGTGCTGTCAGGCAGCACCTGCGGCACGGTGTTCCCTGCCAAGGAGGAGCATCTGAAACTGCGCAAAGGCTGGCTGGCCTTCGGCAAGCGGCTGGTGGGTGAGCTACAGGTGGATGTCGGCTGCGAGCGGGCGCTGGCCAGGGGCTCCAGCCTCCTGGCGGCAGGTGTGACGGCTGTGGAGGGAGAGTTTCCTGCCGGCAGTTGCGTGCGGGTCTTGTCGGAGGGGGGCCGCGAGATTGCCAGGGGGCTGGTGAATTTCGAGGCGGGGGCCCTGCAGAGGATAATCGGCCACCGCACGGAGGACTTCGCCAGGCTTTTGCCGAATGAACGTGTGGGGGAGATTCCCGATGAGGTTATACACAGGGATAATCTCGTTTTGATGATGTAAAAGTAAGGCTCGTGGTGTTACTTTCTTTGTGTGGACAAAGAAAGTAACCAAAGAAAACCGCAGCCCTTGTTCCCATCCTTGGGAACGAGGGCTGCGGCGCCCATCCATGGGCGCGGAGTATCCGTTCTCTTTGTTGTAGCTGGAAGCAGAAGGAGGATGCCGGATGGCGGATATAGAGGCACAGGTGAGGGCGCAGGCGGAGGCTGCTAAAAAGGCGGCCCGTGCTTTGAGCGTGATGCCCAGCGGGGCGAAGGACAAGGCGCTGCTGGCCATGGCTGATACTTTGGGCAAGCGCAGTGAGATGATTCTGCATGCCAATACCCTGGATTTGGAGGAAGCGCGGGACAAGGGGCTGAAACGCTCCTACCTGGATCGCCTGATGCTGTCTGAGGATCGCCTGGAGCAGATGGCGGAGAGCCTGCGCCAGACAGCGGCCCTGCCGGACCCAGTTGCCAAGGGGGATTATTCGGTGGTACGTCCCAATGGGCTGGAAATTCGCCGGGTGCGCGTGCCCCTGGGGGTCATAGGCATCATTTACGAGGCACGTCCCAATGTGACGGCAGAGGCGGCCGGCCTGTGCCTGAAATCCGGCAATGCGGTGCTGCTCCGGGGCGGCTCGGAGGCTATTCGCTCCAATACGGCCATCAGCCAGGTGCTGGCCCAGGCGGCCTACGAGGCGGGCATACCGGAGGGGGCGCTGCAGTTCCTGGAGACCACGGATCGCGGGGCTGTGGATGTGATGTCCCATCTGAATGGCCTCCTGGATGTCATTATCCCCAGGGGCGGCGCCGGGCTTATCCAGCGTATCGTGGAGCAAAGCTCCGTGCCTGTTATCCAGACGGGTACGGGGGTTTGCCACACCTTTGTGGACGAAAGCGCGGATTTTGAGATGGCTCTCAGGATTGCCCTGAACGCGAAAACCTCCCGTCCCTCCGTCTGCAATGCCATGGAGACTTTGCTGGTGCATGGAGGGATTGCGGAGGCATTCCTGCCGGGACTATGCCGGGCCATGCAGCAAAAGGGCGTGGAGCTCAGGGGCTGCGAGAGGACGCGGGCCATCTGCCCGGAGCTTGCGGAGGCCACGGAGGAGGATTGGTCGGCCGAGTACGGCGATCTTATCCTGGCTGTGAAGGTCGTGGATGATGTGGATGCGGCCATCGAGCATATCAATAGGTACAATACAGGCCACTCTGAGACCATCGTAACCGAGAATTTGAAGCATGCCCATAAATTCCAGCGGGAGGTAGATGCGGCAGCGGTCTATGTGAATGCCTCCACCCGCTTTACGGATGGCTTTGAGTTCGGTTTCGGCGGGGAAATCGGCATCAGCACCCAGAAGCTCCATGCCAGGGGGCCAATGGGCCTGGCGGAACTGACCAGCACGAAATACCTGATTTATGGCGAAGGCCAGGTGCGTGAGTGATGAAAAGCATAGCGGGTTACTGGCGTACCCTCCGTGCTTACGGCGGGACGGCGAAAGGCGGGCATGACATGCGTGACTATGGCAAGGCCCTGCTGAATCTCATCGGCCTGATAGCTCTTTGCTGGCTGGTGCTGTATCTGCAAGGGTTATGATGGATATGCAAAGAAAAATCGGCCTGATGGGAGGAACCTTTGATCCTGTCCATCACGGGCATCTGCTGATGGCAGAGGCGGTGCGGGAGCAGTACGGCCTGGATAAAGTCTTGTTCATACCTGCGGCCCAGCCGCCCCACAAGCAGGGGCGCAAGGTTGCGCCTGCCTATATGCGCCTGCTGATGACGGAAATGGCCGTCTGTGATAATCCCTATTTCGAGGTTTCCCAAATCGAGCTGCACAGGGAAGGCCCTTCCTATTCGGTGGATACCCTGCGGGAACTGCGAAGCCTGCACGGCAGTGAAACAGAATTTTACTTTATCACCGGTGCTGATGCCGTCAATGAGCTGGCGACCTGGCATGAGCCGGAGGAACTGCTGCGCCTGTGCCATTTCATCGCGGCCACGCGGCAGGGCTGTGTCCTGAACCTGCCCCGTCTCAGGCGTGAGCTGGGGGAGCGGGTGGTGAGGGAGCGCATCCATGAGCTCTCTACGCCGGAACTGGAGATTTCCTCGACGGATATCAGGGCAAGAATCAGGGCGGGCCTCTCCATCAAATATCTTGTGCCTGGGACAGTGGAGGCCTTTGTCTACAAGGAAGGATTGTACCATGACTTATGAGGAGATGCAGGCGGAGCTGGAGAAGCGCCTGAAGCCTTCGCGCTTCCGTCACAGCCTGGGGGTGGCCCGCACTGCGGCGAGGCTTGCGGAAAGATTCGGGCAGGACGCAGAACAGGCGCAGCTGGCGGGACTTTTGCATGACTGCGCACGGGAATTTCCCAATGACAGCCTGCTGGCGGAGGCGAAAAAGCGCGGCCTGCCCATAGGCCCGGTGGAGTGCTCCATGCCCCTGCTGCTGCATGCGCCTCTTGGCGCCTGCAGGCTGGGGGAGGTCTACGGGGTGAGGGACCCGGCTGTTGCCCAGGCGATTGCCCGGCATACGGTGGGGGGGCCGCAAATGACGGCTTTAGATAAGATTATCTGGTTTGCGGATATGATAGAGCCGGGCCGCGATTACCCCCAGGTGGAAAGGCTGAGGCAGCTGGCGCGGGAAGCCAGCCTGGACGAAATGCTGCTGGCAGGGCTTAGCGAGTCCATCATTTTCGTGGTGCAAAAGGGGCATCTTGTGCATCCCAATACGGTGCTGGCGCGCAATGAGATTCTGTTGGCGAGGTAGGAATGGGACGGGAAATAATGGGAAGGGAAGGGCATGGCCAATAGCAGAGATGATAACCGCAGACTTGGCCCCGGCAATATCACCAAGGCAAATATCATGCGCAAGCGCAAGCAGCAGGCGCGCCGCAGGCGGCGTGCCCTCTTCCGTCTGCTGCTCCTGTCCATCATTTTTGCCGCTTGTGCCATAGGCATTATCTTTGTAGGCTATAAACTGGTGAATTGGGGCAGCTACATCTACGGTGAGTACCAGTCCATGTACCAGGGCTATGCTGAGCGGCAGCAGGAGCGGCGGGGCGTCATTGACCCGCGCTTTGACGGCTATACGAATATCCTGGTGCTGGGCCTGGATGACGGGGCAGGCTCCCCCTATGAGGCACCCCAGACGGCAGAAGGGGAGGCGCCTGTCTTCAAGCAGGCAGATACAATCCTGGTCATAAGCCTGGATAATGGCAATGGCCGGGTGCGCTTTATCAATATTCCCAGGGATACCTGGGTGAACTTCCCAGGGGGAGGCCAGGGGCGGATTGCCGACCTGTATCCGGCAGGCAAGGCACCCTTGATGGTGCGGAAGGTCAATGAGCTTCTGGGCATCTCCATCCATCAGTATGTGGTACTGGATATGCGCACCTGTGCCCACCTGATTGATGCACTGGGGGGCATAGATATATATATTGAGACGGATATGGACTATGAGGATGCGGCAGCGGGGCTGAAGATCCACCTGAAGCAGGGCTATCGCCATTTGAGCGGTGCCGAAGCCTTGCAGTATCTGCGCTTCAGGGGTGAGGACCTGGGGGATCTGGGTCGTGTGCAGCGCCAGCAGAAATTCGTGAAGGCGCTGTACAGTGCCATGCTGCAGCTGGATACGGTGCCGCGCCTGCCGGACATTGCGGATATCTTTCAGAAGGAAGTGGAGACAAGCGCGGAGGTCTTTGACTCCGCCCATCTGGCCAATGTCCTTCGGGGCATCAGCGGGGATGCCCCGGTCAGCCTGATGCTGCCGGGGACACCTGCCGAGAATGACGAAAATATCTGGCTGCCGGACGCAGCCGCCATACAGGCCAGGATGCAGGAACTGTTCCGTCCGGCAGACCTGGAAAATGCACGAACAGGCGAGCAGCAAGAGGAGGAATAGGTTTTGACTGAGAAGGAAATGAGCCGGGCAATCTGCCGGGCCGCGGCAGACAAGAAGGCCAGGGATGTCGTGGTAATGGATATGCGGGAGCTGATGGACACGACGGATGCCTTTGTCATCTGCTCGGCCCCTACGGCAACCCAGGTGCGGGCCATCGCGGATAACATAGAGGAAAAGTTGGACGAGGCAGGGGCAGCCTTCCTGCACAAGGAGGGCTACCGCGAAGGCGAATGGGTGCTCTTGGACTACGGCGACGTGGTGGCGCATATCTT
The DNA here is from genome assembly GCA_947167105.1 of uncultured Selenomonas sp. Taxonomy (GTDB): domain Bacteria; phylum Bacillota; class Negativicutes; order Selenomonadales; family Selenomonadaceae; genus Selenomonas_B. The sequence continues at coordinate 14,019 of CAMVGU010000038.1, read as the reverse complement.
CCGCCAGGAAGCCCGTGAATACTACGCGCTGGAGCGCCTGTGGGGCTCTGCTCCCCTGGCGCCCTATGAGGAATGACTGTGCCCGAGGAAAGACTGATGGACGAAAAAGCAAGGCCCGTGCCGCGCCGCTATGGCCCAAGCACTGTAGCCACTATGCGCGTCGTGCGCCTGGGCGAAATGGGGGCGTTTCTTGACGGGGGCACGGGCAATACATCCGATGATATCCTCCTGCATGCCTCGCAGCAGACCCATCCGGTGGCAGTAGGGGATGAGGTGGAGGTATTCTTATATCTCGACCCCAAGCGCCGCCTGACTGCCAGCATGCGGGTGCCGAAGATGAGAGAGGGGCAGATAGCCCGCCTGAAAGTCATCAATGTCAGCCGTGACGGCGCCTTCCTGGATGTGGGAGCTGAGCGGGGCATCTTCATGCCCTATGCCGGCATGCGCGGGCGGCCCCAGGTGGGAGAGGTGGTCTGGGCCAAGCTCTATACGGATAAGTCAGGCCGCCTGGCAGTGACCATGGAGGTGGAGGACGAGATGCGCCGCGCCTCCCAGCCCGCTAAAGATGTGAAGGTAGGCGCCCAGGTGACAGGCGCCATCTACAACTATACGGAGGCAGGGGCCTTTCTCTTTTCGGAGGAACGCTATATTGTCTTTATCGCCAATAAGGAAATGCCTGCCCGTCCCAGGGTGGGGGAGGTCGTAACAGCCAGGGTGACTTATGTGCGCCCGGACGGGCGGCTGAATGCCTCCCTGCGCCAGGCCAAGGAAAAGGCCCTGCTTACCGATGCGGAGCGCATCCTGCAACTGATGCAGGGGCGTCAGGGCAGGATGCCGTACAGCGACAAGACCTCGCCGGAAATCATCAAGGATGTCTTTCAGATCAGCAAGGCCGCCTTCAAGCGGGCCCTGGGGCATCTTCTGAAGGAAGGACGCATTGAGGAGCGGGATGGCTGGACCTATCTCAAATGATTCCGGCACTCCCTATTTTTTTCTTGATTTTAGAAGGATTTTTATTTCTCAAGGCGAATATTTCCTGTAAACGAGAATTTAATTGGGAATATCATATATTGATGGGGGCGAATTTGATGGCAGCAGCAGCAGCGAATGTGAGGGCGGGAGCAGAAACCAGCGGTGACAAGAAGGGCATCCTTCTGGAAACCGGTACCAATGAATTTGAAATCGTTGAGTTTTCCATCGGCAAGGTGAACTATGGCATCAATGTGGCGAAGGTGCGTGAGGTCATTACGGCCAGCAGTGCGCCTGTTACATCCATGCCCCAGGCGCATCCCTATATCGATGGCCTGTTCACCCTGCGCGGCAAGGCCATCCCATTGGTCAATCTGCCGCGTTGCCTGAATGTGCATACCGGCGATGAGCCGCGCAATATCATAGTCACGGAAATCAATAACTACAGCATTGGCTTCCTGGTGGGCAATGTGTCCCGTATCCACCGCATTTCCTGGAAAGAGATGGAGCCGGCGCCGGAAGTCGGCGATCAGTCCCGTGTGGTGGGCATCATCAAGATGAAGGATCGCATCGTGTTGCTCCTGGACTTTGAAACCATCATCGCGGAAATCAATCCTGAGATCAACGCAAAGCTCACCACCTTCGAGGAAGCTACCGAGGATATCAAGACCAGGCGCTCCAGCGTCCATGTGGTGGTGGCGGAGGATTCCACCATGCTGCGCGATCTCCTGGTCACGACACTGCACGAGTCCGGCTATCGCTATGTGCGTGACTTCGGCAATGGGCAGGATGCCTGGGAGTATCTCTCCGCCCTGGCGAAGAAGCCCGGCCCCATCGAAGAATTGGTCAGCATCATCATTTCCGATGTGGAAATGCCGAAGATGGACGGCCACCGCATGCTGAAGCTTGTGCGTGAAGATGAGCGCTTGGGCAGCGTGCCCCTGGTTCTCTTCTCCTCCCTTATCAGCGAGGAAATGAAGCGCAAGGGCGAAGAATTGGGTGCCTCCGGCCAGATTTCCAAGCCGGAGATCAATCAGCTCATCGGCCTGCTTGATAACCTCGTCTTCGGCGAGCCTCTGCGTGAGTCCGATAAGGAAATGGCAGAGCTGCAGAAACTTAAGTAAAGATGCCCGGAATTGCAGGGCAGTTTGCACAGCAAAGAGCCTCCCGTCACAGAAGATGGGAGGCTCTTTTCGTGGGGTAATATTGCCTTTTTAGTGCCAAAGTCATAAAATATAGACAAGGCACAGGAGGAATCAATTATGTCCGATATAAAATTTGAAATCAAGCACCGTGTAGGTGTCCTTTCCGAAAGTGCTAAAGGCTGGCGCAAAGAGCTAAATCTTATCTCATGGAACGGACGCGAGCCAAAATATGATATCCGTGACTGGTCTCCAGAACATGAGAAAATGGGGAAGGGAACTACTCTTTCCAATGAAGAAGTTGAAAATCTTTATGCCTTGCTAAAAAACATAATGGAGACGCATGATTGAGATGTTGATGAATCAGACAGATTATCTTGCTACCATACAGGAAATCAAGGCGGAAATCCAAAAAGCACAGTATCAGGCAACAGTAAAGGTCAATAGTGAATTGCTGCTGCTGTACTACCACATCGGACAGTCCATCAACAGGCATAAGGTCTGGGGAAATAAATTCATCGAGAACCTGTCCCGTGACCTGCGGCTGGAATATCCTGATACTAAGGGCTACTCTGTGCGGAATCTTAAATATATGGCCAAATTTGCCGAAACTTACCCCGATAAGGAATTTGTGCAACAGGTTGTTGCACAAATTCCCTGGGGGCATAACGTGGTCATAATGGATAAGGTGCTCGCAGAGGATGAACGTACATGGTATTTGAAGGAGTGTGCAGAAAACGGCTGGTCGCGCAATGTGCTGGTTCACCAGATAGAAAGTAATTTGTATGCCAGACAGGCCACTGCCGATAAAATCAGCAATTTTGAAAACAGGCTCCCGGCACCCCAGAGTGAACTGGCCACCCAAATGATGAAAGACCCCTATATCTTCGACTTTATCCCCTTCAAGTCGGATATGCTGGAACGGGATATAGAAAACGCTATGGTGGCCGAAGTAACCAAGCTGTTGCTGGAACTGGGGGCTGGCTTTGCCTTCTTGGGCAATCAGTACCACCTGAATGTGGGCGGTGAGGATTTCTACCTGGATTTGCTCTTCTACAACCTGAAGTTGCGCTGTTATGTGGTCATCGAGCTGAAGACGGGCGACTTCAAGCCGGAATATGCTGGCAAGCTGAACTTCTACCTGACGGCAGTGGACAATATCTTGAAGACAGAGCAGGATGCTCCCACTATCGGCTTGCTACTGTGCAAGGGCAAGAACGACTTGATTGCCGAATATGCCTTGCAGGACATCAATAAGCCCATTGGTGTCAGCGAGTATAGGATAACGGAGGATATTCCTGAGAAATTCCGCCGGCAGCTGCCATCCATAGAAGATATTAAGAATAGGATTGGTAGGTCAACAAAATAACAAGTAAGACAAGGAGGGTGATGTGGATTGTACAGTATGTAAATTCTGGTGAGAACTCGATTCAGATACCGTCCCCGTCCATAAACTGCTGCTTTTCCAGCCTGTCGAAATGGGTGACAGTGCCCTGCTTTACCACGATGGAGAGTCTGCCGTAGTACAGGCCCTGCAGCTCTCGCGTGATGGCTTGCCTGAGATTTTTTTCCGTATCTTTCGTCCAGGGCTTGGGCCTGGGGCGTCCCTGCCAGGGATGCACACGTACCTTTTCCGTGTGCTCCACCTGGATGAGCACCCCGTTCTGGGCAATGAGCACCACTTCCCCAAAGTAAAGCTCACGCAAGAGGCTGATGATGTAGCTCAGGACTTCTGCGGGTATATCTTTCATGGTCTTCTCTCCTGGATAGGCGCATTATTACGCATGTTTACGGGTTTTGTTTTCGCCTAGCTGATAAGTAGGTTTTATTACATTAACATATTGCCTGCGAAGCTGTCAACTGAAAAAAGGTTATTTGCACAAAGAAGCAGCCTCCTCCCGCCAATGGGAGAAGGCTGCTTCTTTATGCAGATTTGCTGATGGCAGTGGTGAAGATGGTTTCCAGAAGGGTCAGGGCGCCCCGGTAGCCGATGTAGGTTTTGTTCAGCACTACGTCATAGGAAACGGGGTAGCTGACTTCCACAATGTGGCCCTTTAGCTCCTTGGCTATGTCTCTTTCCCAGGTGGTGCCGAAGATAATGGGAGGCTTGTGGCCGTATTGGCCCTCCCGCAGTAGCTTGCCGACGATATAGCCGTCTTCTGCAAATTCCACCTCGGCGGACACATCTTCTGCCAGGTGCTTGTACTGCTCCCCGATTGCCTCCCGGTATTTCTCCGGGGTGCAGTCGGTGATGATCTGCAGGGCGGGGATGAGGCCAAGCTGGTTCACCAGGAATTTATTCAGCGCCAGGTTGTAGGCGGCATCTCCCACCACGGCGTAGGAGGCGGGCAGTCCCCACCAGTATTCGGCATAGAAATCCGTGAAATACTCCATGTAGTAATAGTACTCTTTTTCTTCCTCCTTGATGAATTTCTCCGTCTGTACTTCATTTTCTTTGGCAAAGGCGGCGATGGCCCGCAGGAATTCGGCTGCCTGCTTGGCGCCTATGGGCAGCACAGGCAGGTGCAGATAGGGCTGGCCGTATTTCTTTTCCAGCAGCTTCGCTGTCCTGAGTCCCAGCCAGGGACCCACTACCAGGTTGAATTCCGCCCTGGGTATGGTGAGCCATTCCTGCACTCCCTTGGAGCCATAGCCGAAAAGGATATTTACCTGCCAGCCGGCTCCTTCCAGGATGCGTTTCAGCTCCGTCAGGTCTCCCCGCCAGAAGGTATTCTGGAAGGGCAGCTCTGACCAGACATTGATAAGGCCCTTTTGTTTCTGGTCCTTATTCCGGGCATACTTATCCACATACTGCTCGATGATGGCCTCGGTGACGATTTCGTGGCCGGTGAAGTTATTGCCTTTGAAGCCGCCGGTCTCAGCCGACACGATGGGCACGCCCTGGGCCTGGTAGCGTGCCACTACGGCACCGATGTCATCCCCCACTATTTCGGGAATGCAGCCGTTCAGCACCACGAAGAGATCAGCCTCCATGATTTTGAGGGAGGCTGCGATGAGCTGATCCAAATGTTTGGCCCCGCCGAAGACCACATCTTTTTCCTGCAGGTTGGAGCTGGGGGTGACGGCGCCGCCGGCGTAGCCGCCTCCCTGGAAACCGTTGTAGAAGGCCAGGCTCATGTACTGCTTGTCCACGCAGCCGGGGCCGCAGTGGGTGATGGGCATAGCGCCGGGGATGGCTACAACGGAGTGCAGCGCTCCTAGGGCACAGCCGTAGCGCACCTGGTTGATGGAATTGGTCTGTCCGTTCTTGTTTTGCTTGAGCTTAGGCATGGGCGGCCTCCTTCCTCTCTTTTCTGTACTCCTCTGCGTCAAAGGCGGCCAGCTCTGGCTGGCGGGCCAGGATATAGGCATCCTTCTGCTCCAGCCACCATTTTTTGTAGGGCAGCTTTACATGACGGCGGATATCGTCGTGGAATTTCTTGTGGGCCATGATTTCCAGGATGGTCTCTCCCAGGTTGATCATGCCGTCATAGCCTACGGCAATGTGCTCGTCACCCAAAGGGGCGGCGGGAATCCCCAGGCGGGAGGCCAGGGGCGCCAGGCCGTTATGGCGGATAAGGAGGAAGTCCGGCTTGTTCTCCTGCAGGAAGGCGTAGAGCTGGTACTGCTGACGGTTGGAGACATGGAAGTTCTTCACCTGGCCGTAATGCTCATTCAGGTGGCCCAGGGAGTCCTCCCGGCTGTCGCCGCTGTCATATACCGGGTCGTGGTGGAAGGTCAGGGAGCCGTCCACCGTGACATCAAGCTCCCGCAGCACCTGGACCAGCCCATGGGCATAGGCGGAGCCGGTGGCCACGAAGCCCTTTACGCCCCTGAGCTTTTCCTTCAGCTCTGCGATGCGGGGCTTTACCCGTTCATGTTCCCTTCGGATAAAGTCCTCTACCAGATGCTCCCTGTGGGTGACTTTCGCCAGCTCTCGCAGCCAGGCATCCGTGCCCTCAAAGCCGTAGGGCATGGGCGCCTTTACTTCGGGCACCCCGAAATGCTGCTCCAGGGCAGCGGCCAGGTAGGAGGAGAGGGTGTAGCAGAAGCCAACGGTGGCCGCGGCCTCGGACATCTGGGCCAGTTCCTCTACGGAGGCCAGGTCTACCACATAGTTTACCCGCAGGTTGAGGTTCTTCAGGAGTGGGGTGAAGACATCGGAGCCCCAGAGGTTGATGACATTCACCAGGTCTTCCTGCTTTTTCCTGGGAGCCTTTCGCACAATCTGCCTGAGTATGCCATGCTGGGTGGCATCAAAGCCGGTGCTCCAGTGCTTGGAGCGGAAGCCTTCGCAGGAAAGGGGAATCACGGGCACTCCCAGCTCGGCCTCCTTTTCGTCGGCTACGCTCTCGATATCCTCGCCGATGATGCCGGTGGCGCAGGAAGAAGCCACAAAGATGGCCTGGGGCTGGAAGCGCCCGAAGGCATCATCAATGGATTGGCGTAGCTTGTCCGCTGCTCCGAAAACCATATCGCTTTCCTGGAGGTTGGTGTTGATGATGCGTATGTTCTCTACTTTGTAGCCCCGCATGGCCAGGCCGTTGCGGTAGATGGAGTTGTACTCCACCTGGCCGCCGCCGCAGCCTATGGGAGCGTGCTGGATCAGCACCGCATCCCTGACATTGCCCGCCTGGCACTCCACCATCTGCTCGCTGCAGACGGAACCCTGGGTGAAAGGCCCGGAGAGTTCGCACAGGCGGCAGTTGCCGCCGCAGCCGGAGCCGCGCTCGCGCTTGCCCCGTTCTTCATAGCTTGAAGCCCGGTGCAATTCCTCCGTCGTGCCATCCCAGGCTATGATGGTGCCCAGGCGCTGCTCGCGCTGCTCCACGGAGGCAATATCCAGATTGATTTTCTTTGGCATAAGCTCTCCTCCGTTCCTAAATCCGATAGTCGTTTTCGATAGTGTCCATAAGGCCGTATTCCATCAGGATTTCCTCCAGCCTGTCCTGGGTCATGGGCTTCGGTATGACGAACAGCTCATTGTCCTCGATTTTTTTGGCCAGTTGCCTGTATTCATCTGCCTGCTTGGCCTGGGGCTTATACTGGATAACGGTCTGCTTGTGGATTTCTGCATGCTGGACCACATTGTCCCTGGGCACGAAATGGATGAGCTGGGTGCCCAGTTCCTCAGCGAAGGCCCGCAGGAGCTCGATTTCCCTGTCCACGTTGCGGCTGTTGCAGATGATGCCACCCAGCCTTACGCCGCCCTTGGCTGCATAGCGGGAAATGCCCTTGGAGATATTGTTGGCGGCGTAGAGGGACATCATCTCCCCGCTGGCCACTATGTAGATTTCCTTGGCCTTGCCCTCCCGGATGGGCATGGCAAAACCGCCGCAGACCACGTCCCCCAGGACATCGTAGAAAACATAGTCCAGATCATCTGTATAGGCCCCCAGCCGCTCCAGGAGGCCGATGGAGGTGATAATGCCCCGGCCTGCGCAGCCCACTCCCGGCTCCGGGCCGCCGGATTCTACGCAGCGCGTGCCGCCGAAGCCCTCCTTCATAATGCTTGCAAGCTCCACTTCCTCCCCTTCGTCCCTGAGGGTGTCCAGCACGGTTTTCTGGGCCAGTCCCCCCAACAGGAGGCGGGTGGAATCCGCCTTGGGGTCGCAGCCCACCACCATGACATTTTTATTAAGCTCGGTCAGGCCGGCGGTCAGGTTCTGGGTGGTGGTGGATTTGCCGATGCCACCCTTGCCGTAGATTGCGATTTGTCTAAGTCCTTCTTTAGCCATCTGTATCTCTCCTTATTCACAAAACTTCATGCGGTACGGCAGGCCCCTTCACCCGTGGGAGAAGGTGTCCTTAACATGGGGCAGGCTGCCGTAAACCTCTTTGCTGAAATTATTCTTGCCGGGCACTCCCACCGCATCTGCCCGGCAGTGCTGGCAGTGGCGGAAAACATCTATAAATTTTCCCGCCTGCTGGCGGGCCGCAGCCAGGTCGATGCAGCTTGGTGCCTCGCAGTCCTTCATGTCATGCTGGGGAATCAGGGGGATGATGTTGTAGATAGTTGCCCCCGCTTCCTTCACGGTGCGGGCAATCTCGCCGATGTGGAACCTGTTGATTTCATTGACCAGCACGGTGTTGACTTTCACCACCATGCCTGCGGCGGCGACTTTCCTGATACCCTCCAGTTGGTTACGGATGATGATGCGCCCTGCTTCCTCCCCCTCATAGCGCCTGCCGTGATAGACAAGCCCGTTGATCAGCTTCGCCTCGATGGCAGGGTCTACGGCGTTCACCGTGACGGTCAGGGTATCAAGGCCCACCTCGATGAGTTCCTCCGCCCGCTCATTTAGCAGCAGCCCGTTGGTGCTCATGCACTTCAGCAGCCGGGGAAATTTTCTTCCCAGCAGCCGGAAGGTTTCCAGGGCGTTATCGGTAGCCAGTGTGTCCCCCGGCCCGGCTATGCCGATGACGGAAAGCTCCGGGCAGAGCCTCAGCGCCTTTTCCACATAGGTGACTGCTTCTTCCGGCTTGATGAGCCTGGCGGTGACGCCGGGCCGTTCCTCCTCCTCATTGATTTTTCTGTCGCAAAAGCGGCACTCCAGATTGCAGCCGGGGCAGACGGGCAGGTGGATGCGTCCACGGTTCTGCCTGGCTCCGAAGCAGGGATGCTGCTCGCGCACGCGCTCTTTGTCCATGCCAAGGCTCCTCTCCTAATTGTGATTTCAATGCTTTTGTTTCAATACGAAACACTGGCTCTGCGTTTGTTCAGCTCGTATTTATGTATTTGTTTCACTGCGTCAGCAATGGTGATGTCCTGTACCTCCAGGGGCAGGACGCCTGCCCTTTCCAGGGCACGCTGCGCTCCCGGCCCTATGGCCTCGGCTGCCACATAGAGGCAGTCGGAGAGGGCATCTGCCGCCTCCTGCATGGCAGGCTCATCATGGGAGCCGTGCCTGCAGGGGGGGCGGGCAGGCCGCCGCTCAGTTTCCCTGTAGGAGCCATCCTGCTCTACCTCTATAATGAGAAAACTGTCTGCGGCACCGAAATGCCTGTCTATATTGGCGCCGTCTGCGGAGGCAAAGGCTATGCGGTAGGACATTTCTCATCCTCCTTCCAGAATATGCTTGCTGAAATATCTTTCTGCCCTGTCGATAATGGGCAGGACAATGTTCCCCTGGGCACCGGAGGCAGCCAGCTTCAGGGCAGCGGCCAGGGCCGCCCCGCTGGAAGTGCCGGCGAAGATTCCCTCTTTCAGGGCCAGGCTGCGCACCCCTGCCAAAGCCTCCCCGTCCGTGATTTTATAAACCTTGTCAATCAGGCCGGTATCCATGGTTGCCGGTATGAAATCATTGCCGATGCCCTCTATCTCATAATCACCGTGCTCACCGCCGCCGATGACGGAGCCCCAGGGGTCGGCCAGCACGCCCTTTATACCTGGGTTCTTCTCCCGGAAATATTTCATAATGCCGGAGAAGGTGCCGCCGCTGCCGGCCCCCGAAACAAAATAGTCTATCTGGCCGTCCAGCTCCTCGTAGATTTCCGGCCCTGTAGTCAGGTAATGGATTTCAGGATTGGCAGGATTCTCGAATTGCTTTAGTGTGATGGCACCGGGAATTTCCTGTTTCAGTTCCTCTGCCTTCGCTGCCGCCCCCAGCATTCCCTGGGCCCGGGGTGTGTGCACAAGCTCTGCTCCCAGGGCTTGCATCAGCACCTGCTTTTCGGCGGAGAATTTTTCCGGTACCACGAAGATGACCCGGTAGCCTTTATTCAGGGCGGCAAAGGCAATCCCCAGGCCGGTGTTGCCTGCTGTGGCCTCTATGATGGTGCCGCCGGGGGACAGGGAGTCGTTACGCTCCGCAGCCTCTATCATGGCCTGGCCCACCCTGTCCTTGGCGCTGCCGCCGGGATTCCAGAGCTCCAGCTTGGCAAAGAGCCGGACGCCTTCCGGCAATTTGAAATGTGACAGCTCAACGAGCGGCGTATGCCCGATGAGCTCCTGCATTGATTTATAGTACCCCATGGCATTTGTCCTTTCAGATACGGCTCGCCTCAATGGCCTGGTTCAGATCCTGCAATAAATTCCCCTTATCCTCGATGCCCACGGACAGGCGGATGAGATTATCCGTGATGCCGACTTTTTCCCGGATTTCCCTGGGGATAGCAGCGTGGGTCATGGTAGCGGGGTGGCAGACCAGACTCTCCACGCCCCCCAGGCTTTCCGCCAGGGCGATGAGCCTGAGAGCCTTGAAGAATTTGTTTGCATCATGCCCCTCCGTCAGCTCGAAGGAAATCATGGCTCCGCCATTTTTAGCCTGGAGCTGGTGTACCTCGAAACCTTCGTGGCTTGTGAGGCCGGGGTAGAATACTCTTTTCACATCCGGGCTGCCTTCCAGCCACTCTGCCAGATAATGTGCATTCTCCGTATGGCGATCCATCCTCACGCTCAGGGTCCTGATGCCCCGCAGCAGCAGGAAGGAGTCCTGGGGGCCCAGCACTGCGCCGGTGGCGTTCTGGATGAAGGCCAGCTTTTTTGCCAGTTCCTTGTTTTTGGCCACCGCCAGCCCGGCCACGAGATCGCTGTGGCCTCCCAGGTACTTGGTGGCACTGTGCACCACGATATCTGCCCCCAGGGCCAGGGGCTGCTGCAGATACGGCGTCATAAAGGTATTGTCAACGATGACGAGGGCGTTGTGTCGATGAGCGATTTCCGACACTGCCCTGATATCTGTAATGGTCAGCAGCGGGTTGGCGGGGCTTTCGATAATGAGGGCCTTCACGTTGGGAGTGAAGGCTTTTTCCAGTGCTGCCGTATTCTGCATGTCCTGCAGGGCATAGTTCAGGTTGAAGCGGGAAAAGACCTTGTCCAGCACCCGGAAGGTGCCGCCGTAGACATTGCTGGAAAGCAGGAGCTTCACATCACTTTGGAAAAGGCTCAGCACAGCCGTGATGGCTGCCATGCCGGAGGCAAAGGCAAAGCCCGCCTCGCCGCCTTCCAACCGGGCAATCAGGGATTCGAGGGCGGCCCGGGTGGGATTGCCTGTGCGGCTGTATTCCCATTTCCCTTCCCGCAGCTCTCCCAGGCCATCCTGACGGAAGGTGGAAGTCTGGTAGATGGGCACCGTGACTGCGCCCGTGTGGCGGTCACCATCTATGCCCCCGTGAATAAGCAGGGTATTAAAGGCTGTATAGCTCATATAAAATCTCTCCTTTACTGAGTCAGTGCCCTTGCTTTTCGGCCAGCAGCAGGTGAATATGCTTTGCTGCCTGCTGATGATCTGTGCGTCCGGCAAAGAAGTGGCGCTGTATATCTTCTGGCGATTCATGGGTGCGGATAACGAAGCCCTCGGCGGAGAGGATGTCCCGCATTTCCTGCAGGGAAAAGCCTTTGCCCATGGGCTCGCCCAGCTGCTTTGTCAGTGCTGCCAGCCTGCCCATGGCGGAGGCTGTATCTTCAAAAGTGTCCTCATCCGGGAAGTCCAGCACAAACTGGCTGCTGGGGATGGACAGCGCACTGACGCTGCTTACCAGCTCCCGGAAGGCTCTTTTGGAGAGGTAGTAAGAAACTCCCAGCAGGGAGAAAAAGGTGGGAATGCTTCTTCGGAAACCGTCATGGAGCAACGTCCGTACCAGGTCATCCTCCTCGAAATCTATGGCGCTGTAATGGACATTCGGAGGGATTTCCCAGCGCAGTTCGTGGATGCGCTGCAGCTTGTAAGCCTGGGTGTCCGGGTGATCCAGCTCGAAAATTTGCACAGCCTCGTCGGAATTGCGGAAGGCGAAGGTATCCAGGCCTGCGCCGCAGATGATGTACTGGCAGGCACTATGCCGCCGGGCAAATCTTTCCAGGGCAAGCTCTGCAAAGGCGATGCGGGAGAGGGCAACGGGAGAAAAATACCTGTTTGTATCATCAAAGGCTTGCAGGCTTTCAAAACCGTATACGGGGAAGTGCCTGGCAGCCTCTGCCTGTCCCTTCAGGAGTTCGCCGATTTTGTCATACTCCTCTTTGCCGATGATGTCGTAGGCAAGGTAGTCGTCAAAAATCTTGTTCTTTCCCAGCAGGGAGTGATAGGCTCTGGCAAAGGAGCAGAGTTTGGCAGTCATGCTTTCTTGTGCGGCTATCATGCAAATCCTCCTCACTAAAAAGAGGTTTTGCACAAGAAATAATCCTTGTGCAAAACCTCTGGTTTTTCCAGTCAGTTTTTAAGGGAGCGCGGGAAACACTGTTCCCGTGAAGTATGTGGCTCCTATGATGATGGGTTTATGTTACATCATTACACATACTATGTCAATAGGTTAAATATGTTTTTTATTTTACCGCAATCCGTCCCAGCTCTATGCCTGACACGCCGTGCTTTAGGAGGTACTGGCTGAATATATCCTCCATGGTGCCGTACTGCCCCAGTTCCCTGGCTCCCTTGAGCATTTCGTAGCCGTCCCCGCCGGCGGCGGTGAAGTCGTTGACGGCCAGGGTGTAGGTGGCATCCGGGTCAAGGGGCCTTCCCTGCACCAGGACATTGCTCACGCGATTGCTGGCCTTGGCCTTGGGATTCAGCTCGAAGGTCAGGCCGCTGACATCCATAAAGCCGCCGAAGGTGGCAGGCAGGTATTCCACCGAGTGTTCCAGCATGGCCTTGACGGCGCTGCCCTTCACCTCTATTTTCTCTACGATATTGCCAAAGGGGAAGATGCTCAGCACATCCCCTCTGGTGACTTTCCCTTGGGGAAGGTCTGCCCTAAGCCCCCCGCCGTTGATGATGGCAATATCTGCCCCGGTATAGTCACGCATGGCATCGGCGGTGAGATTCCCCAGCTCAGATTCCCCAGTGCGGACGACTTCCCGCTTGGAGGTGAGCTTCCTGGGGCTTTCTGCCACAACTTCATCCAGGGCTCTTTTGGTTTCCTGCTGCATTTTGGCGAGAGCTTCTTCTGTGCCCTTATCCGGTGCCCCGGAGAGCTTTCTCACTGCTTCCGGGTTCATTAGCTCCGCCGTGGCCTTTCTGAGCTTGTGGTTCTTTACCACCAGCTCCACCTTCCCCAGGTTGTAGCCGTGGCAGCCCGTCTGGCAGATCAGGGTCTTGCCCGCCTTCAGTCCTTTGGGCAGGGTGGTGTGGCTGTGGCCGTCTATGATTACATCAAAGCCCGGCACTGCCCTGGCAATTTCGATGGAAGTCACTATGGAGCTTTTGTCCACCCCCATGTGCATAAGGCCGATGACCACATCATGCTCTGCCCGCAGCTTCGGCATCAGGACTTTCATGGTGGTGATGGGGTCGGCAAAATTGATGCTGGTGATATTCTTGGGATTGGTCTTGTAGGCGGTTTCCGGGGTGGTGAGGCCCACCACCGCCACCTTCACGCCGTTCATTTCAAAGGTTTCATAGGGAGGGAAGATGGTTTTTTGGGTTTCCTTATCCAGCACATTGGCGCTGACAATGGGGAAATTCAGCATCTTGCCCAGCTCTACGAGCCTTTGGCTGCCAAAATTGAAATCATGGTTCCCAGGGGTCATGGCATCGTAGCCGGAAAGGTTCAGCAGGGCTGCCATATTGGCCCCCCGGCTGAGATTGATCATGGGCCTGCCGTGGAAGGTATCACCTGCATCCAGGGCCAGTGTGTCCGGCTCTATTTCCTTCTCTTTGCGGATGGCCCCGGCAAACCAGGCCATGCCCATGGTCTTGCCTTCATCATCTGTAGGCAGCACCCTGGCATGCAGGTCGTTGGTGTGCAGCACCGTAATATGCACGCCGTCCTTCTGCACCGAGGCATAGACAGGCAGCGGCAGGGACAGCAGCATTCCCAGGGCCGCCGCCGCGATTTTTTTCTTCCATTTTTTCATATGCTCATCTCCTTCGCTCCTGTTTTTCGACAAAAAAACCAAATTCCCTGCCTGACGGTCTTGCCTTCCCCTCTGGGGAAGGTGGCAGCCCGAAGGGCTGACGGATGAGGTTGGAAA
>CAMVGU010000037.1 GCA_947167105.1 uncultured Selenomonas sp. | reverse complement strand
TTTTGCTGTTTTAAGGCATTTGTTACCACTAAATGGCCGGTTTTGAAACACGCCGATAAATCATATTTGTTTCTTTTCTTGTACAAAGAGCATTTTTTTACTGTAGATAAATATTGATAAACCAATTTGATTTGATTTTCTAATTTATTTAACATATCGAACAACTTCTTTCTGTAATTATATATTTTTAAATTCGGTTTAAATTACTGTTCAATCTTATTATCATATTAGCAAACAGTATCAAATTCACAATATCAAGCCACATTACAAAATAACGAGTGAAACTATGTTGCTTGTAACCCCTTAAATCCCATTATTCTATTCATCCACCTTTGATTACTTCAAATGGGTTCTCATCCTCAATGGCGCCAAGCCTGTAAGTCGTGCTCATGTGCAGTAGGTCTTTAATATTTGGTTTCTTACCTATCTCTCCCTAAGTGGGCGAAGTTTTTCGACAAGCTCGACTATAGCATCTTTTGCTCTGCGACTGTATTTAAGCTTACTGACATCCTCATGAGTCTTCTTATACTCTTCGTAGTTTATCCCTAAAGAAATCTTATCGCCTTTCTTGAACGTGTTCAGAATGGCAATAACATCTTTCTTCTGGGCGCACCACTCTTTTGTGAAATTATCAATCTGATTATTGATAATCTCCTCGATACGAGTCTCAATGACAGCCATTGCGTCAAGGCCCTTGTACTTCATCGGGTCTTTCTTCATATCCTGCCAGAATCCATCAATGACATCTGCCAAGGCAGGATTTGTCTCGCGGAGCTTCTCTATATGCTTGTCGATTGACTCGTCTTCTATCGGCTCTACAATCAACGCATCCTCGTCTGGCATATACTTCTGGATAAGCGATACTATGTAGCGATAGTCAATGATTACACTCTTGATGTTCTCAAGCTCATATCCTATGTCGATGGTTATAGGTTCGGTATCATCAGGGGGATTCTTCAACTCTTCTATTACATTCTTGTACTTGCCGCTATAGATATTAAGCGTTTCCTTGTCGATGCCGTAGTCGGCAAAGTCTTTTCCCTGAATCCGTTAAACTCGTGAAAAAACAATGACATTTACCCAAATATCATGTCTCAGTCTATCCCAACAACAAACCGATAAGATTGCAAGGCTTAAGTAGGCGAAAATACGCATAGTAAACAATCCTTCAGAAGGCTGTTTTTAAAAATATTGGTTTTGTGTTTCCTATCAACAGGCAAATCTCTGCCACACAGAATGGAATGCATATCTCCATGTGTTGCTGCATCCCATGCCCATAAAAATCTTACGGGCATGTTCGGTGATATGGCTGGCAAATTGGATCAAGTTCGACAAAACAATGCGAATCCTACGGCGCTTCACGAGGCGCTTGTCCGCCTGTTTATGCTTCAATGATTCTTGACCTATCATTCGCAGGATGTTGTAGGCAATCAAAGCTAGTTCCAGCACCAACTCATTTGTTTCAAACTTGCCGGATGGAAGTCGCTCCACATCCATGTCAGCTTTCAGTTCGCTGTGGTATTGCTCACTTTCTCCGTGGACGTGGTAGGCATCCATGATCGCTTCATCTGTCCAGCCAAGGTTCGTCCACCATGTATTCACCTCGATATCCGGAACAAGAAGAATCTGTCCTTTTTTGTCGATGGTGCGCTCGATCACCTCGTATCCCACCCGCAAGCCAATATCTGTAAGCGTTCCGGCTGACCTTGAGAATGAGTTTCACGGATTTAGGTGTATATTTGCAAAACTTCTTCATTTTTCGCCATACGTACAACTGTCAGTACACATGCGCCTACCCAAGCAATTTTACGTCCTCTGCCTCCACGCACTCCTCCGTTATGTTAATCATGTTTTTCTCCGTCAAAGTAAATGCTTCCGGCTTGCTTCTTAGACCGAAGCCAAACCTTTCTCTCGACAGACTCAGTTCATCATTTATTCTTTCATAAATACGGCTTATGTCATCTTCGCTGTATTCGTAGGTGCTCTTGTTAGACAAATTGCCTAACAGCTCTATCATCTTCAAAATTTTATTAGTGCGAGCCTCAGCCAAACGTATAAACTTATCCCTCTTTGTCTCCATGTGATTTTTCCTTCCTGGCTCCATATAATGGCCCTTTTCATTCAAACAAATACATATGCTTGCCATGAATAAGTTCCTCAAACTCCTTCAGTTCCTGCAATTTCTGCTTTCTTTTCAGCTCGGCTTCTTCCTTCTTTAAGTAATAGTTATTCATCATTTCAAAAAAATCAATACGACTTAGTTCTTCCATCACTTCCTGAACTTCCTGAACTTCCTGAACTTCCTTCCGGTGCTTCCACCGTTCCCGCATTTTTTCTGCTTCTGTCATTTCAGAATTTTTCTTTTGCCTACGCTTACCGGAAAATTCTAACACTTTGCCCATAATTGGCCTCCATTCCGAGGGGCGCGTTACGTCCCCTTCAATGTCCTACAGCTATTGCTCATAAGCTCATTATAGCGGAAGGATAAAGCCTTGTCAATATATTTTAATTATATTACTACATTATAATTTTATGCTCATATTTTTCATATATTATATTGTCTGAAATTCAGACTCTTTATTTTGTTAATTTGCATCTGTACACAAAAAGCCTTCCTCTGCACAGCCATTTGTGCAGAGGAAGGCTTTCGAGCATTTAGCATCATTGAGAAGCTACGCAGTTTTGTGAAGGTATCGCGTTGCTTGCATGTCTAATTTTTCCAGATAACCGGCTTGCCCTCGTTTACATTGCGCACATGGGAGAAGTCTTCTTCTATCTTCGGCACGGTCAGCTTGCCGCTGTCCAGTTTTATGCTGGTGATAATGCGGCCCAGGCGGATGCCGGATATGAGATTCCATATCCACTTGATGGCCACGGTAAAGTTCGTATGTGCTCCGGCCAGCCGCAGGAGGTGGACGAACATCCAGGCTACCCAGGCGATAAAGCCTGTCATTTTCGGAGAGTTCACCACGGCCTTGCCCCTGCCGATGGTGGCCATGGCTCCCAAATCCTTGTACTTGAATTTAGTGAGATTTGTGTCTCCGCTGATGAGCTTCAGGATATTCTGGCAGCAGACCGCCGCTTCCTGAGTAGCGACCGGTGCCACCGTAGGCAGGGGGCGCTGCATATCCCCGTGCATAAAGGCGGCGCAGTCGCCGATGGCAAAGACGTTGCCGTGGACGGCTCCCCTGACCCGCAAGTCTTCCTCCACCCAGATGCGTCCGTCCCTGGCGCACTCGCCGCCGCAGTCCTTGATAAAGTCCACGGCCCTGACGCCGGCGGCCCAGATAACGGTGCTGGTGGGTATCTTCTCCCCGGATTTCAGGGTCAGTACCTTGCCATCATAGTCCACCACCTGGGTATTCAGCATGACCTCTACTCCCTTTTCCCGCAGGGTCTTGACAGTGTACTCCTGCAAGTCGGGGGTAATCATGGGCAGCACGTGGCCGGTGGCCTCGATGAGCTTGATGCTGACCTCGCTGAAATCCAGGTGATGGAATTCTTTTTTCATAACGTCCACCAGCTCGCTGATGGCACCCGCTTCTTCGATGCCCGTGGGGCCGCCTCCCACGATTACGAAGGTCAGCTTCTCCTTGCGTTCCTCCGGCGTCCTGTATGGCTTATCCGCCCGCTCGAATTCGTGAATGACATGGTTGCGGATGGCAATGGCCTCCTGGATGGTCTTCATGCCATAGGCATTGTCTTCCACCGTCTTCATGCCGAAGAAATTCGTGGTGGCACCGGCAGCCAGCACCAGATAATCATAGGAAATCTCACCATGATTGGTGAGAAGCACATTGCGCTCCTGATCCACTCCCTTGGCCTTGGCCATGAAGAAGTTGATATTCTTGTTCTCGCGGAAAAAACTGCGCGTGGGATAGGCGATCTCGTCCACAGAGAGCACCGAGGTGGAAACCTGGTATAGCAAGGGCTGAAACAGGTGGAAATTATGCCTGTCCACCAGCGTGACTTCCACATTTTCCCTGGCCAGCAGCTTGCAAAGCTTGATGCCGCCGAAGCCGCTGCCCACCACTACGATATGGGGTTTGTTATTTAGCATGGCTGTCTACCTTCTTCCGTTACTGTCCTGCCAACTTTCCCGATCATATCCGGCAGATGTTCCCGGTTATTTTTACTGATGCTGTCTATAATTCAACACCCCTGCGCCGATTCCTGCCTGCCCAGGAATTTTCGTCGTTTCCAGCGCATACGCTCAATGCCGTGTTTCGAGATAAACCCGCGGCACGCGGGAAGAAATCAGGCACGTCACCTCATAATTGATGGTCTGCAGCCAGGCCGCTGCCTCATCTGCTGTCAGCTCCGGGCTGCCGAACAGGATGGCTGTGTCACCTTCCCTCACATCGGGTATGTCCGTCACATCCACCATCACCTGATCCATGCAGACGCGGCCTGCCAGGGGGGCACGCCTGCCCTTCAGCAGCACCTGGGCATGGGCCGCACCGTAAGCGCGGATATAGCCATCTGCATAGCCCAGGGGGAGCGTGGCGATGCGGCTTTCCCGCTTTGCCTGCCAGGCACGGCCATAGCCGATTGTCTCGCCTGGGTGCATTTTTTTCAGAAATACGATTCGCGCGCAGAGCTTCATCACCGGGCGCAGGTCGATGGGATGGGTGACTTCCTCTGAGGGCCACATGCCGTACTGGATGACACCGGCCCGCACCATGTCCAGATGGGCTTCCGGGATTTCCAGGATGGCTGCAGATTCCGCAATATGGCGGATGGGAATCTGGATGCCCCGTTCCCGGCAGTCCGCGCAGGCCGCCAGGAAACGGCGCAGTTGCACCTGGGCGAAGGTCTTGTCCCTGCTGTCCGCCGTGGCAAAATGGGAGAAAATGCCCTCTATCTCAAGGTTGGGCAGAGCCGCAATCTGCGCAGCCAGTTCTGCAATTTCCTCGGGACGGGCGCCGATGCGCCCCATGCCCGTCTCCACTTTCAGATGCACCTTGACTGTCTTCTGCTGACGCATGGCCTCTGCCGAGAGAGCCTGGGCCAATGGCAGTTCGCAGACAGCCTGGGTGATATCGTGGGTGACGACAGGCTCCGCTTCCTCTGGCAAGATCAGGCCCAGGAGCAGGATGGGCTGGGCAAAGCCTGCCTCCCGCAGCTCTATGGCCTCGGAAATGGTGGCAACAGCCAGATACTCTGCCCCTTCCTCCACTGCCACACGGGCGCAACGGACTGCGCCGTGGCCGTAGGCATCTGCCTTTACCACCGCGCACAGCTTTGCCTCTCCCCGGATGCGTGACTTGATTTCCCGATAATTATGGCGCAGGGCACCAAGGTCAATTTCCGCCCAAGCCGCACGATTCACCATGCTAAAGTCCCCTTTTCATTGCAATCTGTAGTTTTGGCAAGATGCCTGCTGCGGCGGCACCGATTACCAGTCCCGTCACCAGGCCGCAGGGGCCAAGTACGGGCAGGTAAGCAAACAGCCCGGCACTGTCCACGGCGGAGCAGGCGATTATAAGCTGCCCGGCATTATGCAGGAAGCCGCCCGCCGCGCTGACGGCCTGCAAGGAAAAAATTCCCTGGCGGCGCAACAGGGCCATGCCCAGAAAACTCAGCAGGCCGCCTGCCAGGCTGTATGCGAAGATGGTGGGGCCGCCCCCCAAAAGCGTCGCCAGTCCTATGCGCAGGAGCAGTACCAGCAGGGCCTCCCGGAAGCCGGGCAGGGTGTAAAGCGCCAGCACCGTCACGATATTGGCCAGTCCCAGCTTCGCCCCCGGTGCCAGGAAGGGCACAGGCAGCAGTCCCTCAAACAGGAAAAGGGCAAGGGACAGGGCTGTCAGCAGGGAAAGATAGACCAGCTTAAAGACCTGCATCTTTCTCATGCCTGTATGCTGTGAAAGCCGCTGGCCTTGCGCAGGCGGTTCATAATGGCCAGCCCCAGCCCTTCGGAGGTCGTGCCCTCGGCCAGCAGCCTGTCCGCCCCTGTATCGTCAAAATAGCGCAGCGCCTCGTAGAGATTGGCAGCTATGGCGGGCAAATCGCCCTGCCCGCCGTAATCCGCCCTCAGCTCCGGCGGCACCATCGGCCCTAAACTATCCAGCACCTCGCGGCTGGCAATAACGCCGACCCTGTGCCCCTCGGCCTGCAGGCGCCGGATTTCCCCCTGCATGGCGGGGGCGATTTTTTCCGGCTCCCCCTCAATCAGCACCAGGGGCGCCTGGGGCGCGTAATGCTTGTATTTCATGCCGGGTGCCTTCGGGATGGCATCAGCTCCCACCAGGGCCGGGTCGATAAGGACCTCACCTGCGACCTCGGCGAGCATTTCCTCTGTGATGGCACCGGGGCGCAGGATCACGGCCTGACTGCCCGTGGAGTCCACGATGGTGGACTCCACGCCGAAATGACAGGGCCCGCCGTCCAGAATCAGGGGCACGCGCCCCTCCAGGTCGTGCAGCACCGCTTCTGCCGTGGTGGGGCTGGGGCGTCCTGAGATATTGGCCGAAGGGGCAGCGACAGGCACTCCCGCCGCCTTGATAAAGGCCCGGGCCACGTCGCTTTCCGGCATGCGGATGCCCACCGTCGGAAGGCCCCCTGTGATTTCATCAGGCACAGAGGGCTTGCGTTTCATAATGAGGGTGATAGGCCCAGGGCAAAAGGCTGCCAGCAGCTTCTCCGCCAGGGGCGTCACCTCTGCCGCAATAGCGCCTATCATGTGGCGGGATGCCACATGCAGTATCAAGGGATTGTCCGAAGGACGGCCCTTGGCGGCATAGATGCCCTTGCAGGCTGGGCCGTCCAGCCCGTTCGCCCCCAGCCCGTAGACCGTCTCCGTGGGGAAGGCTACCAGTCCGCCCCTGCGGATGATGGCCCCCGCTTCCTCCAGCATATGCTTCTGTCCCTTGATATTTGTAATTTTCACGACCTGCGTTTGCAATTCATTGCCTGCTTTCCTTAACTGTGCGATACGCTATGACCACGCGCTCCAGCCCGGCCAGATCCTCGATTATTTCCGTGCCCGCAATCAGCGGGTTGGCTTGGGCCAGGGCTGCCACCGCCCCTGCCTGGCCCTGCCCCACCTCGAAGGCCAGAAAGCCATCCTCCGTCAGTAGTGCCGGGCCGTCTGCACACAGCCTGCGGTAAAAATCCAACCCATCTGCGCCACCGGCCAGGGCCAGATGGGGCTCCGAGCAGCGTACCTCCGGCTGCAGCCCATCCAGCTCTGCATCAGGTATATAGGGAGGATTGGACAGCAACGCAGAGAATTTCCCCTCCAGCGGTGCCAGGAGATCCCCCGTGTGGAAGGTGATACGCTCCGCCAGCCCCAGAGCCGCCGCATTTTCCTCTGCCACTGCCCTGGCCCCGGTTGAGATATCCACGGTCTCTGCCACGGCCTCCGGCACGAATTCCAGGACGGAAAGGCAGATGGCGCCGCTGCCGGTGCCAATATCTGCAAAGCGTGCTGCCTGCATTTTGCGCAGCCTCTCCACGGCTGCCTGCACCAGGATTTCCGTCTCCGGGCGAGGGATGAGCACCGCCGGGCTGACCTTGAAGCGCAGCCCCATAAATTCCTTCTCACCCAGGAGGTAGGCAACGGGCTGGCGCTGCACGCGCTGCTTGATGAGTTCCCTGTAGGCAGACAGTTCCCCTTCCTCCAGGGGCTCATCGAAATGCACATAGAGATGAATGCGCTGCCTGCCCAACACATGGGCAAGCAGCACCTCCGCATCCAGACGGGGGCTTTCGATGCCTTTCTGGGCAAAAAAATTCTCTGTCCATTTCAGGATGCGGCCGATTGTCCAGATTCCGTTGTTATCCCTCAAGCTATCACACCTGCTGTTCCTTCAGTTTCTCTGCCCGGTCTGCCGTAATCAGGGCATCCAGAATTTCATCCAGGTCACCGTCCAGAATGGCATCAATGCGGTGCAGCGTCAGGCCAATGCGGTGATCCGTCACCCGCCCCTGGGGGAAATTGTAGGTACGGATACGCTCGCTGCGGTCGCCGGAGCCCACCTGGCTCCTGCGGTCTGCCGCTACCTCGGCAGCCTGCTGCTCGCGCTCCATATCGAAAAGGCGGGCACGCAGCACCTTCATGGCCTTTTCCTTGTTTTTAAGCTGGGACTTCTCATCCTGGCAGGTCACCACCAGCCCGGTGGGCAGATGGGTGATGCGGATGGCTGTCTCCGTGCGGTTCACGTACTGGCCCCCCGCTCCAGAGGAGCAGTATGTATCAATGCGCAGATCCTTCGGGTCTACCGATACCTCCACCTCCTCCATTTCCGGCAGCACTGCCACCGTCACCGCCGAGGTGTGAATGCGCCCGCCGGACTCCGTGACCGGCACCCGCTGCACGCGATGGGTGCCGCTCTCATATTTCAGGCGGCTGTATGCGCCTGTGCCGTTCACCAGGAAGGAGATTTCCTTGTAGCCTCCGATTTCCGTCGCATTGGCCTCCAGAATCTCTGCCCTCCAGCCCCGCTTCTCCGCGTAGCGGGCGTACATGCGAAAGAGGTCGCCTGCAAAGAGCGCCGCTTCCTCTCCCCCCACACCGCCGCGGATTTCCACAATGACATTCTTATCATCATTGGGATCACGGGGCAGCAGCAGCAGGGGGAGCTCCTTTTCCAGTTCTTCCTGCCGCACCGTCAGCTCCGCCAGCTCCTGGGCAGCCAGTTCCTTCATCTCCGGGTCATTCCCCTGGGCAAGCTCCCTGGCCTCCGCCGCATCCCGCAGCACCTGCCTGTACTCCCGCACAGAAGCCGCAATCGGCGCAAGCTGGGCATGCTCCTTGCTCAAAGCCTGCCAACGCCCAATATCCTGCACGGTCTCCGGGTCGCTCAAGAGCGACTCCAGCTCCCGGTATTTATCCTCCAACGCCTGGAGCTTATCCAGCAACATCATGCCTCGTCACCTACAATCTCCTCATGCTCCTCCGTGAGCTCCTGGGCAAGCCAGACCAGCACACGGGTGATACGGACGCCCTCCACTTCCTCCACGAAGAAACGATTGCCCCCGTAGGCAGCCATCTGACCGATACGCGGCTCCCGTCCCAGCTCATCATAGAGCCAGCCGCCTATGGAGTCCACATCCCTGTCCTCGATATTCACTTCCAGAATATCCTCCAGTTCCTCCAGCAGGAGCTTGGCATCCACGGAATAAACCCGGCCTCCCCTGGCCTCTGCTGTGGGCCTTTCCTCGTCAAACTCATCCTGGATATCGCCCACTATTTCTTCCACAATGTCCTCAATAGTCACCATGCCCGCCGTGCCGCCGAACTCGTCCACCACAATGGCCAGTTGGGAGCGTCCTTTCTGCATGGTTTTCAGGAGGACACTGACATCCATGCTCTCAGGCACCACCAGCGCCCGGCGTACCAGCTTGCGCAGGCTGACCTTCTTGCCCTGATAAAGAAATTTCAGCAGATCCTTCGTGTGCAGGAAGCCGATAATATGATCCTTGTCCTCCCGGCAGATAGGGTAGCGGGTGAGCTGCTCGGTCAGAACCGTCTGCAGATGTTCCTCCCAACTGTCATTCAGGTAAAGGCAGACCATATCCGTGCGTGGTGTCATGATTTCCCGTACATTCAGTTCCGTGAAATCAAAGACGTTATCGACAAAATCAGCCTCCGTGTCATCCACCAGCCCCTGGCGGTGGCTTTCCTCCATCAGCAGGCGGATTTCTTCTTCCGTGTGGGCA
This sequence comes from uncultured Selenomonas sp., assembly GCA_947167105.1. GTDB lineage: Bacteria > Bacillota > Negativicutes > Selenomonadales > Selenomonadaceae > Selenomonas_B. The sequence goes on along the minus strand of CAMVGU010000037.1, from coordinate 18,026 downwards.
GAGTCCGCCGCATCCGCTTCCTCAACTCCCAGCCTGGCGGCTACCCAGTTCGCCACATGGTTCAGCAGCCAGACAAAGGGATAGAAAAGCTTCCTGAAGACCAGCATGGGCAGCGCCACCGCCAGGGTAATGCGCTCCACGCTCTGGATGGCAAAGGTCTTCGGTGTCAGTTCCCCCAGGATGATGTGCAGGGCCGTGATGATGGCAAAACCCAGAGCCAGGGCCATTGTGTGCCCCACCGGGGGGGCAATGCCCAGCCACTCGGTCACAGGCAGAATCAGCTTCGATACAGCCGGCTCACCAATCCAGCCCAAACCCAGGGAGGCCAGGGTAATGCCAAGCTGGGTGACGGACAGTGACACATCCAGATGATCGGTAAGCTGCTTGGCATAACCCGCGCGCTTGCTTCCCTCCGCAATCAATGTCTCCAGTCGGGAGGGCCGGATCTTCACGCAGGCGAATTCAGCCGCCACAAAAAAGCCGTTCAAAAAAATGAGCAGCGCCACCATCATCAGGTCAAACAGTATCGGAACTATGTCCACGCAGACTTCTCCTCCAAACTCACATCAACAAAACAATATGTGTTTAATTCTAGCACCTGCCAATAAAACTGTAAAGGTCAGCCCTCAGCCCTGCCCGGCAGATTCCTCCCCTTCCCTTTCCTGCCAGCCGGTTTCTTCCCACGTTGTCCCGGCCCCGGCTTCAAAGGCTGCAGCTTAATGTGAAGCTGCTTTTCCAGCTTTTCCAGCTTATAGGCTTCCCTGGCATCAGCCAGGGTCAGCACCGTACCGGAGTCACCGGCACGGGCCGTGCGTCCGGCACGGTGCAGATAGGCTTCGGCACTCTCCGGCACATCCAGGTTAATTACATAGTCTATGCCGGGGATGTCCAGACCCCTGGCGGCCACATCCGTCGCCAGGAGCAGCCGTGCCCTGCCCTTGCGGAAGGCATCTACCGCATGGGCGCGTTCCTGCTTGCCCCCCGCACCTATCAGGGATTCCACCGCAAGTCCTTCATAACGCAGCTGCGCCAGGGTCTTCTCCACATCATAGCGGCGCCCTATAAAGACCAGGCCGCGCCTGATCTCCAGGCGGCGGGTCAGCCTGCGCACCGTTTCCCCCTTTTCCCGAAAGGGCGTGATGCGATAAAGATGTCTGCATTTCCCCGCTGTATCTGCTTCCTCGTCCACCTCCACCAACTCAGGCTTCCCAAGAAACGCGGCCCGCTCCATGGCCTTATGGGAGGCCGTGGCGGAAAAGAGCAGCACCTGCAACTGCTCCCGAGGGGGCAGCAGGCGCACCAAATCCGCCGTATTCTGCAGGTTCTGGTCATCCAGCAGACGGTCGAACTCATCCAGCACCAGAACCTGCACTTCATCCAGGCGCAGCTTGCCCCGGCGGGAGAGCTCCAGCAGGCGTCCGGCGGAGCCAACGATAAGCTGGGGCTTATCCTTCAGTTTCTCAATCTGCCGTGCGATATTCGCGCCGCCAATCAGCCCCAGCACCCGCAGCGGCAGCTTGCCGCCGCTTATGAGGCTGCGGGCTTCGTTAGTAATCTGCATGGCCAGCTCATAAGTCGGTGCCAGCACTACGGCCTGCACTGCCCGCGAGCCTGCATCCAGGCGTGCCAGGAGGGGCAGAAGATATGCCAGTGTCTTGCCCGTTCCCGTGGGAGCCCTGCCAATCATGCTGCCTCCTGCCAGGATGCGGGGTATGGACTCTGCCTGTATGTGAGTGGGCTGCCGGAAATTACGCGGCTCCACTGCCGCCAGCACCTCCTCCGGCAAGCCTAATGCTTCAAAATCCCTGATTCCACTCATGCCAAAACTCCTCATTGCAGTATCGGTGTACCCTGCTTATCGTCAAATGTCGCGGTGCAGCGGGGATAATTCGTGCAGCCCCAGAAGGCGCCATTCCTGCCTCTGATGAGGCGCAAATGACCCTCGCGGCAGTGCGGACAAAGATACTTATCGGCATCGTCCCCGACAGCCGGAGCCGAAGATTTCGTCACCAGCTTCTCCATAGGGCTGGCCGGGGGGCGGGGCTTGTCCTGCCAGGGCGTGAAGCTGCCTCTCGCTGTGTCTGCGGCGTAGATCGCATCCAGCTCTGCCCAGTCGGCAGCCGTAGGCTCGCTGCTGCCATAGCTGGTAAAGCTGGCTGCAGGCTGCGAAGGCATACCGTCAGAAGTGCGCCGCCCGCTGCGGCCTGCCCTCCCTTGCGCATCCTCCATATCCGGCTGCCCATCCTTGTCATTACAAGTCAGGCGGCACTTGGGATAGTTTGAGCAGCCCCAGAAAATGCCATTCCTGCCCTTGCGCTGCTGCAGGACACCCTGCCTGCAAGCAGGGCAGACATGTCCCCCCGTGACCTCCATCTTCACGGCATCGGCCTTTGCGCAGAGCTTCCTGGTAAACTCAATCTGCCCTTGCAGGAAGTCCGCCAGGGTGCCCTCCCCCTCCGCCATGGAATGCAGGCGATCCTCCCAGATGGCCGTGCTGTCAGGATAGGTCATCTCATCCGGCAGCGCATCAACCAGCAAAAAAGCCGACGGCTGCGGCACCAGATACTTTTTCTTGCCGCTGGGCTTCATAAATCCCCGCTTGATAAGGTCATCAATAATGGTGGCCCGGGTCGCCTCGGTGCCTATGCCATACACATCCTTAAGCTGCTTTTTCGCCTCCGGATTCTTCACATACTTATGGATCTCCTTCATGCCCGCCAGGAGCGTGGAAGGCGTGAAGCGCACGGGGGGCTTGGTGGTGGCGGTCTTTAGCCCGCCCTGCTGCCAGCTGACAGCGTCCTTTTTCTTCATCACCGGCAGCGCGGCAGCGCTTTCATCCTCCTCCCGCTCCCGTTCATCCTCATCTCCGGTCTTGCCGTGCCTGGCTGCAGACCGATACATCACCTTCCAGCCCGGCTCGCGCTCCGTGCGGCCGCTGGCGGTAAAAAGCTCCTCCTTATAAGTGACCTCCACCTTGGTCTGATCGTAGAGATGCAGAGGGTAGAACTGTGCCAGATAGCCGCGGGCAATCAAATGGTACAGATTGCGCTCCGTCTCGGAAAGGGCAGGTAGATTTACCCGCACCGTGGTGGGAATGATGGCATGATGGGCGGAAATCTTCTTGTCGTTCCAGGCGCGGCTCTTTTGCCGCGTGTCTGCCGCCGGTGCCCACTGAGCCAGAAGCTCGTCCCCTGCCGCCGCCAGGTTACTGACGATGGCGGGAGCATCCTTAAGCTGGTTCACCGGCAGGTATTCGCAATCCGAGCGGGGATAGGTCGTGAGCTTCTTCTCGTACAGCGATTGGGCCGTATCCAGCACCAACTGGGGGGCATAGCCATAACGCTTGCCCGCCAGCACCTGCAAGGTGGAGAGGGAAAAGGGCAGGGGAGCCGGTTCCTGCTTCTTCGTCCTGGCATAAGCGGAAATCACGCCCTCATGGGGCTCTGCGCCAAATTCCGCCAGTTTCGCCTCAGCCACCGCCTTATCTATCAAACGATTCTCGCTGTCCAGGCCCGCCTGGATATCTTTAGGTTTCCACTGGGCCTGGAAGCTGCCATTCTCGTGCAGGAAGGTCGCTTTTATATTGTAGTAATCGACGGGCTTGAAATCCTCGATTTCCCGCTCCCGCCTGACCACCAGCGACAGGGTGGGCGTCTTCACGCGGCCGATGGGCAGCACCAGCTTATCATGCCCCGCCCGCCGTGCAGCCAGGGTATAGGCGCGGGACAGATTCATGCCGATCAGCCAGTCCGCCCGTGCCCTGGCGAGAGCTGACTGTTTCAGATTGAAGAACTCCTTGTTATCCCGCAGATTCGCATTTGCTTCCCTGATGCTCTTTTCATCCAGGGCATTCAGCAGGATGCGGCGCACGGGCTTCTTGTTGCCCAGGTAATCCAGCACCTCATCCACCAGCAACTGCCCCTCCCGATCCGGGTCGCCGCCATGCACAATCTCATCGGCCTGCCCGATAAGCTCCTTCACAATGGCAAACTGCTTCTCGCAGTCCTTCGCCACAAAAAGCCGCCAATGCTCCGGGATGATGGGCAAATCCTCAAAGCGCCACTGCTTATAGCGCGGGTCATACTCCTGGGGCTCCGCCTGCCTGAGAATGTGGCCAAAGAGCCAGGTGACAACGCCCTCACCGGTCACCAGGCAGCCTTCACGGCGCTGCACAGGCCCCTGCAGGCATTTGGCCAGTTCGCGTCCCACGCTGGGCTTTTCGGCAATATATAAACGCACTTACATGTACACTCCTTAAAAAAATGCCTGACACAGCTTGACTATGCCGAAGATTATCAGGGCAAGCCACAAGATAATGAACAGGGAAGCACCTGCGACAATGGCAGGCGCATAGCGCAGCACATACTGGGCCTGGGCCTCGCTCTCCCGCCTGACCTGCCCCGGCAGCAGCTTCATCAGCCCCTCAACTGCCAGGGGCACCACAATGGCATCATCAAGGACACCGGCCAGTGGCACGGCATCAGGTATAATGTCCACAGGGAAAATCAGGTAGAGCAGCGCCGCAATCAGCAGCCCCTTCACCTTCCCCGGCGTCTCCCTGTTCTTCAATGCCAGCAGCATAATGATCAAATCACGCCGGAATAACTTGAAAATACCTATCAGCCTGCCCATTTAAGCCCTCCTTTTGCCTCGTTATACTGGCGCGCAGCAGATTGTACCAATTTACATGTCCGCCCCCCTGGGGGCGGGGGACCGTGAAGCGATGGTGGGAGTGGCATGTTCTATGGTTCGTCAGCATGACATCCTCCGCCTCGTTATTGTAGCATATTTCTGCCCCGGACTCGACCCTTTCTTGTTTTTTGCAAGTTTGCGAAAAAAAAATACAGGTTTTTTTACATTTATATAGAATTAAGTATGATAGATTGGATTGTGAAGTTTACTTTTCTTTATTACTTCTCACCGTCATTCGCATATGTTATAATATAGTATGAAGTTATTTGGACGAGGAGGCAGTTGTAATGCCATCTCTGCGCGTCTTGGTCATAGACAATTCCATATTTGCCCAGGAAAAGATCGCACGTGAGCTGGTTGCACGACTGCCCAAAGGCAGCCTGGTGGAGCGCGCCACCGATATAGAGGATGCGGCAAGCAAGATAGAGCTTTTCCGCCCCAACATCGCTGTCCTGAATTTCTCCATGGCGCTTTTGCATATCAAAGGTGAAATGCTGGCCAACTACCTGACGGGCCACTGCGGATTGCCGGTGGTTGCTTTCGGCAAGGTACAGGCCAGCAAGGCTGCCGCCAAAAGAATGGGAGCCGCCGACTACCTGCTGAAACCCAGCGACCCGGCTGGCTTGGAGAGATTCTATGCGCAGATGACAGAGACTGTGCAGAGAGCCGCAGGCTCAGGCTTCACTGCTGCCGGTGACGGCATGGGCTCAGGCGAAATCGTGACACGGGAGGTCTGGCGGGCCAGCAAGTCCAGTGCTGCGCCGCAGCCGGTCCTTACACGCAAGCCTAATCCGACACTGAACAAGCAGCCGGTGCATGCCACGGAAAGCGCCCCTGCCACCGTCAACCAGGCAACGCCGCCGCCCTATCGCGGAGGCCCGGTGGAACTCATTGCCATCGGCTCCTCCACCGGCGGCACGGAAGCCCTGAGCGTCGTCCTGCACTCCCTCAAGCCTCCCCTGCCCCCCATCGTCATCGTGCAGCACATCCCCGCCATGTTCTCCCGGCTGCTGGCCAAGCGGTTGGACGAGGAGTGCATGCTCTCCATCAAGGAAGGCGCCAGCGGTGATATTGTGCAGCGTGACAATGTCTACATTGCACCGGGCGGCAAGCATATGACAGTCTCCCGCATGGGCAACAAGCTTGTGCTGGACTGCTCGCCGGGGGCACCGGTGCATAGCTGCTGCCCCTCCGTTGACGTACTGTTTGACACCGTAGCCAACCATGTAGGGGACAAAGCCCTGGGCGTCATCCTCACCGGCATGGGCAGGGACGGCGCCGACGGCCTTTCCCACATGCGGGAAATGGGTGCCTACACCTTTGGACAGGACGAAGCCTCCTGCGTGGTCTACGGCATGCCCAAAGCGGCCTTTGAGCAAGGCGCCGTCTGCGAGCAACTGCCCCTCTCCCATATAGCCGCCGCCATCACCAGGGTCGCGCGGGCGTGAAAGAGCATAAAGATATCAAGAGCCGGGACGTTAGCTGCGTCCCGGCTCTTTGCCTGCTATTGCCTTTTGCGTTCTCTGTACCTGAAGCCCAGCCAGAGCAGCATCAGCCACACCGGCAGGACAATGACTGCCGGCCTCATGCCGGGAAGCTTCGTCATGTAATAAATGACACCTGCGAAAAATACCAGGCAGAAATAATTGGCCCAAGGGTAAAGCAGGGACCTGAATTTTGTCACATGCCCTTCCCGCTCACAATGGTTGCGGAATTTCATATGTGTCAGGCAGATGACTACCCAGTCAACCACTGCGGCCGCTGTGGCCACTGAAAGGAAATACACGAATACACGGCCAGGGAACAGATAGTTAAGGATAACCACCAGCAGGGTGATGCCAGAGGATATGAAGATGCCCTGCACTGGCACGCCACTGCCGGACAGCTTTGCCAGGAAGCGGGGCGCATCATCATTGCTGGCCAGGCCGTAGAGCATGCGGCTGTTGCTGTAGATGGCGGAGTTATAGACGGAGATAGCTGCCGTCAGCACCACGAAGTTCAGGATATGGGCCGCAGCCGGCATGCCGACATTGGAGAAGATCTGCACGAAGGGACTGGCCTTCGCCCCCACCTCATTCCAGGGCCACAGGGCCATCAACACTGCCATTGTGCCCACGTAAAAGAGCAGGATACGGACAATGACGCCGTTAATCGCTTTGGGTATGGTCTGCTCCGGGTTTTCCGCCTCCCCTGCCGTGATGCCGATCAGCTCGATGCCACCGAAGGAGAACATCACCACCGTCAGGGACATGGCCAGGCCATCCCAGCCCCTGGGCAGGAAGCCGCCATGGTTCCAGAGATTAGCCAGGTTTTCAGGAAAGTCCGCCCCCGTAAAGAGCAGGTACAGGCCCAGCACGATCATCAGCAGGATAGCCGCAACCTTCACCAGTGCCATCCAGAATTCCATCTCGCCGTAGGCGCGCACATTGATGAGGTTCGCGCAGGTAATGAGCACCAGGCAGGCCAGGGCAGAAATCCATTGGGGCAGATCCGGCAGCCAAAAGTTCATGTAGATGCCCACAGCCGTCAGTTCTGCCATGGACACTATCACATAATTGAACCAGTAATTCCAGCCTGCCATAAAGCCGGGGAACCTGCCCCAGTATTTCGCCGCATAGTAGCTGAAGGAGCCGGAGACCGGCTCCTCCACCGCCATCTCCCCCAGCATGCGCATGATGAGGAAAATCACCATTCCCCCAAGCAAATAGGCCAGCATGACTGCCGGCCCTGCCAGCGCGATTGCTCCGGTGGAACCATAAAACAGCCCTGTGCCGATGGCACCTCCCAAGGCAATCATCTGCATATGGCGATTCTTCAGCCCGCGCTTCATCCGCGCGGGTTCATTTTCTGCCATAAATATCCCATCTCCGAGTTCATAGGTAACGTCGTAATTACTGCGGCGGCGGCCCCCACCATCCTCCTGCGGTAGCAGTCCCCCCACCATCCTCAAGAGGACTAGCTTCGCGTCGCCGCCTGCGGCGGTCCCCCGCCCCCAGGGGGGCGGACTTAATTTTTTTGTCTTTCCTTGATTGCACGCTCTACGTCACGCTTTGCGGCTTTGGCCTGCAGGTCGGCACGCTTGTCGTAATTATGCTTGCCGGAGGCCAGCGCCAGTTCCAGCTTCGCGCGACCCCGCTTGAAGTAAATCTTCAGCGGCACAAGGGTGTAGCCCTTTTCCCGTGTCCGGCTGAAAAGCTTCACGATTTCCGCCTTGTGCAGCAGCAGCCTTCTGGGGCGCAGGGGATCATGGTTGAAGATATTGCCCTGCTCATAGGGGCTGATGTGCATGTGCTCGACAAAAACCTCGCCACTTTTCACCACGGCGTAGCTGTCCTTCAGATTGGCACGCCCGGCACGCAGGCTTTTGACCTCCGTCCCTTTAAGCTCCAGCCCTGCTTCGTAAGTTTCGTGAATGAAGTAGTCGTGACGCGCCTTGCGATTCTCGCACACAATTTTAATTGCTGCATTCTGCTTGCCCATACTATCACCCTACTTAGAATTTCCGGTGCCGCCCTCCGTTTTGCGCTTCAGGCGCGGCTTATCCTTCGGTGCACCGGAGCGGCGTTCCTCCCTGCGGGCTTTCTCCCGCTCCTTGCGCTCTTTGTCCTCATGGTAGCCCGGCGGGTCCGGCCAGACGGCACTCATAAGGCCCGTCACCTTCACCCGATGGTAATCACCCTCGCGGCGTTCTTCACGGTTGCGGCCCCTGCGCTCTCCCCTGCCCAGGGTCTCACGGGTGGCACGAGCTGCCTTGCCTGTCCTGTCCGTCCCTTCCTGCCGCTCCTTGCCGCGGCCGCTGCGCAGGCGCGGTGCCTGTGCCTTCACCGGACGGGCAAGCTTCTCTCCCGAGGAGCCGCGCCTGCGGCTGCGCTTCTTTTGCTCCGGGCGCTGCCCGGCAGCTGGTTCCTCGATGCTGGCCACCAGGTCAGCGCTGGAGGCACTTTTCTGCCTGTCCTTCCTGCCCTTGTTTTCCTTGCGGCCCCCCCGCAGGGCATTTTTCATGGCCTCCGGGTCATAGGCTCCGTTATCCTTCAGCACAAAATCTAGATTGCGTTCCTCCACGTTGGCACGCACCAGGATGACCTCCGCTTCGTCCCCCAGGCGGTACTGCTGCCGGGTGCGCTCACCCACCATGGCAAACAGTTCTTCCCGATACTCGTAGAAATCATTGGTCATGGTGGACACATGTACCAGGCCCTCCACGCCATTATCCAGCTCCACAAAGATGCCGAAGGCGGTAACGCCGGAAATGACGCCGGAGAATTCCTCCCCCACGAACTGGGCCATATACTCGATTTTCTTCATGTCCGTGGTCTCGCGCTCTGCCTCGATAGCCACGCGCTCACGCTGGGAAGCATGCTCCGCGATGCCGGGCAGCATGGCCCTAAGCTTCTCCTGACGTCCGGCAGGGATGCCGCCCTCCCCCATTTCCTCCCGCAGCAGGCGATGCACGATAAGGTCAGGATAGCGGCGTATGGGGGAGGTAAAATGGGTGTAATAGCGGGCCGCCAGGCCGAAATGTCCCAGGGAAAGCTCGCTGTAGCGGGCCTGCTGCATGGAGCGCAGGGCCACCGCGCTGATGATGCGCTCCTCCGGCCTGCCCTTCACGGACTCCAGTACCTGCTCCACATCCATGGGCCTGATCTGTCCGGCCTCATCCTGGCGCACGAACTTGCCGAAGGCCGCCAGCAGATTGTTCAGCCGCTCGATTTTCTCCGAGGTGGGCTGCTCATGCACGCGGTAGATAAAGGGCAGGCGGCGGGTATCCATATGCCTGGCCACTGTCTCATTCGCCGCCAGCATACATTCCTCAATGATGGACTCGGCCAGGGAGCCTTCGCGCTTAATAAGAGCCACCGGATGGCCCTTCTCGTCCAGCTTGACCTTGATCTCCGGCAGCTCGAAATCTATGGAGCCGCGCTGATGGCGCAGATTCTTGCGCAAGCCCCGGATTTCCTCCAACGTCTCCAGCATGTCAAGGATATCTGCATTATCGGACAGGAATGGTTCTTCCCTGCCTTCCAGCACCTTGTTCACGATATTGTAGGTCAGGCGGCGGTACACATGGATGACCGTGGGCACAATCTCATAGCTCGTGACCTCCCCCCCAGGCGAAAGCTGCATCTCGCAGGCCAGGGACAGGCGATCCACCCCCGCATTCAGCGAGCAGATGCCGTTAGACAGTTCCTTTGGCAGCATGGGTATCACCCTGTCCACCAGGTACACGGAAGTGCCGCGCTCACGGGCCTCCAGATCCAGCGGCTCATTCTCCCGCACATAGAAGCTCACATCTGCGATATAAACCCCCAGAAAATAGCCGCCATCTGGCTTCTTTTCCGCATACACACCATCGTCCAGATCCTTGGAATCCTCGCCGTCCACCGTCACGATCCTGAGATTCCGACGGTCGCGGCGGCCGCTGTATTCATCTGGCGAAGGCTCCTGCTCGGTCTCGTCGGCGGCCTTTTGCACCAAAGCCGGGAACTGCTCGGAAAGGTCATACTGGCGCATCACGGACAGGACATCCACTCCCGGAGCACCGGCCTTGCCCAGGATTTCCACCACTTCCCCTTCGGCATTCCTGCGGCCATCCGGCCATTTCGTGACCCTGACCACCACCTTGGCACCTGTCTTGGCGCCGTGAATCTGCTTTTTCGGGATGAAGATATCCTGAGTGAGCTTCACATTGTCCGGCTTCACGAAGCCGAAGGTCTTGCTGCTTTCAAAGGTGCCCACGATTTTCTCGTTGGCCCGTTCCAATATGCGCAGAATCTCCCCCTCACGGGAGCGTCCTTCCTCAGCCGCCGTACTGACACGGGCCAGTACCCGATCCCCGTGCATGGCGGAGCCCACCCCGGCTCCCGGCACGAAAACGTCCGTCTCCGTCTCGTCCTCCCGCACATCGGGGATAATAAAGCCAAAGCCCTTGGCCGTCATGGAGATGTGGCCCACCACCAGGTGCATGCGGGCCGGCGTACCGTAAAGGCCGCTGCGGTTGCGCACGATGGAGCCTTCCTGCTCCATTTCCTTCAGCACCTGGGGAAATGCCGCCAGGTCCTCGCCCGTAAGCTCCAGGGCCGCTGCCACTGCCTCTGCCTGGGAGGGCCTGTAGTCCTCTCCGCGCATAAACGCCAGAATACGTTCTTTCAAATCCATATAGTCGTTCCTACACTCCGTTTCCAGTTCTCTCAGCTATTTTCTTCCAGGAAGGCTGCAGCACGGGCGAAGACCAGTTCCCGCTCCGGCTCCAGGGGCAGCAGATGCCCCGCTCTCTCCAGCCAGAACATTTCCTTCACACGGCTGCCCACATGCTCATAAATGTAATCCGCACTGCGGGGAGCCGCCGTATGGTCGGCACGGCTCTGCATGATAAGAATGGGGGCGAGCACCTCCGGCAGCCGTGGCTTCACCTTGCCGATGACATCCAGCAGCTCATGTACCGAGATAAGTGGCATCTGGCGATAAGTGCAGTTCACGGCCGGAGGTACATTCTTCAGCCTTCTCCTGGCCTTGGGCACCGTAAGCCCTGCGCACTGCTCCCTGGGCGGCAGAGCCTCGATGCCGCGCTCCTCCGCGATGTAGATGGGAGCGGCCAGTGTCACCACCTGCGCCACTTTTTTCTCCGCTGCCAGGGCCAGTGCCAAAAGCCCCCCCATGGAATGCCCTATGACCGCAACCTGTGCGCAGGCACCGGAAAGCAGCGCATAGCCGTCCCGCGCTGAATCCAGCCAATCCTCCGCCCTCTGGCGCACAAGATCCTGAATGTTGGTCGCATGCCCCGACAGGCGCACTCCCAAAACCGTGTAGCCCCGCCTGTGCAGGTATTCCCCCAGCAGCCGCATCTCCGCCGGCAGCCCCGTGAAGCCATGGATAAGGAGGACGCCCCGCCTTCCTCCCGGCAAGAAAAAGGGCTCCGCCCCTGCTATGATCATCGCCTTCCCCCCTGCAAGCGAAAAACGCTCCTGTCGCCACGGCAGGAGCCATACTCAGGAACGTCAATTCGTCATGCGTGCAATTACGATGGTGATGACGGCGAAAAGCACCGCAAACACCACCGTCACCCTGGCCAGCAGCGCGTCCATGCCCCGTGCCTTGCCGGAGAAAACTGTATCAGCGCCGCCGCCCATGCCGCCCATGCCAGCGGATTTCGCCTCCTGGCCAAGAATCGCTGCTATCAGCACGATGCACACCAAGGCATCCATTATCATCAGAATTGTAAGCAAGCCTAAAGCCTCCCTCAGCAACTGTTCACACGATTTTAGACGTACCACCTCCACTTATAGAAGTGGGGGCATCTTCTGCCTCGTTATATCTAAGCAATAATAACATAAACAACGCTGCCCCTGCAAGCAGAAAAAAAGTCTCCCGAATAATATTTTACGGCAAATGCAAGGAACTGCCCCATGTTTTGGCGAATAAACACATTAATGAAAAGTTGGTTCGCAAGGAGGTAATTTTATGGGATTCCGCTCACTGCAGCAAAAATTCCTGGCAGTGCTGGTACCACTCTTTATCGTCAGCCTGGGGGTGCTGTCCGGGCTGGTCTATTGGTATGTCTACGGCATGATGATGAACCAGGCCAGGGACATCGGCACGAAAATCGATGAACGCTATGCCCTGGAAATCCGTGAGGATTTCGTCACCAAGTTCACGCAGCTGGAGGGGCTGGCAGCCGCTCCGGCCTTGAAAACAGATGACGCTTCCATGCGCATCGGCGCCCTGAAGGCCATCAAGGCCACGATGCCGGACGCCAGGGAGGTAGTGCTGGTGCAGCCTGACGGCCGCGCCTTGTTCGATGACGGGCATGAGGCCAGCTACCAGAGCACAGCCGCGCAGAAGGCCATCTCCGGCTCCAGGCGCGCCCTGTCCGAGCCGCAAGTCGAAAATGGCCGCCCTTACGTGGACATTGCCATCCCGGTCACGGAAAACGGGCGCTCCTACGGCAGCCTGCTTGCCCGCATCAGCCTGGAAAACATGGAGAACATCGCCAAAAACGTCGCCTTCTGCACTACCGGCTACGCCTATGTTATTGACAGCTCCGGCCAGATCATCGCCTATGACCGCAAGCCGGACTATGCAGGCACTGCCAACGTCCTGCAAAAGACAGGCCCTGCAGGCTTCAAGCCCCCGGCGGAGTATTTTGAGCACATGCAGGCCGCCATATCGGGGAGCAAGGAAGATGCCTATTTCTATGACAATGAGGACGGCATTGAGACTTTATCCATCCTCGTCCCCATCGAGCTTGAAGGCACTAATTGGCTTATCTGCCTGAATGCACCGGCTGCCGAGGTGCGTGGCGACGTGCACAAGGTCGGCATGATGATGCTGGGCGTCTCTATCTTCTTCATCATCGCGGCTGTGGCAGCCATCGTGCTTTTCACCCGCCGCATCGTCACTCCCATACAGGCCCTGCAGGCGGACTGCGAAGCCCTGGCCTCCGGCGATATCCGCCACCGCCAGAAGGTTGTGGAAAGCGCCGACGAGCTTGGCGATCTGGCCCTGGGCTTCTCAAAGATGCGCGGCACCCTGCGCAACCTGATTCGGCAGGTGCAGGACAACGCCTCCCAGGTGGCGGCTGCCAGCGAAGAACTCACCGCCTCAGCCGCACAATGCTCCCAAGCCTCCGACTCTGTGGCCCAATCTGTCGTGACTATCGCTGGCGGCATCGACAGCCAGGCCCACCAGACCGAGGAAATGACAGTGATGGCACAGCAAAGTGCTGAAAAAGCCAGCCATACCGCAGGCGTTGCCAGAGAGCTCGTCCGCAGCGCGGAGGACACCAGGGACCAGGCCGAGCAAGGCCGCAGCTCCATTGCCCAGGCAGTGCAGGATATGCAGGGCATCGGCGAAAGCTCCCAGGCCATCAGCGTTGCCCTGAAGAAACTGGAACAGAGCAGCGAGCAGATTAACAAGATTGTGGAGGTCAGCACCGCCATCGCCGAGCAGACGAATCTCCTGGCCCTGAACGCTGCCATCGAGGCAGCCAGAGCCGGCGAAGCAGGGCGGGGCTTTGCAGTGGTGGCGGACGAGGTCAGGAAGCTGGCGGAGCAGTCAGCCCAATCCTCCGACCGCATCCGCCAGCTCATCGAGCAGAACAACGCCGATATGGCCGGAGCCTTCGCGGCAGGCAAAGAGGCTTCCGAGCGGGTGCAGGGTGGCAAAGATGCCATCAAAGGCGCCGATGATGCCTTCAAGCAGATTGTGGCTGCCGTGGAGCAGTTAGTGAAGGAAATCAAGGCAATCGGTGGTGCCATCGACAGGATGGAGCAAGGCAGCCTGCAAACTGCCACATCCCTGAACGAAGTGAACCGCATCGGGCATTCCAACAGTGACGAAGTGCAGTCCGTCTCCGCCGCCGCCGAGGAGCAATCCGCTTCCATGAACGAGATTGCCACAGCCAGTACCAGTCTCGCCCAACTGTCCAATGATTTGCAGACAGCCGTGGCGAAATTTAAGATTTAAGCGTAGCAGAAAAACGGGAGGATGCCGTGGGGCATCCTCCCGTTTTTCTGCTACGCTCACGAAAGAAAAAGCCTTCCCCTTGAGGGGAAGGTGTCAGCCGCCAGGCTGACGGATGAGGTGGATTGAGCAGCGCACCTCATTAGATGGTGTAGATACGGATTGAGTTGGTATTGCCCTCGCTGGTCTTGATGCCGCTGGTGATGATGGTGCAGTCGCCGCGCTTTACATAGCCGTGCTTCACCGCTGCTGCCGTGGCGCCGCTGGTCATCTCCTTGTCATCCTTCCAACTGTTGCCCAGCATGGGATGCAGGCCCCAGCGCAGATTCAGGTGGCGCACGACACGCTCATCAGGGGTATAGGCCAGGATTGCCGCCTTCGGGCGGTACTTGGAAATGACTTCAGCCGTGTAGCCGCTCTCCGTAGGGGCAATGATGGCGGGGGCATCAAGCTCGTAGGCCATCTGCACGGTGGCATGGGCCACGGCGCGGGTACGGCTGTGCAGATGCTCGAAGCCCTGCTCCACGAAAAGATTCTTGTACTCCAGGGAAGCCTCCATGCGCTGGGCGATGCGGTTCATGGTGGCTACGGCCTCCACCGGATAATCACCGGAAGCCGTCTCGCCGGACAGCATGATGGCATCCGTGCCGTCCAGGATGGCATTGCCCACATCGGAAACCTCGGCCCGGGTCGGGCGCGGATTGCTGGTCATGGACTCCAGCATCTGGGTAGCTACGATAACCGGCTTGCCGGCCTTGTTGCACTTCCTGATAATCTCCTTCTGGATCAGGGGCACATCCTCTGCAGGCACCTCCACACCCAGGTCGCCGCGAGCCACCATGATGCCATCGGAAACCTCAAGAATCTTATCGAAGTTCTTCACGCCCTCCAGATTCTCAATCTTCGGGATGATTTCCATATGGCCGTCATGCTCCTTGATGAGCTTGCGGATGGCCAGCACATCCTCGGGACGCTGGATAAAGGAAGCCGCCACGAAATCCATATCCTGCTCGCAGCCGAAGATAATATCCTTCGCATCCTGCTCGGAAATCGGCGGAAGCCCCAGGGACACGCCCGGCGCGGCCACGCGCTTCTTCGTGCTCATGGGGCCGCTGTTCTGGATGGTGGTCACGATATCCTTGCCCTTGATCTCATCCACTTTCAGGGCAACAAGACCATCGGAAAGCAGGAGGGTGTCGCCCGGCTTCACCTCTGTGTAGAGGCCCTTGTGGTTCACGGATACATGGGTGGCATCCCCCGGCACATCCTCATAGGTCAGGACGAACTGCTGGCCTTTTTCCAACTGAACCTTGCCATCTTTGAACTCGCCCAGACGCATCTCCGGGCCCTTGGTATCCAGGATAAGAGAAATCACCTTGCCGGCCTTCTTCGCAGCCTCGCGCACGGCATTGATGCGGCCGAGATGCTCGGCGTGATTGCCGTGGGAGAAGTTGAAGCGTGCGCAGTTCATGCCGTTTTCAATCAGGGCCTCGAGAATGCCCGGCTTTTCCGTGGCAGGCCCCTGGGTGCAGATGATTTTCGTCTTTTTTAACATTTTCTACCTCCGCCTTTGCAAATAAATAACTTTATAGATTTTATTCTATACCCTTTGCCCGAATATGTAAAACATATCCGGGCAAAAGATGCAAAAAACATATTTGTGACGGACGGGCACCCATATTCACGCCAGCGTCCGCTGGGCGGCCCGCAGCAGGAGCATCATGGATGTGGCCCCAGGGTCCTGATGGCCCAGGCTACGCTCGCCGATATAGCTGGCCCGCCCCCGGTTCGCCACTATGAGCTTCGTGTACTCCACGCCCATCCCTGCGGCCTGCACTGCCGCTGCCAGGGCCTCAGGGAAGGCTTCTCCCTTCTGCAAGGATTCCTTCAAAGCACGGCAGGCGGGAAAGAGGGCATCCAGCATGGTCTTGTCCCCCTCATGGGCACCGCCGATCTCCGCAACGCCGTAAGCCCCCGACTCCAAGGCTCCCGCAAAGACCTGGGCATCAATCTCACTGGCTCCCCGGCAGGTCATGCCTGCCCACATGAAAAGCGTGCCGTACACGGGGCCAGCCGAGCCGCCGATGGTATTCATCAGCGTCATGCCTGCATTGTGCAGGATGGCACCCACATCATCCTGCTCCAGAAGCTTAGGCAGCTGCTTCATCACCGCCTGGAAGCCCCGATCCATGTTCGTGCCGTGATCTCCATCGCCGATGGCATTGTCCAGCTCTGTCAGTTCGTGGCGGGCGGTGTGCATTTCCTCCGCCATCGCCGTGAGCATCCTTCCTATGGCCTGCTTATCAATCATAACCGTCCTCCGTAGCCGCAGCTCAGCGGCACAGGGCCGCTGTCCTCGCCGGCGCATCATACAATGCCTTCAGATGCGGGTCCACACGCATCAGGCTGATGGAAAAACCCTTCATCTCCATTGAGGTCATGTAGTTGCCGATCATGGTATCGTAAACTTCCACATCATGCTCAGCCAGATACCGGCTAACGAAATCATTGATGATATAGAGTTCCATCACCGGTGTGCCTCCCAGCCCGTTAATGAGCACCACGACCTCGCAGCCCTTGTATTTGTAATCAGCCAGCAGCCTGTCCAGCATATCCCTGGCCGTGGCCTCGGCACTCCTCATAGGAGCGCGCATGACACCTGGCTCGCCGTGGAGGCCCATGCCGACCTCCATTTCATTATCCCTCAGCTCGAAGCTGGGCTTTCCTTCCTCCGGCACAATGCAGGGACTGCTGGCCACGCCTATAGTACGCAGGCCCGCTGTCGCCCACTCTGCGGTTTCCTTCACTTCATAGAGGCCCACGCCCATTTCCGCCTCGGCACCTGCAATCTTATTGATGAGGATGGCTCCCGCCAGCCCCCGGCGTCCCGTGGCCTTGCCTGTATCGCTGGCCACATCGTCCGCCACCACCACGCTGTCAACTGCAATGCCCTCCATCTGGGCCATCTGGATGGCCATGCGGAAATTCAGCACATCCCCTGTATAATTGACCAGTATGCAGAGCACGCCGGATTCACTGGCAACTTCCCGGATTCCCTTCAATATCTGATCCGGCGTAGGCGAGGAGAAGATACTGCCCGGCACGGCTGCATCCAGCATCCCGTACCCAACATAGCCGCAGGGCGCCGGTTCATGGCCGCTGCCGCAGCCAAACAAAACCGCCACACGCTCCCGCTTCTTCTGCGTCCGCACCACCACATTGGAGTCTGGCAGTTGACGCAGCATATGCGCCTTGGAGCGTACTAAGCCGCGCACCATCTCAGCTTCTATATTGTCCAGCTCATTGATAAACTTTTTCACCGTGTCTCACCGCCTCATGCCCCGTTCCATTTCTGAAGCTCAAAGGGCTCCTTCGCTTTAAGTAGATTCGCGAAGGAGCCCTTTTTATCCTGCTTTACATTTTAATTTTTCAGTTTCCTGACCGAACGTGCCTCCTCGACGCGCCTGGCAATCACTTCCAGGGAGGAGCCCAGCTTCGCCTCCACCGCCGCCACGACGGCACCTTCGGCCAGGGGCCCGTCCAGCAGGACGATGTGCCGGTCTTCCATCGCTTCGATGACCATCTCCGCTGTCATCACGGCACTGCCCATATCCATCAGGATAGCCACGCCGTCCTCGGAGTAAACGGAGTCCACTGCCGCGCAGATTTTATCGAAGCTGGTGCCCATACTGCCATCCTCCAGGCCGCCTGCCGCGGCGATGGGCGCATCTTCAGCAGACATCATCCTCGCGAGTTCTGCAGCGCCCTCCGCCAGCTTGCTGCTATGGGACACAATCACTATTCCGACCATAGAGCGTGCCTGCTACTTAAAACATAGACAAACGTGTCTATGTCAAGATGTTTCGCTACAATCT
>CAMVGU010000036.1 GCA_947167105.1 uncultured Selenomonas sp. | reverse complement strand
GGCGGAAAAATGGCCGCTGTAGCGTGCAGGTGGAGTTTTTCAACACGCCCTAGCTGGCTGGTCCGAGGGAAGGCGTATGGCACAGCCATATAACACGGAAGGATAAAAGCCCAGGAGAATGCAAAAGTTCTCCTGGGCTTTTATCCTTTTTGTATATTTTGGGGAATCAGGGCGCATCGTTGGTGCTGGTGAGAAAGGGTGGTTTTCATGCAGGAAGGCATTTGGAGCCGCGGGCTTACGCGGAGGAAGTTCTTGCAGGGGTCGGCTGCAGCCATAGCTTTGGGGGCTGCCTGGCTGGAGGGAGGTTTTTTCTGGGCAGGGCACAGGAATTGGAGGGGAATATGACGGAAACCGTTACTTACGGCGTATGCCGGGGAGACTGCCTGGGGCATTGCCCTATGCGGGTGCATGTGCGGGCGGGGCATGTGGTCAAGACTTCCAAGCTCAGCCATCCCATCCCCGAGTTTGAGCGCATCTGCCAGCGGGGCCTCACCCATGTGCAGCGGATTTATGCCGCCGACCGCCTGCAGCATCCCCTGCGGCGGGCGGGAAAGCGGGGCGAGGGGAAGTGGGAGCAGATTACCTGGGAGGAAGCCGTAGAGGAAATCTGCAGCAAGTGGAAAGACTATCGCAGAGAATTCGGCAGCGGCAGCATTGCCTTCTCTGACTGCGCCGGCAATTCCGCCCTTGACTCACGGCCCTATACCAAGCGGCTGTTCAACTTAATGGGGGCCACCCGCATAGATAATTCCTTTGATAACAGCTTCTTCTCCGGCATACTGGATACCACCGGGGACAGCCCCTGGTCTGTGGGGGATGATGAGCGCAATCTCCTGAAGGCCAAATACATCTTCGCCTGGGGCAGCAATCTGACGGAGGCGGGTCATGTGCATTACGCCTTTATCAACAAGGCCAGGGACTTAGGGGCCAAACTCATCGTCATAGACCCTAATTATACCATTGCGGCCAGCAAGGCGGATCTCTTTGTGCCCATCCGTCCCGGCACCGATGCGGTGCTGGCCATGTCCATGCTCCATGTGGCCATCAAGGAGAAACTCACCGATGAGGAAACCCTGGGGCGGGGGACGGTGGCCCCCTTCCTGGTGAAGGAAAGTGACGGGAAGTTTTTGCGCCTGAGCGACCTGGGCAGGGCGGAGCCGGAAAGCGAAGCAGACGCAATCCTCCTGCGGGACCGGGAGGGCAGGCTGGGCACAGCAGAGGAAATCACGGCGCCTGTGCTGCGCGGCACCTTTGAGATTCAGGGGCATAAGGTGACGACGGCTTATGACCTTTTGACGGAGCGGGTGCAGGAGTGGACACCTGGAAGGGCGGCGGAGATCTGCGACATCCCGGCGGAGACTATCGAGAGGCTTGCCCGCATGTATGCGGAGGGCCCCACCACCCTCTGCGGCGGCTACGGGCCGGATCACTACGCCAACGGCCAGCAGTTCTACTATGCGGTGATGGCCCTGGTGCTGGCCACGGGGCAGATAGGCAAGCCCGGCGCAGGGCTGAACGGCCACGCCATGTCCGGCTTTTTGGAAAACTATGCGGATATTGATGAGCTTATAGAGCCACCGGGCTGCCCGGAGAGAATGACCATCAATGCGCCCCTGGTGCCGGAGGCCCTGGAAAGTGGCAAGTACGGCGATAAGCCCCTGGTAATCAAGAGCCTCTATGTCTACGACCAGAATTTGCTGGGCAATCAGACTGACAGGCAGCTATGGCTGAAGGCCCTGGAGAAGATTGATTTGTTTGTGGTAGCCGATGTTACCATGAACGACACCTCCCGCTACGCGGATATTGTTCTGCCGGCAGCCCATTACTTCGAGACTGATACCTACGATATGAGCTACTCCGGGGTGGCGGTCTACAATGCCAAAGCGGTGGAGCCTTTGGGGGAGGCTAAGGGGGATTTTGAAATCGTGAACCTCCTGGGGAGTGGCATGGGCATGGAGCAGGAATTTTCCCTGACCAGAGATGAATTTTTCCGCAAGGCCCTGGATAATGACAAGGCCAGAGCCGTAGGGCTTTCCTGGGACAAGCTGAAGGAAAAGGGCTATATTCATGTCCTGAAACCGGAAACGCCGGTGTATATGCACGGGGCCGGCTACACCTTCCCCACCCCCACCAAGCGGGGGGAGTTTTACCGGGAAAATGTGGCCCCGGTGGCGGATGTGGGCAAGCTTTTTGACAAAAAGCGGGAGGCGCTGCCCTGCTGGAATCCTCCCTATGAAGCCTGGCTGACCTCTGCCGGAGGCTTTCCCAGGAGCGAGGCGGCGGAGAAATATCCCCTGATCTTCACCTCGAAGCGTCCCAAATTCCGGGTGCATACTCAGTATTCCAGTAATCCCTGGTTGCTGGAGCTTTGGAAGGAGCCTGTGGTGACAATCCACCCCCTTGATGCGGAAAAGCGGGGAATCAAGACCGGCGATACGGTGAAAATCTTCAATGACCGGGGCTATGTGGTGGTGAAGGCCGCCCTGAACCCTGCCAACCGTCCGGGGGTGCTGGTCATTGACCACGGCTGGCAGAAGGATGATTTCATCGAGGGGCATTATTCCGATTTAAGCTCCCATAAAAGCGATGTGATGGTGACGAATAACGCCTTTTTCGACTGTGCGGTGGAAGTGGCGAAGCGATAAGGAGGCAGAGAATCATGCGCATGGGAATGGTTATAGACCTGAAAAAATGTATTGGCTGCCATAGCTGCGCTGTGGCCTGCAAACTGAATAACAATCTGCCGGAGGGCATGTGGTGGAACCGGGTGCTCACCCAGGGGGGAGAGACCATGGACACGGCTGCGGGCACCTACCCCGACAAGCTAAAGCTCAGCCATCTCCCGGTGAATTGCCAGCACTGCGAGGATGCCCCCTGCGTCAAAGCCTGTCCGGTGGGGGCCTCTTACAAGGCTGAGGACGGCACGGTGCAGATAGATTATGACAAGTGCATCGGCTGCCGCATGTGCATGGCGGCCTGTCCCTACGATGCCCGCAGCTTCAACTGGCAGGAGCCGGAGTATCCCTTGAGCCATGCAGTAGGCGAAGCCGACGCCCCCAGGCATCAGGGGCATATCGTGGAAAAATGCACCTTCTGCAAGAATCGCCGGGAGCGGGGGGAAGTACCGGCCTGCATGGAGCTGTGCCTGGGCAGGGCGCGCTACTGGGGCGACCTGGATGACCCGGAATCGGATGTCGCCAGGGTCATGCGAGAGCGCAAGACCATGCGCCTGCTGAAAGAAAAGGGCACCAGGCCCCAGGTTTATTATCTTATCTGAGGAGGGCGTACCATGAAGAAAACTATGGCGGTCTGGCTGGTGCTGGCTGTGCTGGGTGGCATTTGCTACCTCTTCCGGATGAAGGCTCCGGCCTGTCTGGCAGTCCTCTCCGGCCTTTTGGTGGTGGTCACTTCCTTTGCCTTCGTGCTGCTGGTGTCCTCACCGGGGTGGAACAATCCGGGGGAATCCCTGTCCTTCCTCTTTGCGGCCCTGATAGCGGCCCTGGCCGTGCAACTGCTGCTCCTGCGGCACTTGCAGCAGGCCGGGTATGTGCAGGTGGAGGGAAAAATCCTGCCGGTGCTGGGGGTGTCCATGGCGGTGCTTCTGGGACTGGAGCTTCTGTATCTGGGGGCTGAGGCAGCCATGGGCCTGTATGCGCCCTACGGCGAAGAAGCTGCCGCAGTACACTGGCAGCTTGATGGGAAGGGAGCACCCCTTTACTGGCTGCAGATTATCTTCATCGTGACAGCCATGGCGGCACTGCTGCGCCTGCGGCTGCAGGCGGGAAGCTGGCTGGCCCTTGTGGCGGTGCTGCTGGTCAAGTGGAATCTTCTGCAGGCGGAGCAATTAAATCCCCTGCTGCCCTACGCTGGCCCCTCGGCATACAATCCCCCCGCCCTGGCTGCCTATATCCCCGCCCCGGTGGAGTGGGGCACTGCCATAGGCATCACGGCCGCCGCCTGCCTGCTGGTGGCAGGGGCAATGCTCAGGTTTAAAATGTTCTTTGTGACGACAGGAGCAGGGAAATGAGGGAAAAGGCAGAAAATGAGCTGTTCTCCCGGCAGACGGCCCTGGCGGATCTGGGGCGGCTGCTGGCCATGTTTTTCCGGCTGCCGACCTTAAAGCTTACGGAAGGGCTGTCAGGCGGCGCCCTGCAGGAGGACCTACAGGCTATTGCAGGGGAGCTGGAGGCAGACCAATCCTCACTTGCCCCCCTGGCAGAGTACAGGGGAGCAGGCGGGCGGCAGCTCCTTCACGAGCTGCGGCAGGAGTACACCAGGCTGTTCACCCACCCAGAAAATCCGGCGCTCCGCTGCCATGAATACCTGTTCCTGCACGGCGACGGCAAGGAGGCGCCCTTGCTGCATATAAATCCTGCGGCCCTGTCTGCAAGGGAAGCTTACCGGGAAGCGGGCTTTTGTCCCACAGGCGGCCATGAATCGGCTGATCATATCAGCTGCGAGCTGGAATTTGCAGCCTGCCTGCTTTATCAGATAGCAAAGGCAGAAAAAGGAAGGGGCAGATGCTGTGCCCTGGCAAAAAAGAGCCGTGAGCTTCCGCAAAATCCATCTTGCCCACTGGGGCAGCGCCTTCTTTGCAGCCTGCGGGGAAAAATCGGCCCTGCCCTTTTACAAGGTCGTAGGTGCCTTGGGAGAAGTCTTTTGCCGGGAATATGAGGCTGTAACGAGGGAGGATTTTCATGCAGTGGATATATCTGTTGATTGCGGGAACTTTTGAAGTGACCTGGGCCGTGGCCCTGAAAATGTCCCATGGCTTTTCCGTGCAGCTGCCTTCAATTATAACCATCGTGGGTATGGCAGCCAGTTTATTCTTCCTGGGCCTGGCCCTGCGGGATCTGCCCATAGGCGTGGCCTATGCCATCTGGACGGGACTGGGGATTATGGGCACATTTATTTTCAGCGCCTTCGTATTCCATGAAATCGGCAGTCCGGGGCAATGGGTCTGCGTAGGGCTGATTGCCTCCGGCATAGCCGGGCTGAAATTGCTTTCCCACTGATACTCATTGACATCAAAAGGCTGTGATACACCTTCCGGGGAGGTGGCACAGCCTTTTTGAATTGTGAATAGACAACGGCAGCCGTACTCTATAGGGACAGAAAAATCCATCGCAATAAGCTTAGGGCGTGTTGAAAAACTCCACCTGCACGCTACAGCGGCCATTTTTCCGCCTGTCTGCGTCAGTGAAACCTTGACGTAGCCCTGCTACGACTGCGGCTTCACTTCCTTGCCATACGAAAAACTGTCTCGCTGTATCGCACAGTTTCCGTTTATCAACACGCCCTAGTCCAGATTTGTGAGGATTGGCTGTCCATGCTCCAGCCGAAGCAGGGCCCTTTTCCTCTCTATCCCAAAGGCATAGCCCCCCAGGGAGCCATCGCTCCTGATAACCCTATGGCAGGGTATAAAGATGGCCAGGGGATTTTTCCCTGCTGCCTGGCCTACGGCACGCAGGGCGCCGGGTCTATCTACGGCTGCAGCCAGTTCCCGGTAGGTGCCGGTCTTGCCATAGGGTATGCGGCAGATTGCTTGCCAGACTGCTATTTGAAAGGGGGTACCCTGCCAGATGGCGGGCAGGTCGAAAGCAGTGCGCCTGCCTGCAAAGTATTCCTGCAACTGGGCGTAGGCCCTTTCACTGGTGGCAGTCGGCAGTGAAGGGCTGTCCTGTTCCGAGGCAAAGCTGATCCGGAACACCTTGTCCCCTGCAGTGCCTATTTTCAGCAGGCCAAGGGCAGATGGATAATAGGCATAGGGCATACAGGGCACTCCTTTCTTTTTCTACTGTATGTTTATTATTCACTCAAACTTCCCACATAGAAAATACTAACGGCTCCTTGAAAACCGTATATCTCAAGGGATAAAATCCTCAGGCCGTCTGCAATAGGCGTTGCATGGACTCCAGCAGCTTGAACATAATGCCTTACACCACAAAAAGAGAAACAAAGAGCGCAGAACTCCTTGATTCTTCTGCATTTTCATATGGTGCTCGCCGAGGGATTCGAACCACCGACTCCCTCCATGTGACGGCGGGGTACTGTCTTGTCCGACTAAACACGAGATTCTACGATAAATGAAAAGGTCTTTTAATCCCCCATCTGTGATGGGGAGAATGGAATAAGCTGAGGCGTTGCCCATAGTGCCAGAAAATTCAAAACCTCCTGTGTCACAATGATATTGGTTTCGCGGCCATATCATTCACCAGGAGGTGTCCAAAGATGGACAATCAGAGTATAGCATAACAGAGACAAGTCCTGTCCTGTCATTAATATATCGGTTCAACAGCTCAGGTTGCACAATGCCTTCATCCGACACCGGAAGATAATCTACAGGATATCCAAGCCGCTCAATCGCCGCACAGGCGTTAAGTACAGCATGGTGCTCAATTTGAGAAGTGATAATTGCCAGCTTTGATTCATTAGAAAAAGCAGAGCCTTTAATTGCCCAATTGTCACTTTCCGTACCACCTGATGTAAAATAGATCTCCTCTGGTTCCGCGCCGATGCATGCCGCAATAATTCCGCGGGCCTCAGAGATTGCTTTCTTTGCCGCCCTTGCAAAGGAATATGGTTGAGAAGCATTGCCATACTCTTCTGTAAGAAACGGCTTCATTGCCTCAAATGCATCTGTATCCAGTTTGGTTGTCGCCGCATTATCAGCATAGATTCGTTTTTTCATAATGCATCCTTACTATCGAAGACCGCAGGTTGTAATATCAGGGATAGCCTTTCCTGTTTCTCTGTTATTCACAACCCCCATCTGTTCACCTATGATTTATATTTAATCTTCCGAGCTGTCTTTGTCAATTACTTCCCAATGTCCCAAAGAGCCGCGTCCTACATAGCGCACATCTGGCATCTCGCTCAGGTATCTGGCCACTGTACGTAGGCCTACTCCCAATTCCTTCGCCAATTCCTTCCGCTTCATTTGTGGATTCTGGCGCAATAATGCCCGCAGTTTTTTCAGGGACTCATCCTTGCCTCGTTCATTTGGCTCCTGGGTGCCAGGTGTGCCAGTCTGAGTGCCAGGTGTGCCAACTAGAGGGACCTGGCACTCTATGGCACTCATTAAATCATTCTGGTTTCGATAAACCTCAACACGGAACGCTCCATAGAGCTCCTGCATTTTCGGCTCTGGTAGCCCCTGTGCCCGACATTCTTCATATAGTCTCGGAATGCCGCTGCCAAAATTCTCTATGATACGCAGATAGGCGAAAGCCTTGGCCAGCCCCTGGTTACGGAACTTGCTACGTCCCATCCTGACATCTGACAGGCTCGCACCGCCCACCAGCATGCCAGGTGAAGTGACTTCCAGCCTGTCATCATAAAGGAATACCTGTATCTTTTCCCCGATATGATAAGCTCTGTGAACCACAGCGTTGGCAATGAGTTCGCGAATACTGCCGATGGGCAATTCATAGACCGGCTGGCCGGTGACGCCGACGATCTCCATTCCGACACGGATATTGCGCAGCACGAAGTTGTACGCCTCGTCCACTTGCTTATAAATAGGGCCTGCGTATTCCTGTTTATCGACGAAGACGGCCCTGGTCGTGCCCTTGAAGACAGCACACTGCACTGCAGATTGAAAATACGGATTATCTGTGAGCAGACGGAAGCCGTTAGTCGGCAGTATTTTTCCTCCTCTTTCTGCCAGCAGATGCCAAGCGAGCAAATGCTTCTTTTCCACGGGCTTTATCTGGCCTCGCTCAACCTCGTTTCTGGCATGGGCCAGTGCGTACTGGTACATATCCTCGCAAAGTTTCCCTATCTCTGCCTCCGTAACTTCCTCAGCAATGACTGGTACATCATCGAAACTGCGCCTGGCTCCCTGGAACTCCAAATCACGTACCAAATCCTCGCCAGCATGACGAGTTGTCCCGGCTACACGGAGGTATGTGCCGCTATCCTTGCCCTCAGGTTTCAGATAGTAGGGACGGCGACGCCCCGGATAAACCCGCACAACGATAATATCCTTTCCCTCTATGCTCTGATAGCTGACATCGAAATCCGGCGTAGGCTCTACAGTGTCATAGATGGCATTGGTAATTCTGTCCTCATCTGTGAACAATTGCTCATGGGGGATACCAACTACCTGCCAATCATCATTATGGACGCCAAATATGATGCGACCTCCCGCACCATTGGCGAATGCCGCCACTGTGCGCGTATAGCTGCGGCTATTGGCAGGTACCTGTTCCTTATACTCGATATCATTCGCCTCGCCTTGAAGAATTTCTTGCTCAGTCATATTTTCTATTACCTGCTTTCACAGTATACTCTACTTCAAATCTTGGCTAAAGGTTATACCAACAAATCCGTTTCTCCACAATGCCTCCTTACTTCAGAAGGCCAACGGTTGTAATATCAGGTATGGTCTTGCCTGCCTCTTTTGTGGGGATTGGCTGTCCATGCAAGGCGACAAGCCACAGGCACAGTGGTGCTATGCTGAGGATCTGTCAACGCAGCAGGGGCAGTCAAGCCCCCTGAAGATGGGCTGAGTGAATTTATCAACACGCCCTAACCACAGTATATTTATTATGCCTTATTTAAGACAATAATTCAAGAAATTCTTGAAAATTTCAAGAATTTCTTGATCCCCTGCTCGGCACAACAAAAAAAGAACCAAGAAGTCAACACTTCTCGATTCTTTAACATTTTTCCTATGGTGCTCGCCGAGGGATTCGAACCCCCGACCCCCTCCATGTGACGGAGATGCTCTAGCCAACTGAGCTAGGCGAGCAATGGTGGGGCTAAGAGAACTCGAATCTCTGACCTCCACGATGTCAACGTGGCGCTCTAACCAACTGAGCTATAACCCCATGTGCTGAACACAAAAGATATAATACACGGTTTTAACCTGAGTGTCAATACTTTTTTGGTAAAAAATACATTTTACAGATTATCCGTCAGCATTGCCCCCACGCTTGCGTAGACTGCTTTTGCCCTGGCTTGTATGGCAGCTCTGGCGGTGTCAACCGTGAAGCCCTTGAATTTTTCCAGCATGGGCAGGTCATTGCTTTCGTCGCCGATGGCGTAGACTTTTGCCTCCTGCCAGCCCATCAGTTCCTGGAGCCTGGTGATGCCCTGGCTTTTGCTGACTCCGGCTGGCACTATGTCCACGCTGCAGCCGTTGGGGTAAGCCTTGACGTAGGCGCCGTATTTTTCATTGACCAGGGCGCTGGTCTCGTTTGCTGCCTCGGGCTTAGGGTAGCCCAGGCAGAACTGGTGTATCTGGGGCAGGGAGAGGATGTCCTTTTCCTCTATCCTGACAATGGGGAAATTCCAGTCCCTGGCCTCCCGCACTATCCAGGAGCCTTCTCCCTCGTGGTAGAGGTAGGTCTTGTCCTCTGCGGAAAAGGCAAAGTGGAAGGAACGGCCCACGGCTTCTTCCCGGACGATTTGTGTCAGGATTTCCAGGGAAATTTCCCCCTGCCAAAGGGGAGTGCCGTCTGCCCGGAAGATGATGGCGCCGTTATTGCACACGGCATAGTCTGATTCGACGCCGTAGAATTTCAGTTGGGGCATCAGCATGCCGTAGTCTCGGCCGCTGACCACGCCGAACTTATTGCCCGCCGCCCGCCATCTCCTGACCCCTTCCACATCTTCCTGGGCAATCTTCTGCTGGCGGAACAAGGTTCCGTCGTAGTCGCTTGCACCTATTTTCATCTAATTCACCTGTTTTCTTGATATACTCGCAAAAGTATTTCTCTTGCCAGAGGACCTCATCCACCGCTTACGCCAGAAACATGCCACCGGCATGTTTCTACCCTTCCCCAAAGGGGAAGGCTTTTTCGTCAACAAATAATAGAAAGATCACTCAAACTCCGCGCCCAGGGATGGGCGCCGCGCCACTCGTTCCCAGGGATGGGAACAAGTGGTGCTGTTTTCTTTGGTTACTTTCTTTGTCAACACAAAGAAAGTAACACCACTAGCCATGCCCGTTAGCGAACCTCATCCACCGCTTACGCCAGAAACATGCCACCGGCATGTTTCTACCCTTCCCCAGAGGGGAAGGCTTTTTCGTCAATGAGTATAAATCACTGCCTCGTAGGCCCGCAAGCTCCCCAAGGTGCTGCCTGGCACGCTGGAGAGCAGCAATTCCGCCCCTGCCATTTCCGGCAGTTCGTAGCTCCTCGCTTCCCCGCTGAAATTCACCAGGGTGTAGACCGAGCGCCCACCCAGCCGCCGCCTGAAGGCCATAATGGCAGGGTCATCTGGCAAAAGCTCCGTGTAATCTCCCTGCTGCAGCACCTCGGCAGCCTCGCCGGAGCGGCGCAGCTCTGCCAAGTGGCGGTAGAAGCTCAGGACGGAATCCACGTCCCTGGCCTCCGCGGTCACGCACTGGCGGGAGAAGTTCTCATGGACGGGCAGCCAGGGTGTGCCTTGGGTAAAGCCTGCATGTTTCTCCTCGCTCCACTGCATGGGCGTCCGGGCGTTGTCCCGGCTGTAGCGCTGCACAATCCTCAGGGCTTCTGCCGGGCTTTTGCCCTCCTCCAAGGCCAGTTTATACTGGCCCTGGGTGGATATATCGTTGTAGGCTTCGATGTTGTCCCAGGCCACATTCCCCAGTCCCAGCTCCTGGCCCTCGTAGATAAAGGGGGTGCCCCGCAGGGTCATAAGCAGCACAGCCATGGCCTTGGCCGCCCGCTCCTTGTCCGCCTCTGTCGGGAAATAATGCTCCACGCAGCGCATCTGGTCGTGGTTTTCGAAAAACACGGGGTACCAGCCGTTTTCAGCCGTGGCTTGCTGGCTCTCTGTCAGCACCTGCTTTAGCTTAAGGATAAGCTCCGGCCGGTAGCCTTTGGCCTGGCACCAGATTTCTCCCGTGGGAAATTCCAGATTCGTATGGGAGAATTCAAAGAGCATATCGAAGGCGCCCTTCTCCCCCACCCATTTATCCAGTTCCTCCGGGCTGACGCCGTTGGCCTCCGCCACGGTGAAAATATCGTGGCCCGCAAAGACCTTTTCCTTGAATTCATAGAGAAAGTCCAGGATGCCGGGAGTATTGGCTATCATGCTGTGGATATTCACCAGCCCGTCGTCGCTGTCCGGCTCCCCGTCGGCAAATTCCCCCGGCTTCTTGATGTAGACAATGGCATCAATGCGGAAGCCACCCACCCCCTTGTCCAGCCAGAAGTTGGCTGCCTCGTAGAGGGCCTGCCTCACGGCGGGATTTTCCCAGTTCAGATCCGGCTGGGCCGGGGCAAAGGTGTGGAGATAATACTGCTGCCTCGCCTCGCACCAGGTCCAGGCGCTGCCCCCGAAGATGGAGCGCCAGTTGGTGGGTGCCGAGCCGTCGGGCTTGGGGTCACGCCAGATATACCAGTCGGCGTGCTCGCTTTCTCTGGAGCTTGCCGAGTCAATAAACCAGGGGTGTTTATCGGAGGAGTGGTTATAGACCAGGTCCATCACGATACGGATGCCCCGCTCCCTGCCTTCGGCAATCAGATGCTCCATATCCTCCATGCTGCCGTAGGAGGGGTCGATGGCGGTAAAATCCGCAATATCATAGCCGTTATCCACCATGGGGGAGGGGTACACCGGGGTCAGCCAAATGGCCCCCACCCCCAGGGTTTTCAGATAGTCCAGCTTTGCGGCAACGCCCTTGAGGTCTCCCGTGCCGCTCCCCGTGGTGTCAAGGAAGCTCTTGGGATAGATTTGATAGACGGTGGTTTTCTGCCACCATTTTAAGTCCTGCATGTTCATACTCCGTTAAAATACCAGCACAGGGGTCTCGTTGACGGTTACAGGCCCATCCTCTGCCTTTTGCAGCTGGGGATAGTCCGCGCTGTTGGTAACAGCCATGATAACCGTGGTCTGGTAGCCCGCCTCTTTAATCACCGCCTGGTCGAAGCGAATCAGGGGGGTACCGGCCTTCACCTTGTCACCCTGCTTCACCAGTGCGGTAAAGCCTTTGCCATTCAGTTTCACCGTGTCAATGCCGATGTGGATAAGGACTTCCGCCCCGTTCAGGAAGCGCAGGCCGATGGCATGAAGGCTCTCCTCCATAATCATGGTCACTTCCCCGTCCGCAGGAGCCACCACCGTATCGCCGCTGGGCTCAATGGCAATGCCGTCCCCCATCATCTTCTGGGAGAACATATCGTCCTTGACCTCGCTCATATCAATGAGCTGTCCCGACACGCAGGCCCTTAGCTTCATGGCCAGGCTGCTGTCCATTGCTGCTCCCTTGGGGGCAGAAGCCTGCACTGCCGCGCCCTCGATTTTCTCACCCTTCAGCAGGGCGTCAAAGTAGCTGCGCACCTGGGGCACGGAAAGGCCCACAATCACCTGGACGGCCTTGCCGTTCTTCACCAGGCCGAAGGCACCGGCCTTGGTGAACTTGCCTACCGGGGCCACCTTGTCAGGATCTGCCACCGTTACCCTGAGGCGGGTGGCGCAGTTGGTTACTTCCTTGATATTGTCCGGGCCCCCCAAAGAATCCAGGAAAACCTTGGCCCTGATGGCCAGGGCGTTATCCGCCAGGCCCATATCCTCCATTTCCTTCTTGGCCTTGTACTCTGCCTTGGAGAACAGCTTATCCTCCACATCATCAGCCGTGCGGCCGGGAGTCGCATAGTCAAACTTCAAAATCAGGGCGCGGAAGACCAGGAAGTAAATGGCCGTAAAGCACAGGCCCACCAGAATCTGCATGAGGTAAGTGCCGGAATGGAAACTAAAGAGGGGAATCCAGTTCTGCACAAAGGCATCGATCAGGCCGCCGCCGAAGTTGCCCGCCAGGCCCAGGGCGAAAAGCGTCGTGGACAGGCAAGCGGAGAGCAGGGCATGCACCAGGTAAAGGAGCGGTGCCACAAAGAGGAAGGTGAATTCCAGAGGCTCCGTAATGCCGCAGAGCATGGCGGTAAGAGTAGCGGGAATCAGGAGCGCCGCCGTCTTCTTCCTTTTCTCCGGCCTTGCGCACATGTAGATAGCCAGGGCCGCACCGGGCAGGCCGAAAATCTTGGAGCTGCCGTGTAGGGCAAAGCCCCCTTCCGGGAACAGCTCAGCCAGGGACTTGCCGCTGACCGCAAAATCATTCAAATGCTGGAGCCAGTAAGCCTGAATGCCCCCGTCGCAGACCGCCGGGCCGAAGATAAAGGGCAGATAGATGAAATGATGCAGCCCCGCAGGCAGGAGAATTCTTTCCGAGAAAGTATAAGCCCAGACACCGACCAATCCACTGGTCTTGAGGAAGTCCTGGAACTGCATGATGGCGTGCTGCACAGCAGGCCACACCAGACAGAAGACGAAAGCCAGGGGAATCATCACCGCAAAGCCCACAGCCACCACGAAGGCAGGCCCCCTGAAAATGCCCAGCCAGTCGGGGATATTCGTATCATAGAAGCGATTGTGCAGATAAGCCGTCACGCAGGCGATGAGGATGGCTCCCAGCATGCCCATATCCAAAGTCTTGATATTGGCAATCATGGCAAGCCCCGTGCCTGCCCCCGCCGCCTGGCTGTAATCCACGCCGAAGTAGGAGCCGTGGAGGGTTAATAGCCCTGCGATGAAGTAGTTGAAGAGCATGTAGATAACGAAGCCCTCCATGGCACAGCGGGCCGGTTCCTTTTTGGCAAAGCCGATGGGCACCGCTATGGCAAAGAGAATGGGCATCTGGCTGAACACCGTCCAGGCTCCCTGCTCCACTACAAACCAAAAATCATACCATAAAGTTCCCTGAGCGGCGATGCTGCCCAATATCCCCTCATTCTTGCAGATAATGGACACAGCCACCGCCAGACCGAAGAATGCAAAGAAGATGACCGGCGTATACATGGCGCCGCCAAAGCGTTGCATTCCCTGCATCAGATTTTCCTTACTGATGGTCATTGTAATACCTCCCAGTTCATCAGATTCAGTATTGCTTTGCTGAGTAGAGAATAACGCAAAAAAGACGCGAGCACAATAGCCTCGCGCCTTTCTGGCACACCAGACGGCATCTGTATTTTGTTACATTTTATGTACTTTGTTACATGGGTCTTTTGCTTTCTCGTAGAAGCGAAAAGTCATAGATTTCTTTAATCGTTGCACGATGAAGTGCCGCATAACTTTTTTTGCCTTTTTGCAGGAATCAGGAGGATTTTTTTAGAATGGCTATGAGGAGGATTTGCCTACGGCAAATCTGGAACAATGACCTTATACATATGAATTGGATATGCAATGAAGGAGGAGTCCCTATGTTGGAGCAGGAAGTCTGCAAGGAAGACAAGCGCAAGGTCGAGTACATTGACGGCGCGGCCTACATGCTGGCACCGGCAGGAACAGGGCATAACAGCATCGGCGGAAATCTTTATCGCATCATCAGCAACTACCTGCACAAGAAGCGCTGCAAAGTGTTTTATGAAACCAAGGTCGTATTCGATGAAAAAAATCACTTCATCCCCGATTTGTTTGTGGTCTGCGACCGGAATAAGATCAAGGAGAATTATGTGGAAGGGGCGCCGGATTTCGTGGTGGAGATCCTCTCCCTCTCCACCCGCAAGCGGGATCTGAGCAGCAAGCGGGACGCATACGCAAAATTTGGCGTAAAGGAATACTGGATTGTTGATCCCAAGTCGAAAACCGTTGATGTCTATGTCCTGCAAGAGGGCAGATATATCATGACCGGCTCCCATCATCCTTATACCGAAACAGAATGGGAGGGCCTGAACGAGGAGGAAAAAGAGGAAGCGCTGCTCCCCCTGAAGCTCAGCCTGTATGAGGATCTGGTCATAGACGTAAAGGAAGTATTCGAGGACTAAAGCAAACAACAAGCCATGAATACGAGTATCATGTGCTTTCTTCCTGCCGCCCCTTCCTCTGCAAATACATGCGGTACTTCACATACCACACTTCCACCAGCATAAAGTAGGGCAGCATGGACTGGAAGGCCGTGTGCTCGTCCTCTGTGTCGTAGAGCTGGAAGCGGGCGGGGGAGACGTAGAGGTTCACCGTGGACAGGCTGGCCAGGGTGTTGTCGTGGAGCCTGGTGATGGAGATAAAGGGCACGTCCAGGAGCTGGAGCTGCCTGGCAAAGTCCACCACCAGGGAAGTCTCCCCCGACAGGGAGACGAAGATAAAGAGGTCATCTACCGTTAGGGTGCGGGCGATGGAGGCAAACTCCTCCCGCCCGCTGATTTCAAAAATCAGCACATTGTCATAGAAGAACAGCCGCTTCAGCTCCTGGGCCACGTTGCTCTGGACATAGCCGGAGGCAAAGATAAAGACCCTGTTGGCCTCGTGAATCAGGCGGCTGGCGCTGTCAAAATTCCGGTTAAAGACCTTCCCCGCCGTCCTGACGTAGAAATCCTGCAAATCCTCCAGCACATCATCACTGTAAGAGCCTTCCGCCTCATCCTCCAGCTTCAGCACCGCCTTCAAATCCCCGAAGCCGTCAAAGCCCAGCTTCTGGGCAAAGCGCACCACCGTGGCGGAAGACACGGCGCAGTGCCTGGCCAGTTCGTGAATGGAGATATGACGGGCCTCGGCCCGGTGCTGGACGATGTACTTATAGATCACCATATCCGTATCGTTCAGGCTGTGCCTGTGTGCGTTGATGATTTCTTCCAGACGCATGCTAATCCCCCCTGCCTTCCCTAAGTATAGCAAATCACAGGGCTTCCGGGCAAATCAGGGGTAGAGTTTTGCACGAAAAAAAGGGTTTTCCTGGAGATTTCCCTGGGGATATACCACAGACAAGAAAAACTTTATTGCATACAGCGCCCCCGCCCCAGCGTCTTCCGAATCCTCATTTTCCGCTTATGCACTGCCGTCTTGGAGCAGCCCAGCCGTGCTGCCAGGGTGCGCTCGCTTATTCCTTTCAGCCACAGGGCGAGAAATTCCCTGTCTGCCTGGGGCAGGGCTTTGATGGCCCTGATTAGTTCCAGGCTTTCCTCCCGCCTTGTCAACAGCTCTGCCGGGTCTGGGGCTCCTTCCTCCCTTTCCCCTTGCCAGTCCAGGAGCTCTGCCGGAGGGCAGGGGAAGTCCCGCCTGCGCTGCTCCCGCTTGGCCAGCCGCCATTCCTCCCTGAGAAATTGGCGTTTAAAGTTTTCCGAAACCGGCACATAGACCCGCATTTCCCTGATGTAGTAGAATTTGCAGCCCTGCTTGCGACGCCAGCGCTGCAACTGTGTTTTTCCTGCTTCGTGCAAATTGCCGCCCGTGTAAATCCTGATTCTCTCCATATCGGCTCCCTCTCCCGAGGGAACCGGCCAGAGGGAAGCGCCCCCGGGCCATAAAAAAAGAGCCCGGCAGGCAGCCTCCCCCAAGGGGAAGCTGCCTGTCAGGCTCATATGTCCTCAAAGGCATCAAGCTCTGTACTGTTCCTTATGCTGTTGTGCTCTCTTTATTCCGTCAGCTTGCAGAACAGGCTGATGATATGTCCGCATTTAGGGCATTTTATTTCAAAATCCGCCCTGGCGCCCAGGCTCCTGGGACGAGCCACCGTAGAGCGCGCCGCCGGGCTGCTGGCGTCCAGCAGGCGCTGGCGGCAAAGAGGGCATCTGATGGGATTTTTCTGTAGCATGCTAAAACCTCCGTTTAGGCGTGTTGCCATGCTTCCGGCTCCGTAGGGCGAGCCTTACCACAAGGTTTTCAGAAAACCGGAAGTATTCGGCACAGAGAGGATTATAGCATAAAATAGAACATATGTACAGTATTGCGAGAAAAAAAAGACAGGCACAGGAGATTGAGAGCCTATGCCTGTTCGGTTTCAGATAACCACGGTGGCATTCTTCCCCGGTGTTGCCTTGGCCTGGTAGAGTGCCTGGTCGGCCCGGTGGAAGAAGGTTTCCTGGGTGTCTCCCTTGATGGCGGCGGTAATGCCTATGGAGAGGCTGTAATTGGAGCCGTCCGGCAGGTGGTACTGGGCCAGGCTCTCCTTGATGCGGGCGGCCACCTGGGAGGCACCTTCCCCGTCCGTCTCCCGCAGGATGACCCAGAACTCGTCCCCACCCCAGCGGCCCACGGCATCTGAGTTGCGCACATGCTCTGTCAGCACCTGGGCGATGGTCTTCAGGGCCACATCCCCGGTGTCGTGGCCGAAGTGGTCGTTGATATGCTTGAAGTTGTCCGCATCTATCATCATCAGGCAGACGCCCCTGGGGTTCTTGGCTTCCTGCTTGATGGCTTCCTGGAGGATACTTTCGATCTGGCCCTTGTTGTAGAGGCCCGTCAGGTCATCGGTCTGAGCCTTGCGCCCCAGCAGGCCGTTCAGGGCTTCCAGCTCCGAGGTGGTCTGCTGCACGAAGTGCACCAGATGGGAGAGGTACTGCTGCTGGCGGGTGAGGGGGATGTGATCCGGCATGAACTGGGCCCGCAGGTGCAGCTCCTCCGTATCCGTTTCCTTGATTCCGGCCAGTACCAGGGTCATGTTGTGCAGCATCATGCTGCTGCGCCCGTGTACCAGCTCCCCGTAGCCGTAGAAGCCGAAGGAGGGGGCTATCAGGCGGCAGTTTTTCAGCTCGCTCTCCACATTGCCTTCCATCAGCAGCCAGCGGGCCAGGCAGTCCGCCAGGAAAAGGCCCTGGGGGTGGAACTCTGCCATGCGCTGCTGCATTTCCTGGGTATCGTGGATGACATGCTGGGGATTGCCGTAGCCGAACTGTACCAGATCCCCCACCTGGAAGCCCGCGCCGAACTCTGCGGAGCCGTCCTCGTGGCAGAGGAGGGGATGCCGCGCAATGAGGCCGCTTTCCCGATGCAGCACAATGGGAAAGAGCAGGGACTTGTCCAGGAAGGTCTCTCCCTCCAAATCGCCGATATAGTGGCTGTACATATCCGCAAAGGGCTGTCCGTCCAGCTCGGACACTATATAGGGCCCGTTGACCTTGGTAATGGTCATCAGGGGGCCCAGGGGCAGCCAGCCGGAGCTGCGCTCCACATGCACCTGGAGGTGCCGGCCGCAGAGGGCCACCAGGAGCAGCCCGTGTTTCAGTATCTCCCCGTCGCAGTAGATAAAGCCCTCCTTGCCGCCGGTGCTGTCCCCCAGGAGGCCGCCGAACAGGGGCACCCAGATCCTGCCTGAGAAAAGGCTGCTCAGGGTGTTGATATGGCCGATGGTGAGAACTTCCAGGGCTGCCAGATCCTTGCGCTTCTCCAGCCAGTCCATGCAGATATCTTTTCCTATGGCACGCTCATTATCATCCAGCCTCAAGCCGAAAAGATGAACCTCTGAGGACATGAATCTCATAAAGGTCAGGGAAATGCCACTGTCCATGCCCCGACCGCCGCTGATGCAGGCGGCTACCTTGCCGCCTATGACCTTCGCACGGGGAAATTTCTTCTTGATCAGGCCGGTTACGTGAACAAATTCCTTTTTTTTCATGGAAACCGAGAAAATCTGCACCAGCAGGTCGTGGCATTCCATTTCCTCGGGTTCGATAGCCGCAAGACAAGCTTCCAGCTCCTCTTCTTCCTCCAGTAAATACGATGTCACTTCCATGCCTGCACCTCCTTCAGTCCCTTGTTGTGGTCTTTACCTACTTTCTCTTACTTAACTTATTCTCCGTCTCCTGCCTTTTTTCCTTTGACCCGCCCAGGCAAATTCAGGCCGGGGCTTTATTTTTTTAGTTCCTTATGCCTTTGTTCTTCATGGCAGCGGAGAATACATGCCAGCATTTCCTCCGGCTCCAGGGGCTTGGCGATATGGGCGGTCATGCCTGCCGCCAGGCAGCGCTCTGCATCCTCCGGGCTGGTATCGGCAGTGGCTGCAATGATGGGTATGCAGCCCGCATCCGGGCGGCCCTCTCCTGCCAGGGCGCGGATGGCGCGGCAGGCGGAGAGGCCGTCCATCACCGGCATCCTGACATCCATCAGGATGATATCGAAGCTGCCGGGTTCCCGGTTTTTGAAAATTTCAAGCCCTTTGCTGCCATCGGTGGCCCAGACAACCTCTGCGGCCCCCATCTGCTCCAGCAGCATGGTGGCAAGTTCCCCATTGATTTCATTGTCCTCGCAGAGCAGGATGCGCAGGCCCGCAAGGGTCGGTCCCTTTCCGTCTGAGGCTTTGGGGGCAGCATCCTCCGGGGGAGTGCACAGCTCCAGATCCACGGTGAGGGTGATGGTGGTGCCCTTCCCCAATTGGCTTTCCACCTCAATGGAAGCCCCCATCAGATCCAGGATGTTCTTCACTATGGCCAGGCCCAGGCCCGTGCCCAGGATTTTCTCCGTGCCATGCTGGTGCTCCTGGCTGAAAGGCTCAAACATGCGCTGCTGGAATTCCTCGCTCATGCCCAGCCCCGTGTCGCTGACAATGCTCTGCAGGCGGCAGCGTCCGGGTGGCATCTTGTCGCCGTCGATAAAGCGGGACTCCCAGCGCACGGTGCCCCCTTCGGGGGTGTACTTGATGGCATTGGAGAGGAGATTCAGGGCCACCTGCTCCATGCGGGTCTGGTCAGCCATTACCCACAGCTTGTCCGAGTCTATCTCCTCGGCGCACACAGCCTCGAAGTGCAGCCCCTTCTGGGCCGCCTGGGAGGAGAGGGCGGCGGATATATGCTCAAAATGCTCTTTCAGGCAGGTGGGATGGGGGTGTAGCTCCATCATGCCCACCTCTATCTTGGACATATCCAGCACATCATTCACCAGGGAGCGCATCAGCTCCGCTGAGTAGGAGATTTTTTGCAGATATTCCAGGCGCTTGTCCGCCTCCGGCTCACTTAGGGCAAGTTTTGCAAAACCTAAGATACCGTTCAGGGGGGTGCGCAGGTCGTGGCTCATATTGGCCAGGAAGGCAGATTCTGCTTCCCTGGCCTGCTCCGCAGCCTTGAGCCCCGCTTCCGCCACTGCCGTCCGGGCCTTTTCCCTCTGCATGCGTGAGTAGAAGGCCAGTCCCACCGCCGTTCCCGTCAGCAGGAAGATGAGGCCGAAGGACAGTAGCAGCACGGGCAGGGGCAGGCGGCGCAGGAAAGTGGCCAGATCCGTCCCCGAGGCGGCACTGTGCAGGACAATGCCCTGCATATCCACCTCCCCGGAGAGGGAAGCCTTGCTGAGGATGGAAGCCAGATGGTAATTATCCGGCAGCATGGCGCTGGACAGGCTCCAGCCCTGGGGGGAGAGATTGACCATGGTATAGTTGGAGAAGGTGTGGTGATTCAGCAGCCAGGCCGCCGTCTCCATGCCGCAGACAAAGGCATCGGCCCCGCCGGACTGGAAGCAGGAGAAAGCCTCCCTGACGGTGCGGCAGGCCAGGTATTCATGCTCCTCCCCACGCCCGGAGAGGAGCTGGCGCACCGGCGGCTCATCTGAGGCAGCCAGGGCAATACGCCTGGGATTGCCCTCCCCGTCCCGTTGGACGGAAACCAGGCTCTGGCTGAAGTAACTGCTGGACAGGATGAGATTCAGGCCCTTGGCCACCACGGCATCCATGCGCACCATGCCCACAATGTCCGCCCGGCCTTCCTGCACCGCCTGTATCTCCTCCTCATAGGTTCTGTAGGTCTGAAAGACGAACTCCATGCCGCAGGCCCTTGATACCTGGGCGAAAAAGTCCGGGATGATACCCATAGCCTGCCCCTGCTCCTGCTTGAAGTAGGGCAGGTTATCCTCAAGCACCGCCACCGTGATGCGGGGATGCTCCGCTATGTATTTCTGCTCCTCCGGGGTAAAGGCGGTATTCAGGCGGCGCCTGCTGCCCCCCTTGTATTTCAAACGCAGGCGGGATTCCAGCAGGGGGTCGAAGGCATTGATGCGATGCATGGCCCTGTCCACCTGGAGCTTCAGCTCCTGGCCGTCCCGGGGGAAAACGGGGTGGTAAGTGTCCGTCACAAACTGGGCTATAATCCGGGTTTCCCGGAAATTCAGGAAATCCCCCACTATCACCCCGTCCACCTCGCCGGCGTAAAGGGCCTTTTCCAGTTTTCCAAAACTTGGGTATTCCACAGGCTCCTGCAGGCCGTTTTCCGCGGCCCACTTCCGTCCCCAGTAAGCCATGGAGGTGAAGGCGGGCACACCGATCCTCATGTCCTGCATATTCTTCATGGTGCCGTACTCATAGCGGGAATCGGCGGCCCGCACCCGGAGGGACAGCTCCCCCTTGGCAAAGGGCTCCTCCGTGAACAGGAAACGCGTGGCACGCTCCGGCGTCCTGGCAACCCCCACCGCCATATCCACCTCATGGCGCTCCACTGCCTCCAGCAGCTTGCCATAGTCAGGATAGCTGATAAAGTCCGCCTCGAAGCCGGCTATATTGGCAATCAGGTAGACGTATTCCGCATCAAAGCCGCTCATGGTGCCTTCGCCGGTAGGCTGCATATAGCCGGGCTGCTCCACGGCCCCCACCCGCACATGCCTGGCAAAGCCAGATTTCTCCCCATGCCTGTGCAGGACGGCTGGGGGATTGGGGGGATTTAACTGTAAGTTTTTTGAAACCTCAGTTTCCTCTCCCCGCAGGCTCGCCGCCAGCGCCAGGGCACATGCAATAGCCAGGCATAATGCCGCACATAGCCAGACCCTGCCCCACTGCAGTTTCATCGACCTCGCCCCCTCGCATATCCCGTGCCCACCT
The DNA here is from genome assembly GCA_947167105.1 of uncultured Selenomonas sp. Classification (GTDB taxonomy): domain Bacteria; phylum Bacillota; class Negativicutes; order Selenomonadales; family Selenomonadaceae; genus Selenomonas_B. Next base: position 6,192 of record CAMVGU010000036.1, on the reverse strand, counting down.
CATCCGTCAGCCTGTCGGCTGACACCTTCCCCTCCAGGGGAAGGCTTTTCTTTCTTAAATCTTTCTATCCCGGCAGAAAAAATCCTGCCTAGGGCGTGTTGATAAACGGAAACTGTGCGATACAGCGATACAGTTTTTCGTATGGCAAGGAAGTGAAGCCGCAGTCGTAGCGACGCATAGCTAGTCCCCTTGGGGGCAGGGCTACGTCAAGGCTTCGCTGACGCAGACAGGCGGAAAAATGGCCGCTGTAGCGTGCAGGTGTAGTTTTTCAACACGCCCTAAATTGGCGCACAGCAGATTGCGCCAATTTACAAGTCCGCCCCCTTGGGGGCGGGGAACCGCCGCAGGCGGTGGTGGGGGTAAGGGGGGTCAGCCCTCTATCCATAGCTGCCCCAGCCCCAGCAGCCCCAGCAGGATAAACAAGCTGCCTGACAGGAGCCGCAGCCTGCGCTCCGGCAGGCGCTTATGCAGCAGCGCCCCGCACAGCACCCCCAGGCTGTCAGCCGCCAGCATGCCCAGGACGGCTCCCGACAGCACCATAAGGCTGCTGTCGAAATTGGCTGCCATGGTGAAAGCCGCCAGTTGGGTCTTATCCCCCATTTCTCCCACGAAAAAGGCCAGGGCCACCGTCCAAAAGGGACTGCGGCCGGAGGGGGCTGCCTCCTCCTCCCCCTCCTGGCCTCCCTTCAGCGTCCAGATACCGAAAGCCAGGAAAAGGACAGCCGCCAGAGTCTCCATCAGCCAGGGGGGCACGCTGCCTCCCGCCAGGCGGCCCAGCAGCACCGCCAGACTGTGCACTGCTATAATGCCCGCCGTCATGCCCGCCAGTACCGTCTGCCAACGGTATTTGGCCGCAAAAGCCAGTACCACAAGCTGGGTCTTGTCCCCCATCTCTGCCAGGAAGACCACAGCCAACGAAGCCAGGAATGCTTCCAAATCAATCTCCCCTATATACGCAGCACCCATAAACTAAATATGCGCCCCGACCGGCAGGCAGGGGCGCACAGGACTGACAGATTCAGATCATAATATCACTATTATTACCCTCATCCTCATTGTGCTCCATATGGTTGGTCAGCATCTCCTGCCCATAGGGCAGCAGATCAGACAGATTGATCTCCTGGGCATTGCCGTGCATATCCGCCATAATGACGATGGGCACATTGAACTCAGCCAGGAGCTGGCAAATGGCGCCGTTGGGCACGAAAGGACGCTCGCTGTTGCCTATGACGGCCACCGCGTCAAACTCCCGCTTGCCATCGGACACTGCCTTGTACATGGCAACCTCCGCCGCGCAAACAGACAGATTGCGGATGGAATTCTCGATGGTGCAGCCCGTGTAGATAGTCCCATCCGCCGCCATCACGCAGGCCCCGATCTTTGCCCCCCCGTAGGGCGCATAAGCGTTCTTGATGGCATCCATGGCGGAGCGGACCAATGTATCTATAACTTCTTCATTCAGCATGAAAAATCCCCCTTTCCGGCAGGAACCGGACAAAACCCATATGCAAAAACAAAACCAAAACCATATGCCATAATTCGCTAAGAAAAAGCAGAAATCCTGCTAAAAAAGAAAAAGTCCTGCAATTAATCCACAAAACAATCCACAGTTGTGGATAAATCCCTCTGGCCCTTGTCCGGCTTTTGCACTTTTCTTCTATATATATAGAGTGCAGACTGTGTACAAATCAGGGTTTTGCACAGGCCCGGCTGTGGATAAAGTGGATAAATCCGTGGATAACCCTATATATATGCCAAAATCAGCCCTTTTTCGCCATATTTTGTCCCCATTTCCATATTTATTTCAGATTCGGCTGTGGATAAGTTTATTTCCTCTCCGGTAAATTATTGCTGTGGATAAATTTGGCCCCTTATGCACAGATTATCCACGCTGCCACTTGCTATAGGGGTGCTCCGCCAGATTGCAGTTGAAGTAGCGGGCATCTGAGGAAACTTCCTCACCCAGCCACTCAGGACGAGGGAAAGGCTCATCCTCTGAAGCCAGCTCGATCTCCGCCACAACCAGCCCCTCATTGGCCCCGTGGAAGACATCCACCTCCCAAAGGTGCCGCCCGTCCCCGGCAGGCAGCAAATAGCGGTGCTTCTCGATACAGGGCCCCTCGCAGAGCCGCAGCATCTCCTCCGCATCACCGAGGGGCACCTCGTACTCATACTCCTGCCGTGTCACTCCGTTAACGGAGCTTTTCACCGTCAGAAAAGCCTGCCCCTCACGGATACGCACCCGCACCACCGCCTTATCTGAGCGGGCCAGATACCCCTGGGCTATATAATCCCCCGCCCCCTCCGGCTGCCAGCCGGACTTAACTAAGAATTTTCGCTCTATTTCCTTTGGCATAAAGAGACCTCCTCAATCCTGCTTTACCAGGAGGCAACTAGCCCCCAGCGCCCAAGGATGGGCGCTGCCGCCCTCGTTCTCCAGGGAAGGGAACAAGGGCGGCGGTTTTCTTTGGTTACTTTCTTTGTCCACACAAAGAAAGTAACACCACCCCATTACCATACGGTGGCGGTTAAATCTAACCCCCGGCGCGAAAGCGTGAAGGGGGGGATGCAGATGAGCAAATACGACTTTCTCACCTTTATGGTGCTGATACTTGCGTTAATCATTGCTTTGAAAGCATAAGAATAGCCGCCTGGAGTCCCAACTAGAGGCGGCTTTTCTTACAAGTTGTTCCTTAAACGGGGGCTGACCGTCATCGGCAACGCCCTTTATATTTCATATACTAACATATCCTGTCCGAAATTTCCAGCAGAATTTTCACTTCCGCATTGTAAAGACCACCTGGACAGCATTCAGTTATGAATGTATAATTACAACTGGCGTTGCCATACGGTGGCGGTTAAATCTACCCCCCGGCGCGAAAGCGTGAAGGGGGGGATGCAGATGAGCAAATACGACTTTCTCACCTTTATGGTGCTGATACTTGCGTTAATCATTGCTTTGAAAGCATAAGAATAGCCGCCGACAGTTTTCCCAGCTAGAGGCGGCTTTCTTATAAGTCATTCCCTGGGGGCTGACCGTCATCGGCAGCGCCCTTTATGTCTATATGTTAGCACATTCTGTCCGAAATTTCCAGCTTTAATTTCACACCCGCATCAGTGATGCCTGGGAGCGGAGGCGGGCAATGCGCTCACTCGTGTCGGGGTGGGTGGAAAAGAGGTTTGCCAAAAACTTCTTTGACCCCTCCAGGGGATTGATGATAAACATATGGGCCGTGGCAGGAGTGGCCTGCTGCATGGGGCGGGCGTGGGTGGCGTAGTACTCGATTTTTTGCAGGCCATCGGCCAGGAAATTCGGATTGCCGCAGATCCTGCCCCCTTCCTCATCTGCGCTGTACTCCCTGGAACGGGATATGGCCATCTGGATAATAGATGCTGCCAGAGGCGCGATGATAACGGCCGCCAGCATGCCGATGATGCCGCCGCCCTCCTCCTCGTCATCGCTGCTGTGGCCGAAGATGGCTGCCCACTGGAGCATGCTTGCCACATAGCTGATGAAGGTGGCCATGGTGGCGGCAATGGTGGAAATCAGAATATCACTGTGCTTCACATGGGCCAGCTCATGGCCTATGACACCCGCCAGCTCATTGTAGTTAAGGGTGCGCATAATGCCCGTGGTCACGGCCACCACCGCATTGTCCGGGTTGCGCCCCGTGGCAAAGGCATTGGGGATTTCTGAGTTGATAATGGCCACCTTGGGCATGGGCAGCCCTGCATTTGCTGCCAGCTTCTCCACCAGATTGTAAAGCTCCGGCGCCTGGCTGCGCTCAATGGGCTTCGCCCCGTAGGATTTCAGCACCATGGTATCACAAAACCAATAGGTGCCGAAATTCATAGCCAGGGCAATGACCAGCATCACCGTGGCCCCGGACCGGCCCCCCACCAACTGGCCGATGACCACCATAAGGGCCATCAGCAGGGCCATCAAAGCCCCTGTCTTGAGAGTATTCATCTGCTCACTTCCTTTAAAAGTCAAAAAGTCAATAACCTTAATCACATTTTACAAAGAAATGCCTCGTCTGTCAAGCGGCAGTATCTGCCTTGGCCTCGGTGCTGTGCTTATGGTTCAGGTACCAGCCAATGCCCAGCACCACTGCCACAAAGCCGATCTTCATGGCCAGCTCATAAGGCTCCACAAAGGAGCCAATGCCCTTGTCCGCAGAAATCAGCTCCGCAGCCGTATAGCCTAAGAGGGCTGCCCCGGCGTAAATCAGGGCCGGAATCTTCTTCATCAGCATCAGGAAGAACTGGGCACCAAAGAGCACAATGGGAATCGAGATAACCAGGCCGCAGATAATCAGGCTCCACTTGCCCTCCGGCACCGTATTGGCCACACCTGCCAGAGAGAGCACATTATCTATGCTCATGATGAAATCCGCAATCAGGATGGTGCGGATAGCCGCCCCGAAGGAAGCTGGTGCGTCTGTCTCCTTGGACTCGCCCTTATGGTCGGTCAGGAGCTTTACCGCGATGTAGAGGAGCAAAGCGCCGCCGATGGCCTCCAGATATGGCAGGGACAGCAGCCCCGTGGCAAAGAGGGTGCAGATGATGCGGATAAGCACCGCACCCAGGCCGCCTATCAAAATGGCTTTCCCCCGGTTATGCTCCGGCAGATTCTTGCAGGCCAGGGCAATCAGGATAGCATTATCTCCGGACAGCACCAGATCCAGCAGGATGATGCCCGACAGGGCCGCGAACCACTCCGGCGAAAACATACCGCCCAATAAAGTCTCCAGCATTTGATCAATCCTTTCTCAAAATGAACAAAAAGACCTTGCCCCGCCCGGCATGAAAAACCGGAACGGAGCAAGGTCTCGCTTACTATCTCAGCCTGCCCCACCGGGAGCAAATGCTCCGTACTGACGATGTCTGGCAGTTCAGCTACTCCCCTTGCGGGATTACACAGTGAGTATAACATAAAGAGAACCGGAGAGCAAGGATTTTTTTGCAACGTAAATATTCAGCCCGCTTCCTGCCCTTTCAGCTCCTTCTTGCGCTGATACATCAGCGTGTCCGCACGCTCAAAAATCTGCTTATAGCAATCATCCTGGTTAGGATTGTATGCGCTCATGCCGATGGCGATTATTACGCCCTGATTCTGCCGGTTCTTCTCTATCTCCCGGTTAAAGGTAGCCAGCAGCGTTTCCCGCCTTTCATAGTCGTCCCCTTCCAGAATGGCCACGAATTCATCGCCCCCCACCCGGTATACGGGGCTTTTCTTAAAGATTTCGCAGATCAGGCGGCAGCCCGTCTTGATGTACTCATCCCCCACATCATGGCCCAGGGTGTCATTGATTACCTTCAAATCGTTCACATCCATGACGGCCACGGCCAGCCCCTTCTGGGTACGTTTGGTAATCTGGCTGTCAACCAGGGCCCGCTTTTCCGCATAGGCCAATTTGCTCTTGACCCCGGTTAGCGCGTCCTTATAGGCAAGATTCCAGGCTTTTCTCAGCTCGTGGAACTGCTCCAATTCCCGCTCCAGGGCTATTTCCAGGTGCTCCCGGTACTCATCCCGCTCGTTCTCGATCACAAAAGTACGTATCAGGCAGCAGCCCATCATATAGCTGATGGCGTAGAGGGGATAGGTGGGGAAGAAGACCTGCACAGCCACGAAGACCAGCATAATCATGCCTGCCAGCCCCACCGTATAATTGCGCTGGCGCTGTTTCTTGCTCTTATAGGAGGCAAAGAGCAGGGTGTATACGGAGGACATCAGCAAAAATACCGCCTGGTAAATAAAAATGACATCACGGGCAGTCCCCGCATGATAAACCCCCTCCCCGTCAAACCAGAACATAATGCCCCACAGGCGGTTCAAGGGGATGGCCACTATCACCATCACAAACAGCACCGTAGCCGCAATGGTCATAAACTTGCTGAAGGCATTTTTGATCCCCAGATACACCACCACATAATGGGACCACAGCACAACCCCCAGAGCCATCAGGAGGAAATAAATCTCCGTATCCACATACAGCCAGTCCAGATTGCCTATATTATACAGCCAGGCCCAGGCCATATCCGAGAGATAATAGGCTATGACTGCCAGCAGGAACCGGCTGTAGTATCTGCGCTGCTGCGGGTTGACAGACTTATTGTTCTTATAAAACGAATCATTACTCAAACTTCGCAGGTGCTGAGCACCCGTAAAGCCTTGTGAAATCTATGTTT
>CAMVGU010000035.1 GCA_947167105.1 uncultured Selenomonas sp. | reverse complement strand
ACGCCGAGAGGAAGCTTTGTCTATCGACAAAGCTGGAACAATGGCGTTATAATAACCATACTTGAATATATCTGAGGAGGGACAGGCTGTGCGCGTGATTATCGTGGATTCTTATGAGCAGATGGGGGTGGAGGCTGCCAATATTGTGGCGGGGCAGATCTATCTGAAGCCCGCCAGCGTGCTGGGACTGGCTACGGGCAGCACCCCGGTTTCCATGTACCAGCGCCTGGCGGCGGTGCATAGGACTGTGGGGCTGGATTTTTCCGAGGTGACGACCTTCAACCTGGATGAGTACATAGGCATGGGGGCGGATAATCCCCAAAGCTATCACTATTTCATGTGGGAAAATTTCTTCAAGCACATCAATATCAAGCCGGAGAATGTCTATATCCCCAATGGCATGGCGGAGGATATGGAAGCCGAGGGAGAGCGCTATGAAAAGCTGATTGCCGGCAAGGGGGGCATTGACCTGCAGGTGCTGGGCATCGGCCAGAATGCCCATATCGGCTTCAATGAGCCGGATGTGAAGTTTGCCGCCACCACCCACAAGGTGGAGCTGGATGAGGAAACCATTCAGGCCAATTCCCGCTTTTTTGGGAGTATAGACGAGGTGCCCCGCTATGCCATCAGCATGGGCATCAAGACCATTATGATGGCGGAGCATGTGGTGCTGCTGGCCAGTGGCAAGAACAAGGCCAGGGCGGTGTACAAGGCTGTCTGCGGTGATGTGACGCCGGAGGCGCCAGCTTCCATCCTGCAACTGCATAGGGATGTGGCCGTTATCGTGGATAAGGAAGCGGCAGCCCTGCTGCCTGAGACGATCCGCGGTGTGCATATTACGAGAAAAGGATAGGCAGGGATGATGGATTGCTCCTGATTTTCGGCCATGAGAAAAGAGACCTGGAAGCGGCGGCTGCTGCTTCTCAGGTCTCTTTGGCGTTGTTGTTTAAAATTCCCAGGGCAAATACGCTGCTGCAACGGCAAAGACAATGGCCGGCAGCATATTTGCAACCCTTAGCTGCTGGCTCCGCATTAAATTCAGGCCCACGCAGAAAATCAAAATGGAGCCGATTAGGGATATATATTGGACTGCAAGTGCTGTCATTATGGGAGAAATAAGGCTTGCCAGCAAAGTTATGGAGCCTTCAAAGAAAAAGACGGGAATGGCTGAAAAGGCGCAGCCCTTTCCCATGGAGGAGGTCATGACAGCAATTATAATGAAGTCCAGGACAGATTTGACAGCGAGAATATTGTAGTTATGCAGGATGCCATCCTGTATGGCACCTACAATCGCCATAGCACCGATGCAGACCGTCAGTGAGCTGGTGACAAAGGCCGCAATGAAATTGCTGTCCTTGCTGTTGCCTGTCTTTTTTTTCAGCCAGGCGGCAAAAACCTCAAACCATTTCTCAATGCCAATCGCCTCGCCTGCTATTGTTCCCAAGGCCAGGCAGAGGACAATAAGCATGGATTTTCCGCTGGTGAGCAAATTGTTTTCAATTTGCAGCATTCCCTCCATTGCCCCGGCAATGCCAAGGAATATTACGCAGATACCGCATACATGGTTGATGGCTTCCTGTTGTTCCTTTGTGAATAATTTTCCCGTATAGTGCCCTAGTATGCCGCCCAGCAAGATGCTGGCTGTATTTATGATTGTCCCTAATCCTATCATGAAAGTAAATCTCCCCCATGCTATTTTTTTGACAGCCCTGATTTAATCATCTCCTCCCTGCCCCACAGGGCCTTGCAAATGGGATCCATAATCATTTCCTCCCATATATATACGACACAATCAACACGCCCTAAATGAGCTTAGGAGCTGTGCGAAAATAATCGCTACATTATGCGCAGGATGAATTCGTCATGGCAAGGCGGAGGAGTGAGGCATAGTGGGGCTATGCCGAACGACGAGAACGCAGCCAGGGCGGATTCAGACAAGCAGGATGCAGTGATTATTGATGCACAGCTCCTTAGTCCGGATTTGTGGGGATTGGCTGTCCATGCAAGGCGACAAACCGCAGGCACAGTGGTGCATGACAAGCATTCAGCCCTGCTCCAGCCAGACCCGCTTCCCGCAAAAGGCGATGCCGTATTTCCATACTTCCGTCACGCCCTGGCGGTGCAGTTCTGTAAGATAAGCCTTTTCCTCAATCTGCCCCAGGGCCGCCTTGGCCGCGCCCTCTAAGTCCTCCTGGGATTTTACAGCCTTGATTTCCAGCAGAATACCGGGCTGTCCCTCTTGCCTGGGGAAGAAGGCGATATCGAAGCGCCCGTAGCCGCTTTCCCTATTGGACTCCACCCTGTATTGGCCCTCCAGAAGAATGGAGAAGCCCAGGAGCAGGCCGTGGTAAAAGCTTTCGGGGCTATGGTCAAGGTCGTGAATGCTGACAAAATCCGTCATAAGCTCCGATAGGTACTCGGCAAAGTCCTGGACGTTACCCTCTGTCATGGCATCCAGCATATCCTGCAGGAGCATATAGCCCTGACGGGGGGCGATATTTCTGAATATCTCATCTTCAAATGCCTGGGCAATTTCCTTATTGGGAATTTCCAATTTTGCCATGTCCCTGTCGCGAGGGTCTTTCCAGACTTCCACCGCCTTTAAGTAGCCTGCTGTCAGCAGCATCATAAAGAGGGTGTTGCTGTCAGATTCTATATCGGCATAGACAATATTTTCCCTGACAGGTGTTTTGACGGGACGGCCACGCAAAAGATTTTCCAGATCCTTTTTCCTGCGGGCATCAATGTGCTCCAGCAGCACCTTCAGGATGCTGTTGCCGGAGGTATTGAGCCAGTAGGGGCGGAATTTGCAGCCGTTGTCGATGAATTGTATGACCGACCAGGGGTTGTAGATATCATAGCTGCCGAAGCGGTAGCCGTCATACCATTTCTTGAGATCTGCCAGCCGCTCTGCCTTGCCGCATTCCTTCATTAAGCGGTCGGCTTCCTCCTGGGTGAAGCCGAATATATCACTGAAATGGTCAGAGAGGACAGAGCACACGCTGAGATTGTTCAAGCCACTAAAAATACTTTCTTTCGATACCCTTGTCACCCCGGTAAGCACGGCGAAATCAAGGTCGTCATTGGTTTTCAGCACTTCCCCCAGAAAGCCCCGCATAAAGTCAATGCACTCCTTGTAATAGCCGTTTTCCCAGGCGGCGATAATGGGGGCATCATATTCATCCAGCAGGAGTATGGGATTCTCGCCGTGGCAGACAGCCAGGCAGTGTATCAGCTGCTTCAGGGCAGTTTGCATTTCGGCATGATTGACAGTTTTGTCCAGTATGCGCCGGAAAAAGGACTTATCATCCTCCGGAAGTTCCTGAGCTTCCTGCAAATAACGAAAATTTCCGTATACAGTGCGCAAAAGCTCCTGCAGACGTTCCAGCATCAGAGGATAATCGGGACATTGCACTCCCTTGAGGGTAAGAAACACCACAGGCCGGGAGCCTTGCCGGGCCATGCAGTCTGTCTGCTCAATTTCCAGCCCTGCAAACAGTTTCCGATTTTCCTCAGCGTTTTTCAGGGTGAAGAAGTAGCGGAGCATGGAGAGATTCAGGGTCTTGCCGAAGCGGCGGGGGCGGGTGATAAGGAGTACCTTGCCACGGTTTTCCAGCAGTTCCCGTATGAACCTTGTCTTGTCTACGAAACAGTAACCTTTTTCAACGAGTTCCTTGAAATCCTCCACGCCAATGGGCATGGGCTTAGCCTTTGCTGTCATGGTGCACCTCCTGGGAAGGTTTTTCCCTTACCATTGCAAAAGCTTCCAGTTCCCTGAAGCTCTCCAAAGCGTTCTGCAGGCTCTCAACAATATCAGCTGCAATCTCGTGGGCCGGAGGCAGATTCTCCAAATCCGTCAAGGATTTATCCTTAATCCAGAATATATCCAGGCTGGTCTTATCACGTGCAAAAATCTCCTCTGCCTCAAAGCAACGCCAGCGCCCCTCCGGGTTATCCTCAGAGTAGGTTTCCCGGCGGCTTGCTCTGTAATCCGGCTTATAGCAGCTGAGGAAATCCTCCAAATCTTTCTCTGTCATAGGATTCTGCTTTAAGGTGAAATGAATATTTGTCCTGAAGTCATATATCCATATTTTCCTGGTCTGCCTGTCAGGACTTGCCGCCTTTTTAGTGAAAAACAGTACATTTGCCTTGACTCCCGGCCTGTAGAAAATCCCTGTGGGCAGACGCAGGATGGTGTGCAGGTCGCAGGTGCTTAAAAGTTTCTTCCGTACTGTTTCCCCCGCCCCGCCTTCAAAAAGCACATTATCCGGCAGGACTACTGCGGCTTCCCCCTCTGCCTTCAGCATGGTATTGATATGCTGGACAAAATTCAACTGCTTGTTGCTGGTGGTAGTCCAAAAATCGCTGCGATTATAGGTCAAGTCTTCTTCTTCCTGCTCTCCCTTTTCGTTGGTGAAAGTCATGGAGGATTTCTTGCCGAAAGGGGGATTGGTGAGGACGTAATCCACCCTTATGCCATTATCGGCTAAAAGGGCATCGCCTCTTGTAATGGGAACTTTAGGCTCTGTCCAGTTTCCTTCCCTGTCTTTCTTCCTGTAAATATCGCCGATACTATGCAGGTACAGGTTCATCAAGCACAGCTTAAAGGTATTGACTACTATTTCATTGCCAAAGAAGGTTTCATTTTTCAGGAACTCTTTTTCATCCCGGTCAAGGTTATAGTTTTTCGGGTCAGACAAAAACTCGTTGGCTGCCAGTAGAAATCCGCCGCTGCCGCAGCAAGGATCTGCAATGGTCTTCATTGGTTTCGGCCTGACGCATTTCACGATGGTTTTGATAAGCGGACGGGGGGTAAAGTACTGTCCGGCGCCGCTTTTTACGTCCTCCGCGTTTTTCTGGAGCAGCCCCTCGTAAATCTCGCCCTTTACATCAGCGGACATGGCTGACCAGTTTTCTTCGTCTATGGTTTTGACTATCTTGCTGAAAATGGCAGGGTTATGGATTTTGTTGACAGCTCCCTGAAAGATTTTCTTGAGGATACCGGGCTGGTTGCCTAATTTTTCCAGGGTATTTTTATACTGGTATTCCAGCTCGGCCCCTGACTCCAGGCGCAAGTCATTCCAGGTATAGCCAGCGGGGATGCCCAAATCCCTGTGGTAAGGTGGCCTGGAATACTCATCCGCCATTTTCAGAAAGATTAGGTAGGTGAGTTGTTCCAGATAATCGCCATAGGAGAGGCCATCATCACGCAAAGGATTGCAGAGTGCCCAGATTTTGCTTACGATAGCTGATGAATTTATCAAAATTTATAACCTCCCTTCAAATGCCTGTTTTAAGATGCTTTGTCGCATAACGTCAGCTTTCTCAATTACGCTAGCAATATTGTTACATATAGCATCACATTTAAATAACACATCATCAAGATGCAGAACTATTTTCTTCTGAATTTCTAAAGAAGGCAAGTATACAACTAATTTTTTTATGTCACTTCCTGCTATTCCATTTTGCCCAGACGTAGTCTTAATTTTACTTCGTATATACATACGAGCTTCTCCTTGATTTATGTAATATTGCAAAAACCTCGCATGTATTGTATTATTCATTTTCAATCTGCATCTTATTATTTTATCAGGGAAACCATAATCTTCATCCAGTTCAGGAACTACTGCACAAACACCAACTAACTCCCTGCTACCATTATATCTTGTAAATAACAAATCATTTTTCTTAATAGTCTCTGTGTCAGAAACCTTAAATTCATTATATCTACATTCATTAAGATTAAGTTTCATACTTCTTACTGCACTGATTTTTAGAATTTTATTTTTACCAGTATCAGTAGGTTTTTTACCATACCCATTTCTCATGTCAATCAACAAATCACTAAATGTAACTTTCTTCCATTTAGTATATTCGTTGAATGCCTCTTTTAGTACAGCCTGCTTGTAGATATCTAATTTTTCTTGAATTATCTTTAATTCCTTAATTCCCACATCTAGTTTGGAAAATAATTCTTCTATCCCTGAAACGATACGTTGCTGTTCTTGAATATCAGGTAATGTAAAATCAATCTTCCCTAAATTCTTTCTCGAAATCCTTTTTCTAGTCGTCCCTGATTCATATTCTTTTATCTTCCTGCGAAAATGTACAGAGTTGATAAGGTGCATTAGGTAATATTTATCAACATTAGCATCATCAAATCTGACAATGCTGATGTCTACCGCTGTTATATATTTTCCCTCTAACGGAAATATACATGCACGCCCTAAAGGGTCAGGCAATCTAGCAATTAGGAGATCACCTTTTTTTAACATTGTACAATTTAGCTCTTTACATTTTTCTTCTGTTATGTATCTTCTCGACTTATCCTTAAACTCGCCTACTCCTATATCAGCCAACTGAATAAGCCTAACATTACCACTTTCATCCTGATCTTTCTTCTCAATCCAATCTCCATCACAAAATAGCCCGTTATCTGCCGTAAGCTCATTAAAATTCACTATGCCACCAACTTAATATTCAATTCCTGCAATAACTTCTCATAATCTTCCCCAAATATCACATAGAAACGCCCCAAGCCTCCCAGGCTGTCAAAGGGGCTGCGTTCCAAATCCTCCGGTACAATACTCAGCGAGGCAATGATATGGTCACGAATCAGGCGCAGCCATTCCAGTTGCTCATCCGAAAAATGCTTATTGCCGGTATTTTCCTTAAATGTCCACTTCATAAAATTATGACGTACCCTGTCGGCAAAGGGTTCCAGTTTCTTAATCATGCCGGTATCATAGCGGATGAGGGACACCAGATCGGTAAGCTGTGCCTTAGTGCCCTGGGGGATTTTTTGCGGCTCTTTCACTGCATAGCTGTCCCATATCGTTTGCACGCCTATACCCTTTACCTTCAACTGCTGATACAGTTCTTTCAGCTTCGCAATCATCATGGGACGCTCTTTATATCTGCGGCTGTAGATAATGCCCAGGGCAATCAGTTCGTTGCGATTCGCCTTGATAAATTCCCGGAATGATGTGATTACCTCAGCGGCCTTTTCCTGCTGGCTCTTTTCAAAGCCGGCAAATACCACCTCGTCAATATTGACGCTGTCAATAATCTGGTCGTGGCTGTTCTGGATTTTTTCGATAAGAGCGCGGTTCTGCGGACTGTAAAAGGGTCTGGTTGCCTCTTTCAGCATTTCCTTCTGAACCTCTGCCAACTGCTCCGGGCTGGGAGTTTCAGCATAAAATTTATCCCTGGCTGCCTCCATAATTTTATCTTCATCGAAGGCATCCAGTAAAGCACCTGCAATCTTGCTGGTGGAGGCACCTATCACATCGCGGAACTCCTTATGCTCCTTTTTGTCCATTCTATTGCCCAGGCGAATTATCCTGTTGGCCAGCGAAGTCAGGGTGTCCTCGTCCTTTGCTCCCAAGGCTGCATTCAGCATCAGTTGCTTCAGGCTGACAGAGGGCTTTCTTTCCAGGGGACGGGTATCGGTTTTGCGGGACTTGGTGACACCCACTGCATCAATAATGATAAAGTGGTCTTTGCCATCTTTGGCCGAGGGCGAAACTTTCTGCAAATCTTCCTTGCTGATAATGCGGGTGCCCCGTCCCTTCATTTGCTCGAAATATCCCTTGCTGCGTACATCCCGCATGAATATAAGGCACTCAATGGGCTTCACATCCGTGCCGGTGGCAATCATATCGACAGTAACGGCTATACGGGGATAAAATTCATTGCGGAAGGCCGTCAAAGCTTCTTCCGGCTTGTCTGCCCCACAGGTTATTTTCTTGCAGAAATCATTTCCTTCCGCAAATTCCTCACGCACAATGTTGATAATATCATCAGCGTGGCTGTCTGTCTTGGCAAAAATGAGAGTCTTCGGTACTTCGTCACGCTCAGGATATAGTACGGTTTTCAAAGCCTCCCTGAATGTCCTGATGACGGTACGAATCTGGCTGGGATTTACTACTGCCTTATCCAGTTGCCCGGCATCGTACTCATAATCATCTTCCATGACTTCCAGCCGCTTCTCACGGGAAAGGCGGTTCCGTTTCTCGATGGCCTGCTTTAATATCTTTCCGCCTTTCCGGCTGATTTCCGTGTCAATGATAAATACATCTTCGCCCACATTTACTCCATCTACGATGGCTTGTTCCCTGGTGTATTCGCTGACAATATTTTCATTGAAATATGCCAGCGTCCTTTTATCCGGCGTTGCTGTCAGCCCCACCAGAAAGGCATCAAAATACTCCAGAACCTGGCTCCAGACATTATAGATGGAGCGATGGCACTCATCCACGATTATGCAGTCAAAAAACTCCGGCGGATAGAGGAGATTATAGACAACCTGCCGGGGCTGCTGGCCCGGCGGCAGGTTCTTCCCTACGGAAATATCTTCTGCCCCTTCCTCCAGTTCCTCCCCTTTGAGGATTGAATACATTCTTTGTATCGTAGAAATACACACTTCCACATCATCGGGGATATAAGATCTGCGCAATCGCAGGACACCGTAGAGCTCTCCGAAGGTGCGGGAATCATCCGCAGGATGATAGCTTCGGAATTCGCTTTCCGCCTGATTGGCCAGGCTTCTGGTATCTGCCAGGAATAAAATCCGCCTGAACTTTCCGTATTTCAGCAGACGATATGCGGCAGTGATTGCCGTGAAGGTCTTTCCTGCGCCTGTTGCCATCTGCACAAGTGCCCTGGGACGATTCTCGGCAAAGGATTTTTCCAGATTATGCAAGGCGGCAATCTGGCAGTCCCTAAATCCCCGTGTAAGCAGGGGCGGCATTTTCTTCAGGTTGTTTCTGATGGTATCTGCCATTACCATTAAGCGCTGCAAGGTTTGTGGCTGAGGAAAGGCAAATACCTGCCTTGACCTGTATTTTATGTCCTTGTAATCCGTAAAGCGTATGATCTTGTCTGTTGCCTCGCAGGCAAAGCGAATCTTATATGTGTACTGAATATACTTGAGCTTGCTATTGGCATACCGCGCAGTCTGATTTTCCACGGTGGTAATATTTTCTCCTGCTTCCGGTCTTTTGGCTTCTATTACACCCACAGGCTTGCCGTCCACGAAAAGGGCATAATCCACCTCTCCTGTATCGGTTGGATACTCTCTTATAGCCACTCCTGGCCCTGCAAATGGATTCAGCTCCCGCATATCCTGGATGATCCATCCTGCGGCTTCCATCTTTCGGTCTATAACCAGCCGCGCCTTTTCCTCCGGTGCCATCAGCCTTACCTCGCAATATTACTCGTATAAAACATCTCCGCACTTTTCAGGGGAGTGTCAGCCCTGTTCCAGCCAGACCCGCTTCCCGCAAAAGGCTATCCCGTATTTCCATACTTCCGTCACGCCCTGGCGGTGCAATTCCGTGAAATAAGCTTTTTCCTCAATCTGCCCCAGGGCTGCCCTGGCTGCGTTTTCCAGCTCATCCTGTGATTTTACGGCCTTGATTTCCAGCAGAATACCGGGCTGTCCCTCTTGCCTGGGGAAGAAGGCAATATCAAAGCGCCCGTAGCCGCTTTCCCTGTTGGACTCTACCCTGTACTGGCCCTCCAGAAGAATGGAGAAGCCCAGGAGCAGGCCATGATAAAAACTTTCCGGGCTATGGTCAAGGTCGTGGATGCTGACAAAATCTGTCATAAGCTCCGCTAGGTACTCGGCAAAGTCCTGGACGTTACCCTCTGTCATGGCATCCAGCATATCCTGCAGGAGCATATAGCCCTGACGGGGGGCGATATTTCTGAATATCTCATCTTCAAATGCCTGGGCAATTTCCTTATTGGGAATTTCCAATTTTGCCATGTCCCTGTCGCGAGGGTCTTTCCAGACTTCCACCGCCTTTAAGTAGCCTGCTGTCAGCAGCATCATAAAGAGGGTGTTGCTGTCAGATTCTATATCGGCATAGACAATATTTTCCCTGACAGGTGTTTTGACGGGACGGCCACGCAAAAGATTTTCCAGATCCTTTTTCCTGCGGGCATCAATGTGCTCCAGCAGCACCTTCAGGATGCTGTTGCCGGAGGTATTGAGCCAGTAGGGGCGGAATTTGCAGCCGTTGTCGATGAATTGTATGACCGACCAGGGGTTGTAGATATCATAGCTGCCGAAGCGGTAGCCGTCATACCATTTCTTGAGATCTGCCAGCCGCTCTGCCTTGCCGCATTCCTTCATTAAGCGGTCGGCTTCCTCCTGGGTGAAGCCGAATATATCACTGAAATGGTCAGAGAGGACAGAGCACACGCTGAGATTGTTCAAGCCACTAAAAATACTTTCTTTCGATACCCTTGTCACCCCGGTAAGCACGGCGAAATCAAGGTCGTCATTGGTTTTCAGCACTTCCCCCAGAAAGCCCCGCATAAAGTCAATGCACTCCTTGTAATAGCCGTTTTCCCAGGCGGCGATAATGGGGGCATCGTATTCGTCCAGCAGGAGTATGGGATTCTTCCTGTGATGCTTGCAAAGGCAATGCACCAGATTGGCAAGGGCAAACTGAAGCTTATCCTTGCCGCAGGTTTCGTTCAGTACGCTGTCAAAGTACGCCTTGTCCTGGCCGGACAGGGCGCTGCTTTCCTGCAAATAGTCAAACTGCCCGTAAAGCTGGCGCAGAAGTTCAGAAAGCTTGGTCAGCATCCCGGTAAACTCCAGGGACTGTGCTCCCTTGATGGTAAGAAACACCACAGGCCGGGAGCCTTGCTGCGCCATGCAGTCTGTCTGCTCAATTTCCAGCCCCGCAAACAGCTTCCGATTTTCCTCAGCGTTTTTCAGGGTGAAGAAATAACGGAGCATGGAGAGATTCAGAGTCTTGCCGAAGCGGCGGGGGCGGGTGATAAGGAGTACCTTGCCACGGTTTTCCAGAAGCTCCCGTATGAATCTGGTCTTGTCTACGAAACAGTAACCTTTTTCAATGATTTCCTTAAAATCATCCACGCCAATGGGCATGGGCTTAGTCCTGACTGTCATGCTGCACCTCCCGGAAGGATTTCCCTGCGCCTATTGCCATATGCACAAGTGACTTGTGTATACATACAGTATACATTTCGACATGAAAATAATTTTCCCTGTCCGTATTTGCCCTATTTTTTAGCCTTCCCCAATGCAGATGGAGGGCGGGCCGCTGGGGCCGGTAAAATTTGAATAATTGGAATGATTTAACCTTGCGAAATCTCTAACAACAGCGCTATAATATCAGGAGAGCAGGTTGCAGATTTCACTTAGGAGGACGACAGCTATGGCAAACAGAATTATTCTGAACGAGACTTCCTATTTTGGGCCCGGTGCCATCAAGGAGATTATCCCCGAGGTGCAGGGCAGGGGCTGCAAGAAGGTCATGGTGGTGACTGATAAGGACCTTATCAAGTTCAAGGTGGCCACCAGGGTGACGGAGCTTTTGGAAGGAGCGGGCATAGCCTTTGATATTTACGATGATGTGAAGGCCAACCCCACTATTGAGAATGTCCAGAACGGGGTCGCCTTCTGCAAGGAGCACGGCGCGGACATCATAGTGGCCATTGGCGGCGGCTCGGCTATTGACACCAGCAAGGCCATTGCCATCATTATGACCAATCCTGAATTTGCCGATGTGAGGAGCCTGGAGGGGGCCTCTCCCACGAAGCATAAGGCCATGCCCATCATAGCTGTTTCCACCACTTCCGGCACAGCGGCGGAAGTCACCATCAATTACGTTATCACCGATGTGGAGAAGCATCGCAAGTTCGTCTGCGCAGATCCCCATGATATTCCCGTGGTGGCCATAGTGGATTCGGAGATGTGCGCCTCCATGCCTCCCAGGCTGTGCGCTTCCACGGGCATGGATGCCCTGGTTCATGCCATCGAGGGCTATATCACCAAGGGTGCCTGGGAGCTTACGGATATGATGCACCTGAAGGCCATAGAGATTATCTCCAGATCCCTGCGGGATTCGGTGAAAGGTGACAAGCAAGGACGGGAAAACATGGCTCTGGGCCAGTACATAGCAGGCATGGGTTTTTCCAATGTGGGACTGGGCATTGACCATTCCATGGCCCATCCTCTCTCCGCCGTCTATGATATTCCCCACGGCACGGCCTGCGCTATCCTCCTGGCACCGGTGCTGAAATTCAATGCACCTGCCACCGGCGAGCGCTACAGGGAAGTTGCCAGGGCCATGGGCGTGGAGGGCGTTGATGCCATGAGCCAGGATGAATACCGCAAGGCAGCCATCGACGCAGTGGCAAAACTCAGCGCCGATGTGGGCATTCCCACCAAGCTTTCCGAGCTGGGAGTTCAGGAGAAGGATATTGACTTCCTGGCGGAATCCGCCCTGGCAGATGCCTGCACACCCGGCAATCCCAGGGATGTGACCAAGGAAGAAATTGCAGAGATTTATCGTTCCATACTTTGATGTGTAGCAGGAGCCAGGCCCTCTGAGGCCTGGCTTTTTCTGTGGCCGGATTCATGGGCATGGCACGTCCCAGGCATGAAAAGTATTTCCCCCGCCGGTGCAATTCGCGCCGCAAAAGCAGCCGTTGGCTCCCGCACTCTTGAATCTTTCCTCCCTTTGCGGCTACAATGTAGGTTGGTATAGTTTGCAAAGGGAGATTTGAATTTTGAAAATCAGGATAGCGGTCTGCGACAGCGACAGTGAGACATGTGCATATATAAAGGAAATGGTGGAAAAGGAAAGGCGGTCGGCGGAGGTGCGGGCCTTTGCTTCGGCGGGGGAGTTGCTTGGCTCCCGTGCCGAATTTGACATTCTTTTCCTGGATATCAAGGGGGCAGGGGGCATGGAGCTGGCCCGCCGCCTGCGTTCCTCTGAGGGGCGGCGCCATATCATCATCTTTGTTACGGGCTACAGGGAATACATGGAGGAAGCCTTTGATGTGCAGGCTTTCCATTATCTGGTGAAGCCCCTGGACAGGGAGAAATTCCTGCGGGTGCTGGAGAGGGCCTGCCGGGAGGCGGAGCTATTGAGGCGGCAGGAAACGGAAAGCGTGCTGGTGAAGCTGCGGGGAGAGGGCAGCCGCAAGGTGCTTTTGCAGGATATATACTATGTGGAGAGCAGCAACAAGCATGTTATCTTTCACACGGCAGAGGGAGTTTTCCCGGTGCAGGGCACCATGGAGGAATTTGAGGAAAGGCTGGGGGCCTCCTTTTACCGCTGCCATCGCTGCTTTTTGGTGAATATGGGCAGAATCACGGCATACAGCCAGAAGGAAATCCGGGTGGCAGGGGGCGAAGCGGTGCTGCTGGCCCATAAGCGCTACGGGGCCTTTGTGCAGGCATATCTCCGCTATGCCAGGGAGGGAGGCCGCATCAGTGTTTGAGGAACGTTTGCTGGAGCTGCTTGTATACCTGGCAGGGGGCTGGCTGGGCTTTTGCTACGGGGAAAGCTTTTTGAGCCTGAAATGGGATAGCAGGGCCAGGGCGGCATCTGTCTGGCTCCTTGCCTATGGGGCAGGGCAGATGGGCGTGAGCCTTCTTTTGGAGCAGTTGCCCTGGATGCTTCAAAGCATTTACGGCAGCATGGCGAGTCTGCTGGCGGGGGCCTTGCTGATGGGAGCCTTGCAGAGGCTTTGCTTTGCCGGGGAGCTTTCCCGTCAGGTCTTCGTCCTCCTGAGCTTCTGGGCCGGGTGGGGCATACTGAGGTTTGCCGTCAGCCCCCTGGCCCATGTGCTCTTTGACTGGTGGAATCCCCTGTGGCAGTATCTGGCAGAGGAGGGCCTGGCCAGGGGGCTGCTCTCTGCCGACTGGCTGCTGGCTAATATGCAGGAAATAAGCAGGCTGACCCTCTTTACCGTGCTCCTTGTCTGCCGCCTGGTGCAGCTGGGACTTTTCGCCCTGTACCTGCGGCTGATTGCGGAGAGTTTTCCCAAACCTTATATGCTAAATGGGCAGGAAAGCCTTTTCCTGCTGACTCCCTGCCTGGCGGTGCTTGCCATTGATTTGACCCTGCGGGTGATGGCCTACTCCGTGGACAACAGCGCCCTGATGCTCATCTATGACAGGGCACCGGAGAGCCTGCTGCTGCTGCCAATGGTGAGCCTGCTGCTCCTGGGGCTTGTGGTCTCGGCTGTGTTTCTTTTCCGGGGCCTGGTACAGTTCAAGGAGGAGGAGCAGAAGCGGCTGCTTCTGGAAAAAAGCGTGGCCGATGTGCATAGGCAGGTGCGGGAACTGGAGGATATCTACGGGGAAATCCGGGGCCTGCGCCATGACCTGCGGGGGCATATCGGTAATCTCACCGCCTATGTGAAGCAGCATCTGCCCCAGGAGAGGGAGGAGCTTGAGCCATACCTTGCGGGCATGGAAAGGACAGTGGCCGGCCTGGATTTCGCAGACAAGACCGGCCACCCCATTACGGATATCATTCTCCACCAGGCAAGGCAGCAGGCCAAGAAGCGGGGACTTCACTTCAGGGCAGATTTCCATTATCCTCCGGGCAAGGACTTTGATGTGTATGATATCAGCGTTATGCTGAACAATGCCCTGGAAAATGCGACGGAAGCCTGCGGGCAGGTTCCCAGGGGAGAGATAGAGGTGCGCTCCTACATGCGGGGGAACCTCTATTTCCTGGAGGTGGTCAATGACTTTGCCGGGGAGCTAAAGCGCAGGGAAGCCACAGACCTGCCCGCAACCACCAAGGAGGACGGCAGGCACCATGGCCTGGGGCTTGCGAATATAGCCCGCTGCGCGGAGAAGTACCGGGGGACGGTGGATATTGGGACAGAGACAAAAGAGGGAAGACAGAAATTCCGTTTGACTGTTATGCTCTATCAGCGCAGCAGTTGAGACTGCAAGTAATTTTTCATTTTATCCTGAAACGGGTCTGCCGAAGACAAGCGGCGGGCTTCTTTTTTTATCAGCTCCAATTCAAAACCGGCAACGGGCTGTCCCGTGACCTGTCCCTCTGCATCTACAAAGACACAGGTCGGGGCGGTTTTGATGGCGGTCAGGAAGGGGGCCAGGCTGTCGTTTACCAAAAGCTGGGGAAAGGTTGGGGGAAGGTTTTGGGTGAGCTCCCGGGCCTGGGAAATCCTTGCAGCCGGGGCATCGTCCTTGATATCCCCCACCAGCCCCACCAGTTGCAAAGAACTGTCCTCCTCCTGCTGCCATGCGGAAAGGTCTGCCAGAAATTTGGCGGAGGCAGTGTCCCCGGCGACCCAAAGGCAGACAAGGGTAAGATGCCCATCGAAAATCTTTTCATCGTAAATCTGCCCCTGCAGGCTCCTGGCCTGGAAGGGGCAGATTTTTCCGGCGGAAAGGGGAGGCGGGGGATTCAGGCAGAAAACGTCAAGGACGATAAGCAGAGCAATAAGGGCAAGGGGCAGGGCAAAGTAACGCAGGTTGCTTTTGTTCAAGGCAAGGCTCTCCTTTGATTTATACCGGCACGCAGCAGATTGTGCCAATTTACATCGGTAATCCCGCGCCCAGGGATGGGCGCTGCCGCCCTCGTTCTCCAAGGAAGGGAACAAGGGCGGCGGTTTTCTTTGGTTACTTTCTTTGTCCACACAAAGAAAGTAATACCACGAGCCATGCCCGTTAGCGAAAAACTCTCTCCTCAAGGGAAGGCTTTTTCTTTAAAGAGTATAGCATGTTCTATGGTTCGTCAGTATAACACAAGAACATGCCCCTTCCAAGGACTTTCGCGCCGCAAATCCTGCTGTTCGCGCCCCGGCTATTAAGACGGGCACGGGAATGACGATATATAGGCAAAGAGGAAATCGTCAGCACAAGGAGGTAAGGACAATGCCGGTAAAAGTAGGAGCCAGCTATGTGTCGGAGGTAGCCTATGAGTTTGCCAGGGCCAGACGGGCTGAAAAAGAAGAAGGCAAGGAAGATAAGGGCGTACTGAAGGAGCTGAAGGAAAAATATCCGGGACTGAATATCACGGTAGGGACAGGGCCTTTTTCCGGTACGGGCACCAATAATCTTTCCATTTCGTCTAAAATCCTGAAGGAGATGCAGGAAAATCCTGAGAAGCGCATGGAGTATGAGGCGCTGATCTATGATGTGGCCCATACGGATGTCAACAGCGGGATTATGCCGGGCAGGAAACTGAAATCCCATGGCTTTATCATTGACGATAAAGGCGGTTTGCGCGCCTGGGACATATCCGGGGGCGATGATGGCAGGCAGCGCCAGCAGTCATATCTCCAGCGTTCCGAGAAGAAAAACTGGTGGGAGGAAATGCTGGGTAAGCCCAAAAAGAAAAAGAAAAAATCCCCTGCCCAATTTGCCCAGGAACTGGCGGAGAAGCGCAAGGAGGCTGAGCGGAAAGACCAGGAGCCCCAGGGACTCCTTGCGGCGCTGCAAATGCAGGGAAGGCCCGTGGCAGAAAAGGCTCTCTCCAATGCCGGGGCAAAAGATGGCCTAAGCTTTGCCAGCAAGAATGAGCTGTATAAGTACCTGCAGGATAGCTTTGAGATTGTCAAAGGTGGCATGGCCAGTATTTCCGGCAAGTTTCTGGAAAAGTGCCTGACGGATGAGGAAAGCCGGAATAAGCTCCTGGAGGCTTTGCAGGCGGCAGAGGCAAGCTATGCCAGCCGGAAAGATGAGGTGGGCTTCCAGGGTATGCAGATTACCGTTGATGAAAATGGGGAAGTGACGACTGCGTCCAGCAAGAGCACCGTATCCATCAATGAGGACAAACGCAGGCGGCAAATCGCCGCCGCTGCCACCCAAGGGGATATGCAGACGGTAGTTACCCTGCTGGAGCAGGACTTGCAGCAGGTGGAGGACGGGCTGAAGCAGAACATGTGCGACGAGGCGGAGGTGGCGAAGGCCAAGAAACTGCTGGAACTGGCCAGGGAACGCATGGCCAAACTGCCCGACAGGGCGCCCACCTCGGCAGAGCAGAGTGCCATGACGGTGAATATGCTGGTGTGACGAAAAAGCCCTCCCGAAAGGGAGGGTAAATTTTTCCTTATTCACTTGTTAAACCAAATTCCGCACCACGCCAAACACCCCAAAGTAAGCCAGCAGCAGCCAGAGAAGCCAGTCCGGCACATGTGCCGGGCGGGCGCGCACGTACTGGGCTTCGTCGTAGATGATGAGGGCCAGGAGCAGGGGCAGGGCTGCCAGCACTGCCCCGTTGGCCTGCCAGGCCGTTGCCAGATCTCCCTGCAGGAGTGCCGTCAGCATACGGGTGATGCCGCAGCCTGGACAGAGCAGCCCTGTCAGCAGGTGAAAATAGCAGGGCAGGGACAGTCCTGTCAGCAGTACGGCCTGAAGGTAAAGCAGGCAGCCCCCCAGCAGCAGGGCGTATTTTAGGAGAATTTTCCTTAGACGTGCTTCCTGCCCCTTTAAGCCCTCCCTTGCCTCTCCTGGGCCCTGCTCAGAGGGCAGGGCTTTGGGCGTCATGTGCGATGACTTCATTCAGGCCATCCTGCAGCATGGCGTAGCTGACAATGGCCAGGCCGAAGATGGACAGCACAAGGTAGATGACCGGCACGCTGTCATCATTGCGCAGGCCGCGTTTTTCCTTGGCCATGTTCACTGTCACGCCCATCTTGTAGACCCAGTAGAGCCCATAGATGCCGCAGGTGATAAAGGTGTACAGGATGACCATGCCCCCGGTGGCGGTGGTCTGCTCCCCTGCCAGCTCATGGGCCTCCCCCGTCAGCTTGTACATCCAGTAGATGGCGTAAATGCCGCAAGTAATGATGGAATAAATAATTGCCTTGGGAATGCTTCTTTTCTCGATAAACATCAAATTACCTCCTTGCCCTTGTCAAATGAAAGCCCGTTCAGGGATTTCTGCAGGAAGCCCAGGGACAGCAGCGGATTAAGCAGCAGCGTGGCCATCAGCAGCCCCGAAACCGTCAGCAGCAGAGAGGAGCTCTGCTCCTTTTTCCGCTTGACAACCAGCAGGATAAACACCAGGGTCAGCGCAAGATTTACCGCTAATCCGCCGACCATGCTGACGATATCCTCAACCAGCTCGCTGACCTGCTCATCGGCAAAAGAGCCGTCTGCGGAGGCTCCCACCAATCCCACTACAATAACGCCCATAACCACTGCCAGAAGAACAGAGCCTGCCAGTGCAGCCAGGGCAGAAACTATGTAGTTCTCGTGGCTCACGGCGTCAGGAGGCAGTTGCCTTTCCTCCCGCAGCTCCGAAACCAATGCCCCTGTCTTGTAGAGCCAGTAGTAAAAATAAATGCTGCAGGTCACAAAGGTGTACAAGGCCGCCAGCCCCCCGGAGGCCGTTACCTGCCGCCCGCTTTTCTCCTGCAGCTCATTTGTGACGCTTGCCTGCCAGTACAGCCCGTACAGGCCGCAGGTGATGACGGTCAGGATCAGATTCAGAATGATGTTCCTTTCCCTCAATAAATGTCATCCTTTCCGTAAAAATAATGTAATGATTGCATAACAATACAAGTATAAGGTCTGAATCCGGCTTTGTCAAAAAACAAGGCACGAAAAAGGCGCACCCTGGGCAGGTGCGCCTTTTTCGTGCCTCAGATTCTCTCTATCAGGCAAATTCCCTGGCAAAGGCTGCCAGTTGCTCCTGGCTCTGCTTGCCGTTCAGTATTCTGCCCTCTGCTATCTCAGCGCCGGGGCAGCTGGGGGCAAGGCCCGCTGCGGTCTTGCCGAAGCCGCTGCCGCCGGAGGTGGCAAAGAGCACGATTTTCTTGCCTTTAAGGTCATAGCCTTCCAGGAAGGTGTTGATAATATGGGGAGCCACGTACCACCAGATGGGGAAGCCCAAAAAGATGGTGCCGTATTCCTCTATATGCTCTGCCTTCCCTGCTATTTCGGGACGGGAGGAGGCATCCCTCATCTCCACGCTGCTGCGGGATTCCTTGTCCTGCCAGTTGAGATCGGCCTCGCTGTAGGGCACGGCGGGCTTTATCTCAAAGATATCGGCTCCCGCCGCCTTGGCCAGATTTTCCGCCACCTTGGCAGTGACCCCGCTGGCGGAGAAGTAAGCTACCAATGTCTTGCTCATTTGGCAAAATCCCCTTTCATATTTTTTACTTGGCGTAACCACAAAGGTTACTTCGGTTACTTCGCTGCTTCCGGGGCAAAATCCTGCTTCAAAGTTTTCTGCCTATTAGAAGGTACATGCCTCCCACCCCGCAGAGCAGCAGCAGGTAAACTGCTGCCGGTTCCCCTGTGGCGGGGGTGGCAAAGATATGCTTCAGCAGGAGGCGGTCGCCTATGCGGTTCAGAAAGGAGCCGTAGATGCCTACAGCCACTACCAGCAGGCCAAGGCCCCATTTCAGCCCGGCAGGGAGGCCCGGAAGCTCAATAGGGGGCAGGAGGCGCCGCAGCTGGGCGGCGAAGCCTTGCCAGTGCTGTCCCAGGTGCAGGCCGCTCAGGATCAGGAGGGCGTAGGGCAGGGACACATGGAGCTGGTGCAGGGTGATGCTGCGCCGCCAGTC
This sequence comes from uncultured Selenomonas sp., assembly GCA_947167105.1. Taxonomy (GTDB): domain Bacteria; phylum Bacillota; class Negativicutes; order Selenomonadales; family Selenomonadaceae; genus Selenomonas_B. The sequence continues at coordinate 9,979 of CAMVGU010000035.1, read as the reverse complement.
CAGGGGCAGGAAATCCTTCAGCAGATGGTTGGAAATCCCCAGCCCCGCCAGCACTGTCACCAGGAGCAGGGCCAGCAGCAGAAAGTCCACCAGGGTGATAAGCAGGCGCTGCCGCGTCCATCTGCCCCTGCCCAGGGAAGCGAAAAAGCTGCGGTGCTGCCAGATGTGCAAAAGGGCTGCCAGTCCCCAGAGAATGCCCAGCACCTCATGGAGCAGCTTGGGCAGGTAGTGAAAGCTCATAACTGCCAGGAAAAGGGGCGGCAACAGCGCCGTCACCAGCAGGGTGCTTTTTTTCAGCATATTTCTGCCACTTCCTTAGTTTTCTCACTGCATGCCCTTGGGTGCATTCTTCATCCAGACCTGCCCGCTCTTGTCAGCGCCCCTGGAATTCTGGGCCATGACTCCTACCAGTTTATGGGGTACATAGAGTTCTTCCAGATAGGCCAGGTCTTCCCCGGAAAGCTGCAGTTCCGTGGCCTTCACTGCCCCGTCTATATGGTGGAGCTTGGTGGCACCCGCCACGGGAGCCGTCACCCTGGTCAAGAGCCAGGCCAGGGAAATTTCCGTCATGGTGACTCCGTACCTGTCCGCCAGCTCCGCCACCCTCAGAATGATTTTATTATCCGCCTCGGCGGTGGCATCGTATTTCAGCCTGGCATAGCTGTCTTCCTCCAGGCGCTTGGAGGTTTCTCCCGGCCTGCGGGACAGGCGGCCGCTGGCCAGGGCGCTGTAGGGGGTCATGGCGATATTATCCTCGGCGCAGAGCTTGGCCATTTCCCTTTCTTCCTCCCGGAAAAGCAGGTTGTAGTGGTTCTGCACGGAGATGAATTTGGCCCAGCCCTCTTTCTCTGCCAGGGCGTTAGCCTTGGCAAGCTGGTAAGCATAGCAGTTGGCAATGCCTATATAGCGCACCTTTCCTGCCTGCACCAGACTATTCATGCCCTCCAGTATATCCCGGAGGGGGGTCTGGTAGTCCCACATATGGTAGATGTAGAGATCCACATAGTCCATGCCCAGATGCTTCAGGCTCAGCTCCAGCTGCCGCCTGATATGCTCCTGGCCGCTGACTCCCGCCTCTATTTCCTGCTGGCTGCGGGGCAGGAATTTGGTGGCCACTGTCACCTTGTCCCTTGAGGCAAAATCCTTCAGGGCCCTGCCCAGGTATTCCTCGCTGGTGCCGTTCTGGTAGGCGATGGCGGTATCGAAGAAATTCACCCCCAGTTCCAGGGCGTGCTTCACGATTTCCCTGGTAGCGGCCTCATCTACCGTCCAACTGTGCTGGCCCGTGGCTGCATTGCCAAAGCCCATGCAGCCCAGGCAGATGCGTGAGACATTCAGTTCGGAATTTCCAAGTTTTGCATACTTCATGCTCACACCCCCTTAGAGATTGGCACCGATCTTATAGGCCAGATCCGCAAACTCGGACTTTTCCACCAGGGAGCGGGCGCCGCAGCCCGTGGCCCAGACCTGGCCCACATCCTGCCATTCCATATAGCGCACCAGAGTGTCATAGTGATTGGCGAGGGCCTCCATAGTCCAGTCGGCGCTGTTGTAGGCCGTGGCCATCATAATGGATTTCTTGCCGTGGAGCTTGCCGGTGCGGGAATAGAACCTGTCCACGATGATTTTTAGCTGGGCCGACATGCCGAAGTAGTAGAGGGGGGTGGTGAGCACAATCAGGTCTGCTTCCAGCATTTTGGGCATCAGGGTATTTTCAATGGCATCCTTGAAGATGCAGGGGCCGTCCATGCCGCATTTGTCGCAGCCCCGGCAGGGATTGGTTTCCTCGTTGGCGGCATCAAAGGTAAAGACCTCATGGCCTGCGCTCTTTGCCCCCTCGGTGAACCTGTCCGCCAGATAGATGGAGGTGGACTCATTTTTGGGATGGGGGCTGCTGGTAATCACGACTATTTTCATGGCGCTTCCTCCTGACACGCTGCCCTTTTCCGGCAGGGCTTCACTGCTCTTTTTATCATCAGCCAGGGCAAAGAGGCCGCATCCTGACAGAAACAGGGTCATGGCTCCCATGCCGCCGACTTTCAAGAATTCTCTCCTGTTCATGGAATCACCTTGCCTTTGCGTTTATTCCATCTTCTTTTCCCATTCCCGGATGGTATTCACCCCGGCCTTGTCTGCCAGTTCCTCCAAATGGGCAATCTCATCTGCTGACAAAGTGACCTCCGCAGCCTTGGCCGCATCCTCCACATGGCGCACCTTGGTAACACCGATGATGGGCAGCACCCCCTTGGACACCGCCCAGGCCGTCCCTACCTGGGCCACGGACAGGCCGTGCCTGGCTCCCGTCTCTGCCATGGCATGGGTGAGGGCTTCCAGCTGGGCCAGCACGGGATTGTAAGTCCTGGCGCGGTCAGAGCCCTCCGGGAAGGGGTGCTTGGTATCGTACTTGCCCGACAGGGCTCCCTGCTCCAAAACCATGTAGGCAAAGAAGGTCATACCCTGCTGGCGGCAGTAATCCAGTATGCCGGAGGCTTCCGAGGAACGGTTCAGCAGGCTGTAGTGGTTCTGCACCGCAGAGATTTTGCAGCCCTGCTCCCGGAGAATTTCATTGGCCCTTTTTAGCTCGGCAAGGTTATGGTTCGATACGCCCACGGCCTTTACCTTGCCCTTTTTCAGCAGGGGGATAAGCTGGGGAGTCCAGCGCTCCACATCCGCCGGATTGTGAATCCAGTACAGGTCGATGGTGTCAATGCCCAGGCGCTGGCAGCTGGCCAGGGCCATTTTTTCCACAGAATCCTCGTACATGCCGGCTATCTGGGGGGTAAATTTGGTGGAGACAAGCACCCTGTCCCTATCCGTCTGACGGATAAAGCTGCCCAGAATATCTTCCGAGGCGCCCATGCCGTACACGGTAGCCGTATCCCAGAGATTCAGCCCCTGCTCCATGGCGGCACTGAAAATAGGCTGCAAATCCTTTGCTTCCAAATGGTTCCCAAAAACCTGATCCCCGCCTGCTGTCCCGGCTCCCCAGGACCAGGCCCCCATGGCAATCTTCGGCAGCTTTATGTTCTTATCCATGATTTTCGTCCTCCCGCTATGAACGTCAAACTGACTGATACCTTGCCTTCCCCTCTGGGGAAGGTGCCCCGCAGGGGCGGATGAGGTGCGGCATAACTGGGTTATGCTAGCCTGACCATGTAAGGCTCCACCTCATCCGTCAGCCCTTAACGGGCTGCCACCTTCCCCAAAGGGGAAGGCTTTTCCTTGCTTCACTTGGCCAGGGCCTTGCCTTTCTTCGTAAGCACGATTTTGGTGGGCAGGTTCTTTATCGTGTGGCTCTTGCTGAACATGGGCATGACCCTGGCCAGGTAATCCCGGCAAGGCTTTGAGGCCTGATAGTTCTCAAAGCCCTCCCTGTCCCGGTAGATTTCCATAATGTGAATCACATTGGGGGCATCATGCTCGGCGGTGACAAACATGCCCATGACCCCCGCCTCCTCCCGCACGGCTCGGCAGGCTTCCTCAATGGCCAGCTGCTGGTACTCTGCCAGCTTCTCCGGTATCACCTCGTAGCGGTGCATGTAGACCAGGGTGCCTACACCCTCGTCTTTCTGCTCCAGGGCCAGGCCGTTGGCTTCCATGATGCGCAAATTTTTCAGCACGGGCAGCCTGGCGGCCCTGTAAGCCTGGAAGGCCTCGCTGGTGCTGTGGATGCGATAGGCTTCATAGCTTTCGTAAACTTCCAGCAGCCGCATGACATCGGGACTCTCCGCGTCCACCCCTCCGTACAGGGCATAGGTGCCCGCCTCACTGGCAGACTGTGGCCCCACGGTCTCCTGGGCTATGCGCCCCATGGCTGCCATATCCCCCGGCGTGGATTCCACCACTGCCCAATGCACCATGGGCATGTCCCCCGCAGGAGTGCGCAGGGAATGGGCATAGCCCAGGGAGCCTGCCGCCAGCATGCTGCCCATCAGGGACAGGGCCGCTATTTTCTTTAAGTTCAGCATGGCACTCACCTTACTTCCCTTCGTAATCCGCAAAATTCTTAGCGATCATAGCCGCCTTGATAGAGCGTATCTCATAGTCTGCCAGGCCGTCTGCATAGTAGACATCCTCCTTGATAATCTCCTCCACCTGCTCCTTGGTTTCTGCCCCGGAGATCATAAAGCCCGCCATTTTGGCATCCGTATAGGGCCCCACCAGCAGGAAATCCCCCTGCTGGAAGTGGCGGGTGAACCAGGCCGCATGCTGGCGGAAAAGTTCCTCCCCCTTGCCCTCCGGTATCTTGTCTGCCTTCAAGGTTTGGTTGATGATAAACATAATGCTTCCTCCCTCGCATCTATAATCACTGACGAAAAGCCTTCCCCTTTGGGGAAGGGGGACCGCGTAAGCGGTGGATGAGGTTCTTTGACATGAGGAGTTTATTTGAACGAATATAACGAGGCAGAAGATGTCCCCCACTTCTGTAAGTGGGGGTGTACATCTTAACAGGCGGGAGCATATCTCCCGCCTCGTTGAAAGGCCGAGAGGAGGATTTGCCTACGGCAAATCTGGAACAATGGCCTTATAATAACTGCTGACACTCACTCATCAAAAAACCAACTCTTGGGAATTTTGGCAATATATCTTTTCCAGCCAGCCCCGCCGGGCAAGCTCCCTGTCCAGGCCCTGCTTCTTCCCCAGCAGGACTTTAGCCGGCACATAGGGGTAATCGCTGCCGTACAGCAGATGGCTCGCCTCCGTGATCTTCAGAAGCATGTCCATAGCCTCCGGCAAGGGGTCTCCCGCCAGGTCGTAGTAGAGGCTGCCCATGCTGCCCTCCATATCCACCTTTTCCATCATCCCCAGGCCCGCCAGCATGGCAAACATGGCCTGGGAGCGCTGCTTCATATAGGGCAGGAAAGAGCCGCAGTGGGGCACCACCAGCCGCACCTGGGGATAGCGGCTCAGCATGCCGCTGGCCAGGAGATTCACCATGGCCCTGGTGGTATCGGCTGGATATTCAAAGAGGGCCATGACCTTCCCCGTCACCGTGCCTTCCCTTGGCAGCTCCTGGGCGGGGCTGGGGTGCAGGATGACAAGGGCACGGCGGCGGTTCAGCTCCCGGAAGATAGCTTCCCACCGTTTATCCCCCAGATAGATGCCCCTGGCGTTGCTGGGCACCTTCACTCCCAGGGCGCCCAGCTTGTCTATGGCATAGGCCAGCTCACTGAGGCTGCCCTCCCGGCTGGGGAAGGGCAGGGCTGCCACAAAGCCGAACTTGTCCGGGTACTTGCGGCAAAGGGCTGCCGTTTCCTCATTTATCTCCCTGGCCACCTGGCAGGCGAGCTTTTCATCCCCATTGTAGATATGGGGAGTGGCAGGGGAAAGCACCGTGTAGTCAAGGCCCGCCTCCGCCATAAAAGCAAGATGTGCCTCCTCCGACCATTTGGGCAGGGGATAGCCCTCCTCCTTTACCGGGTCAATGCCTAATTTTTCCAGCCCCCGGACAAAGGAGGGCAGAATGGCATGGGCGTGAATGTCCACCTTCCGTCCCGGAGGCAGGGCGACCACCGCAGGAGCCGCCCTCACCGCCTGCGCTTCCTCCATGCCTTTCAGCCCCCACAGGGCCAGGGTGCCGATAAGTCCCGCTTTCAGGAAATCCCGCCGTTTCAACTGCCATACCTCCTTATTTCAGTAACTTCTTCAGGCAATTATAGGAAATCTCATAAACGGACATGTATTTATAATCCACTCCCGCCTCAGCCATGGCCCTTTTCTGCTCCTCCGTCACCACGGCGTAGGGGTAAATGCCATAGATAAAGGGGAAATAGGCGTAAATAAAGCTGTCCTTGTCCTCCTCCGTCATATCCGGGCAGAACTTGTCCAGGCAGCGGCGCACCGCGCCCATGGAAGCGCCGTAGGAGCCCTTGAACTCCACCAGGTTCTCATGGCGGCTGTTGTCCTCCATATCAAAGTGATTCATGGAGAGCAGCTTCAGCAGCCTGGCCCTTTTCTCCAGGGAGCGGGACAGGGCCGCTGCCAGCTCCTCCCGGCTCAGGGCCTCATGGGAGGAGAGCAATTCCTCCAGATCCAGCACCCACAGCTCATACTCCCTCTGCATCAGGGCCAGGAAGATTTCCTCCTTGGTATTGAAATAATTATAGATGGCCGTGCGGTTGAAGGTAGTCACCTTGCCGATCTCCTTCAAGGTGATATCCTTGAAATTCATGGTCTCATACAGCTTGGCGCAGGCATCAATGATCTCCTCCCGCCGCGCCAGCAGCACATCCTCCGAAACCTTGGGCATATAAATCCTCCCTGTATAATAAAATGACACCGTGTCATTTGCTTCTGTACTTGCATTATAAAGCTAAAATGACACGGTGTCAATATTTTTTTCGTTCTGCTTGCTGAAGAAATAAAGGAAACGCCTGGCTCCGGGTATCAGCGGCCGGATAGGAAAACAGCGGAGCCTCCCGGTACAGTTGGGGGCTATGTGGAAGTTCTAAAAAAATAAGGCAAGGCTCCTGCCATCACAAAAGGCGGGAGCCTTGCCTGTTTTTTGGGGAAATAGCCATCATATAGCCTCTGCCCTTTGGCGTTCAGCTTTGACAGCTTCCTTGATTTCCTCTATTGAAGGTTCAATACGATTTTGCTTCTCTTGTGTATAGTCACCAGACTTATAATTGAAAAAACCCAAAAACTCCATGGCACCCACCGGCCCCAGCGCTTTTTCCAAAGCCTCCAGGCCAGCTCGGTGAAGTTCCTTTTTATCCTTCAAGTCCACCATGGTCACACCTCCCAACAAAATTCACAGGATTACATATTTTCACATGAACCGGCACTCCTTTACAGGAGCGAATAAGTCTGTCATCGACAGTGAGGAAAATCTCTGCACCTCCGGCCTCTGCCGCTGCTATATGCAAGCTATCCATATTCTTAAGAGATGAACATCCGCGGAGTTCGCAGGCCCGGTTGAATATTGCTTCGGTGGCCTTCACATGTTCTGAGATTAATTGATATAGCCTGTGAACTTTATCCAACTTTCTGACATCCTTTATCATGTCGATTTCCATATCCAGAAAATCACTTCCAATTATGCACTCCCCGCTGTTCAACACGGATTTCACAGCAGCAGCTTCCTCCTGCACTCTCTGCTGGGATACATTATCAAAAGGTCTATTGTAGCAACAGCAGTCTAAGTATATCCTCATACTCATCACCCTGCACGAATCTGACATCTAATGTTGCTATGAAAAGCAGTCAAGGCAGTACACACATGACAGCTGTTTCTAACGACTTATTTTTATATTCGCCAAAAGGCTACATCTCTCCTGCCGGGGAGGTATTATATTCTGTATCAGCCCGCCTAACCTCCCAGATAATCCCCCTGGCCCTTACGATGCGATAGCCTGTGACCCCACCCTGTTTATTAAGGCAGTCTAAGGTTTTGGGATCAGCACATTAGGCAGCAGCAGAACCTGAAAACCTTGATTGCGTTTTGGGTATGACTACCGGTGTTACCATAACTTTCAGGTATAGTGAAGCAACACTCGGGAATTATAATCTTGACAGAAACATCCGCATCTATAGAAAATGTGCCTTGCCAAAAGTGTGACCAGTGCGGCGAAATTGTTTACTCAGCAACCGTGATTGAAAAAATCGAGGAAATAATAGAAAGCTTGCAAAAGGTGACAAGCAAAATCTTCATCATGGACTACGCGCAGGCGGCATAAATAGTAGCATGGCTATGCCATGATATAGGCAACGCCCAGGCCTTTGCCGACCAATAAAAGACCGCTGACCATTGATAGTTTGATGGTTAGCGGTCTTTCGTATTTTCTTTTACCAAAAATTCTACTGCATCAGCTTGTCTTTCAAGATTTGTAAAGTGTCAATGCTTTGCTGAATGGCATGTTTCGATTTGTCGGTGAGGGCTACGAAGTCGGTGAAGTAGGTCAAATACTGGTCAGCCTACTACTCAATTCTGAGAGCGATAGTGATCATATTACTGTATGTATATTATTTAACTGTATAATTCTCTTGGCAGTATTTTAGTATTTTATGTTTTAATTCCTGTAGGAATTTTGGATTAGAATCTGCAATTTTTTTAAATTTTACAAATTGATTTTTACCCCATGCTACTTCGACTGTATCTTGCATAAAACCACCAGTATTCCTGTTCATTATTATATAAAGGACTACTCGGATGTGATTTTTGTCAATATAGTATACTGATGAATCATCTATTTCAATGTCGTTGCCCCATACACCGCCTACATATCCAGCTTCTGCAATCGAATTAGAAAATAAATGTGTCGTTAGAAACAATGTGCTTATGACTAAGCTGATGATTAATTTTTTACACATAATTAATCCCTCCTAGTTAGTTCATAAAAGAATCAAAGACTAAACAAAGACACATTTCATTTGGCGTGTTTCAAAATGAGGCATTTTATGGTAATAGATTTTGTACACGCTACACGTACAAATTTGTCAAGTCGTACTCTGTATTTTCCGTATTCACGGCAAAATGTACACTGTGAGTGGAAAATGAGCAGAAAATATGGCAAAAATTTGTTACCCTAAATTAGCCGTCAATGAAACACGTCCTCAGTATAAAGCATTTGAGATGAACGTATGCTTTTATTTTATTTGAACAGCAGTTGATATAATTCAAGGCGAATCAACAGATTTTTTTCAGGCTGTTTTTAAAGCTGATTTTGATGTTTTTGAAACACGTCGGTATTGTTAATAAGAATCTATAAGCAGGTATACTTCATCCGGAACAGCTTCTATATAACTGTAGCTACCTAAAGGCAAGGTATACTTATACTTCCTCCCACCATAAAATTTCACGTGATAAGCTATGTAAAATGCTAACTCTCCCTCTATTACACTGCTATTTGAAGCATAATCTCCAACAGGTGGTATATAGTCATATTTGTTATCACTGATTAGCCTATACATGCGCCTGCTATCCCAGTTGTAATAGTAATAATGTGTCTTTGTTTCATAAATTCTAGGTGAATTTAGTAGATCTAAGTCAAAACCATTAGTTGTGAAACTAACGCGCATAACATTGACGGCAATTTGATAATCAGGTGGAGCATACTTTTGCACAGCAACTGAACTTTTGTCCATGTACCGTGCGATTCCTTGTTTTGCGTTCACTAAGACCTAATTTGCATACCCATTTAAATGGTTTGGATAATTGTTGGCACTTGAAACGGAACTGGAAGAAAACAAAAGTATTACTGTAAATAAAATGAGCAAAATGTTGTTTGGGTTGGTAAAGAGATTTCTCATTGCAATCACTCCTTTATAATCCACACTCCCACAAGGCTCATGAGCAGCTTAATGGTGGGGAACTTTTGACTCTCAAGTATCCGTTAAACTTGTCACTAAACATTGTATGAAGAATACAATTCAATCTTTATAACTTCTCCGTGTTTTACATACACAGTAAATGCTCTTCCAAATCCCTTTCCGATAGTATAAACGTATTGTATGACACCATCCTTTTTATGGTATGTTTTCAAATTTTCTGTCCCATATAACTCCGTAATTTTTGATTCAGTATCCCCAACAGACAATCCAGCTTCTGTTGTAATACCGTTATTGGCGGTACTAATAATCTCACCAACTTGCATTGGAATCCTGTTGTTACCACAGAAAAGTATGTTAAATGTGCCACCATAAATATAAGTATAAATTGTACTTCCTTGCTTGTTGGTTCCATCAAGTCTCTTATCATATTCTATGCGGTCGGGCTTACCATAAATACTTCTAACATACTCCTCATTGCTACCGATTTGAACACCACCGATAGCCATGGACGTTAGATATTCAGCATTTATATTTGCGAAGCATATTGATGACATAAGTACCCATGCAAAAATAACCCCAAAAAACTTTTTCATATCTTCGTCCTCCCTTTTTTTATCCTATCCTTTGTACTCATGAGTTACATCTAAAAAGAATGGCGTGTTTCAAAACCGGCCATTTAGTGGTAACAAATGCCTTAAAACAGCAA
>CAMVGU010000034.1 GCA_947167105.1 uncultured Selenomonas sp. | reverse complement strand
ATAATTTTGGCACCAGGAAGTGTTACCCGAATTTAGGCAGATTTGAAACACGCCTATAATCTTTGGTTTGCCGCCCGGTGAACGGGTGCTTATCAATGATGACAAGCCTAGCGGATTGTCCATGAGCCATGCTGTTCGTATCAAAAGAAATGCTGAATGGGCTGTCAACTATGTGACAGACGTGAACCTGTAAATCAATACAGCTATGGTAAAACTATTGTTCAGATGCAAAGAAGGAATATGAATGGCTAATAGATATATTATGTTTGTGGACGAACAGACGGATTATGATTTTGTACAACGTGTTTGTCAGGACTTCAGCGAGAAATGTTTTATGACCGAGCACGTACTGACACTTGTTGCTGATACTAATGATAGCTTTCTGTTGCACATTTTTAGGTGGGGTCTGCGTACGTCATCGGAAATAAAAATCTTTCATTTTGTAGTGCCGAATGGAGAGGATTATGACCAGTATCTAAGTGCATCTACTCATTTGCTTCATTCAGAGAATAAGAGAATGATGGAAGCAGTGACAAAAGCCTGGAACATGGGGCTGGAATTGTTAGCTGAAGTCGATGCAGATAAGTGGTTTGATGATGCAGCATTGGGCCAGGCAGAGCAAATGCAAATGTGTGCGCTGGATGTTGCAGTAAAGGAAAAACTACTGAAGCAATATGACCCTGATGAATGCGAATTTTTGCTTTGGGGTAACTTAGGCCTGGGGGAGACGGCCATTTGTTTTAATATGCTCGAGGATTATAGCATTACTCGACAGAAAAGGCTGGTTGTACTCACAGTAAATCATGCACATGCAGAGGTTATGACAGAGGCCAGAGGGGTCGAGGCCACGGCCGTTATTTCAACGTTGCTTTTTGATTTTTTGATTGTATTTGGGGACAGGTATGGGTCGTTTAAATGCCCTTGGCGTGGACTGGCTTCCAGAAAAGCAGTTCTTTCAATCAAAAATCAGAATCCGTTGTTATATGATTACCCACATTTTTGGCGTGATTATTGGGGCTTGGGAGAACTGTATGAATTTCATAAACAGCCTGTGTCAATTCCGGAAAATGCTAAGAAGATTGGTGACAAGGCGTTTAAGAGCATGAATCTACACAGAGGACGAACTGTTTTTTTAGCAACGAGCGGTAATTCGTTTCCATTGACAGAAGAAGACATACCATTCTGGCTGCACCTGGCTGCTATGCTACGCGAACATGGTTACGATGTGGTGGCAAATGATGTTGTGCTGGATATACCAGGCGTAGAAAAACTGAGCCTTACATTGCTTCCAAGTGCTTATTTTATAGGGTTGTGCGGCTCGATAATAACAGTATCGACAGGATTTTCGGAAATATGCTGCGCACTTAACACTGAAGAGAGCATTTACTGCTGTACGTTGTGGGATGATCCACATTCGCAGAAATGGAATCAACACATTCATGCTTGGGAATCGAGATTGCCATATATCCGTAAATTCGGCGAAAAATTTCCAGAGGCCATCGCAAAGAGCTTTGACATGATGCATGATAAAATATGGGATGATAATATCGTAGCGGAAAACGTAGTCATGCGCGGAAGATGGGAAAGGGAACCTGAAATAATACAGGATTTAGTCCGTAGGGTGGAAAAGCATCAATCAGGGCGCTGACATTGTTTAGCAGATTTATGATATAAGGAACGGAGATGGGGGATTTGCTGGATGCAAGCAGACAGATTGCTGTTATCGTAAGGCTGTCCCAGCCAGGTGAGGATTTTTTTTCATCGCTGTCACACCTGAATGTGCCGGATGGATACGAAGTGAAGGTCGTGGCAATCGAGGATGAGAGCAGCATCGCTGCAGCCTATAACATCGCAATGCGGCAGACCCGGGCCAAGTATAAGATCTATATGGATGAGGAGTCACGCATACTGGAGCCGGATTTTTTCCGGAAGATGTTGGATGTTTTTGCGGCAGATGAGAAAATCGCAGTCCTTGGCGGCTCCGGCACAAAGGAATTCCTATCAAATGGGCTCTATCAAACGGCATGTAAGCGCGTGGGGCGTGCCTGCCTGGGACGCAGCCTGGAGCAGAAGGAGTGGGAGGAGGTGGGGACGCCTTACACGGAGGTTGCGGCTGCAGATGAGTTTTTCCTGGCTACTCAGTATGACTTGGAGTGGCGAGAGGATTTGTTTACGGGGTCATGTTTCTATGGTACAGCGCAATGCCTGGAGTTCCGCCGCCGTGGCTACAAATGCGTGGTGGTTGCTCAGGAGAAACCATGGGTTGGTTGCTTGCGGGAACAGTACACATTTGTAAAATCGGCTCAAACGCTTTTTCTGAAAGAATATTCACGTGATATTTTGCCCTTGGTGTCGATTATTATGCCTACGTACAACAGACCGGGATATTTCCGTGAGGCTTTGGAAAGTGTCCTGGCTCAGACTTATCAGAACTGGGAGTTATTTGTGACGGACGACAGTCCAGGTGAGGAAACAAAACGGGTTATAGAGCCTTATTTGGCCAAGGATAAGAGGATCATTTACGAGCATCATCCCGAATATACAGGACCGCGTGCTGTAATACTGAACTGGGCCAGGGCACAAAGCTATGATAATCCAGGAGCTGAATATGTAAATTATTTGATGGATGATGATTTATTCATGCCAGATAAGCTGGCACGCATGGTGGATGTATATCTGAGTGAGCCGGGCGTAACGCTGGTGACGTCAGCGAGGCAAATCATAGACAAGGATGGCAAGGTGCCGCCCCTTGAAGAGTGGCCTATCACACCGGCGTTTGAGGAGACGGTTCGCCTGTCAGGCCATACAGCTGGACGCAATGTACTGCTGTTTGGCGGCAAAAATTACATAGGCGAACCCACGACTGTGTTGATAAGAAAGAAAAATTTGCGGAATAATTCTTTGGGGTGGTCAGGCAGGGAAGGCAACTGCCTGGTTTCTGATTGGCCGACGTGGCTGCACTTGCTGACACAGGGTGATATGGTGTATATTGCAGAGCCTTTATCCTGTTTTAGATGTCATGATGGCAATAACCAAAAGGATCTTTTAAGCGATATTGCCGCTTGCGCGTGCATTTATATGGAATTCTTCTATGCATGGGAGACAAGACATTTTTTTGAGTCCAGGCGCGAATACCTGCTTGCGCTGTCAAGCTTGTTTGTCCTGATTTCTGATGATATGCAGGGATTTGGCAAGGAAATAGTGGCCTGGCTGGCAGAACATTTAGATAATAACGATTTGATGCAGGAATGCTTTGGCACGCTCTGCCAGATGCATGCGAAAGCAGTGCAGGAATTGCTTGAGGGAGCGGATTGTCTGCGTGAGACATCAGAAACGTAAGGAAGTGGGGGAGGCTGCCGTGAGCAGAAAAAGGCCGTTGGTTTCGGTTATGATTCCTACATACTGCCGACCAGATTATTGCGAACTGGCTGTAATGAGTGCCCTGCGCCAGGACTACCCGGCTCTGGAAGTCATTGTCTGTGACAACAGCCCGGACGAGGATACGGCAGAGCGGCTGGAACCGTATATGCGAGACAAGCGTTTTCGTTACGTGCGGAATCGGGAAGCAAAGTGCAAGGCGGATAATTTTGTGCCTTTCGAGCATTTGGCCAGAGGCGAGTATCTGCAATGGCTGATGGATGATGACATGCTGCTGCCGGGCAAATTGTCCCTGATGGCGCAGGTTCTGCAGTCCAGGCCGGATGTGACGCTGGTGACCAGTAACAGACGTTTTATGGATGGCAGTGGCCGCAGATTGGAGTTAGAATTATTCTTTAGCGGGGTGCCTGAGCCTTACGGTGTTTCAGAGGGTAAACTTCTGGGGCAATCCATGCTTATGCGTAAGTGCAACAGCGTTGGTGAGCCATCAACTGTTCTGTTCCGGAGACAGGATCTACGGCATCATTACTGGCGGGCAGATTGTCGTGGCTATCTGACCATTTCGGATGTGGTCATGTGGCTGGAATTGCTGGAAAAGGGAAATTGTGCGGTTTTTGCCAAGCCTTTGTCCGCCTTCCGAGTGCATGAAGGGCAGGAAGGAGCACGGGCGGATGTGAGCTTGCTGGCTCAGATGGAATGGTTTCAATTGGGCGAGGAATATTATGCCAGGCGAATCTTCCTGACAAAGCCTGATGAATATATGGCGATGTTGCGGCTCATGCTCAGTGAATATGATGGTGTTGCGGCAGGCTGCAGGAAACGCGTGTCTCCTCAGGCTTGGCGGGCCTACGAGGAGTGTATGGGAATCGTAAGGGAACGATTGCGTCAATTGGAGCAGTCCCGGGGAACAGAGGGATAAATCTGGAGGAGATGGGCATGCGGCAGGTTTCTGGCTACAAGGAGATATATCAGGCCTTTGACAGATTGAAGAAGTTAATGGAGGGCATTCACCTGCCAGAGGCAGTAGAGCAGGCAGATGTCTTGCGCTTGAGCGGCACGCGGGACAAGGCTATCTGGTGGGTGATGCTGGCGGCCTATATAGATGGCGGCGAAGCAGGAAAAGCTCTTGAGGCAGCCTGCGAATATGAGGGATTGTTTGGTCATGACGGCGTGGGCCTATTTCTGCGTGGTCGCGCTGAGATGATGAATGATGAATGGGGCAGAGCGGAGCAATGCTTTAAGGAAGCATTGCGGATGGATATGCCTGATTGGTATCGGGGGGCTACACACAGCATCTATGCGACCCTTTGCCGCAAGCTGGGCTGGGCGGAGGCGGCAGCATCACATTATTTGGAATCAACCCGTTACAAGACGATAACGACGGGCAGGCTGTCCGAATACAGCAATTACCTGTTCAATCTGCATTATCAGGCTAAACCCCAAGAGTTCATGTTGGAAGCGGCACAGGGATACGGGCAGCTGCTGGCAGGTTTTCCGCGGTATCAGCACAAAAAGTCTTATCGGCATAAAAAAATTCGGCTTGGTTATTTGTCGCCGGATTTGCGATTCCATGTGGTGGCTTTTTTTTGCTATGCAATGCTTAAAGATTATGATCGCCAGGTGTTTGAGGTATATTGCTACACGAACTGTGATGAGGATGCTGCCAGCGTGGAGTTCAGGGCTGCGGTAACGGTTTGGCACAATGTGAAGGGGCAGAGCATCCAGGAGGTAGCCAGGCTGATAAACGATGAACAGATAGATATACTGCTGGATCTGGCTGGCCACACTGCTAATACACTGCTGCCGGTAATGGCACATAAGCCTGCGCCTGTGCAGGTGTCAGGCGTTGGTTATTTCGATACGACAGGTCTGCCCACGGTGGATTACTTTCTTGCTGATCCGTATATAGATCCTGTGCAGACGGCGGGAGGCAACGATAAGTATTTCGTGGAGCAGCTGCTGCGCCTGCCGCACAGCCACTTCTGCTATATGTGGCACGATAAGCCTGGGCCTGTGTCAGGTACACCTTGTTTAAGGAAGGGCTATGTTACTTTTGGCAGCTTGAATAATGCGTCTAAGCTGTCAGATCATATTTTGAATCTGTGGGCAAGGATCATGGAACGTGTGCCTCGCAGCCGACTGCATCTCAGGGCGGAGGTATTCGGAAATGCATACGGGCGGCAGGAAACGGAGAAACGGCTACAGGCAGCCGGCATCGAACTGGCGCGTGTGGATGCCTATCCGCTCTCGCCCCATTATCTTGAGGATTACAAGGAGATAGATATTGCGCTTGATACCTGGCCTTACCCGGGCGGAGGCACGACTTGCGACGCGCTGTATATGGGTACACCGGTCATCACCTTAGTGGGTGAGAGGCACAATGCACGTTTTGGCTATAGCCTGCTGATGAATGTGGGCTTTGCAGAAGGCTGTGCTTTTGATTCGGATGAGTATGTGGAGAAGGCGATTGCGCTGGCAGGTGATGCATCGAGGCTGGATTGGCTGCATCTGACCTTGCGTCACCGTATGCGCAGTTCACCTTTGATGCAGGCGGGTGATTATCTGGGCGAACTGGAATTGCTGTGGCAAAAGATATATCTGGCCCATGAGCGGCAGATACTGCCGGAACAGAAGTTGTCGGCTAGACGCGGACGTTGGCTGCAGGAATTGGAACGAGCTTATGGCAAGGGGAATTGGACAGAGACGGCCCGCCTGGCAGCACGTTTGTCGGCAGAACAAAACGCGCCTGCAGATGTATGGCGTCTGGCTGGAATTGCGTATTACAAGTTGAGAGATTGGGGCAGGGCGGTATGGTACCTGCGGCAGGCTGCACAGAGGGACAGAGCGCATGATGCGGAGTGCTGGCGCCTGTGTGCCCAGGCAGAGGCAGAGCGCAGCCATTATCAGGCAGCCTATCAGGCGGCGGGGCAATCACTGGCCTGCCTGGATGAGCCGCAGCCGGAATGTGCGGTTGACGTTTTTCGTGCGGATGTGTTGACCAAGCGCGGTCAGATGGCCTTGATGTTGGGCAGGATTTCCGAGGCGGTGGCAGGCTATCGGGAGGCTTCGTTGAGAGCAGGGACTCTCAGTGATCGCGCTGGCTTGTACAGCTCCGCGCTGCTGGCAGGGCTTTGTACGGAATGGGACGGGGAAGCGCTGCGCGCAGCACATTTAGGCTATGGCAAGCTACTGGCTGCCGAGGGCATCAGGCCCTATTCCGGATGGCCGCAGTCGCACCTGGCGCAGGGGCGGGCTGGTCGTCTGCGTGTGGGCCTCTTGTCGCCGGATTTTCGCCAACATGTGATGTTTTATTTTTATTACCAGTTTTTGGCAGGGCATGACAGCAGGAATTATGAATTATATGCCTATAGCCTGGGGCAAGTCCATGATTGGTACACGGAGCAAGTGAAGGCGGCCGTGGATGTATTCAAGGATGTGCAGGGGCAGGAACCTGCTGACATTGCTGCCCGGATACGCGAGGACGGGATTGACATACTGCTGGAATTGGCGGGACACAGTGCGGGCAGCGGCTTGCCTGTACTGGCTTTCCGGCCTGCACCTGTGCAGATGTCAGGCCTGGGCTATATGTCCACTACCGGCCTTGCGCAGGTGGATGCGTTTTTGACAGACCGTTGGACAGATCCGCCGGGGCAGATGGCGGAATTGGTGGAGCGACCCTTGTACCTGACAAGCCAGTTTTGCTATACGGGACGCAGCGATGTACCTGCATCAAACGGGGCACCGTGTCTAGCCAAAGGCTATGTGACTTTTGGCTGTTTCAATCAGTACCATAAGATTACGGACGAGATGCTGGTGCTATGGCGAAGCATCATGCAGCAAGAGCCGCTGGCTCGGCTCTTGCTGAAATGCAAGACTTTCCGCGATGATGAGACGATACTGCTTGCTCAGGCGCGTTTGCGCAGATTGGGTCTGCCACTGGCACGGGTGGACTTCGAGGCGGATAGCGCCGACTATATGACAAGATACCTGGATGTGGATATTGCTCTGGACACTTTCCCTTACACGGGAGGTGGCATGACTTGTGATGCGCTCTATATGGGGGTGCCGGTAATCTCTCTCTACGGGGAGCGGCGCGGTTCTCGTTTTGGCTTGTCAATTTTGAGCAATGCGGGGCTTGGGGAGCTGGCTTGCGTCAGTGGTAATGACTATATTGCGCGTGCAGTGGGATTGGCACAGGACAAGACATTGCTTAACGCATTGCATAAGAATCTGCGACAGATGATGATGGAATCTCCCTTGATGGACACACGGAATTATGTGCAGGAATTGGAGGCAGGTTTTGAGCAGCTGGCGCAGGTTTTTCGCAACAGATGAGATATTGGTTGGCAGGGGGCACGGTTATGGGGGGTATCCCAGGGAAAAATGCAAACAAGCTGGCGGCAATCGCGATGGTCAAAAATGAGGCGGATGTAATTGAAAGCTTTGCCAGACATGCGTTGTGCCTGGTAGATGTGTTGTTGGTCACAGACCACATGAGCACAGATGGCACGAAGGACATCCTGCAGCAGTTGCAGGCAGAAGGGCTGCCCATTCGCCTGTCAGAATTTCGGGAGCCAGGGCAGCATCAGGGTGAAGTCATGACAGGACTGCTGCAAGGTGCTGTGCAGAATGAGGGAGCAGAGCTGGTTCTGGCTCTGGATGCAGATGAGTTTCTGGTAGCAGAACAAGGCAGCCATTGGCTGCGTACATACCTGCAAGGACTGGACACGTCCTGCGTCTACCAGTTGCCTTGGGTTGACTATATGCTCTGTCGGCCTGAAGAAGGCCAGGATAAGTATTTGCTCTCCCGCCCGGCCCTGCGCAGTGAGAGGGCCAATCCCCTCGGCAAGGTGATGCTGGGGGCAGGAGCGGTCAGGGAACTGCATTTGACGATTGAGCAGGGCAACCATGTGGCCAAGTCGCCTGAGTTGCTGGATACAGTGTACGGAGTGGCGACAGAGCCAGTGGCAGAGGGAGTCCATCTTGCTCATTTTCCCAGGCGCAGCCAGGCACAGCAGGTATCCAAAAATCTTTGCATGTGGCTTTCTAACCTCAGTGCTTTTACAGAGTATACATACTACGCAATGGATTATCAGCCTGCTTTCCAGGCTTATGTGGAAGGCAGGCGGCTGCCCTTGCCGCATAAGATGCATGACTGCATACCGGCACGGTTGGAGCGTTATGCCCAAGAGTGCCATTTGCGTTATACGGCCAGGGAAGTGCGCCCGATTGCTAACGTACTGCGCATGGCGGAAAAACTGGCAGCGGAGTATGGACGCTTGCGGGTGCTTGGTCGGTGTCCGCAAGTCAGTGTCATTGTGATTTTTGACGGCAGCCGCGAATCCTTCCTTGTTTCCTGGCAAAGCCTGCTGGCACAGAGCTACTTGCCCAGTGAAATCTTCATTGTAGATAGTAAGGAACTGGGTACGGAAAATATCAGGGCGGAACTTGAAGCATGTGCTGTACCTGTGCAGATCCTGCCAGGCACGGACTGGTCTGAGCTGCATCGGCAGGTGCGGGGGGAGTTCGTGCAATGGCTTTTGCCTGGAGATGTGCTTCTGCCTGATAAGCTGCGCGATATGGCGGCACTGCTTTGTGCTCAGCCCCAGACGGCCTTGGCTATCAATGTCACGGAGAAAAGGGAGGAAGGTTGGGCACCAGAGTATCTTGGCATAGACACAGACAGGCTGGCGTATTATTTTCTGGGCAGCAAGTTGCATCAGGCAATGGTGCTGCAAGGCGAGACCTGCAACAGCAATTTGACAGGTATTTTGTTTCGCCGTGAGGTCATGGAAGGGACAGCATACCTGCAGGCTGCTTTCATGGGCGACCGAGTGCTGCCTTTTACGCTTTGGGGGGCATGCTTACAGGCGGATAGGATGGCAGTGCTGGTTCAGCGGGACTTTGTGCGTGAAGCGGCACATGCATGGACGGCAGATGAGCGTATCCTGTTTGAGATGGAGTACGCCTATCTTTTGCAGCAGGCGTATGCACAGGAGCAGGTGTCAGAGCAGGGCGTTGCTGCCGCATGGCAGTCTTTTCAAGGGAGGCGAGCAGCCTTGCTGGCACAAGGAATGGGAAAGCAGGCCGGGGCAGAATTGCTGGCAGCGTATGAGCGTTGCAATATAAGGTGAATTTAGCCCGCCACCATCTTAGGCAGGATTTTCGCGATTAAAGGCAGAATGTAAAGAGCATAAGCAATAACATAGCGGTGTGGACTGCCATAGCAGGAAAGGATGAGCAAAATGAGCAGAAGCAGCAGGAAAATGCATAAGAAGCAGGCCGCAAAGTCAAAGGCGGAGATGTCAGCGCGTAATGAGGCTTTGCGGGAAAAGCTGAAACAGCAGGTTGAGGAAGAGCAGTATGCGGATGGGTTGGCGACATTAGCTGAGCTTATCAAGGATAAATCATACGATGCAGATACGCTTTACCTGGGAGCATATTGCTATTTTATGGCAGGTGACTACGACAGATCAGCGATATGGGTGGACAACACCTTGAGTCTCGATCCCGGGCATGTGCCGACGCAGATACTGCTGAGCCGCCTTTGCATCCTGGAGGATCAGACGGAAAAGGCACTGGCTGTTTTGGACAATATGCTGCTGCATAGTCGCAGCCAGTTGACCCAGGAGCAGCAGGAAGAATTGACAGATATACTGGAATACTATGGCCGCGAAGACCCTGAGCATATCGAGAAGGATTATCCTGCTATCTGTGCTTTCCTGAAGGATGAACTCATGGATGCCTGCTTCGGGGGAGAGGCGCAGTCGCAGTCACCTGCACCACAGCCGGTACTTGCTGAAGAAGGCATTGAAGGGCCTGCGAGCCAAGCAGGCGGGGACGCGCTTTCGGTCTTGCAGAAATTGAAGAGCAGGTTGCAGCCGTCCTTGGCAGAAGTGGAAACTGTTGAACAAGGTGCAGCGGTGCAACTGCAGCCGGCAATAGACCAGAACGGCACGGATATACAGGCAAAACTGGCAGAAATTGCAGGGAAACAAGTGGCATTGACCATGAAAATGCATATGTATAACGATGTTGCAGGAAGGTATTTTCTGCAACGTGATTATCAGGCAGCTCAGGCATTTCTGGATGCAGCTGCCGCCATCGATCCGCAGGATGCAGAGACTTTGCGCAATCTGGCCATGCTGGCGCATGAACAGGGACGGCGGGATGAGGCAGTGGAATACGCTTCTAAACTGCCGCAGGTGGACTTTGTTCTGCTGGCGGCATTGCGCTGAGGTGACATGATGAGACTGGCGGTTGTTTCCATGGTTCGCAATGAGGCAGACGTGATAGAATCATTCGTGCGGCACAATGCGCTATGGGCAGATGTGCTTTATGTGGCGGATCATGCCAGCCTGGACGAGACCGGTGATATATTGCAGAAATTGCAAGCGGAGGGATTGCCCCTTCGCTTGTCTGAGGTCAAGGGGGTGGCTCAGACACAGTCAGAAACTATTACGGCGCTCCTGTATCAGGCTGTGGCGGAAGGGGCGGATTTGATTGTGCCTCTGGATGCAGACGAATTTCTGCTGCCGGAAGGAGAGCAAGGGGCATCTAATTGCCGTGAGGCCTTGATGCGTCTCTCCGGTGATTTAGTCTATGCCCTGGATTGGGTGCGCTATGTGCCGGAAACGGGGCAAGGTTTCCTGCCTGCAAGGCGTGCTCGGCGCGAGCGGCGTCCGGAACTGCTGACTAAATTGATTGTGGGGGCAGGAGCGGCCAGGGCAGTGCCGCTTGTCATATCACAAGGCAACCATAAGGCTATTGTGCGTCCGGAGGTAAATGGAGATGCAAATCTACAGACAATCTCTGCTGAACGTGCTGAAGGGGTCTTTATTGCGCATTATCCTTGGCGCAGCGCACAGCAGGCTGAAGCCAAGGTTGCTGCTGGGTGGCTCGCGAATGTTGCCAAGTATTCACGCTATACGCGCAAGGCGAACCACTGGCGCTCGGGATTTCGCAAGCTGCTGGCAGGGAATCATTTGGTACCGGAACCACTGCGTGAGCCAGAAAAGGCGATGCGTTGGCCGCAAGCGGAAACGCCACGCCTGCTCTATACGCCAAAAAACGGCAATGCAGATGTGCTACGCAAAGTTCTGCTGACTGCGGAGCAACTGGCTGAAGAATGCCGTGAGCAGGCCATGCTGTTGGCGTTGCCGGTGGTCAGCGTGGTGCTGGCATTTGAGGGAGATATGCAGGCATTTAGCCGCTCTTTGGCAAGCGTGGTGCAGGACAGCTATCCTGCCAAAGAGCATATTGTCCTTGCTGCCCAGGCTCCTTCGGAGAGCTTGCCTCAGTTGGAGAAACTGCTGGCGGAGCAGCCTGTTGAAAGCATTGCGTTGCTTACGGATGCAGCCGGGCTGATGGGGTTGCGTCAGCAACTGCGGGGAGAGTATGTGCAGTATCTGCCTGAAGGCTATTGTCTTAGAGGAGAGCGGCTGACAAAAATGTTGGCTTCGCTCAGTGCGCAGCCAGATATGGACCTGCTTCTATCTGGTGTGGAGAAAGGGCAGATGCTGGCAGAGTTGGGGCATCAGGATAAGTTCTTCCAAATTGACATGCAGGGAGAGGTGTTCCTGCCTGGTGACGGCAATCAGGCGGCTCAGGCTATTCGCGCAGGCGGCCAGATATTTGCTGGCGGCAGCGCTGCAGCCTTGTCTAGGCGCAGGGTCTGGATGGAGAGCGGCCTTCTGGATATGATGTCCAGAGGTGCGTGGCCGGGTGAGGCAGAGGTGCAGGCCAGCCTGTTGCTGGGTCAGGTATACGGCTTTATCGCGGAGCCGCTCTTGGCTATGCCAGAGGTAGGAGTGCCACGGAGCAGTTGAGGAGAGAGGCGGCAATATGGACAGTTACGGCAGTTTTTTTTCCTGCAGGAAGGACATGTTTGCCAAAAAGGATAAGGCCATTGCCATAAATAACGGCATACTGGCCGGTGATGTCAGGGGAGAAACGGGGATTGAAGGCCTGAGGCTGGATTTCAATGCCGGGCTAAGGCTGGAGGTACCGTCAGGTGACTGGCACGTGCGCATTGGTGACTATGTATCTGGTCAGTTTTTTTTAGATGCAGATTTCAGCGGAGGACTTCTAAGGTCGCTGGAGCAGTATTGCATTCCATGGGTGGTGGAAGCCTGGCTTGATGGCAGGCTGGTTTTTCAGCATCTTTGGGACTGCGAGGGGCAGAAGGTCTGCTTATACATTGATGGCAGACTGCCGGAGCAGCCGCCCCCGCTGGGTGAGGCGGTGCAGATGCTTTCCGTGGCACGTGCCTTTGGGCGCGAGCACGACTGCAAGCTGGCGGTGCGTCCTGGCGCAGCCTTGTCTGCGTTGGCACGCCGTTGCTATCCGGAGTTTGAGATCGTGGAAGCCGTACCGGAGGATGCTTATGCGACATATCATCTGGGTACGTTCAATGAGGAGTACTTCTCCGCGCCCATGGACGGGCTGGCGGCACCTTGGCAGGAATACGCGAGGGAGCTTCTGGCGTTGCGTGGCCTGCCTGAGATGGATGTCTGGCTCCCGTCAGGCTCCCGGCCAGCCGGGTTGGAGAGTCCGTATGTCTGCATAGCGGTGCAGGCTTCCGGCGCCGGCAAGTGCTGGCTGAGGCCGGGGGGCTGGGACGAGGTGGTTGCGTATCTTCGTGGGCTGGGCTATCGCGTGCTGTGCCTGGATCGGGATCGGGTCATGGATGATGATGGCTATCATATAGAGATGCCGGCAGGGGCAGAGGACTTCACGGGCAATCGCCCTTTGGAGGAAAGACTGGAGATGCTGGCTTATGCAGAGATGTTCATCGGTGTTTCCAGCGGTCTCGCCTGGCTTGCTCAGGCTGCCCGTTGTCCGGTAGTGCTGATCAGTGGCATTACTCTGTCCTATACGGAATTCTATACCCCGTATAGGGTCAGTAATCGCTATGTTTGCCGGGGCTGCTACAATGATTTGCGATTACCCTGGAATAAGGAACGCTGCCCTCTACATCGTGGCACGGAGCGCGAGCTGGAATGTTCTAAGAGCATTACGGCTGAGCAGGTCATAGCTGAGGTAGAGAGGGTGCGGCAGGATAATGGCTGATTTGATAGAGCGCTACCTGCATTTGTATGGACAGGCTTATGCGGCATACGAGGCCGGGGACTTGGCTCGTGCGGAAGCACGGCGGTGCGAATTGGATGCTAGTTGCGGGGAAAGTCTGCGGTCTATGCTGCTGAAGGCATATATAGAGCGGGACAGTGAAAGTATGGTCTCGGAATTAAGGACGCTTTTGCACCTACTTGATATTTTTGCACCTGAAGGTGCTACCCAGGAAAATGAGCTGGTAGCGGAGGCGTGGAGTATGCTGGGGTCGGTCTGCGCCCGCCTGGGGGAGCACGGAGAATCCACGAGCGCCTTTTTGGCATCCGCGAAGTTTGAGAGCAGTCCTCGGCAGAGGCTGGTGGAACTGAGCAATGCTATTTTCTCGCTGAATTACCGGGAGCAGACGAAGCTGTCTGAATGGCAGGAATTCTACGCACGCTATGCCGCGGAATTGGCAGAGGTGCAGCCTTATGAAAGGCTGGCCTATGGCCATGAGAAGTTGAGGGTAGGTTACCTGTCGGCAGATTTTCGTCTGCATCCGGTGTTGTATTTTGTTTGGGCACTGCTGACCTGCTTTGAACGAGGGCGGTTCGAGGTGTATTTGTATAGCTTGGCAGAGGAAAAGGATAGCTGGACTGACAAACTGCGGGATTTACCTGTGCATTGGCGCGAGATAGCAGGGCTGACGGATGAGGCAGCGGCAGGGCAGATCAGGTCAGATGAGATAGATATCCTCTTTGAACTGGGAGGGCATAGCAAGGGCAATCGTCTGGGGATTCTTGCCTATAGGCCAGCGGCTCTCCAGCTTTCCGGCATAGGTTATATGGGCAGTACGGGGCTTGCCTTCGTGGATTATTTCCTGACGGATAAATATTGCTCAGATGGGGAGAGCAGTCCTTATTTTACGGAAAAACTGCTGTGCCTGCCCCGGACACATCTCTGCTTTACCCCACTGACACGCTTCCCGGAGTCGGGAGCGCCGCCTTGTCTAGACAGAGGCTATGTGACCTTTGGCAGCTTCAATAATTTCGCTAAGGTAACGGATAATATACTGCGGTTATGGGCAGAAATACTCCGCAGTGTACCCGGCTCCAGGCTGCTTTTGAAACATAAGCTGCTGGGCTGCTCCGAAGGCAGAAAATGGGCCGAAAAAAAACTCGCCCGTGCGGGGATTGAGCCGGCACAGGTGGAATTAAGAGGATTTTCCGATGATTACCGGACGCAGTACCATGAAATGGATATTGCCCTTGATACCTATCCATATACAGGAGGGCAGACTACCTGCGAGGCACTGTATATGGGAGTGCCGGTGGTGACCTTGGCAGGACAGCGGCATGGCTCCCGTTTCGGTTGGAGCCTGCTGCAGAACCTGGGGCTGGGGGAGTGTTGCGCAGTTTCGGGGGATGAATATGTGCAAAAAGCTATTAGTCTGGCTCACAACAGGCAGCATCTGGCCGAATTGCACAGGGAATTGCGCAACAGGATGCAGGCTTCACCCCTGATGCAGGCGGAAAATTATGTCAGGGATGTGGAACAGGCATATGAAAGGATTTATGCAAGATTTTTGAGTTATCTGCGCCATGGGTAGGAGTATTTATACTTTTATGGGGCGTTTTACCGGTGTGAGCGATAGAAGGAGATATTATGCAGGCGATAATTCTGGCAGCAGGTATGGGGAAGCGCTTGAAAGAATTGACGCAAGATAATACTAAGTGTATGATAAAGGTCAATGGCGTCACTTTAATAGACCGTATGCTGCATCAAATCGAAAGGCTGCATCTTTCGCGTATTGTTATTGTTATTGGCTACAAAGGAAATGAGCTGGTAGACTACATACAAACACTTGGTATACAGACACCCATTGTATATGTTAATAATCCTGTCTACAACAAGACGAATAACATATACTCTTTAGCGTTGGCAAAAGACTATCTTTGTAGGGAGGATACACTGCTTTTTGAATCAGATATAATCTTTGAGGATGCTGTTCTGGATGCACTGGTATCAGATTCGCGTGAGACGCTGGCACTGGTGGATAAGTATGAAAGCTGGATGGATGGCACTTGCGTCAAGCTGAACAATGATGACGATATTGAGATGTTTGTGCCGGGTAAGGCGTTCAAATTTGATGAAATCAAGGATTACTATAAAACTGTAAATATTTATAAGTTTAGCCAGCATTTTTCAGAGACCCTTTATGTACCTTTTTTGGAGGCTTATTCCAGGGCCTTGGGCAACAACGAGTATTATGAGCAGGTGCTGCGCGTCATAACTGTGCTTGATTTACCAGAAATTAAGGGGAAGCGCTTATCCGGACAGCATTGGTACGAGATAGATGATGTACAGGATTTGAATATTGCCGAGTCTATATTTGCAACGAACCTGGAGGAAAAAGCCGATTCGATAAAGAAACGCTATGGAGGTTACTGGCGCTATCCGCATCTTTTGGATTTTTGCTATCTGGTGAATCCGTATTATCCGCCTCAGAAGCTTATGGATGAGATAAAAGCGAGCGCAGAGAAACTGATAACTCAGTATCCGTCCGGAATGGATGTGAACTCACTGCTGGCAGCCAGGAACTTTGGCGTGCATCGTGAAAATATTGCAGTTGGCAATGGCGCTGCAGAGCTGATCAAAGCATCACTGGAAAATATAAAGGGGAAGCTTGGGATTGTACGTCCGACATTTGAAGAATATCCTAACAGATATGAGAATGTAGAGGTTTTTCGTCCTTCAAACAGGGATTACTCTTACTCTGCGGATGATTTGATGTCATTTTTCTCAGATAAGGATATTCAACATTTGTTGCTTATCAACCCGGACAATCCTTCCGGCAACTACTTAAATAAAAAAGAATTGCAGAAACTTATTCAGTTCTGCAAAGAAAAAGAAATCAGTTTTATTCTGGATGAGAGCTTTGCCGATTTTGCCGATGAGGAGGACAATACCTGCATAACTCAGGCGATACTGGACGAAAATCCTCATCTCTGCGTTATTAAAAGTATTTCTAAATCTTACGGCGTGCCTGGCTTGCGCCTTGGGGTCATGGCGTCCGGCAATCAGGCAATGATTGCCGATATAAAGAAGCAGCTATCCATTTGGAATATAAATTCTTTTGCTGAGTTTTATATGCAGATTTCTGAAAAGTATAAGGGCAATTATTTTGAATCGCTAAAAAAAATGAGAACCGAGCGTCAATGCTTCCAAAGGGCACTCGCGCAGATACCAGGCATTCGCGTGATACCTTCTCAGGCTAATTTCTTTATGGCTGAGATTGTTTGTGATATGTCTGTTGACAATGTCGTAAATATTTTACTGGATGAACACAATATATTTGTAAAAAGTCTTTCTGATAAGCTGGATGGCAAGAACTATCTGCGGATTGCGATAAGAAATGAAGGAGATAACGCAAGGCTTGTGCAAGCATTGCATGATGTTATGCGTTAATTTTGCATTGTGAAGATGGTAAATCAGGAAATATGTTTGCAAGGGAGCAGGAAAAATGAGCTGGAAAGATATCTGGGGAAAAAGGGGAGCTGATATTGACAAACTTGATATGGATGATGTGGAGGCAGTTTTTCTGGAATTAAAACGTGTCGATGGTTTCGATCTGGAAGGCGGATTGTCATACGCAGCCTTTAGAGAGCAATATGAAGATAATAAAAGCAATTTGGGACTGAAAAACGGCGATAGCGCATTTGAAGTTGGGTGCGGGTCTGGAGCAAACTTGTTTCTGCTTTCCAGGGAGGGCATATCTGTAGGAGGTATGGATTATTCAGAAAAATTATTGCAAATCGCGCGCGGAGTGTTGGCTGGAAAAATCATAGAGTGTTTACATGATGAGGCAAAAAATCTGCCTGTAGACATTAAGTATGATGTCGTTTTTTCCAATTCCGTGTTTGCTTACTTTGAGAATTCGTCTTATGCGCATATTGTACTGGAAAAAATGTGGATGAAGAGTAGGCGAAGCGTAGGTATAATTGATGTGTATGATGAGAGTTTAAAGGAAGAGTGTATAAGGCACAGAAGGGCATTTATTGAAGATTATGATTTTAAATATAAGGATTTGCCTAAAATGTTTTTCCCACGTACTTTTTTTGAGAAATTCGCAGAAGAGCATAATGCGAGGAGCTTGTTTACACCCAATAACCTTGAAGGATATGAGAATGCACCGTACACATATAATTGCTTCTTATACAAAGATTAGTTGACGGTCAAATGGGGGGCTGGATATGGAAGAGGCATCAGTCTGGCAAGGAATTTATGGACAAGAATACGATGCCAGAGGTGACTTGTTTGCCAGACTGCTGGTCAAGGCGAGTAAGCATGAATTTGATGATGAATACCTTGGCTTGTCAGTGGAGTATGGCAAGGCATCGCCCCAGCCGGAACGCTTTCATGTATTTTATGCCTGGTATGCACTGGCCCATGGCAATTATGAAGTGGCACTGGCAGAGGCTGAACAGGCGGCAGCTATCAGGGCCGTCAACGGAGTTGTCTGGAAAATACTCGTGACCTGCTATGTGCATTTTGGCAGGTATCTGGAGGCAGCCTGGTACCAAGGCCTGCTGGTTAAATTTTATCAGGCTTCTATGACTATACCGGTGCCTGCTGAACAGCAGGATGCTTTTCTGGCGCGGATGTCAATAGGTATGGGGTTCAGCGGCTATGCGCCCATTGTTTCCCGTCGCATATATTTAGACGGAAAGCGAGAAACGTATGAAAAGTTGTCCATCTTTTTGGGTGAGCCTATCGAAGAGCAGCGTCCTGGGGGCGATCTGCTGTACTGGTCCGGTGTCTATGGTGGCTGTCAGGGGGCGCTGAACCATCGCGGCGAAGCTTTGGCGGAGGTACGCGAACAGCCGGGATTTGTCTCCAATACAGCTGCTGATCTGGATTTTGAACTTATCAGGAGCACGGTGCAGCGGAGTTATGAGTTTGATCCTCAGGATAGCACATATATCTTGCCTTTGGCAGGTACGGAGAAGAGTCAGAGACTGGATGTGTACGCTTCTGCCTTGAAGAAACCTGCCTGGCTGGGTAAGTATGCTTTTAGCTTCTATCGGGTCAGTGAACCTGTGAAATTATGTTCTGAGCAGGATTTTGCCTTGGGACGCCCCATTCGGCTGGGACATAGCAGTAAGCGGCGCAAGCTGGTATTGCATATAAT
This sequence comes from uncultured Selenomonas sp., assembly GCA_947167105.1. GTDB lineage: Bacteria > Bacillota > Negativicutes > Selenomonadales > Selenomonadaceae > Selenomonas_B. The sequence continues at coordinate 11,180 of CAMVGU010000034.1, read as the reverse complement.
GGTGGATGGTCTTTGCTGGCAGGAGATGCGTGAGGAAAATTATCGCCTGGTACCGCATATCATTGAATTTTTCCGGCGCGGCGTGATTTTCGGCCAGCATTTTTCTGTTTCGGAATATACGTATCCGTCCTTTCCCAGCATTGAAACAGGATTGTACCCGCATCATCATCAGATTTTCAACGAGCAAGCTGCTCTCGGCCTGGCGCTGGAGCATAAGACATTAGCGGAGCAGATGCGAACCCTAGGCTATCATACGGTCAATATCCAAGGAGGGGGAGATTCCGTCTACAACAGTGTGGGACGCGGCTATGATCGCCGTCTGATTGCGGGTGACATTATGCCCGCTGCAGAAGGGGTCGAGCGGACGATTCAACAAATAGAAGCATTTGACGAGTGCGACCAATTCATCTTTCTGTGTATTATGGATACGCATCCTTGGGATGTTCGCGAATATCAGGTTGCGGTGGCAGCCCAGACGCATTTGGAAATGAAGGAACGACTGGAGGGGATGGATGAAAAGCAAGCCAGTGTGAGACTGCAATGTACGCCATTTTATATGACCGCTAATAGGACGGGTATTAAGAACACAGATCGCAGCCTGGGCACGCTTTTTGACTATCTCACGGAACATTTTACGGAGGATGAGTACCTAGTGGAACTGTGCTCTGACCATGGAGTGTCGATTTATGATGAAGAACCCTATGTGCTAAGTGATAAGCACACGGGGGCAGCTTTGATGTTGCGCGGTGCAGGGGTGCCACAGTTGGGCTTTGTGGATGATGAGCTGACCAGCACACTTGACATTTATCCTATCATGTCTAAACTCTGCGACTTTGCTCTGCCGGAGGGGCTGGACGGTAATTTGCCGGCAGCATTTGGCGGAAAGAAAAGAGAATACTGCATAAGCAACACGATGTTCCCCAAGCAGACATATAAGATGAGACTGAGGCTTGAGGGCTGCCAGATGGATTTGGAGTCAAAGACGGAGATGTACCAGGATGGCACAGTCGATCTGACGGGTGCTCATCTACGAGCTAACAGGCGCGATGGCAGACTGGGTGAGGTTACGGAGAGCGAACTTAGCAGAATGCTGGAGATTGTGCGGGAGCATACAGCTTCATTAGATAATAGGGGCATTCAATGGCCAATGTTGCAGGATGAAGTGTGATCTCACAGGTTGGCAGGAAGAGATGCGCGGTAAGTGTAAACGATGACAAGCCGCAAAGGGGGGCGACAGGATGATTTTCGCCTTTGATCTGGATGGCACTGTGACCCGGGAGGAGACGCTGCCCCTTCTGGCGCGGGAGCTGGGGCTGTATGAGGAGCTGATGCTGCTGACGAAGCTGACCCTTAAGGGCAGCATCGGTTTTGAGCAGTCCTTTCGCCTGCGCTATCAGTTGCTGAAGGATATACCCCTGGCACGGATTCGGGCCATTATGGGGCAGGTACGGCTGGATGAGGAAATTGTATCTTTCATACGCAGCCGGGCGGGGGATTGTGCCCTGGTGACGGGGAATTTGGATGTCTGGATAGAGCCGCTGGCGGCAAGGCTGGGCTGCCGGGTCTTTGCTTCCCGCAGCTGCCGTGCGCCTTCCGGCGAACTGTTGCTGGCTGAGGTGCTGGACAAAGGGGCGGCAATCCGGCAGTTAAAGCAGCTGGACAAGGTGGCAGCCATCGGCGAGAGTTTCAATGATATCCCCATGTTTGAGGCTGCTGACTACGCGGTGGCCTATGCGGGGGTGCATATGCCGGTGGATGCGGCTATTGCGGCGGCTGACTGGGTGGCTTTTGACGGTGCCTCCCTCTGCAGGCTGCTGGAGCGCTGCCATGAGTGGCCTTGTAAATAATATTTTTGCCTCGTTGAAAGGCTGAGGGGAAGGTTTTGCTGTCGGCAAAATTAGAACCATGGTCTTTCAACGAGGTTTTGTATGTCTTTTTGACTTTTTGTTGTTTTGCCTGTTGACTTTTTGCCCTATGCGGTGTATATTCTTATTAGATTCAAAGTTAGCACTCAGGTGATGAGAGTGCTAACAGCGAAAGAGCCCGGCTGGAGGTGAGGCAGATGCCGGCGGAGATAGAGCTGGATGAGCGTAAGCAGAGAGTGCTGAGAGCCATCGTTGATGATTATATCCAGTCGGCGGAGCCCATCGGTTCCCGGACGCTGGCGCGCAAGTATGATTTGGGCGTGAGTCCTGCGACCATCCGCAATGAGATGGCGGATTTGGAAATGCTGGGTTATCTACAGCAGTTGCACACATCTTCCGGGCGCATTCCTTCATCCAAGGGCTACCGCTTTTATGTGAATGGCCTGATTCCGCCTAAGCCGGTCAGCGATGCGGAAAAGGCGCTTATCGACAACTGGTATAGGGCAAGGGTGCGCCGCATTGATGAGGTCTTTCAGGAAACTGCCCGCATCATTTCCAAGGTGACAAAGAATGTTTCCCTGGTGCTGGCACCCCAGATGACCCAGGCCCGTTTCCGGGTGCTGCAGTTCCTGCCCCTGGATAGCCGCCGGGTGATAACGGTGCTGATGACGGATGTGGGCTTTGTGGAGAATAAGATTCTGGAGATGCCCGCAGGCGCCACCTTCGAGGATTTTCAGCGCATGGCCCAGGTCATCAACGAGAAGCTGGCAGGCAAGACCCTGGCTGCCATCGAGCAGAAGTCCCTGGCGACCATCCGCGAGGAGATTGCCGATGAGCCCCTCTATGAGAGTGCCCTGGAGGTCATCAACCGGGCGCTTGATTCGGGGCGGCGGGAGCGCCTGTATCTGGGCGGCACCCGGCAGATGCTGGAGCAGCCGGAATTCCACGATGTGGAGAAGGTCAAGCACACGTTGATGCTGCTGGAGGAGGAGGAGCTTATCAAGGATATCCTGCATGCCCATATGGGTGATGGGCTGGAAGTCACCATAGGGCAGGAGAATGAGGACTCAGAAATGCAGGACAGCAGTATTATCACGGCCACTTACCGCCTGAACGGCGAGCTGTTGGGCACCATTGCGGTGCTGGGGCCTACGCGCATGGAGTACGCCAAGGCCATGAGCCTGCTGGAATACATGAACGATAATCTCACCGAGGTAATCAAGAGGTTTAATTGGTGAGGAATACAATAAAGGATGTGAACGATGTGCCATCATTTATGAAGGACGCGCTCAAGAAGAAGGACGAGGCAAAGCTTGCTCAGATGCAGGATGAAATCAAGAAGGCTACGGGAGCTGAGGAGGAAGAGCCTGAAGCTGCTGCGCCGGAGACTGAATCCGCTGAGGAAGTGAAGGCGGCGGAGGCTGAAAATGCCGAGGAGCAGGCTGAGGATTTGTCTGCCAAGGTCGCGGAATTGCAGGACAAGCTGGCGGAGAAGGAAGAACGCATCCTGCGCTTGCAGGCGGATTTTGAGAATTTCCGCCGCCGCACCGTGAAGGAGAAGGAGGAGCTTTCCGCCGTAGTCACCCAGGGTCTCCTGACGGACATGCTGCCCATACTGGACAATTTCGAGCGGGCCATGTCCGCCGAGGCCACGGATGCGGAAGCCTTCAGGAAGGGCGTGGATATGATTTTCACCCAGTTCGGCGAGGCGCTGGCCAAGAACGGCCTGGAGCATATCGAGGTGGCAGGGCAAAAGTTCGATCCGAATTTCCATCAGGCTGTGATGCGGGTCGAGAATCCTGAGCTGGAAGATGGGACCATTGCCCAGGAACTGCAGAAGGGCTACACGGCCAAGGGCCGGGTCATCAGGCCCAGCATGGTGCAGGTGGTTGCCAATAGCTAGGTTATTGATTTAAGTTTGAAGTATATTTTAGGAGGAAATTTATCATGTCGAAGGTAATTGGTATCGATTTAGGTACTACTAACTCTGTTGTCTCCGTTATGGAAGGCGGCGAGCCTACAGTTATCACGAATCCCGAGGGTAGCCGCATTACTCCGTCTGTGGTTGGTTTCACCAAGGACGGCCAGCGCCTGGTGGGCCAGTTGGCCAAGCGTCAGGCTGTGTCCAACCCTGATCGCACCATTGCTTCCATCAAGCGTCATATGGGCGAGACGGACTACAAGGTTTCCATTGACGGCAAGGATTACACGCCCCAGGAAATCTCCGCTATGATTCTGCAGAAGCTGAAGGCGGATGCAGAGGCTTATCTGGGGGAGACGGTTTCCCAGGCAGTTATCACGGTGCCGGCTTACTTCAATGACAGCCAGCGCCAGGCTACGAAGGATGCGGGACGCATTGCCGGTCTGGAGGTTCTGCGCATTATCAATGAGCCGACGGCGGCAGCTCTTTCCTACGGCCTGGATAAAGATGATGATGAAACCGTTCTGGTCTTCGACCTGGGCGGCGGCACCTTCGATGTCTCCATCCTGGAGCTTTCCGGCGGCACCTTTGAAGTGCTGGCCACCAACGGCGATACCCACCTGGGCGGCGATGACTTCGACCATAAGGTCATGGACTGGATGGTGGAGGAGTTCAAGAAGGAGAACGGCATCGACCTGTCCGCTGACAAGATGGCTGCCCAGCGTTTGGTGGAGGCGGCTGAGAAGGCTAAGATCGAGCTTTCCAGCATGACCCAGACCAATATCAACCTGCCCTTCATCACGGCAGACGCTTCCGGCCCGAAGCATCTCGACCTTACCCTCTCCCGGGCAAAGTTCGATGAGCTGACCCAGGATCTGGTGCAGCGCACCATGGATCCGGTGCATAAGGCCATGGCCGATGCTGATGTCTCCAGCAGCGATATCAACAAGATTATCCTGGTGGGCGGTTCTTCCCGTATCCCCGCTGTGCAGGATGCTATCCGCAATATCCTGAACAAGGAGCCCTCCAAGGGCGTGAACCCGGATGAGTGCGTGTCTGTGGGCGCGGCCATTCAGGGCGGCGTGCTGGTAGGCGAGGTCAAAGATGTGTTGCTGCTGGATGTCACGCCTCTGTCCCTGGGCATCGAGACCCTGGGCGGTGTGTGCACGAAGCTGATTGAGCGCAATACCACCATCCCGACCCATAAGAGCCAGGTTTTCTCCACGGCTGCCGACAATCAGCCCTCTGTTGATATCCATGTGCTGCAGGGCGAGCGGGAAATGGCCGCCGGCAACAAGACCCTGGGCCGTTTCGAGCTTTCTGATATCCCCCCGGCGCCCCGCGGAGTGCCCCGTATCGAGGTTTCCTTCGATATTGATGCCAACGGTATCGTGAACGTGTCTGCGAAAGACCTGGGCACGGGCAAGGAGCAGAAGATTACCATTAAGTCCGACAGCGGCATGAGCAAGGAAGATATTGACCGCATGGTCAAGGAAGCCGAGGCCCATGCAGCCGAGGACAAGAAGCAGAAGGAAGCTATTGACGCGAAGAACGCAGGCGAACAGATGGTTTACCAGGCGGAAAAGGCCATCAAGGACTTCGGCGACAAGGCTGACCAGGGCAAGGTGAAGGAAGTCCAGGCTGCCATTGAGAAGCTGAAGGAAGCCTTGAAAGGCTCCGACACGGAGGCCATCAAAAAGGCCACGGAGGCAGCCCAGAAGCCCCTCTACGAGCTCAGTGCCGCAGCCTATCAGCAGGATCAGGCTCAGGGCGCGGCGGCAGGTGCCGGTACAGCCGGTGCAGGCGCAGCAGGCGCGGCGCAGCAGCAGGCCGGTGAGAAGAAGGCCGACGATGATGTGGTGGACGCTGAGTACACCGAGGTCAAAGAAGATAAGTAATTCCTGAATAAGAGGCAGGCATGGGGGTGGAATCCACTCCCATGTTTTTCTAAGGATGGTGCAAAGTGAGCGAGAAACGCGATTACTATGAGGTGCTGGGCATCAGCAAGGGGGCCTCTGAGGCTGAGATTAAGAAAGCCTACAGGAAGATGGCCATGAAATATCATCCTGATAGGAATCAGGACAATCCCAAGGCCGCCGAGGACAAGATGAAGGAGGTCAATGAGGCATATGATGTGCTGAAAGATCCCCAGAAAAAGGCGGCTTATGACCAGTTCGGCTCCGCTGCCTTTGACGGCACGGGGGGCATGCGCGGCGGTGCGGGCGGTTTTGGCGGCTTCGGTGGATTCGGGGGCTTTGGCGGTGGCGGCGGTGCTGAGGGCTTCGGCGATATTTTCGACATGTTTTTCGGCGGTGGCGGCGGGCGTTCCCGCCAGCCCGGCCCGGAGCGGGGCGCAGACCTGCGCTATGACCTGGAGCTCACTTTCGAGGAGGCAGCCTTCGGCAAGGAAGTGGAGCTCTCTGTGCCCCGCACTGAGGACTGTACCTCCTGTCACGGCACCGGCGCGGCTCCCGGCACAAGTCCCGAGACCTGCCCCGACTGCCACGGCACAGGCCAGCAGCAGACGGTGCATAACACGCCCCTGGGTCGCATGATGTCTTCCCACACCTGCAGGCGTTGCAACGGCACGGGCAAGGTCATCAAGAATAAATGCCGTGACTGCGGCGGCACGGGCCAGGTGCAACAGAAGCGCAAGGTCAAGGCTAAGATACCCGCCGGTGTGGATCAAGGCTCCCGGGTTCGCATGGGAGGCTATGGCGAGGCAGGCAGGCGCGGGGGCGGCAGCGGCGACCTCTATATCTACGTTTACATCAAGCCCCATAAGATCTTCAGCCGGGAGGGCACGGATGTTATTGTGGAGGTGCCGATTAACTTCGTGCAGGCTGCCCTGGGGGATACGGTGCAGGTGCCGACTCTGGACGGGGCAGTGGATCTCAAGATCCCGGCCGGCATCCAGTCCGGCAAGGTGCTGCGCCTGAAGGGCAAGGGCATTCCCTTCCTGCGGGGCGGCGGGCGGGGCGACCAGCATGTCCGCATCAAGGTCCTGACGCCCCAGAACCTTTCCGCCAAGCAGAAGGAGCTGCTGCAGGAGTTCGGCAAGCTTAGCGGGGATAAGGTGAATCCGGAGCAGAAAAGCTTTACGGACAAGCTCAAGGATCTCTTCAGTTGAGGCTTGCAGTCAGGCTGTTTTTCCCGTATAATTTAATCAGTCTTGGAGCCGGGCACTGTCCCGGCTTTCTTTATGGTACGTGTTTGGAAAGGAGCCAGGCTCATGCAGTGGTCTGAGATCAGCATCAGCACCGCCTCTGCGTCCCAGGATGTGGTGGCGGAGATTTTTCACGATCTGGGCGCGTCCGGGGTTGTCATTGAAGACCCGGCGCTGGTGAATGATTACATCGCGGAGGGGGCCTGGGACTATTCCGGCCTGGAGCAGCAGGAAGCAACGGGAATTGTGACGGTGAAGGCCTATCTGCCGGCTGACGGGGAACTGGCAAACAGGATGCAGGAACTCACGCGCCGGATAGAGGCAATGCAGGCGGCTGCGGGGGAATCCTGCGGGCCCTGCGAAATCAGCTCCGCGACGGTGTGCGATGAGGACTGGGCAGATAACTGGAAGGCTTATTTCCACACGGAAAAGGTGGGGGCGCTGCTGGTGGTGCGTCCGGCCTGGGAGGAATACGAGGCCAGCCCGGATGATATCGTGATTTCCCTGGATCCGGGGGCGGCCTTCGGCACGGGTACCCATCCTACCACCGCCATGTGCCTGCGGGAACTGGAGCTTCTGGTCAGGGGCGGCATGAGGGTCTTCGATGTGGGCACAGGCTCCGGCGTACTGGCCATTGCGGCGGCCAAGCTGGGCGCTGGCCAGGTGGTGGCTATGGATTACGATGGGACGGCGGTGAAATTTGCAGAGGAAAATATTCAGCGCAACGGGCTGGATGGCATTATCAGCCTGGGGCAGGGGGATTTGCTGGCCGGTTTCGAGGGCAAGGCGGATCTCATCTGCGCTAACCTGATCGCAGATTTAATTATCTCCCTTGTGCCCCAGTTGGACGGCCATCTGGCGGAGGGAGGCAGGCTGCTGGCCTCCGGCATTATCACCGAGCGTCTGGCGGATGTCACGGCAACGGTTACGGCGGCAGGCTTCACAGTTATGCGGGCCGTGGAAGAACAGGGCTGGGCAGCCCTGGTAATAGGGCGCAGGTGAGCTATGCGGCGTTTATTTTACAAAGGCCGGCTGGCCGGGAATATAGAAATTACTGGCACGGATGCCCATCATCTGCTGCATGTGCTGCGGGCAAAGGCCGGGCAGCAGCTTACTGTGGTTGATGATGCCGGGCAGGTCGCGCTGATGGAGATGACAGCTTTTACTGCAGGGAGCGTCAGGCTGCATTTGCTGGAATATCTGGATGCGGATACGGAGCCGCCCCTTGGGCTTATCCTGGTGCAGGCGCTGCTGAAGGCCGACAAGATGGATTTTGTCGTGCAAAAGGCGGTGGAGCTGGGGGTGACGGCCATCCTGCCGGTGGAATGCACGAACTGTGTCGTGCGCTATGAGGCCAGAAAGGCAGCCGCCAGGCAGCAGCGCTGGCAGAAAATTGCGGAGGAAGCGGCCAAGCAGTGCGGCCGCACCAGGCTGGTGCAGGTGCATCCAGTCCAGTCCCTGCCTGCCTATTTATCAGGCTGGCAGGTCGGGACAGAGCAGGGGGAACTCATCTTTTGCTACGAAAACGAGCAGCAGCAGAAGCTAAAGGACTGTCTCAAAGCTTCAGCAGCCCAGGCTTTCCACGTGCTGATAGGCCCGGAGGGAGGCTTCACGCCGGCAGAGGCAGAAGCCATAGAAGGTGCAGGGGGGAGGAGCGTCACCCTTGGCCCCAGGATACTCAGGGCTGAGACAGCGGCCCTGGCGTCACTTGCTGCCTTGCAGTATGAAAAGGGAGATTTGGGAGCATAAGGCCCACGAGAAAGGAAGTCAGATTTTGCCAACAGCGGCTTTTATGACCTTGGGGTGCAAGGTCAACCAGTTTGAAACCGAAACCATGGAGGGACTGTTCAAGCAAGGGGGCTATGAGATCGTGCCCTTTGAATCCCCGGCGGATGTTTATGTGGTCAATACCTGCGCGGTCACGAATGTGGGCGAAAGGAAATCCAGGCAGGCCATCCGCAGGGCGGCTCGGGAAAACCCGGAGGCCATCATTGCGGTCTGCGGGTGCTACTCCCAGGTCAGGCCCGAGGATGTCAAGGCCCTTGCAGGGGTGCATGTGGTACTGGGGACGAAGGAGCGCAGCCGGATTGTTGAGTACGTGGAGCGGGCGGCGAGGGAGCGGGGCCGCCTGCTGGACGGTGTGGGGGATGTGATGCACACAGAGTCCTTCGAGGATATCCCCCTCTATGATATGCCCCGCCGCACCCGCGCCTTCCTGAAGATTGAGGACGGTTGCCAGAATTTCTGCTCCTACTGCATCATTCCCTACGCCAGGGGCCCGGTGAAATCCCGTCCCCTTGCGGCCATCCGCCGGGAGGCGGAGAAGCTGGTAGGGGCTGGCTTTTTGGAAATCGTGCTCACGGGCATCCATTTGGGTAAATTCGGCAGTGATTTAGGGGAAAATATTAACCTCACCGATGCCTGCCGCGAAGTTTTGCAGGTGCCGGGCCTGAAGCGCCTGCGCCTTGGCTCCCTGGAATCCATCGAGCTTTCGCCGGAGCTCTTTGAGCTTATCCGCAGCGACGAGCGCTTCTGCCCTCACTTGCACCTGCCCCTGCAGGCAGGCTCGGACAAGGTGCTGAGGGAAATGAACCGCCATTATGACACAGCGGAATTTGCCCGCCTGATAGAGCAGGTGGAAAGGGAACTTCCCGGTGTGGCAGTCTCCACGGACATTATCGTGGGCTTCCCGGGAGAAACGGAGGAAGATTTTGCCGAGGGACTGCAATTTGCAGAAAAAATGAATTTCTCCCGCATGCATGTCTTCCCCTATTCCCGCCGTGACGGCACCCCCGCCGCAGCGCGGGAGGATCAGGTGCCGGAGCCGGTGAAAAAGGAGCGTGTGCATCGCATGCAGGCCCTGGCGGAGAGAAAGTCCGGTGAATTTTGCCGGTCTTTCCTGGGCAAGACCATGAGGGTGCTTTTTGAAACCAATGACCACGGCCTCACAGATGGCCTGACGGACAATTATATCAGGGTCTATACGAGGGATGAAGTGACCTGTGGGGAGATTTACCAGGTGGAACTCCAGGAGGTGTTCCAGGATGGTGTGCTGGGCAGGGTGAACCCTTGATGGAATGGGGCTGAGGGGAGGTTTTATAAGTGTTGAAGATTCATTACGGGAAATTGGAATCTGACAATTATATATTCAATCCAGATGCTTTTTTTAACAATACATACGAAGATGAATGGATTATGGACGAGCTTAGCAGACAGATGATCAAGGATATAGATGGCTCGGAAGTGATAGGCCCTCGTGTTATAGACAGTCCCTTTTTGGGCTCCATACCCACGGAAAGGCTGTCAGGCGGCGTAAAAACCCTAATTCTCATGAATAATGACCAGGAGCATGTATTCAATGCCTCTGCCTGCGGTGATAACTGCGCAAAATGGATATTGGAAATAGCCGGTAGATTGGCAAGGGAAAATGTGGATCTGATTATACGCCTAGGTTATTTAATGGATTTTGGTGACGGGAATTTCGATATAGAAATCGCTAATCTCAAGCGGGTAGTACACAATAAAAAGGATTTGATTGAGACTGTTCTTGATAATGGACTGCTACGAGAGCGTGAAATATAATGTTAGGCAGATATGAGATAGAGGTATATAATAAGCGTGTTCACTATTTCCTGACGATAAAAAGAAATATAACCATCCTGCAAGGCCACAGCGCTACTGGCAAGACTGAGCTCATAAGGCTTATAAGCGATTATGAGCAGAATGGAGTTTCTTCCGGCGTGACGGTTAGGGCGTGTTGATTAAATGAGCTTAGTCCAGATTTGTGGGGATTGGCTGTCCATGCAAGGCGACAAACCGCAGGCATAGTGGTGCTATGCTGAGGATTTGTCAACGCAGCAGGGGCAGTCAAGACCCATGAAGATGGGCTGAGTGAATTAATCAACACGCCCTAAATGCACCGCTGCCTGCACGGTGCTCACAAATGTTGATTGGGAGAATAGATTGAATAGGCTCAGCAAGTATATCGTGTTTATTGATGAAGCAGCATCATTCATAAGCTCAAAAAGCTTTGCAGAATCAGTCAGAGGTGCGGATAATTATTTCGTTATTGTGTCCAGGGATGATTTGGAACAGCTACCATATAGCGTTGATGAGATATACGGTCTCAGAAATATATCAAATTCATCTAAGTACAAGGCTTTTAAGCAAGTATAGGCGTGTTTCAAAACCGGCCATTTAGTGGTAACAAATGCCTTAAAACAGCAAA
>CAMVGU010000033.1 GCA_947167105.1 uncultured Selenomonas sp. | reverse complement strand
TACTGAACCATTATGCCCTTGTGTGATAATCCCACAAGAAAACTTATAGAGCCAATTTTTAGCTCAAATCAAACGGGACGAGGTTTTGCTTTATGAGGAATAAGACACGGAACGTAGATAGAATTATTTTAAAAAAGATAATTGGCTATTGCGATGATATTAACTGTTAAAAGATGATATTCCCGAGCTTAAAGATAATTTACTAAAGATACTGACTGATATGGAAAATGATGGACAAGATGCGTTAGAATCTGGGGCGATGGGAAATGAAATTTGAGGGAATGCGATGATGCCATATACAATCGAAACTATACGAAAAAAGGCTGTGCCTATAGCAAAAAATCACGGTGTCAAGAGAATGGGCCTATTTGGTTCTTATGCCAAAGGTGAAGCAGGAGAAGAAAGCGATATTGACATAATGATTGAAAAGGGAAAAATCAAGGGGTTATTCGATTACATGGCTTTCGTGTTAGACTTAGAAGATGAATTTGGCTGTCACGTCGATGTTGTGACAGCCGGAATACTAGATCGCGACTTTTGGGAATCCATAAAAAAGGACGAGGTTTTACTTTATGAAGAGTAGCGAGAAGGTCATACTTGAAAAGATGATTGGCTATTGTGATGATATTATAACGTTTCTAAAGAAATTCAACGATAGCTATGAAATTTATCGCTCCGAAAAGATTCTGCAATACGCTTGTAATACTTGCATAATTCAAATTGGAGAATTATCGGCAAGATTGCCCGATGATTTCAAGGAGAGTCATAAGGAGATACCATGGAGAATCGTAAAAGCCACACGAAACTTTTACGCCCATGATTACGAGAGGGTAGATTTGGCTGTTATGTGGCAAACGCTGACAAATGATATTCCTGAACTTAGAAAAAATCTACTAAAGATATTGCAGAGTACGCAGAAAGAATCTGGGGCGATTGGGTATGACAACTAATTGGCGTAGAGCTTGTTTGAATGAACTTGCCATTTTTAAGAATGGAAAGAAACGTCCACGGGAAATTGGCTCTGTTCCTGTGTATGGTGGAAATGGAGTATTAGCATATACCTCACAAAGCAATTTTTCCCGTTGCATTTCAATCGGACGAGTTGGTGCCTATTGCGGAAATGTATTTCTGTCTAGAGACAAATGCTGGATTTCTGATAATGCTATTGCCACAATCCCACAAAAAGGAACAGATATAGATTTTCTATACTATTTGTTGAAAAATCTAGAGCTTAATAAAATGCGAATCGGTTCAGGTCAACCGCTATTAACTCAAAGCATACTGAATCTAATTGAAGTGGATATACCAACCAAAGAATTACAAAACAAAATAGGAAGCATTCTTGGAGATATTGATAATAAAATCGAAACTAATGTGCTAATAAACAAGAATTTAGAGGAGCAAGTACAGGCGATCTATGACGAAATGTTTATTACGCATTCTGACCCAACGTGGAAAACGGGAACTCTTACAGACCTTGTAACCGTCAAGTATGGAAAAGACCACAAGAAATTAGAGGATGGTAAATATCCGGTTTATGGTTCTGGCGGGATTATGCGCTTTGTGGAGCGTCCCTTATATGACAAAGAATCCGTTTTAATTCCAAGGAAAGGTACTCTCAATAATGTCATGTATGTCAATGAACCGTTTTGGTCAGTAGATACAATGTTTTATACGGAAATGAAACAGCCAAACGTAGCGAAGTTTGTGTTTCACTTCGTGAAGGGAATAGACCTTGCTTCTCTTAATGCAGGTTCAGCAGTTCCAAGTATGACAACTGCGATTCTCGATGCTATACCGTTAAAATTGCCAGATAATGCTACACTTGAGCAGTTTGAACAGCGAGTGACCCCCATGTATGAAACAATCCAAAGCAATCGAATGCAATCAGAGTCTCTTGCCAATCTCCGCGACACCCTTCTCCCGCGCCTCATGTCAGGTGAAATCGACGTGTCGAACATCGAAATTTAAGCTGCTAAATTCTTGTTTATCTGTTACTCTACAAGCGAAAGGAGTTAGCTATGGATAAACGGATTTTTACATTGGAAAATATCATGGCTATGGTTAAACCTCTTGCTGAAAAATATCAGGTTAAAGAAATATATCTATTTGGTTCCTACGCACGAGGGGAAGCAGACGAGAACAGTGATTTGGATTTTTTGGTATTTGGCGGAGATAATTTCAAATTGACTAATATATTAGCTCTAGGAGAAGATTTACGAGAAGTTCTGCAAAAGAAAGTGGATATTTTTGAAATACATGAGGTTAATCAGGATAGTGAATTTTACAGAACAATTATGAGAGAAAAGGTGCTGGTAGCATGAAATTGCCATGAGGATGATTTTGACTATACAGAGTGGCGAAGGGATTATTTCGATAAGATGTTCGACGAAGAGTACCATAAAGCGGCTGTTGAATATGCAAAAAACATCCCTTCACGGGCAAAGCAAAGGTTATATATGAAGCAGGAGGATCCATCATGCCTTCGTTTTATACCGAAGCTGACTATGAACAGTCCGTCATGGAACTGTTTGGCAACATGGACTATGAAATCATCTACGGGCCGAATGTGGAGCGCGACCTTAAAAGTCCGCTGTATGATGCGATGCTTGATGAGCAGATACATCTTCTCAACCCCGATTTGCCGGAGGACGCTATCGCCGATGCACTGTTCAAACTCCGTAATTTTGAGAACGGCGAATTGGTGAAACGCAATGAAGTATTCATGGACTATCTGCAAAATGGCATCCCTGTTCGCTATTTCGTTAAAGGCGAAGAACGTTCATCTATTGCCTATTTGGTGGACTATGAACACCCATATAACAATTCCTTCATTGTCGCCAATCAGTGGACGTTCATAGAAAACAGCCAAAAGCGCCCCGATGTGATTCTGTTTTTGAACGGCCTCCCCATCGTTATCATGGAACTCAAATCTCCCTCCCGCGAGGAAACGGATGCCAGCGAAGCCTATCTGCAACTTCGCAACTATATGCAGGAAATCCCATCCATGTTCATCTATAATGCCATTTGCGTCATGAGTGACATGATGACTTCCAAGGCAGGGACAATCACATCCGGTGAAGACCGTTTCATGGAGTGGAAAACCAAGGATGGCAGCTATGAGAATACCCAATATGCTCAGTTCGATACCTTCTTTGAGGGTATCTTTCAGAGGGAGCGGTTATTGGACATCCTCAAAAATTTTATCTGTTTTTCCAACGAAGGGCTGGCGCAGTATAAAATACTCGCAGGGTATCATCAGTATTTTGCGGTTCGCAAGGCGGTGGCTTCCACGGCCCACGCAGCGGACACCGATGGCAAGGGCGGGGTGTTTTGGCATACGCAGGGCAGTGGAAAGTCCCTCTCTATGGTGTTCTACGCTCATTTGCTCCAATCTGCCCTGAACAGTCCCACTATTGTAGTTTTGACAGACAGGAATGACCTTGACGACCAGCTCTATGGGCAGTTTGCCAAGTGCAAGGCGTTTCTGCGCCAAGAACCGATACATGCCACAAGCCGTGAGCACTTGAAAAAATTGCTTGCAGGACGAAAAGCCAACGGCATTATCTTTACCACCATGCAGAAATTTGAGGAATCGGAGGAACCGCTTTCCGAACGGCATAACATCGTGGTCATGGCCGATGAGGCTCATCGTGGACAGTATGGGCTGACCGAAAAGATAAAAATGACCCATAACGAGGCGGGGGAGGAAATTGCCAAGCGAGTGGTAGGCACGGCGCGTATCATTCGGAACAGCCTCCCAAATGCCACTTATATCGGATTTACGGGAACGCCGATTTCCGCAAAAGACAGAAGTACCCGCGAGGTCTTCGGGGACTACATTGACATTTACGATATGACCCAGGCGGTGGAAGACGGTGCGACGCGCCCCGTGTACTATGAGAGCCGTGTCATCAAGCTCAAACTGGACGAGGCAACTCTGAAACTCATTGATGATGAATACGACCTCATGGCGCAAAATGCCGACCCGGAGGTCATTCAAAAGAGCAAACGGGAGCTTGGGCAGATGGAGGCCGTGCTTGGGAATGATAAAACCATAAATTCCCTTGTGACCGATATCCTCGACCACTACGAAAATTACCGTGCCAATCTTTTGACAGGAAAGGCTATGATTGTAGCTTATTCCCGCGCCATCGCCATGAAGATTTACCATCGGATGCTGGAACTTCGCCCGAACTGGCAGGAGAAGGTCGCCGTGGTGATGACGGAGAGCAACAAAGACCCGGAGGAGTGGCGAAAGTATATCGGCAATAAGCATAGGCGGGATGAACTGGCCAAGATATTCAAGGACAACGGCAGCCCTCTTAAAATTGCCATCGTGGTGGATATGTGGCTGACGGGCTTTGACGTTCCCTCACTGGCTACCATGTATGTCTACAAGCCCATGAGCGGACACAACCTCATGCAAGCTATTGCCCGTGTCAATCGTGTGTTCCATGACAAAGAAGGCGGTTTGGTCGTTGACTATGTGGGCATTGCTGCGGCTCTCAAGCAAGCCATGAATGACTACACCGTTCGCGATAAGAAGAACTATGGCGATACTGATATTGCCAAGGTCGCTTATCCCAAGTTCCTCGAAAAGCTGTCGGTCTGCCGCGATATGTTCCACGGCTATGATTATACGAAATTCACTACAGGGACGGATTTGGAGCGTGCAAAGGCCATCACGGGAGCCGTCAACTTTATCGTTGCCCGTGAGAAGGACAAGGAGAAAGACACATTTATCGAAGAGGCACTTCTTTTGCATCAGGCACTTTCCCTTTGCTCATCCATTGCGCCGGAAAACCTTCGCTTTGAAGCGGCTTTCTTCGAGGCTGTGCGTGTTCTTGTCCTGCGGCTTACCCACCAGGGTACGGGAACGAAGATTTCCCTGCCGGAGATGAATCAACGTATCAATGAACTTTTGAAGCAGAGTATCAAGAGTGACGGCGTGATTAACCTTTTCTCCGATGTGGAGCGGGAATTTTCCCTGTTTGACCCGAAATTCTTGGAAGAAATCTCCAAGATGAAGGAAAAGAACCTCGCCGTAGAACTTCTCAAAAAACTCATTGCTGAGCAAGTGCAAATCTATCGTCGCACCAATGTGGTGAAATCCGAAAAGTTCAGTGAAATCATCCAGCGGGCAATGAATGCCTATCTCAATGGAATGCTCACCAATGAACAGGTCATTGAGGAGCTTTTGAATCTTGCCAAGCAAATCTCCGAGGCGCAGAAGGAAGGGGAGAAACTTGGACTTACTGCTGACGAGTTAGCTTTCTACGATGCGTTGACGAAGCCGCAAGCCATTAAGGACTTTTATGAGAATGAAGAACTAATTGCCATCACGAAGGAGCTTGCCGACACCTTACGCCGCAATCGCACGATTGACTGGCAGGAGCGGTCAAGCGCACGGGCAAAAATGCGGATGCTGATAAAGAAACTACTCAAGAAGCATAAATACCCGCCGGAGGGAATGGACGATGCAGTGCAAACGGTCATGACCCAGTGCGAACTATGGACGGACAATCAGGATATGACAGATATTCGGTATGAGCATGAATCGGAAATGCCAATGGCGGCGGAGGGAGCGGCATCCTATAAATAGCAAAAGGATAAAACTTGCCAATGCACAAGGCGAAATCCATCAAAATGAGCAACTTTATAAGAAACCCAAAAATGAATCTTCTTCCATACTATGAGTGTATGGAGCATTCCCGTTAAGAACAAATTCCAGGTTTGAGAAATAATAGAGACCCAGTCATCATAGATGATGAGCAAGGCCTTTTTCCTATTATCTAATGACAAAAAGGGCTGCTGCACATTTCTCAGGTGCAGCAGCCTTTTTTTGAGCGCATTATCTGTCTTTTATCAGCTTCTCAAGCCCCCAATTCACCCCTCAGATTTTTTGAGCCATTCCTGCAAGGTGCGGCGCACGGCGCCCTGGCCCTGGGTGAGGCTGATGAAGGCGTGGATTACTTTGGGGGCCAGTCCGGCTTCGTAGAGGTCCAGGCCGAAGATGGAGGCGTTGCGGAGGATGGGGGCGAGTACCTGCTCTGTCTCTCTTTCTGTCAGGGGCCTGGTCTGGGGCAGCTTCGAGAGGGCCTGCTGCATTTCTTCCAGCAGGGGGTCAGGGCTGGGCTTAAAGATCCTGCCCTGGTCGTCTGTGCCCAGGAGGTAGCGCAGCCAGGCGGCGTAGACCAGGGGGATGAGGTGCAGCTCGGCTGTGTCGTGCTCGCTGGAGGCCATGTATGCCTTCACCGTCTCCCCGTAGCGTATGGCAAGCTTCTGGGAGGTGTCGGTGGCAATGCGCTGGGGGGTATCCGGCAGGAATTTGTTGGGGAAGCGGAGGGTGAGGCAGGTTTTCAGGAATTCCCTGGGACTGAGGGCTGCGTAGGCAGTGCCGGGGTCCTGCACCACGGGCATGCCTTCCCTGTAGCCAAGTCCTTCCACCAGGGCTGTCAGGTCTTTATCCTGCATTTCCTCGGAGATCTTTTCGTAGCCCAGGAGGCAGCCGAAGACTGCCAGGGCCGTGTGCAGGGGGTTCAGGCAGCAGCAGACCTTCATCCGCTCGCATTTGCTGACGGTTTCCCTGTCCGCAAAGAAGATGCCGCCTTTTTCCAGAGGGGGCCTGCCGTTGGGGAAGCTGTCTTCCACCACCAGGTACTGGACTTCCTCTGCATTGACGTAGGGAGCTGCGTGGGAGCCGCGGGCAGTAACAAAGGGCTGCAGGTTTTCAATGCCGTCCGCAGCTATCATCTGTTTGACCCCTTCGGAGGGGCGGGGGGTGATCTTGTCGATCATGGTCCAGGGGAAGGACACCTGAGCGGGGTCACTTAGATAGCTCAGGAAATCCTCCGGCACATAGCCCTTTTCCTGCCAGCCTTTGGCATAGCAGAGCATGGCCTCCCGCAGTTTGTCGCCGTTTTTAGAAACATTGTCCATGCTGACCAGGGCCAGGGGCGCGGCTCCGGCCCGGAAGCGGGCCAGCAGCAGGGAGGCTACTTTGCCCAGGTAGCTGCGGGGATTTTCCGGGCCTGCCTCGATATCCTCCCGGACGGCGGGAAGGAGCCCCGTCCCGTCCTTTACCTGATAGCCTTTCTCCGTGATGGTAAAGGAGGCCAGTTGCAGGCTGGGGGACTTAAAAATCTCTGTGAGCCGTTCTTTTTCCCCCTTGTCCTGGAAGTTCATGGCAAAGGATTCCATCAGGCTGCCGATGACGCTCTTTTCTGCCGTGCCGTCTGCCTTGAGAGTGACCAGGAGGCAGAGATTGTCATGCTCCCTGTAAACATGCTGCACTACCTCCGGGTCGCTGGAGGCAACCACCGCCACCCCCCGGTCCATGCTGCCTTCGTTGATAAGCTCCTGCACCACCGCTGCCTGGAAGGCGCGGAAGATATTGCCTCCGCCGAAGTGGAGCCACACCGGCTCCCGCAGGGATTTTTCCCTTACAGCTTCCCTGTCGTAGCGGGGCAGCGAGTAGCCCTTCTCTGTCCAGGCCCTGCTGTCTTTAAGTCCCTTGTCTGTCAGTTCCATATTCCTTGCCCCTTTCTGTACCGGAGTAAATCGGCTTTACGGCAACATTATAATGGAGAAAAAAGATTGAGGGAATTGCGGCATTTGCCTTGCAGATTGCATTTCTTGCGAATCTACATTTTATTCCCCGTTTTATTCCCCCGGAGGGCCTGGGGGGTTGGCAGCCCTGGCCAGGGATTGGGCCTTTTTCCTGTACTCCTTGGGGCCGATGCCGAATTCTTTTTTAAAGGCCCGGTAGAAGCCCGGATAGTCGTGGAAGCCGTACTGGCTGTAGACATTGGTGATGGTTTCGTCCTTGATAATGGCGTTCCTGCAAGCCTGCAGGCGCTTTTTCAGGATGTACTGGTGGACGGAGATGCCCAGATGATCCTTGAAGTTGTGGGCCAGGTGGTATTTGCTGACGAAGAAGCGGGTCGCCAGGCTTTCCAGGGAAAGCTCCTCCTCCAGATGGTTTTCCACGTATTCGCTGACATTCAGGTAAAGCCCCTTTTCCTCCCTGGCCGGAGGGGGCTGGACTGTGTCGTGTACCAGGCGGTTCAGGTGCAGCAGAAGCTCCAGGGAGCGGAGGCTGACCATATCCTCCCTGCCGTATCTTTGGTGGTGCATTTCCTCCAGAAGGGCCATAATATCCCGCAGGACGGAATTAAAGGTGACACTGTCCTTATGGAAGATAAAGGAGCGCCGGGGGGAGGCCAGGTATTCCCGGAGAAAGGCCAGGGAAGGGCAGACGGATATCCACTGCTGCAGGTACTCCTCCTTGACCCAGAAGACGAAGCGGCGGTAGGACTTGCAGCCTTCCCGAAGGGCTGCCCGGTGCCTTACCCCCGGGGGGACGATGACGAAATCACCGAAGCTTAAGGGGGTGGCCTTCCCCTCTATCTCATAGTTCGCCTCCCCTTCCAGAAAGAAATAGAATTCATAGTAAGGATGGGTGTGGGTGGCTATTTTCAGTTCCCTGGTATCACTGTAGTAGTAAAGCTCGAAGTCCCTGGCCACCATGAACTGGCGGGAGCTGAAGGCAGTTTGCAGTTCTTTCTTCACTGTGGGCACCTCCCTTTGATTTTATCCTAGAGCACAATTTTTGCAATGTCAAGCACAAGGTAAGCAATTCCAATCAGGAAAAAATTCGATTATTATAGAAGAAAATAAGCCTACAGTTGCTAAAAACATACGAATGCATGCAAAGACAAGGGAGGATACCATGGCAAGCTTTATCAATGAGGATTTCATGCTGTATAACGGGACGGGCAGGGAGCTTTACCACAGTACAGCCGAGGAACTGCCCATCATAGATTTTCACAATCACCTGAGCGCCCAGGAAATCTATGAGGATAAATCCTACAATAATCTCAGCGAGGTCTGGCTGGGAGGGGATCATTACAAGTGGCGGGCCATGCGGGCTGCCGGTGTAAGGGAGGAATACATCACCGGGCAGGCCGACCCCTATGACAAGTTCCTGGCCTGGGCGGGCACTGTCCAGGAGTGCTTCGGCAATCCCCTGTACCACTGGACCCATCTGGAGCTGGCCCGCTACTTCGGCATCTATGAGAACCTGAACAGGGAAACGGCTCCCGCCATCTGGGAAAAGGCCAATGCCAGGCTTCAGGGAGGGCTTTCTGCCCGTGCCCTGCTGAAGATGCAGAAGGCGGAAGTCCTCTGCACCACCGATGATCCGGCAGATTCCCTCATCTGGCATAAGAAGCTCAAAGAGGATGCTTCCCTGTCAGGGCTCAGGGTGCTACCCACCTTCCGTCCCGACCGGGCAGTGCATCTGAAGCGACAGGACTTCCCGGAATATCTGGAGCAGTTGGGGGAGGCCGCCCAAATAAAGATTGACAGCGCGGCTTCCCTTCTTGAGGCCCTCACCCGGCGGCTGGAATACTTTATGGAAACGGGCTGCCATGTGGCGGATCACAGCCTGGAAGGGCCCTTCTTCGCAGAGGCTGATGAAGGGGAAGCAGAGGCCATCTTCCGCAAGAGGCTGGAGGGGCAGTCCCTGCTGCCGGAGGAGCTGGCGGCTTACAAGGGCTATATCCTCTCCCGGCTGGGCCGCCTCTATGCCGGGCGAAACCTTGTGATGCAGCTGCATATCGGCGCCCTCCGCAATAACTCGGCCAGAAATTTCCGGCAGTTGGGAGCAGATACAGGCTTTGACAGCCTGAATGATTTCTCCTACGCCCCCCAGCTGGGCTGCCTGCTGGATGCCATGGACAGGACTGACGAGCTGCCCAGGACCATCCTCTACTGCCTGAATCCCAAGGACACCCCCATGCTGGCTGCCATGGCCGGCAATTTCCAGGGGAACAGCCGGGGCATCCGGGGGAAGGTGCAGCTTGGAGCTGCCTGGTGGTTCTGTGACCACGCCCACGGCATGGAAGAACAGATGCAGGCCCTGATGGATGTGGGGCTGCTGCCTGCCTTCGTGGGCATGCTGACGGACTCCCGCAGCTTCCTGTCCTTCCCCCGGCACGAATACTTCCGCCGCATCCTCTGCAACAAGGTGGGAGAAATCGTGGAAAAGGGCCAGTACCCCAGGGATATGGAGTATCTTGGCCAGATGGTGCGGGGCATCTGCTACGAAAATGCCCGGCAGTATTTTTCCCTTTGAAATTCTTTTCGATTTTCAGCGTGAAGGAGGAATTCTCATGCAGCAAGCGGATATCGGCCTCATCGGCCTGGCGGTCATGGGGGAGAACCTGGTCATGAACATGGAGTCCAAGGGCTTTACGGTGGCGGTGTATAACCGTACCACAGCCAAGGTGGACAAGTTCACCTCCGGCCGTGCCCAGGGCAAAAACATCATCGGCGCCCACAGCCTGAAGGAGCTGGTGGACTCCCTCAAAAAGCCCCGCAAGGTTTTCCTGATGATCAAGGCAGGTACACCCGTGGACGAGCAGATCCAGCAGCTCATTCCCCTGCTGGATCGGGGAGACATCATCATCGACGGCGGCAACAGCCACTTCCCCGACACCATGCGCCGCACGGAGCTGGTGGAGAGCAAGGGGCTGCTCTATGTGGGCTGCGGCGTATCCGGCGGCGAGGAAGGAGCCCTGAAGGGCCCCTCCCTGATGCCCGGCGGCTCCCCTGCTGCCTGGCCGGAGGTGGCTCCCATCTTCCAGAAAATCTGCGCCCATGTGGAGGACGGCTCTCCCTGCTGTGACTGGGTGGGGGAGAACGGCGCCGGACATTTCGTGAAAATGGTGCACAACGGCATCGAGTACGGGGATATGGAGCTGATCTGCGAAGCCTACCAGCTGATGCGGGAGGTGCTGGGCCTTACCGCCCCGGAGATTTCCCTGGTCTTTGCCCGCTGGAACAAAACGGAGCTGGACAGCTACCTGATCGAGATTACCCGTGATATCCTGGCCTACAAGGACACGGACGGGGAGCCCCTGGTGGATCGCATCCTGGACACGGCAGGCCAGAAGGGCACCGGCAAATGGACTGCCATCGCCGCCCTGGATGAAGGGGTGCCCCTGACCCTGATAGGGGAGGCGGTCTTCTCCCGCTGCCTCTCCGCCATGAAGGAGGAAAGAATCGCTGCCAGCAAGGCTTTCCCCAAGGCGGCCCCCCAGCCTGGCTGGGACAGGGAGGAGGCCATTGAAGCCATCCGCCAGGCCCTCCTGGCAGCCAAGATCGTGTCCTATGCCCAGGGCTATATGCTCATGCGGGCAGCCGCAGGCCACTATGGCTGGAACCTGAACTACGGCGGCATTGCCCTTATGTGGCGGGGGGGCTGCATCATCCGTTCCGCCTTCCTGGGGAAGATCAAGGGAGCCTATGACAAGGACCCAGAGCTTTCCAACCTCATTCTGGCTCCCTACTTCCGCTCTGCCATCGAGAAACTGGTACCTGCCTGGCGGAAGGTGGCGGCGGCTTCCGTAGAGACGGGAGTGCCCGCCCCCGCCATGCTGTCGGCTCTCTCCTGGTTTGACGGCTACACCACGGAAAAGCTGCCTGCCAATCTGCTCCAGGCCCAGCGGGACTACTTCGGCGCCCACACCTATGAGCGGCTGGATGCCCCCAGGGGTCATTTCTTCCACACCAACTGGACCGGCCACGGGGGAGATACCGCCTCCACCACTTACAACGCATAAAACCAATCTTTCCTTTTTCGCTGCCAGCCCCTCCCGGCTGGCGGCTTTTTTCTTACTGCTGAGCATATGCGATTCCTTCCGTGTGGCAGGACACAGACATAAATTACCTATTGACATTATAGGTAGAAAAGCATACAATCTATACATGTTTTTTTGAGCTGTCGGCAAAAAGTGTTAGGGCGTGTTGATTAAATGAGCTTAGTCCAGATTTGTGGGGATTGGCTGTCCATGCAAGGCGACAAACCGCAGGCATAGTGGTGCTATGCTGAGGATTTGTCAACGCAGCAGGGGCAGTCAAGACCCATGAAGATGGGCTGAGTGAATTAATCAACACGCCCTAAATCGCCGAAGAAAAAAAAGAAGATTGTCGCTGTGTATTGTATTTATCGCTAGAAAGCAGGAGAAAGTATGCCTACAGAAAAGCACCCTCACGACTATGACCATGTGCATGAGCATGCAGACTGGCATTTCCACGAGCATGATGCCGCCCATCCCCATGAGCACGGCGGTGTCAATGACTATATGCAGGCTGTGGCCGAGTACCGCAAGACCTTTGCCGCCAAGCAGGATGTCCTGGAGGAAACTCCCGACCCTGCGGTGAAGGAGCTCTTGCGGCGAATGGATGAGCTGGGGCAGGAAACGATTTTTGACCGTTTTGATGCGCAGAAGCCCCAGTGTTCCTTCGGACTGGCAGGGGTATGCTGCAAATTCTGCAATATGGGGCCCTGCAAGATCACCCCAAAAAGCCCGAAAGGAGTCTGCGGCGCGGATGGGGACTTAATCGTGGCCAGAAATCTCCTGCGCAGTGCCGCTGCCGGAGTGGCCCAGCACGGTGCCCATGCCAGGGAAATCCTGCTGACCATGAAGTTTGTGGCCGAAGGCAAGCTGAATCTGCCCATTCTGGGAGAGGGGAAGCTCCGCTCGGTCTGCCGGGCTTTTGGCATGGAAACCAGGGGACAGTCTGCCCGGCGGCTGATGGGAAAACTGGCTGATTTGCTGCTGGAAGATTTATCCCGTCCCCTGCCCGATGATTACAAGACCATCCGTTCCCTGGCACCGGCAGAACGGCAAGCCGTATGGGACAAGCTGGGCATTATTCCCATCAGTGCCTATCAGGAGGTCTTCGACGCTTACCACCGCACAGGGGTGGGCACGGACGGGGATTATCAAAGCATATTAAAGGCATTCCTGCGCTGCGGGCTGGCCTTCTGCTTTACCGGGGTGGTGGCCTCAAATATCGGCACCGACGTGCTCTTTGGCAACGGCCACCGGGCTACCTCCAAGGTGAATGTGGGGGCACTGAAAGAGGGTTATGTCAATATCGCAGTGCATGGCCATCTGCCCACATTGGTCAGCGAAATCGTGCGGATCGGCCATCTGCCCGAAATGGCGGAACTGGCCAGGCAGAAGGGCGCCAGGGGCATCCAGTTCTACGGCATCTGCTGTTCCTGCCTGGCGGCCATGTACCGCTATGAAGGAGTCATCCCCCTGTCCAATGCCGTAGGCGCGGAGCTGGTTCTGGGCACCGGGGCCCTGGATCTGTGGGTGGCAGATGTGCAGGATGTTTACCCGGCGATTATGGATGTGGCCCGCTGCTTCAAGACCACGGTGGTGACCACCAGCGATTCGGCACGGCTGCCGGGGGCGGAGCACTATGCCTATGACTACAGGCACAGCAATATCGGCGACACGGAAAAGCTGGCCCGCCGGATTGTGCTGAGGGCCATTGAAAGCTTTGCCGGGCGCCGTGATGTGGCAGTCTCCATTCCCCGCTATGAGGTTACGGCGGACATTGGCTTTACCGCCGAAAACGTAGGGGAGCAGTTTGCAGATTTTCAGAAGCTTTATGAGGCATTGAGGGCGGGGCGCATCCTGGGCATCGTCAATATGGTGGGCTGCAGCAACCCGCGGGTGGTTTATGAAAAAGCCACCCTGGATGTGGCCGATGTGCTGCTGGAAAACAATGTGCTGATTCTGACCAACGGCTGCGCCTCCTTCCCCCTGCTGAAGCTGGGCTATTGCAGCAAAGAGGGAGCCGGGCGCTGCGGCAGTTCCCTGCGGGACTTTGTGCTGGAATACGATGTGCCGCCGGTCTGGCATGTGGGGGAATGCATCGACAACACCCGTTCCTCCGGCATTTTTGCCGGGGTGGCGGCCAGGGCGGGCCAGGCGATTAAGGATATGCCATATGCCTTTGCCAGCCCGGAGTGGTCAAACGAAAAGGGCCTGGATGCCTCCCTGGCCTTCCGCCTGTTCGGCATTGACTCCTATCACTGCGTAGAGCCGCCGGTCCAGGGCTCCACTGCCGTGGAAAAATTCCTCAAGGAAGATACGAAGGAGCTTTTGGGGGCAGTGATGACGGTCAGGGTCAGCGGACGGGAACTGGGCGAGCAAATAGTCGCGGACATGAAGACCGCACGGAAAGAATTAGGCTGGGGGTAAGGCTATGGGAAAAATCCGGAGTGCCATACTGCTGCTTCTGCTCCTGGGCGCTGCTGGCTGGTGCCTGGGGCCGGGAGGGGGACAGAGCGTGGCGGAGGAAACGCATAGGGTACGCATCGCTTACCTGCCCATAACCCATGCCCTGCCCCTGTTTGCGGAAAAGGAACTGCTGACGGCAGATGATGATGTGCAAATCGAGCTGATTAAATACGGCTCCTGGCCGGAGCTGATGGACGCGCTGAATACCGGCAAGGTGGACGGTGCCTCGGTGCTGATAGAACTTGCCGTCAAGGCCAGGGAACAGGGCATCGATGTGCGGGCTGCAGCCCTGGGCCACAAGGACGGCAATGTGATTATCGGGGGCAATGATATTGAAAAGCCGGAGGATCTCCGGGGGAAAATCTTTGCCATACCCCATAAGCAATCCACCCATAATTTGCTGCTGCAGCAGATGCTGGCAGAGCAGGGCATCAAGCCAAATGAGGTGACGGTGGTGGAGCTGTCACCGCCGGAAATGCCCGCCGGGCTTGCCCAGGGGCAGATCGCGGGCTACTGCGTGGCCGAGCCCTTCGGCGCCAAGGCGATTGCCCTGGGGAAAGGGCATATCCTGGCCAGGGCGGAGGAGCTATGGCCGGATGGCCTCTGCTGCGCCCTGGTGTTCAATGGTGAATTTGCGGACAAGCACCACGAACTGACCCGTCAGGCAACGGCAAAGTATCTGGCCGCCGGGCAGTACCTCACGGAACACGAGGAGGAACAGCCGCAAATCGCCCGGCTGTACCTGAAAGCAAAGGCAAAAGTTGTGGAAATGTCCCTGCAGCTCATCCGTTACGATGACCTACGGATTACCCCCGAAGCCTATGCGGAACTGGTAAAGCGCATGACCGCGGCCAAGCTGATAGAGCGGGTGCCGGATTACGAGGATTTTGTGGACAAGTCGCTCCTGCCTTGAAAAGGCACGGGAAAGGCGGGATTTTATGCAAAAAGTTAAATATATCGGGGGAGCCCTGGTGATTTTGCTGGCTGCCTGGCAGGCTGCCAGCCGGCTGGGAGGCTGGAACGAAGCCCTATTCCCCTCCCCCTGGAGTACCCTGCGGGGCCTGGGGGAACTGCTGGCCAGCGGCGTTCTGGCGGCGGATATCAGCGCCAGCCTGGGCAGATTTGCCCTGGGCTATATCAGCGCCGTACTTTTAGCCATGGGCCTGGGGCTGGTACTGGGCTGGTACAGGAACATCTGGAATTACCTTAATCCCATAGCCCAGGTATTGCGCCCTGTCTCCCCTGTGGCCTGGCTGCCCTTTATCGTGCTCTTCTTCGGCATCGGCGAGATGCCGGCCCTGGTCATTATCTTTATTGCCGCCTTTTTCCCCGTGCTGCTGGCCACCGTAGCGGCAGTGCAGGGCATGGACCCCGTGTACCTGAAAGTAGCCAGGAATTTCGGCATTGGCCAGCCCCGGATTTTAGGGAAAATTGTCTTTCCCGCCGTATTTCCCCGGATTGCCACTGGCCTGCATCTGGCCCTGGGGACTGCCTGGGTATTCCTGGTGGCAGGGGAAATGGCCGGTGCCCAATCCGGCCTGGGCTTTCTGATTATTGACGCCCGCAATAATCTGCGGGCTGACTGGCTGATGGCCGCCATAATAACCATCGGCGTTCTGGGACTGGCCCTGGACGGGATTGTAAGCTATCTGGAAGGACAGATTTACCGCCGCTGGGGCATAAGGAGGAACTGAGTATGAGCTATATCAAGGCAGAAGATGTCTCCCGCCAGTTTACCAGAGCGGATGGCAGCGTGTTTCAGGCCCTTGACCATGTGGATCTGGAAGTAAAGCAGGGGGAGTTTATCTGCCTGCTGGGCCCTTCCGGCTGCGGCAAAAGCACCCTGCTCAATATCCTGGCAGGCTTTGAGTCTGCCAGTGCCGGAAAAGTCACCATAGCAGGGCAGGCAGTGACCAAACCCAGCCCCAGGTATGTGACCATTTTCCAAAACTACGGCCTGCTGCCCTGGCGCACGGTGCTGAAAAACGTGGAGCTGGGGCTGGAGGAGCAGCCCATCCCTGCAGCGGCACGGGAGAAAACAGCCCGCCACTATTTGGAAGTTGTGGGCCTCCAGGACTTTGCCGACAGTCATCCGGCAGAACTCTCGGGGGGCATGCAGCAGCGGGTGGCCATAGCCAGGGCGCTGGCCGTTGACCCGGAAATCATCTTTATGGACGAGCCCTTTGCGGCCCTGGATGCCCTGACACGCATGAAACTGCAGGATGAAGTTTCCGCTATCTGCCGGGAGCAGAAAAAGACCATCATCTTTGTCACCCACGATATTGACGAAGCAGTGGTGCTGGCAGACCGCGTCGTGGTCATGACGCCCAATCCGGGACATATCAAGACGATACTGCCGGTAGACCTGCATGGCCAGCGTGACCGCACCAGCCCGGACTTCTGGGACATTCGGGAAAGGATTTTTGAGTGCTTTGCCCTGAAGCCGGAGGACAAGACAGAGTATTACATTTGAAACATGGTAAGGTAACTCACTTCTTGCACGCGCAGATGGCGAACAGGGGGATATTGTCATAGGCGATTTCCGGGTCCAGGTGAACCAGGGGAGCTATATCCGGCTCGCAGGTGCAGGCGCAGCCCCATTCCTGGAGGAAGGCCAGATCCCAGTGGGGACGGGCATGGGTGCTGATGCGCAGGCTGTCCTTGATGGCATTGCAGCGGCGAACCTGGCGGGCATCCACCTGGGTATGGGCATGGGCCGTGTCCACAGTATCGCAGAAGGATTTGCTGCCGCAGTCGGAGTCGAAATTCAGCAGCAGTCCCCCCGGCTTCAGCACCCGCAGCCACTCCCGGTAGGCCTGCATGGCATCCGGCAGGGTCCAGGTCAGATTGCGGCTGATGACCACGTCAAAGGCGGCGTCGGGCAGGCTGAGGCACTGGGCATCCATTTTGCGGAAATCCGCCTTGCAGCCCCAGGCCAGGGCGTTCTCCCTGGCGCGGAGCAGCATCCGGGCGGACTGGTCGATGGCCGTGACTTTATGCCCGGCCCGGGCAAAGAGTATGGCAAAAAAGCCGGCTCCCGTGCCCACATCCAGCACCGTGAGCCCGCGCCCTTCCGGCAGCCTGGCGGCGATAAAGTCCCACCAGGCACTGCCGTCCGGCCCCGCCAGTTCCTGCAGGCGCACGCGGCTGAAAGCAGTGCTGCGCTCGTCCCAATATGCCTCGATTTCCTCTGCCAGCCCCACTTGGCTGGCAGATTTTTTTTCTGTCTGACTGCTGTGCATGTAATTTCCTCCTGTGGTTTACGTATTCAATGTATATTTTACGCTGAAATGCCGGGGAACGTAAGCCCCGCAGGGGGATAGAGAGGTTCCAGGTAAAGCCATAAGCAATTCCTGAGAATCAGCAAAGGACATTGCCCCAAACTTCTTGGCTGTACGTTTATAGATTTGACAGAAAGTCCTGTATGAGTGGCTGCTCAATATGCGGTGGACAGTCATGAATCTCATGCTTCACTTGCATAAGCTGCTTAGGGGATAAATTAAGGGAGCCTTCAAGCTGTTCAAAGGAAACCTGGCCAAATCGCCATGCCGGACATACTGATTATTCACATGGACAAGACAGGCACGACGAATATCATAGCCAAGCATCGAGAGAACATAGCATTGAAAGCCCACATCATCGAAGTAGATGTCCCTCATTCCGGTATGGAACGAAATATTTGCGAGCAGCTGTGAAGTGGCGGTATGGGTTGGCAAAGGCTACCGCAGACAGTAGTATAATTGCCATGGTATCGCTGTAATTCTATGTCATGGAGTCAAGAAGGATTCCTGTTTGCTGACATGCAGCGGCCCCTTTTTAACTGTGTGCCCCAAGCTTTTTTCAAAAATCATGTAACACTTTTCGATTTCAGGCGTATAAAGAGCAGAAAGAAGAAATAAAACTCCCAAAAAATTAGGAGGCCGAGTGAACGTACCCCCGCCTATAGAGGCGGGGGTACGTTCACCATAAATATGGTTTGATTGCGAGTTTGGCAGAAACCAAAGCAAGTTACTGTTCCCTGACAATGTAAAAGGGGCCGCTGTACGCAATCAAACGTACAGCGGCCCCTTTTTTTCTGATTCTGAAATCAGCACGCCCTATTTCTCTGCTTTCCAGAGTCCCAGGGCCGGCGTTCCGACGAAGTAGATTTCTTCTCCGTCCGGCATGGTATTCCAGCCTTCATGGAGTTTTTTCGGATCGTAGCGCTTCGCCGTCTCCTCGTAGTCTGCCCACTGGTAGTTTACCGATTCGATATCCTCCCTGGACATGAGTTCCGGGCGGGTGGCATAGGTGATGGTGAAGCGTCCCTCGCTGGAGCCCTGCATCAGGTGGGCGGCGCTCATAAGCCTGCCCTCGAAGACGCCCTGCCTGTAAAGCTCCAGTATGTGGTCGGTGCCTGTGTACCCGTATTTCCGGGTCATTTTGTCCATTTCCTCATTTTCGCCGAAGGCCCTGATGCCTGGGGCCAGCAGGATAAGCTCGCCGCCGTCAGCAATGAGCATGCGGGTGCGGTAAACGCCCTTGTTGCCCACCCAGGTGGTCTTGAGCTCGGCGGGGTCAAGGTAGGCAACGACTTTCTTGGCCCTGCGCTCCACATGGACTATATTGAGCTTCTGGGCCAACCTGGCCGCTTCTTCAAAGGGGCGGCGGGAGTCGCCGATATATACCCCGTGGAGCTTGACCTCACCTTCTGCGGCGGTGGTGACGGTCTGGACGTAGACCACGGGAATCTTGCCGTCAATATAGTGCTGCTGGGCGTAGTCGTAAACCTTGCGAGCAGGGCTGTCGATGACCCCCAGGGCTTTTTCCATGCCGCAGATGGCGCTGAGCATATGGGATTTGTTAATCATCTCCCGGCCCCCCACCCCTACAAAGAGGTTTTTGGAGTAGTTGGCCATGCCCACCACCTCATGGGGCACCACCTGGCCCACGGAGATAATCAGCTCATAGCCCCCGTCCACCAGCAGGTGATTAACTTCCACATCTATGGCTTCCGGGAACTTGCCGCCGCTGATGGCGGCGCAGGTCTCGGCAGGCACTTCTCCCAGCCGCACAGTGTCCGTCTGCCAGTGATGGATCAGGATGTGCTCCCTGGGCACCACACTGCCGAAGAAGGCATCCAGCTCCTCCTCGCTCATGGGCATGTGGGTGCCCAGGGCCGGCATGACATCGACCTGCACCCCTTCCCTTGTGCCCAGCTTTTCGTAGAGGAGCTGGGTGATAATCCCGGCATAGGAGTAGCAGCGGGTGTAGTCGGGGGGGATGATGAGGATTTTGCGGGCTGCCGGATGCTCTTGAAGCAGGAGGTCAAGCTGGCCGGAAAGCTGCTGGCGGGAAACTCCTTTTTCTTCCTCGGTGAGAAACAAATCCTTCATGACTCTGCCCCCTTACCCATTGACCTTGACAACGACTTTCATGTAATTGCCGGGGTTCTTTTCGATATCCTTGATGGTGTCCGCCGCCTCCTCCATGGAGACGGTTTTGGTGAGGATTTTCTGCACATCCACCTTGCCGGAAACGATGAGGTCAATGGCCTCCTCGAATTCCCCAGCACTGGTGCGGGCGCCCCGGATATCCACTTCTTTCTTGGTGATGAGATCCGTAGGCAGGGGCGTTTCCTGCTTCGGCCAGCCCGTCAGGGTGATGCGGCCCGCATGGGAAACGATGTCCAGGGTGCCGCGGATGCAGGGATTGGCACCGCTGCATTCCATCACCTGCTGGGCCATATTGCCATCGGTGATGCGGCTGATTTCCTCGGCGGGATTCTGCTCTTTGGAGTTGATAATGTATTCTATGCCTACCTCCTTGGCAAAGTCCAGGCGCTCCTGCACAATGTCAATAAGAATGGCATGGGCACCGTAGGCTTCCGCCACCATCCCTGCCAGGAGGCCAATGGGGCCGGCGCCGTAGATGGCGCAGTATTCACCGGCCTGCAGGCCGCCGCGGTGGATGCCGTGGAGGGCGATGGTAAGTGGCTCCGCCATAGCCGCCAGCACCCAGTCCATGCCTTCCGGCATCTTCACCAGCATAGAGGAGGGGTGGCAGAAGAATTCCGCCATGCCTCCGTCCACATGGACACCCAGCACATGGAGATCCGTGCAGCAGTTGGTGCGCCCGATAGAGCAGGGATAGCAGTGGCCGCAGTAGAGATAGGGGTCAACGATAACCTTGTCCCCCACCTGGAAGCCCTTGGGATTGTCTGCTGCATCTATGGCTTCGATGACACCTGCCAGCTCGTGGCCGATGACCCTGGGGTAAGATACCAGCCCGTTGGTGCCACGGAAAGCGCCGATGTCACTGCCGCAGATGCCTGCGGTCATGATGCGGATCAGGGCCTCTCCCTTGCCGGGGGTGGGCTTATCCAGCTGCGCGCAGGAGATTTCCCAGGGTTTTGCAAGTTTTATGGCCTTCATGTTGGAACATCCTTTCATAATCACATTAAACCGGGCAGAGCATTCTGGAACATGCTCAGGATAATGGTAAAGATGAGAATGGTAACACCGGCGACAAAGCCTCCCAGAGTCCAGCCCCGGATGGTGTCCGTAACGGAGATATGGAAGAAGCGGGAGATAGCCCAGAAGCCGGAGTCATTGGGCAGGGACAAGCCGATACCGCCTGCGCAGGTAGCGATGGCGCAGAGAATGGGGGACACGCCGGAGGCGGCAATGGCGTTGACCATGATGGCCGAGGTAGTGACCAGGGCAACGGTGGTGGAGCCCTGGGCACAGCGCAGGATCTGGGCAATCAGGAAGCACATGATCAGGATGGGCATATCCAGATTATTGAACATGGCAGTGATGGTATCGGCAATGCCGGAAGCCTGCAAAATGCCGCCGTAGGCACCGCCCGCGCCGGTGATGAGCAGGATAAGGCCCACCTGATCCGCGCCGTCGGACATGATATTGGTGATGGAGCGCTGGAGATAGGGACGGGCCACCAGGGCGCCGTAGAGCACGCCGATGGTCATGGCCACATTCTTGGAGCCTACGAACTTGATAAAGTCAAGGAAACCGCCCTCCGGCAGGAACATGGGGCCGAAGGAGCCAAAGAGAATCAGGATAATGGGCACCAGCAGGATGGACATGGCCAGGCCCGCCCCCATCTTGGGCTTGTCGGAGTCCGCCTTGGCCGCAGCCTGGATGTTGGTGCTCTGCAGGGCAGATTCGCTGTGGGCGGAACGGTGGAGCTTGGGGTCTTCAATATTTTCCATAATCATGGCCCGATCCATATCGGAGAAATCCCAGGTACGCCCGTTTTTCTGGTCAATCCTGTTGAGGATGCCGCCGTAGAGGATACCGGCCACGAACATGCCCACAAAGGCGCAAATCAAGGCATAGAAGAAGAAAATGCCGACTTCCAGCCCCAGGTTTTCCGCAACTGCAAGAGGAGGAGCCGTGGGCAGCACCAGAGCAAAGGTGCAGGTAGTTGCCGTGGAGATGGCGCAGGCGTAGGCCGCCATGGAGTAGCCTGTTTTACGGGAGAGCACCCTGAGCATGGGGGCAAACATGATGTACACCACATCGCCGAACACCGGGATGCCGGTGATGAAGCCGGAGAGGGACACCGCGTAATGGGAGCGGGCATCCCCCAGCTTCTTGATGATGCCGTTGGAGATATTGTCGATACCGCCGGCCTCGTACATGAACATGCCCAGCATTACGCCCAGGCCAGTGACGATACCAATGCCGCCCAAAGTGCCGCCGAACTTGTTGGTGACTACATTGGCCACGTCATTCAGGGGCATGGAGCAGGCAATGCCCGTGCCGAAGGCCGTAACCAGAAGGGCCACGAAGGCGTTAAGTTTCAGCTTGATGATACAGAACAGTAGTACAGCTATGGATACCAGAAAAATCAGCATCAGCATGACGTAAACCTCCTTTATTTCTCCTGCCACTCGTGATGGAAGGCTCCTTCCTTATCAATGCGCTGATAGGTGTGGGCGCCGAAGTAATCCCGCTGGGCCTGAATCAGATTGGCTCCCAGGATTTCCGTGCTCATGGCGTCAATGTACTCCAGGGCATTGGCCATGGCGGGTACGGGGATGCCGCAGGTCACGGCCAGGGAAACCACTTCCCGCAGGCTAGGGAGGTTCGCCTTGATCTTGCCGAAGAAGAACTCATCCAGCATGAGATTTTCCAGCTCGGGATTCTTGCGATAAGCCTCGGTAATCTTGTTGAGGAAATCCGCCTGGATGATGCAGCCCGCCCGGAAGATGGCGGCGATTTTGCCGTAATCAAGCTGCCAACCGAATTCCTGGGAGGCGGAGCGGTAGAGGGAGAAGCCCTGGGCATAGGCGATGATTTTCGCCGTATAAAGGCTCTGCCGTACCTTCTCCGCAAAATCCTCTCCCACAGCCGGGGCCTTGGCCTTGGGCAGAAGCCCTGCGAGCTTTTGGCGCTGGGCCAGCAGATTGGACATGACCCGGCCATTGCAGGCGGCGGAAATCATGGAGGTGTTGACCCCCTGCTTTAAGGACTGGATGCTGGTCCAGCGCCCCGTGCCCTTCTGTCCGGCGCTGTCCACAATCTTATCCACCAGTTCCCCTTCTCCCATATCATCCGCCTCGGCGAAAATATCCGCCGTGATGCCGATAAGGTAGCTTTTCAGCTCCCCTTCGTTCCACTTGGAAAAGGTTTTGGCCAGGGCCGCGTTGTCTAAAGCTCCCACTTCCTTCAGCAGCAGGTAGCTTTCGGCAATGAGCTGCATATCCGCATACTCAATGCCGTTATGCACCATCTTCACATAATGGCCGGCCCCGTCCGTGCCGATGTAGGTGCAGCAGGGCTCATCTACCACCTGGGCGGCGATGGCTTCCAGTATGGGCTTGACGGACTCATAGGCTTTTTTGTCGCCTCCCGGCATGATGGAAGGGCCGAGCCTGGCTCCCTTTTCGCCGCCGGAGACGCCTACGCCAAAGTAGTTCATGCCCTTTTCCTTCACATAGTCATAGCGGCGGCGGGTGTCCTCAAAGAAGGAGTTGCCCGCATCCAGGATAATGTCCCCCGGCTCCAGCAGCTCCAGCAGGGAATCAATGGTCATATCCACCGGGCTGCCGGCTTTTATCATCATCAATACCTTGCGGGGCCTCTCCAGGGAGGCCACAAACTCCTTCAAATCGTAATAGGGCGTCATCTTCTCGTGAGGGTGCTTCTTCACCACCTCCTCGGTGAGAGCGGCAGTGCGGTTGTACACCGCCACCTGAAAGCCCTTGTCCGCCATATTCAGGGCCAGGTTGCTGCCCATAACGGCCATGCCGATTACACCGATATTGTTATTTCCCATATTAGTTTCCTCCCACTAGTTCCTGAATCCGTGTAACTGGATAGGATGTATGATGTACCTGCTATGTCCGCCCCCAAAGGGGGGCGGACTTTTGCTGCGCTGCGCAAAAGGCAACGGTAATCCCGCGCCCAAGGATGGGCGCTGCCGCCCTCGTTCTCCAGGGAAGGGAACAAGGGCGGCGGTTTTCTTTGGTTACTACGAAATCTTAGCAAGCGCAAGCCGTAGGCGTAGCGGGAGCTTAGATTTCGTGTAAGGGCGTGTGGACACCGCAGGTGTCCAGTAAGTTTACTTTCTTTGTCCACACAAAGAAAGTAACACCACGAGCCTTGCCCGTTAGCGAAAAATCTTTCCTCAAAGAAGGCTTTTTCGTCTGCGAATTATTATGCCTTGACTGCCTCTTTCCCCAGAACCTCTGTCAGCAGCTTGCAAATCTTCTCGTATTCGGCAGGCTGCAGGGGCAATCCCGGCATTCTGGTATAAGCAGCGATAGGCAGGCCGGACACGGCTTTCACCGCCGCCTTCACCGCCACCACAAAGAGATCCGTCATGGTGTACAGCTCCATGAGCCGGGAAATCTTTTCCGCACATTCCCTGGTGACACCGAAATCCCCTGCCTCGTAGGCTTTATGGTAGCGGACAAAGAGCTCCGGCACCACATTGGTCAGGCCGCACAGCACCCCGTCGCCGCCGGAGACCCTGTTCACCAGGTAATACTCGTCAAAGCCCGACAGCACCGTAAAGTCGGGCCTCACTTTTTTCACGGCCCTGATCAGGCTGCGGGTGTGGCTGATATTATCCACCGTGTCCTTGATGCTGACGATGTTCTCATATTTTTCCGCCAGCGCCGTGAGCACCCTGGGGGTGATATCCGCCCCCACCCTGGCAGGGAAATTGTAGAGCTGCATGGGCAGCCCCACTTCCTCCGCCACCCTGCCAAAGGCCGCAAGCATGGCTTCCTCGGAGGGGGCGAAATAGTAGGGGGACACCATGTTGATGGCATCGGCGCCTGCCTTTTCCGCATAATGGGCCAGCTCCAGGGTATCTTCCAGGGAGGTGGAGCCCACCCCCACGATAATCTGGGTGCGTCCGCCTGCGGCAGCTACCGCCAGGTCCACCAGCTCCTTTTTCTCCCCCAGGGACAGGGAGTAGAACTCTCCCAGGCTGCCCAGAATCAGCAGCCCGTCCAGCCCGGAAGCGGCCAAATGGCTGATATGGGCAGCCATATTTTCCCTGTCCAGCCGTCCCTCATCATCCAGAATGGTAATCACGGGCGAATTCACACCGGCAATTTTTTTCATCTCTCTGCCTCCCCGTTTCCGTCTTTTTCCTGCCCGGCCAGGGCGGCCTTGCCTGCCTCCAGCACTTGCAGGATTTTGTCCACATCGTACACCGTTCCCTGCCAGGTGCCGCCGCTTACATCCTGCAGCGCCGCCCACAGACGGGTCTCCGGCGGCAAATCCCTGTCCGGCGCCACCCCTTCATGGCGAGGACGCCTGGCAAGCTCCGCCGCCCCTTCCTCATAGCTTAAGGGCTGGCCCTCCCGGCCGATAAAATTCAGGCTGCCTTCCAGGGTGTTCATATCCACGATTATTTCGATAATGTCACCCTCCCGCAGCCTGCCGATGGGCCCGCCCGCCAGAGCCTCCGGCCCCACATGGCCAAAGCAGGCTCCCGTGGACACCCCGGAGAAGCGGGCATCCGTAATCAGGGACACATGCTTGCCGAAGGGAAGCTGCTTCAGCGCCGAGGTGAGCTGATATGTTTCCTCCATCCCCGTGCCCAGAGGGCCGCCCCCCATGACCACCATAATATCCCCGGCAGCCACCTTATTTCCTTCCTTCAGGGCGCGGATGGCCGCTTTTTCCGAGGTAAAGACCCTGGCCTTGCCTGTGTGGCGGAAAACCCGGTCAGGGCCGATAACAGAGGGGTCGATGGCGGTGGCTTTCACCACTGCCCCCTCCGGGGCAATATTGCCCACGGGGAAGACCACCGTGGAGCCCATGCCACGCTCTCTGGCCCTGGCGGGGCTGAAAATCACCTCATCCGGGTCAATGCCCTCGCTTTCCTGCAGGTGCTTCCTGGCTATCTTCCTGCCTTCGTAATCCTCCCACCAGTCCAGGACTTCTCCCAGGGTGCTGCCCGTGACGGTGGGCACCTCCTCATGGAGCAGGCCCAGCTTCCGCAGGTGCAGCATGACCTCCGGCACGCCCCCGGCCAGGAATACGGCGGCGGTAGGATAATTTACCGGGCCGATGGGCAGGACGCTGACCAGGCGGGGCACTGCCTTATTGATGCGGTTCCAGTCGTGTACCGTGGGACGGCGCCGCCCGGCAGCAAAGGCAATGGCGGGAAGGTGCAGCAGCAAATTGGTGGAGCCGCCAAAGGCTGCGTGCAGCATCATGGCATTTTCTATGGCCTTATCCGTCAGTATGTCTTGGGCTGTAAGGCCCGCCCGCACCATAGCCAGGGCGGCAGCGGCGGACTTTCTCGCGATTTCCCGCCAGATGGGCTGTCCCGAGGGGGCCAGGGCCGCGTGGGGCAGGGTCAGCCCCAGGGCCTCCGCCACCACCTGGGAGGTGCCCCCCGTGCCCAGGAACTGGCAGGCACCGCCGGAGCTGGCACAGGCGCTGCAGCCCAGCCGCAGTGCATCCTCATAGGAGATTTCCCCATTGGCATAGCGCACGCTCAGGGTCTGCACCGTCCCTAAATCCTCCCCCTGCCTTGGCATCAGGGTAGAGCCACCCGGCACGATGATGACCGGCAAATCGTGGCAGGCGGCCAGGGCCATCATGGTGGCAGGCAGCCCCTTGTCACAGGAGGAAATCCCCATCACTGCCTTGCGGGTGGGCAGGGAGCGAATGAGCCTGCCCATGACCAGGGCCGCATCGTTGCGGTAGGGCAGGGAATCAAACATGCCCGTGGTGCCCTGGGTGCGCCCGTCGCAAGGGTCGGACACATACACCGCATGGGGGACTGCCCCCAGCTCCTTGAAGGCTTTGGCGGCCTCCTCCACCTGGATATCTAGGTCGAAATGCCCGTTATGCAGGCCCACCGCCAGGGTCGTGCCCTTTTCGTCCTTCATGCCGCCCCTGGTGCTTAGGATAAGCACATCACCCTGGGCCAGCTTCTCCGGCTCCCAGCCCATGCCGGCATTGATGGTCATGCCGAAGATATTGCCGCTGGGCAGTTCCCTGAGCATTTCTTCCGTCAGGGGCAATTCCCCTTTTGGCCCCTCTGCCTGGGTAGCTGCCTGATACAAGGCCCCAGGGGTCTCCTTAAACAAGTCAGCAACTGACATAGCAACCCTTCTTTCCCTGCTTTCCTACTGCATATCCTTCTGATAGGCCGCAATCTCGGCAAACTCCGGCTGCAGCTTCCAGTAGAGGGCGTCAAAGATTCCGTACAGGCGGCGGTAAACCTCCACATTTTCCCTGATGGGGGCATACTTTTTGCGGGGCTGGACCAGCCGGGCCGTGTCCCCTATGCCCTTCAGGCGGCCGCTGGCGATAAAGCCCAGCACCGCCGCGCCGAAGGCCGCGCCTTCGCTGTTGTCCGGCAGGGTCAGTTCCTCTCCCAGCACATCCGCCAGGATCTGCAGCCACAAATCGGACTTGGTGAAGCTGCCGCTGACCCGCACGTCGCTCACCTGGCCGAAGTCCTTCAGGGCCAGCATCACGGTGTTCATGCTGTAGCAGATACCTTCCATGGCCGCCCGTATCATATGGGAGCGGCTGTGGTTCAGGGAGAGGCCGAAGTACATGCCCCGCAGCTCCGAATTCCAGTAGGGGGCCCGTTCTCCCGTGAAGAAGGGCAGCATCACCAGGCCGTCCGCCCCCGGAGCCACATGGGAAGCCTTCATGGTCATCAGGTCGTAGCCGTCCACGTCCAGATTCTCCAGATGGGCGGCGGTGTAATGGCAGACCTTATCCCTCACCCAGCGCAGGATCATGCCCCCGTTGTTGATGGCGCCTCCCGCCACCCAGATATCATCCGTAAGGTTGTAGCACCAGGTACGCATCTTGGGATCGATTACCGGCTTATCCGACAGCATGCGCAGGGCGCCGCTGGTGCCGATGGTGGCACTGAGCTGTCCCGGCGCCACCGCCCCGATGCCCACATTCACCAGCACCCCGTCCGTGGCCCCGATGACCACCGGCAGCCCGGCGGGCAGCCCCAGCCGCTCCGCCGCCTCCGGCAGCAGCCTGCCCTGATAGGTGGTGGACACCACAGGGGGAAGCTGCTCCCGCCTGAGACCTGCGTACTTTATGACTTCCTCGTCCCAGTCCATCCTGGCCAGATTGTACATGCCGCTGGTGCTGGCGGTGGAATGGTCCAGCACCCACTCACCCGTCAGGCCCCGGAAAAGGCAGTCCTTGATGGAGCAGACATGGCTCATGGAGCGAAAGACTTCCGGCAGATTCCTCTGGAGCCAGATGACCTTGGCCAGGGGATAGCAGGCGTGGACAGGGCAGCCCGTGCTTTCGTAGAAGCGGCGGCAAAGCTTTTCATCCTGCCGCATCTCCCGCACCACATCGGCACTGCGGCTGTCCGCCCAGGTGGCAAAATCCATCAGGGGGGAGAAATTCTCATCGAAGGCGGCAAAGCTGTGCATCACCGTGCTCAGGGCGATGCCCGCGGGGCTGTGCCCCTTGTAGCGCAGCCCCGCCACAGCCTTCTGGATGACTTCCTCCACCGACTCATAGAGCTGCAGGGGATTCTCCACTGCCCAGTCCGGCTGAGGAGTCAGCAAGGGGTAGAAAGCTTCCGCTCCGCACAGGTTCTCCCCCTTCACATTGTAGGCAATGGCCCGCACCCCCGTGGTGCCCAGGTCTACGCCTATCCATGCCTCACTGTCCTGGCTGTGCCCAACC
The DNA here is from genome assembly GCA_947167105.1 of uncultured Selenomonas sp. Lineage (GTDB taxonomy): Bacteria > Bacillota > Negativicutes > Selenomonadales > Selenomonadaceae > Selenomonas_B. The sequence continues at coordinate 2,364 of CAMVGU010000033.1, read as the reverse complement.
ATGGTCTCGCTCCCTTTCCAAATCAAAATGTTAAATTTTCTTCATCTTTTTCCACAAGTATAGCATTGCGGCTATCATTATGCAATATCTTTTTCATTTTTATTTTATAAAAAGTTATTTTCATATCATTATTGGCTGACATTCACGGAAATAAATGCTATACTGAAAGCAATGCAACATAACAAAGAAAGGCACGATACATTATGAATGAGGATGCAACAAAGCTCCTGCCTACCCTGCGCAGCGCCTATCCGGGGCTGACCAAATCCGAAAAGGCCATTGCCCTCTACATCTCCGAGCACAGGGACAGCATTATGGAGCAAAGCATATCCACCATTGCCGGCGCCACTTCCAGCGCGGAAATCACTGTGTCCCGGTTCTGCAAGAAATTAGGCTTCCAGGGCCTGCAAAGCCTCAAAGTGGCCCTGGCGGCAGAAGTCCACAGCCCTGCCGTGGCCTACCAGAGCATACAGCCGGAGGATTCCGCCCGCGACATAGCCGGCAAGATGTTCCAAAACATCATGGACGGGCTGCAGGATACCCTGAAAATCCTCGATTTCCAGGCTGTGGAAAAAGCCGCCAAAACCATGATGGCCGCCCGCCGCATCGCCATTTACGGCTTTGGCAACTCCGCCACGGTCTGCCGGGACATGGAAACCCGCTTCCTGCGCTTCGGCATGGTGGTGCAGGCCTATGCCGATTCCCATATGCAGGTGACTTCCGCCTCCCTGCTAAGCCACCGTGATCTGGCCATTGCCATCTCCCACACCGGCGCCTCCCGTGACCTGCTGGAAACAGTTCACGTTGCCCAGAGCCGCGGGGCCAAAATCCTGGCCATCACCAGCTACGCCCAGTCCCCCCTGGCAAAAACAGCCGACATAGCCCTTATCGGCATGGGCAGGGAAATCCACTACCAGTCGGAAGCCGTGGCCTCCCGCCTCGTCCACATGGCCATTGCCGACCTGCTCTACATGGCCATCGCCATGCACATGCCGGATAAATACTGGGAAAACATCCGCCGCATGCGCAAGGCCATCGGGGAGAAAAAATAATCCCCTTGCGGTCCCTCATGGGCATGCAGGCAAAAAGCAAAGCACCGCTCCCTCGAGCGGTGCTTTGTGTCCTGTTCCGAAGTCCGGCATAACTTTTACTCCGTGATTATCAGAGTTACCACCCACATGCTCCAATATATAGTACAATAAGTTGTTAAAAATGTTAAAATAAGATTTACATTTATATAATATATGATATAATCAAGCCAAGGAAGGAGGATTATATCATGTTAGCCAAAGATGTGCTTCGTGTTCTTGGAATAACACGCCCTACGCTGACCAAGTATGTTAAAACTGGCATAATACGAGTGACCATCCTGCCAAACAAACGGTATGATTATAACGAAGAAGATGTGTACGGCTTTCTTAACAAGGACATGAAGCGGAAAACTTTTATTTACGCCCGCGTATCAACAGCCAAGCAGAAACCAGACCTTGAGAATCAGATTTCTCTCCTGAAGCAGTTCTGCTTTTCCAATGGCTACACCATTTCAGGCATATATTCTGACATTGCTAGCGGAATCAGCTTTGAGAAGCGTAAAGATTTCTTTGAAATGCTGGATGAAGTGCTGGAAGGTCATGTTGAGAGAGTGGTAGTTACTTATAAGGACAGACTCTCCCGCGTTGGGTTTGGGCTTTTTCATCACCTGTTCCAGAAGTACAACTGCGAAATAGTGGTTATGAGCGAGGTTGGCTCCGTGAAGCTAGACACACAGGAGGTCTTTGAAGAGATTGTGAATCTCCTGCACTGTTACTCCATGAAACTGTACTCCAGTCGCAGGAGGCTCAAGAAAATCAAGGAGGCGATTGACGATGCCGAAGAAAGCTGATGACGCTTTGACTCGCGTAGAGAAGCACCTCATTCGCCCGTCCTCCCCTTGTTTTTCCATGATTGGAGATTTCTGCCACAAAGCCAAGAATCTTTACAATCACGGCAATTACCTTGTCCGCAGCAGGTTCATCAAAGATGGCTATTGGATCAGATACGAGGAGCTTGACCAAATCCTAAAGCAGGATTTGGAATATCCCGACTACAGAGCCATGCCAACGGCCCAGTCTGCTCAGCAGGTTCTACGCTTGCTGGATAAGAACTGGAAATCTTTCTTTGCCGCTATCAAGGACTGGAAACAGCATAAAGAAAAATATCTTGGACGCCCCAAGCTGCCCAAGTACAAGGAAAAAGACGGCAGGTTTATTCTTGTCATGACAAACCAGAACTGCAAGCTGGAGAATGGCGAGATACGTTTCCCAAAAACAGGCTCTATAAGTTTTCTTGTGGGATTATCACACAAGGGCATAATGGTTCAGTAAT
>CAMVGU010000032.1 GCA_947167105.1 uncultured Selenomonas sp. | reverse complement strand
GGCAGGCAGGCAGGCAGGCAGGCAGGCAGGCAGGCAGGCAGGCAGGCAGGCAGGCTAGGGTAGCTTGTGCCCTTTTTTATAATCTCATAATTCAGACTATAAGCCGGTGGCGTTACAGAGTATACTCTGTGACGCCGCCGGCTTTTCGTGTGCAAAAATATCTGCCTGGCGGGCTGTGAGATGAAAAAGCGTACAAAGATGCAGGGGGGCTTGTGATGCGCTTGCTTAATGCATCCATGCAGGAATTCATGGAGAAAATCAAACGTGAGCAGCTGCGGGTTATATTCTTCGGCGGCGGCACCCTGATGCAGACCTGGATACCGGCTGTCTTTCAGGCACATGGCCTTTCAGGGCAGGCTGACTGTTGCCTGGACAATAACGAGGCCAAATGGGGCAGCCGTTTGCCCTGGCCGGGACAGGATCTGCTTATACGCAATCCTGCTGACCTTGCGGGTATGGAGCTTGGCCGCTCCGTCATACTGATAACCAGCAGTTATTTTGCCGGCATCATCGACCAGCTTGACGGTATGGCTCTGCCGGTGGATTTGCCCTGCTACGTAGCCCCTGTGATGCATATCACCCATTCCGATTCCGGCCGGGAGTGGCAGCCGCAGGCCCTGATACCAAAGCTCATTCACTGTTGCTGGTTTGGCGGGCAGCCCATGCCCGAGCATGCACGGGCCTGTATAGATAGTTGGCGGAAACACTGCCCGGACTATGAGATCCGTGAGTGGAACGAATCGAACTACGACCTCACCCGCAATGCTTACATGCAGGAAGCCCATGCTGCCGGATGCTATGGCTATGTGCCCGATTATGCGCGCATTGACCTGCTTTACCGCTACGGAGGTTTCTATTTAGACACGGATGTCAGGCTGCTGCGCAGCTTGGACAGCCTGCGCACGCTGAAGGGCTTCACAAGCTTCGAGGAATACCCGACAGTGAATTTTGGCGGCGGCAGCGGCGCAGTAGCAGGACTGCCCATCCTGAAAGACATACTGGACTTTCGTGCCCGGTTCCATTTCCTGCAGCCGGATGGCACGGAGAACCGTACAAGCTGCGGCTACTACGAGACCATGCCGCTAAAGGCGCGGGGCCTTCGCCTGGACGGCACATTGCAGGAAGTGGCGGGGCTGACCGTCTTTCCCTCGGAATACTTCCATCCCAAAAGCACAGTCACCGGTGAGGTAAACGTTACGGAGCGCACCATTGGCATCCATGAATTCGGCTGGAGCTGGGTCAGCGAGACAAGAGCCAGGGAGCAGCAGGAAACCCATAGCCGCTTTCGGGCCATCCTGCAGCGCATGGAGGCAGGAGCATGACGATTAAAGTTTCGGTTATCCTCCCCTCCCTGAATGTAAGCCCTTACATAGAGGAATGCCTGCAAAGCGTCCGCAGGCAGACCCTGCGGGAGATAGAAATACTCTGCATAGACGCAGGCAGCACCGATGGCACCCGCGAAATAATAGCAGCTCATGCGGCTGAGGACAGCCGTATCAGGCTCCTGGACAGCAAGATAAGGAGCGTAGGCTACCAAATGAACTTTGGGCTGGCAGCAGCCCAGGGTGAGTATATCGGCATAGTAGAGACAGATGACTATATTGCTCCGGGCATGTATGAGCTGCTATACGCAGCCGCCCAAGCCCACCGGGCAGAAATCGTCCTGAACGACTACCAAGCCTTCTGGGGAGAAACAACAAAGTCCGCCCCCCTGGGGGCGGGGGACCACGCAAGCAGTGGTAGGGGAGAGCGCCAGTTCCTTGAAACAACAAAGTCCGCCCCCTTGGGGGCGGGGGACCGCGCAAGCGGTGGTGGGGGTGAACGCCAGTTCCTTAATAAATCAGTAGCCCGCCCCGCTCAATACAACCGCCCCATAGATCCGGCTGCAGAGCAGGAGGTATTCGACAACGATATGTCCATCTGGGCGGGCCTCTACAGCCGGGAATTTCTGCTGTCAAACAACATCCGGGAAAACGAGACTCCCGGCGCAGCCTACCAGGACCAAGGCTTCTGGTTCCAGGCCTTCGTTTGTGCCAAAAGGCTGCTCTACCTTCAAAATGCGGCTCAGGGCTACCGCTACCGCCTGGACAACCCCCGCTCCTCCGTACATAGCAAACGCCTCACCTATGCCATCTGCGAAGAATTTTCTTTTATCAAGGAACAGCTGGAAAAACGCGGCCTTTGGGAAAAATACAAGGCAACCTATAAGCGCTTGCAGTTCAACCGCTACCTCTGGAACTACCTGCGGCTGGAGGGGCCGGAGCAACTGCAGTTTCTGCAAAGGTTCCGGGCTGAGAATGAGCTGCCCGTATCTGTAGAGGAATTCCATGCCCGGCGCCGACAGGAAAAGCAGTCACTACAGGCCATACTGCATGGCAATCAGCCCGTTATCATCTTTGGCTGCGGCAGCGACGGCATCCGTTTGCTGGAGTATCTGCGCTCTAAAGACGAACTGGGACACATTACCTGCCTCACGGATAACAATGAGTCCTTGCATGGCACGACCATCTTCGGCCTGCCTGTCCTCGCGCCTGAAAGAGCTTGGCGGGACTATCCGCAGGCGTATTACCTTTTTGCCAGCCTGAACTATGGTGGAGCCATCCGCCAGCAACTGCTCGCAGCGGGAGTCGGGCAGGAGAATCTATGGGCAGGCCATGTCTGCTAGGAGCGTAGAAAGGAGCCTTTCATGCAGCCAAAGGTGAGTGTATTGATGCCATCGCTCAACGTCTATCCGTACATTGAAGAATGCTTGCAGTCCGTACTGCATCAGACACTGCATGATATCGAAATAATATGCATCGACGCCGGTTCTGTGGATGGCACCTGGGAGCTTTTGCGGCGTTACGCAGGACAGGATGAGCGTATGCAGCTGGTTGCCAGTCCCAAGGCCAGCTACGGTGCCCAGATGAACCAAGGGCTCAGCCGGGCGCAGGGCGAGTACATTGCCATCGTGGAGACAGATGACTATATCAAACCGCATATGCTGGAGCGTCTGTATGTGGCAGCAAAACGACAGAACTTGGATATTGTGAAGGGGGATTACACTGCTTTCACACATATCAGGGGACAGCTCTTTTCCGTACCCAAGAAGCTATCGCAAGTCGCGGAGGATTATGGTCAGGTCTTTCATCCTTTGGACACGCTTACGCCCTTTGGGTGGGAAATGTTCACTTGGGCTGGTTTGTACCGTCGTCAGATGCTGTTGGATTACAATGTCTACTGGCATGAAACACCGGGGGCATCCTTTCAGGACATAGGTTTCTGGTTTCAGACATTTGCGGCGGCAGGGCGTGTGGCTCTGGTGGATGAGCCCCTGTATTGCTACCGCCGGGACAACCCAGGCTCATCTGTGCAGGGAAATGACCACCTGGCGGCAGGATTGGAAGAATTTGCCTGGCTGAAGAACATGTTTGGCAGATTCTCGTCTTTTTGGCGGAATCTGTATCCGGCCTTTGCTAATGAACTGGTGCGTTTCAGCTTTATGGCATACCCTCGCATTTCGGAGGCAAAACGTTCCGCGTATGCAGAGCAGGCGCATGGCCTGATGGTTGACGTAGAGCCGGATGAGCGGATGCTAAAGCTGATATCTCCCTATAACTATCACCTTTTTCGTTTGTTGCACGACTCGCCAGAGGATTTTGCGGCTGCTTGGCATGATGAACGGGCGGGGGTGGCGGAGCGTCAGGAGAAACTGGCTGCTACGCTCAGACAATATCCGGCCTTTGTCATTTGCTCGGCTGGCAGCCATGGCGTGAATCTGCAGGCTATGCTGTATGAGAAATTCGGCTTGCGGGCAGCAGCTTATGCGGATAATGATCAGCGCAAGCAGGGGGGGGATTGCAATGGCGTAAAGGTGCTCAGTTTGGCTGAGGCAGTGGAGTGCTATGCGGAAGCATATTTCCTGATTGCCAACAAGCTGCATGGCGAGGAATTGGCAGAAAACCTGAGAGATTTGGGCGTTTCTGCGGGGAAGATGCAGGTAGTGCCGGTAGAGCGTCTGATAGATGCATTTCTGTGACGGCACTGCAAGATGATATTTTGAATTATATTCTGATGATGGAGGCAGTACTAATGAACATTGCTATCCTGGGAGGTGGCCTTGCAGGGCTCTCATTGGCTTATTTTCTGCAGGGCAGCGACAAATATGACCGTATCACAATACTGGAGAAAGAGGATAGTCCCGGTGGTCTATGTCGTAGCCTGACGGCAGGTGGATATACTTATGATATCGGCCCACACATTCTCTTTGCTAAGGACAAGGAGATGCTGGCGTTACTGATTGAATGGGCAGGTCAGACGAATAAGCTGCGACGCTCAAATAAGATACTGCACAAAGGCTGCCGTGTGAACTATCCTTTTGAGAATGACTTATCTAACTTGCCACCTGAGGATTTGGATTATGCGGTAAAAACCTTCCTGCATAACCCGTATGCGGATTACGAGCCGCAGAACATGCTTCAGTTCTTTCTGAAGACCTTTGGTGAGGGCATTACTAATCTCTATCTACGTCCATACAATGAAAAAATTTGGAAGCATGATCCCTGCTTTATGGATACGCAGATGGTAGACCGTATACCGAAACCTACAGTTGAGGAATTGCTGCGCAGCGCGAAAGGGGAGACAGTCGAAGGCTATCTGCATCAGCTCTATTTTGATTATCCAAGCCACGGTGGCACGGAGTCTGTCATCCGTGGTCTTGTGAAGAAATTGAGTGGGAAATGTAAGTTGGTGACCAATGCAGAGGTCGAGCAAGTCAGTGGTAAACCAGGTTCGTTCAAGATTTTGGCGGGCGGGAAGTCCTATGAGGCAGATGATCTGGTTTCATCTATGCCCATCCATGAATTTATTAAGGCAGATCAGGATGCTTCAGAATCGGTAAGGGCACATGTAGCTCAGCTTAAATATAATTCCATCATAATCATGTTGGTTCAGACAAAAAAGGACTTTGCAGGTGCGAATCTGGGCTTCACGATTGCGGATAAAAGCATCCTGTTTCACCGCCTGACAAAGATAGACTTCTATGGTGAGGCTTATCACCAACAAGATGGTAGTGCCTGCTATCTTGTTGAAGTGACATATCGTCAAGGAGATTGGATAGATCAGTTATCGAAGGCAGAACTGGAGAGCCGTGTGAAGCAGGGTTTACAGAAACTTGGCCTAATCGTTGAGTTGCCAGAGGCAGAATGCTTAGCAGTTACTAAGCATCAGTATGCCTATGTGCTCTATGACCTGAATCATAAAGAGAATATGACGTTTTTGCGCGAATCTTATGCAGGGCGTGGTATTTGGTTGAACGGACGTTTCGGAAATTTTGAGTATTGGAATATGGACAGGATTCTGCGTGAGAGCAAGAATCTGGCGGAAAGGATTTGTCAATGAGCAGGCAGCCTAAGGTTACATTGATTCTGCCATCCCTGAATGTCAAGCCATATATAGGAAAATGTCTGACCAGTGTACGTCAGCAGACTCTCACCGATATTGAGATTGTTTGTGTTGACGCATGTTCCACGGACGGCACGTGGGAATATCTACAGCAAGCTGCATGCGAGGATGGACGAATTCGCCTATTTCAGAGCAGGCAAAGAAGCTATGGCGCACAGGTAAACCTAGGGTTACGTGAGGCCAAAGGTGAGTACGTTGGCATTGTGGAGACGGATGATTATATACTCCCGGAAATGTGTGAGCATCTATATGCACGGGCAGCTATCAATGGCCTGGATTATATAAAGGCAGATAGTGCTATGTTCGTGGAAGTGAGTGGTAGAGAGTTGCTCATTGATCATTTCTATTCATTACGTGATATGGGAATTTACGGGCAAATCATCGATACGCACGATTATCCTGAGCTTCTTTTGAGGGATGGACATCTATGGCGGGGGCTGTACTGTCTTGCCTTTTTACAAGCCAATGAAGTGGTTTTGCAAGAAACACCTGGAGCTGCATATCAAGACAATGGTTTTTTGCATCAGACCATTTGTCGCGGACGGCGCGTGATGTACGTGGAGGACAGTTATTATCGTTATAGGCGTGATAATGCCGGCTCATCTGATTACGATCCGCAGGGTCTGGCATATATGCTTAAGGAGTATGAATATATTGAGAATGTTATGCGATGGGATGAACTTACACCTTTTCGGCAAGCCTACTACGAGAAGATGTTGATGATGTTTTTTAACCATGCGCCTAAGTTCCTCTTTAATGCTAAGTGGGCAGGGACCATGTTGGAACGGTGGAAGAAAAAAATTCAAAAAGGAATGGAAGTGGGGAGCTTTGACCAAGCTAAGAACGCGGAGCTTGCTTTGAAAGCTAGAATGATTTCAACTGATCCTAAAGCCTGCATTGAGGGCATTAGGCTAAGGGAGCATGCTTTGCGAGAGGAATTACGTTCCTTTCTGGCTAGTTTGGACGGAAAAGAGATTGTTTTGGTTAGTGCGGGAGAAAAAGCGCAGTGCATTCAGTTAATGTTATTACGAAGAGACAGAAGCAATGTTCTTGCAATGGCTGATAATGATTTCGCTAAGCAGGGGCAAAAGCAAAATGGCAATATAATTTTTTCTGTGAAAGAGGCAGTAAGGCAATTTCCACAGGCAGTATTTGTGATAGCAAATCTTAAATATACTGATGCGTTATGTGAACAATTAATGAGTTTAGGTGTTAGTCAAAAGATGATTACTTGCTTGCGCATACCGCTTTCGCCACATATTGCAGCAAGTTTGGAATTCTTAGGAGGATAAAAACGTTATGATTAAGGTGTCGGTTGTTGTCCCAGTAAAAAATTGTGCTAGGTATATGGATTTATGCCTGGATAGTATACAAAATCAAACATTAAAGGATATTGAGATAATATGTGTAGATGCTCACTCCAATGATGGGTCAAGAGAAATCATTCGAGCACATCAGGAAAAAGATAATCGTATCAAACTGATAGATGATGATAAAGGCAGTGGTGGGTATGCCTATAATCTAGGCTTCAAGACCGCTGTGGGTAAATATATTGGCATGGTTGAAGCAGATGATTACATCAAGCCAGAGATGATGGAAGTGCTTTACGCTCTGGCTGAGGGGAATAATCTGGATTATATTAAGGCAGATTATTCTATGTTCATTGAAAAAAATGGAGCACAAATAACTGCTGATTACATAGAATCAATGCGACCATTAAAAGAAATTCTAGGTGAAGTAATAAATCCCTGTGATTACCCTATGTTGCTTTTTTTAGATTGCCGGATTTGGAAAGGTATATATAGAAGGAATTTTATAGTAGATAATGATTTGTGGCTTAATGAAACATTAGGAGCGGCATATCAAGATAACGGTTTTAGCCATAAGACGATTACACGAGCAAACAGAGCGATGTATATACCTGATTGTTTTTATCAATATAGAAGAGATAATGAAAATGCCTCTGATTACAGTCCTAAATTGTTCGAAAGAATGGCTGAAGAATATAGTTTTGTAGAAAAAGATAGATGTAGGCATACGAAAGAATATGAACCATTCATACATGTATATTATATGAAAATGTGGAATATATGTGTTGGTTCCATAAAGCAACAAAAAATGCCAAGCGCATATTTAAGTTTGATTAAATATATACAACGTTACTACGCTTGGCTTTCCAATGCGTTTATAAATGGTAAATTGGAAAGATTGAAAAGTGAACAATATGGGAATACATATAGTGATATTTTGTGTTTTCTTGAGCATCCACAAACCTATATAGAAAGTGACTATTTTGGAGAGCAAAAGAGGTACAAGGCACTGACAGAATACCTGGATGACATAGAGGAGCGTTTGGAAAGCAGGAATCCAGATGGAGTAGTGATAGTGTCAAGTGGTGACCGGGGAACGGCGCAGTATATGCTGCTGGCAAAGAATCTGGAAACGACAGACATATACATTTGCGACAATTCCAAGTGTCAGCAAGGTAAGGAATTTGGCTATCACAAGGTGGAGTCAGTGGAAGAAGCAGTAAAGAATCATCCAAAAGGGTATTATGTGATAACGAATGAGTTTCATCATAGAGAACTGAAGGAGCAGATTATGGAATTAGGAATTGAGGAGGAGGATATAATCGAATTTGATATACCAAACTGGATACATTTTGCCTCTATGTGGACCAGAAACTTGTCATGATGATTAAATAGTTTATACAATATGGCATATATACATTCATTGGGTGTAATCTCATATTATAGTGAATGAGGAGGCAATAGAGGTTAAATGGAAACCGGTGGCTTAAGTTGATGATAGTAAATTAGGAGGATAAAAACGTTATGATTAAGGTGTCGGTTGTTGTCCCAGTAAAAAATTGTGCTAGGTATATGGATTTATGCCTGGATAGTATACAAAATCAAACATTAAAGGATATTGAGATAATATGTGTAGATGCTCACTCCAATGATGGGTCAAGAGAAATCATTCGAGCACATCAGGAAAAAGATAATCGTATCAAACTGATAGATGATGATAAAGGCAGTGGTGGGTATGCCTATAATCTAGGCTTCAAGACCGCTGTGGGTAAATATATTGGCATGGTTGAAGCAGATGATTACATCAAGCCAGAGATGATGGAAGTGCTTTACGCTCTGGCTGAGGGGAATAATCTGGATTATATTAAGGCAGATTTCTCTATATTTATTGAAAAGAACAAGAAAAGGATTGTAGCAAATCATGTTGATTCACTCAAAAATATAAAGGAAATACTTGGAAAAGTTATAGATGCAAGAGACTATCCAGAATTACTATGGTTGGATGGTTTTTTATGGAAGGGAATTTATCGTAGAAGTTTCATTGTAGATAATAATCTTTGGCTTAATGAGACAAAGGGCGTAGCATATCAAGATAATGGCTTTCTGCATCGTACCATTATGCGTGGACGTAGGGTGATGTATATTCCTTATTGCTTCTATCAATATCGCAGAGATAACGAATCTAGCTCAGCTTATGATTGCAGAGGCCTTCAATTGATGGCCAGGGAGTATGAGTTCATAGAAAATGATAGAAAAGCAAATCCAGATATATTTAAGCCTTTTTTGCCAGTATACTATGAAAAGATGTTTAGATTACTGACAGGAGCATGGAGAATGATTGATTTACCAGACGCGTGGGAGAAAATAAATGAATCAATTGACATGTATTGTGATTGGCTAAAAGATGCATATATTAATGGTAGGCTTGAAGGAATGGAAAATGTGGACTATTCTAATGTTTTACGTTTCCTTATACATCCGAAAACATTTATAGAAAGTGACTATTTTGGAGAGCAAAAGAGGTACAAGGCACTGACAGAATACCTGGATGACATAGAGGAGCGTTTGGAAAGCAGGAATCCAGATGGAGTAGTGATAGTGTCAAGTGGTGACCGGGGAACGGCGCAGTATATGCTGCTGGCAAAGAATCTGGAAACGACAGACATATACATTTGCGACAATTCCAAGTGTCAGCAAGGTAAGGAATTTGGCTATCACAAGGTGGAGTCAGTGGAAGAAGCAGTAAAGAATCATCCAAAAGGGTATTATGTGATAACGAATGAGTTTCATCATAGAGAACTGAAGGAGCAGATTATGGAATTAGGAATTGAGGAGGAGGATATAATCGAATTTGATATACCAAACTGGATACATTTTGCCTCTATGTGGACCAGAAGATAGGATGTACTGTATTCCGGAAGGATGAAAGTTGGATTTCCGTCAAACGGATATAGGATAGCAGCTGATGTGCTGTTGCATGTACTGCTGCCAAACTTACATCGTGATCGTCCATCAGTAGTGGCTCCTAAGCGTATACCACCTTTTAAGTATCAGAGCGATTGAGGTTTTGCTCACTAACCTTTTATTCGTCAGAAAAAAAGCTACAGTTTGATGTGTTTAATTGATGTGATGCATTGAAAGCTAATCACTATGTAGAAATACTTGTTTCAAGGTACTATATCCATTGGTCTGTCTGCAGGCGGCATAATTGTGGAAGCCTGTTCCCGATGGTTCGGCGTAGGATTATTTTTCTTTTGATTAGCAGGTGCTACCTGTTCTTGCAACAATTCCTTGCGAATTTACATGCCAATAGTAGTAGGCATGAGCACTCAGATCGTGTTGCCGGCAGAAGGCTGGAATGGTAAGTGTGGACTCAGCGGTGTTCATAATGAGCCTCCTTACGGGCTTACGGTCAAGGTCTGCTCCCCGGCAACGCTCCTGTAGCCGGAGACGGCGGCATGGCTGGGCTTCATACCCGATGGTGTGGTGATGCTGTGCAGAAAGGCCTGAAGGTCGTGAAATAGTGGTTTCTATACCGATGGAGGTGAATTATCGTGGAGCAGGCAGATTCAGAAAAATACATGCAGCAAATCATCAATGCTTTGCGTGCCGGGAGAGCTGTGGCTATGGTTGGCTCGGGATTTTCGCTGAATGCGGATCTCACGGGGCGCCCGGATGCAAGGATGCTTTTGTGGGATGGCCTGGCTTCCCGCTTTTACGAAAAAATATATGGGCACTTGCCGGGCAAGGATGATCACTATATTGAAGTACTGAAATTGGCTCAGCAGGTAGAGGCTGTCTTTGGCAGGCAGGTTTTGGACGGGATGTTGCGTGAGGGCCTGCCGGATGAAGATTTTTCGCCGGGAGAAGCCCACGAACTGTTCGTGTCGTTGCCTTGGAAGGATATTTTCACGACAAACTATGACACCTTGTTGGAACGCGCCATAGAAGTCTGCGTGAGCGAGGGCAAGTGCCGTCCCTATGATCTGGTGCTGACCCAGGCAGATTTGCCTGTCGGCCACGGAAGGCATCGCTTGATCAAGCTCCATGGCTCATTTCCTTCCGTTCGTCCGTATATTATTACCGAGGAGGATTATCGGGAATATCCAAGAAAATACGCTGCTTTTATCAATACTGTGCAGCAGGCTATGCTGGAGAATGTTTTCGTGATGATTGGCTATTCCTGTGATGATCCAAACTTTCTGCAGTGGATAGGCTGGGTCAGGGATAATCTTGGTGCCAGCCTGCAACATAAGATGTATATGCTGTGTGTAAATCCTCCAAGTGATACTGATATGCGTCTGCTGTCGCAGAGAAATATCATTCCGGTGGATATGAGGGGGCTTTACTGGTCATGGCAGGAGCAAGCAGTCCTCCGTACTGATAATGTTAGTGGCCAGGTGACGAAGGTGCTTCCCTCTGTACCTTCAGGTAGGAGCACGTCAAATGCTTCTGCCGGCACTTTGGCGGTAACAAGCCTGAAATGGCCGGATGCGCAGGTAAGTCTTGAACATGCAGATGGAGAACGGACGGCAGAGTCTGCAGTGGGGAATGAGGCTGCAGAGGCAATCACACTGCCGCAACTTTTGCTGGCCGAACTAGGGAAACCGTCAGCCAGGGAAATCGTTGAGTATTGTATCAATCATATTGAGGTAGACTTACGCAATGAAAGGGGGAACTGGCAACAAACATCGAGGAAGTCATTGCTTGATGATGGCACAGCTGCATGGTTGGAGCAGAATCCTGGCTGGGCTTATATGCCATATGATGTACGCAAGCGTTTGGAGCCTGATTTCCTGCATGATTTCGGGATGAAAATGCTCCGTGTTCTGAAACATGAGTTGGAAGCGGTTGACGGACTGATATCTGATACAGCGAAATCTGCTGAAATGATCAGGAGGCTTTACCTTTTGGTTCGATATTATGATGTCATGGACATGCCGCTGGGAGTTTATGCCAGTCAATCCTTGGTGTATGGCGAGAATGACGATTGCAACGGATTTGATTTAGCAGAGCAGGTGTACCTCTATCTTGCAAAAGTTGATTGGCAGACTGCATGGAGTGATGCTGACAGCAGTCAAAAAGCTGTTGCTGAAGCATATAGGCAGGGTCAGACAGTTTATGTGCAGTTGCTCAGAGCTTTTCGTGAGCGAGGCAACATGGCGCGATTTTGTTCCTGCCTGAAAAGCATCAGGTTTGAAATTTTGCCTGAGGCTGAGAAACAGTTTGTACAGGCAGAGTGCTGCCGCTGTCATGTGGCTCTCATTGTGTCGAGTACATGCCGGTCTGCGGAGGGGATATTGGTACTGCAGGCGAGTTTGGCTGAGCAACTGCGTGCATGGCACACGCAGGCGGAGGATTGTTATTGGCCTATGATCAAGGCCTCGATTCTCATGGAAGCAGGATGCAATGATGTGGCCAGACAACTTCTATATGGTTGCCTTAAGGTTGTTTGGAGGCATATCAATAAGGAGGGAATTAATGCCAGATATGCATCGCTGGAACGTTCCGCATTGCGTTTGCTGCATGTGGTTGACGGATTGCCCAATGCAGCCATTGATGGCTTAAAACGAAGCAGGCCCACACCCTGGACTGGACAGCCTGTTTTTGATTATACGCTTGAGGAACAGACATATAGATTGGCCATGCGGGAGAATGAGCCGCTACAGGTCAGTGAAGGATACAATTTTAATTTGACACAATTCCTAACCTGGCATATGGGACGGAGCACATATCCGGAATATGCTGCTGCAGCGTATTGGAGATTCCAAGAGCGCACGGGGGCGATGCCACGACACTGTTCCTGCGTACTGATGCAAAAAGATGATTTTGAGCTTTCGCTGCATTTGTTGCGCGATATGTATCCTCGCTGGTGCCTGCAGCGTCTGCTCTTGATGGGGGAGCCTAAATCATTGGATGCCTTGCTGGGCAGGAATGAACTGCAGGAAATGCAGTCGGATGAAGTTGATGCCTTTATGCATCAGCTTCTGCAGATGGTAAAGTGCCTGTTGCCCTGCCTCAAGAAAGACGCGGTTTATCAAGATGATTATGCAGGCCAGGCAGCCAAGGTGTTGTCGGCATTGATTGGACGGATGTGCTACAAAGCCAGTGCCGAGAGTTTGCGTTCAGGGTGGGAGATTCTTTGCCAGATCAAAGCACAAGGTTTGCTGAGCAGCTTTCAGGGGGCTGCAGATATGTGCAGTGGTCTGCTCAGCTGCATGACGGTGGCAGAGCAGAATAAAATTTACGGCAGTATACTTGATTTTCCCATGAGCATTGGACCGCTTTTCAGGGAATATCAGGATCCATTGACATTACTCAAGGTATCGGAGAGCAAATATCATCTCAGCAAGGGACAATATGGAAAACTGGTGGGAGAGGTCAGGTCTATCCTTGAAGGATATGCAGATAGCGACAGGGATGAAATGACCAGGAAAGCCATGGCTAGATTTTCTGCATTAGCACAGCTGACGGAGTTGGAGGAGCAGGATGAACATTTCTTCTTTGAGGCTTTGGAAAACTTTTTCGGCCGGAATTCCGACTATCTACGACTTGCAGCCTGCCTGAGTCATGACAAAGCTGATAAAAGGCGCTATGCCGGCAAGATTTACTCGCAAGCGCGTAAAAGCATACAGAATATGATGAAAGGCACTTTGTCTACTTCAGATCAGACCAAAGTTTGGTGTTTGATTTCTGTTTGGCAGCATCTGGATTTGACAGAAGTAAAACTTGCTGATTTGTTCAGTGATATGCGCACTGTATTGCAGAAAGTTAAAAACACAGATATATTTCCACTTGGCAGTGAACAAGTAGGCAAATCGTGCAATTATATGATTACTTTGGCCGAGCTTGTTTTATTGAAGCTTTTACTTGGTAAGGAGGCGTATGCAGACGAAGAGACCAAGTCACAGATTAAGGAATTCATTTTGCAAGTGCATCACAGTGTGGGGGAGCGCTATGCATTGCTGATGCTTTGGCAGGCAATATGCAGTTTGGGCGGTTGTCCGGACAGTGGCTTGTGTTTGAGTCAGGTGTCAAGGGATAAGTTGATGGAGGACAGCTCTAATCTTGAGGATTTTGGCTTGTTCATCATGCTAGCCGCAAAGGGAGAAGCTGCTTGGCTGAAAGAACTCTCTGTGCCGTTGCAGAATGGATTGTCAATTTCTTTGGATATTCTGGGAAGGGACAGGAGCGGTACAAATGTATCAGCTCTCCGTTTTTGGTCTTCTGTGCTTTACAGCAACTTCAGTTTGTCTGCAAAGATGCATTCAAGACTGGAACGCAGTTTGTTGAGGCTGGCTGATGATACTTTGGTAAAGCATGAGGATAGCGAAACTATTGCCCGCAAGAAGATTATTATGCGACATTATGCTTGCCTTACGGCAGCTGCCATAGATATACGTTCACAAGGTAGTAAACAGAGCAAGGCCATACAGCGTTGGCGTGAGATTAAGGAAAACAAGGAGGAGATGGCAGAAGTAAGGTTAGTGAGATTCTATGGAGAATAGCCGAAATCAGAGAGTAACCTCCGGGGCAGAGCGCAGACGGCTTTTCAGTTAAGAGGATTATATTATGGTTTATGGGTGTGAGGGTGAAATAACCGCTCCTTAGTAGGGCGGCGAATGTGTTACGTCTTGTGATGTCCGCGGTGTAAGATAAACTGCGAATCAAGTGTCAAATGAGGGGGGCGAGTAGCTTTTATGCGGGTTTTGCAGTAGCAGGTATTGGTTGTGTTGGTTTGTCAGTCGCGATATGATATTCTCCATGCCTCGCGCATTGTCATAGGCGCGGAAGATGACTATGACAGGACAAAGCTCACGGAACGTTACAAGGATTTTGCTATGCTGAAGCTGATTACCAATCGTCGCAGTGCGGAGATGATTAAGTACGTTTCCAACGATTTCCTAGCCTTGAAAATCAGTCATATTTTACTGGAAGAAGGGGCTATAGTGCGGGTCTATGAGCCGGCGGGCATGGAGCGATTCGAGGAGCACAGCTATGCTTGATGATTACAAATTGGAAACAGATTAAGAAATATCCATTGGAAGGATTTAGGGAAAATATGGAAAATGCCATCGTATTGGATGGGAAAAACTGCTATAGCATAGAAGTGGCAGAACTTGCAGGTATAACCTATGATCCCATGGGGAGAAGAATCGTGATTGCGGATAGAAATAAGTTAACAGGAGGAAGCAGACAATGATTATTACTCGGACTCCTTTTAGGATAAGCTTTGCTGGTGGAGGGAGCGATTTGCCTTCGTTCTATCATTTGCACGAAGGGTGTGTGCTTTCTACTTCTATAAATAAGTATATGTATGTTACAATTCATCCCACGTTTACCGATGGTGAAACTGTGGTGAAGTATAACAAGACGGAAATAGTGGATGATGTGCGGAAAATAAAGCATCCTATAGCACGGCAGATTCTGCTTGACCATAAAATGAATGGCGTTGAGATAGTCAGCACAGCAGATATACCATCGGGAACAGGGCTATCTTCTTCTAGTGCTTATACTGTAGGGTTGATACATGCCGTATATGCCTATAGCGGCAAATATTGTTCACAGGAGCGTATTGCCAGGGAAGCATGTGAGCTGGAAATTGACAAGCTTGGTGAGCCGATTGGCAAGCAGGATCAGTATGGGACTGCTGTTGGTGGCTTGAAGATGATTAAATTCCTGCCGGATGATTCTGTTGAGGTTGAGCCAGTGATTATAAAGGGGAGCGTAAAAAGAAAGCTTAATAATAATCTTCTTTTGTTCTATACAGGCCTTACGCATTCTGCTGGAGATATTCTCAAAGAACAAGGAGAGAAAGCCTCAGAAAGCAGTGGCGTGGCATACCAAAATCTTGTCAAAATGACGAAACTGGCTTATGACATGAGGGAAGCGCTTACATGTGGAGATTTGGATGGATTCGGGGAAATCCTGAATGCGAATTGGGAATTGAAAAGAAGTCTGACGGGGAATATTACCAATGATTTCATAGATAAATACTATCAGATTGCTATGAAGAATGGTGCTTTGGGAGGAAAATTGCTTGGAGCAGGCGGTGGAGGTTTCTTGCTGTTCTACTGCCCGGAAGAAAAGCAGGCCAGACTGCGCAGTGCTTTGAGTGAGTTGGTTGAGTTGCCATTCTCCATGGAAGGCAGCGGTACCAAGATAATCTATGTGGGAGAAAAAGATTGGGACTGAAATAATTGGATAAGTATTTATCAACGAAATTGATAAATTAAATTTAATAAGGGGCAATGATAATATGATATCTATGGTGATAGGTGGTGCTGGCTTCATAGGCAGCCATTTGTGTCGTTCGCTTTTGGCTAACGGTGATGAAGTCCATTGTGTAGATGATTTTTCTTTAGGAAAGAAGGAAAATATTACTGGAATTATGCAAAATGAGGATTTTTATCTTCATAAAATAGATGCGTCTAATAGAAATGAATTGCTTTCTATTTTTAAAGAAGCTAAACCAGAGCATGTATTCCACTTAGCCGCAAATTCTGACATACAAGCCAGTGCGAAAAATCCAGAAGTTGAATATATGCGTACCTATACGACGACTTACCAGGTCCTGTCATGCATGAGGGAGTGTGGGGTGAAGAAACTTTTCTTTGCCTCAACATCTGCTGTGTATGGAGATAAGCGTGATGTCGTTTTGAATGAAATGACACCAAATTTGGAACCTATATCTTATTATGGTGCAGCAAAATTAGGAAGCGAAGCCCTTATCAGTGCGTTCAGTTATATGAATGATATGCATTCTTTGATTTTTAGGTTTCCTAATGTCATTGGTCCGCATCTGACGCATGGGGTAATATATGATTTTGTACATCGCCTCAGAGATAATCCGCAGGAACTCACTATATTAGGTGACGGAAAACAAACAAAACCATATATTTACGTATCTGATTTGGTTGAAGCTATTATCATATTCATGAATGTGCCTCAAGGTGTGACCCTTTATAATCTTGGCGTGGAAGGTGCCACGCAAGTAACTCGCATTGCGGAAATAATAGTAGAAGAAATGGGACTGAAAGATGTCAGGTTCAAATACACTGGAGGCGAAGGTGGCTGGAAGGGAGATGTGCCTAAATTCCAGTATGATCTATCTAAGATACATAAAGCTGGATGGTGTGCGAAACTTGATTCTGATGAGGCAGTAAGACGTACAGTTAGGGAATATCTGAAGGGATAAAATGAATATGAAAAAAGTTGTTATATATGGTTCCACAAATACTGGCAAGAGAATATATGATTCCATAAAAGATGAAGTGAATGTCATAGCTTACTTGGATGAAGATTCTGAAAAATGGGGAGGTGACAACTCAGGTATAAAAATTTATCCACCAGAAGAATTATTAAATTTTGATTATGACTATATTTATGTTGGGGTACTTACATTTTATGAAGAGGTTATGAAAAGACTCAATGAGATGCACATCCCGGAATATAAAATAGTCGATAAGTATGTCTCCTTGCCCACAAAAGCAAGAATAGCATTCTTGGAAAATGCTTGTGAAATGCTAAAAGCTGGAGGTGTAAATGAGGGTAATGTAGCGGAGCTGGGAGTATATAAGGGGAACTTTGCCAAGGAGATAAATAGGGTATTCCCAGATCGAAAACTATATCTTTTTGATACCTTTGGCGGCTTTGATGAAAAAGATAACAGAATAGAACAAGCCAGTGGCTTCAGTGAAAAAGATCAAGTCGGATATTTTTCAGATACGTCACCGGAGTATGTGCTTGGCAGAATGCCTTACAGAGATAAGTGCATAGTCAGACCAGGTTTCTTCCCTGATACGGCGCAAGGTTTGGAAGACGAGAGATTTGCTTTTGTAAATATTGACGCAGACCTTTATGCCCCAATATTAGCCGGCCTAAAATGGTTCGTTCCACGCATGGTGACTGGTGGGATAGTTTTGGTGCACGATTATTATTCCACTGCATTTACGGGGGCTAGAGAAGCTGTTGATGAATATGCGAATGAGTATGGATTAAGATTTGTGCCTATTGGGGATACTCTTAGCGTGTGTGCCAGAGTATGAGGTAATTCTTTGCCTGCTTGGTTGCAAGAGGAGATGATAACAACATGATTGGTTTGCATGATTATTTGGCAGTTTTGCAGGCAGGCGGCAAGGGAACCCGCATGAAGGATCTGACAAAGGATCTTATCCCTAAGCCTCTGTTGCGACTCGGTGAAAAATCCATGCTGGAATGGCAGATCGAAAATCTGCATAAATACGGCATTGCAGATTTTGTCATCATAACAGGACATTTGGGAGAGCAGATAGAGGAAACTCTTGGCAATGGTGAGAGCCTTGGGGTTCGCATTCGCTATATCAGAGAAAATAAACCGCTTGGTTCCGGTGGGGCGCTTTTTTACCTGAAGAAAATGCTGGGCGATGCAAGGCATGTCTTGCTGACTTTGGGTGATGTAATGTTTGACATCGATGTTAGGCGTTTTGCCACTTTTCATGAAAAATGTGGCGGCGTGGCCACTTTGCTGGTTCATCCTAATGGACATCCGCATGATTCTGATCTGGTAGAAATATGTTCTGAGGCTGCAGAAATCACAGGGCCTGTGCTTGAAAGCCAAGGGGGCAGGGTAATTTGTTTTGATTCGAAAACCAATGTCAGAGATTATTTATACGATAACTGCGTGAATGCAGGGCTATATATTTTGGAACCGGAGATTATAGAAACGCTGTCGGAGGTCAGGCCACTTGACCTGGAGAGGGAAATACTGCTTCCCTACATTTCTGCAGGGCGACTCTTTGCTTATCGCACGACGGAATATGTAAAAGACGCTGGCACACCCGAACGGTTCAGGCGATCTGAAGCAGAGCTCAGAGCTGGTATTTGGGAGAAAAGAAATCTCGGCAATCCTCAGCGGGCAATTTTCTTTGACCGTGATGGCACCCTCAATATATACAGAGGGCTGATTGACAGGCCGGAAATGCTGGAATTGCTGCCAGGCGCAGCAGAGGCGGTGGCAAGGGTCAATGCTTCTGAGTATTTGGGTATGGTAGTCAGCAATCAGCCTGTGGTGGCAAGAGGGATGTGTTCTGTCGAGGATGTGCAGGCCATAAACAGAAAATTAGGTGTCCTGTTGGGGAAAGAGGGCGCATATCTTGACGACATTGCTTTTTGCCCGCATCACCCGGATAAGGGTTATGCGGGGGAAAATCCTCTGTATAAGATTGACTGCTCATGCCGCAAGCCAGGGACAGGCATGCTGGAAGCTCTGGCAGAAAGGTGGAATATCGACCTTTCTGCTTCATGGCTTATAGGTGACAGCATCAGAGACATTGAATGTGGGAATAGGGCAGGCGTCAAGACAATTCTGGTCAGGACAGGCGAGTATGAGGCGGGAAAGGCGGTAGCGCCGTCCCCCAAGGCTGTGGCTGATGATGTTCTGTCTGCAGTGAAAATGATTTTGGAGGATAAGGCATGAGTAAAAAAGACTACAGGAATGCTTTGAAAAAATATATGGAGGCTGAGCGTGCAGCTTATGATGCCTTGGCGTTGGACGATATCAATGAACTTATGAATGTGCTGGAAGAAGCAAGGCTGCAGGGAAAGCGCATCTATATCTGTGGCAATGGTGGCAGCGGTGCCACGGCTTCTCA
This sequence comes from uncultured Selenomonas sp., assembly GCA_947167105.1. Taxonomy (GTDB): domain Bacteria; phylum Bacillota; class Negativicutes; order Selenomonadales; family Selenomonadaceae; genus Selenomonas_B. The sequence goes on along the minus strand of CAMVGU010000032.1, from coordinate 14,504 downwards.
TTTTGTCTGCGATTTCAACAAAGGTATAAGCCTGGAGCAGGAAAAGAAATATGACTTTGTCTGCCTGAATGACAATGTGCCGACTATGATGGCCATTGCCAATGACATCAGCTACGAAGATGTATTTGTAGTTCCCCTGCAGGGACGTATTCAAAAAGGGGATGTGGTCATTGGCATCTCCGGCAGCGGCAATTCGGAAAACGTGGTGCGGGCACTGGACTATGCGAATCAGCATGGCGGTATCACAGTGGCGTTGACGGGGTATGACGGCGGCAGGCTGAAGCGGCTGGCGAAGCATAATATACATGTGGCTGTGGATAATATGCAGATTGTCGAGGATATGCATATGGCGCTTGACCATATGATGATGTGGGTGCTGTCGGAAGAAATGGAATAGGTGATGAAGGGGGCAGTTTTGAATTTACCAATTGGCCTGGACAGCGGCTTGTGCTTCCTCCTTGGTGAGGGAGTATTGCATCATCAGTTGTTCGGCAGTTTGTGCCGGGCTGACGGCGAAGTTCTTGGCTGCGGCAATCAAAGCCTTGATTCCATCCTTGCGCTCCTTAGCCTCGCCTTCGGCTCTACCTTCGGCTCTACCTTCGGCTCTGCCCTCGGCTCTGGCTTCTTCACGTTCTTCGGCGATTTTCATCTGGTAGGTCATGTAGCTCACCTTCTCCTTTTCAGTAGCTTTCAGTCTGGCCATTAGGTCGCGGATTTCATCTACCCAAGCGTCTTGTACCGGCAGGCCGTCTACAAAGGCCAGGAAGTTTTTTACTTCCGGGGATACATCATCAAGGGTTCCCTTGGTGCTGAGGAAGATTCTTAAAGCACCATCGTCAAGCAGTATAGTCTTGTCCTCCTGGCAGGTGTTTTTGAAGGTATATATGTGGTGCTTGCCGTCAAATATGGTAAAGGGGCAGATAAAGATGATAATGGATTTCTTCAGCTTATGGTATTCGACACCGACTTGCAAGGCACCGAAGTCAATTATTGATTGGTAGTAGCGAGTCCGCCGTCCGAGGGTTGCCTCCGGGTAGCGGCGAACCTGCATCTCTACATCGTAGACGGTGTTGTCATCGTCCTCCACGTAGACATCGAGCCGTATGCCCTTGCTTTCGTAGCCGACCTTCATGGCCTTTTCGGTGGTTGGCTCCATGAGTTTGCGGATTTTGACGTGTAGGATCATTTCCAGCAGATGCTTGCAGATGTGCATGTGGCTCATGACCAGCTTGAACATGTAGTCGTCCGCAATGGTGAGTTCTTCCCATGGCTTCAGATAACTGGCGAGGGGCTGGTTCAGGGTTGCCGTGGAGATTGTAGCTGTATCTGTAGGTGTTTTCAAGGCAGTGCTCCTTTTAGCGATATTCTGATGTTTATTTTTTCTGACTATATTTTAGCAAATGGTGCAAAGCAATTCAAGGGGAGGATAAATATTGGTTATTACCAAAGACTCCTTTTCGTGTCAGCTTCGTTGGCGGTGGGAGCGATATGGCGGAGTTTTATCGGGAACGCGGTGGCTGTGTGTTGTCTACCATCTTCTTCCATGGGAAGCTCATCCAGGCTAAGAATAAATTTAGGATAGTTGTCTGGTATTTGCTTTACAAGGAAGATTTTTCTCTTGGCAACGAGGAAAATCTTGCGCCAGTCAGGGGTAATAGGTGATGAAGGGGGTATTGATAAAATACGATGAAGAAGACTAGATTCCAAGAGCGTATAAACGACCTTTGGAAACAGGCTAAGGCCAGGGATCGCAGACTTACACAGACGGAATTTTCTGAGCGTTTTGGTGTCACCAGGAATTCTTTGTTAGGCTGGCTAAGGGGCACGGGGCAGCCGGATGCTGACGGTTTTGTCCGCATAGCCTGCTCTGAGAATGTTACTCTTGCTTGGCTGCTGGGAGATGACAGGCCTCAGTCGGAGACGGATCTGTGCCGGGATGAACTGGAGCTCCTGAAAACATATCACCGTCTCAACAACGAACACAAGGAAGATCTGCTGGCGATAGCTAAGCATTTTCAATCTCACGAAGGAGCATGACATGCGAAATTTTGAAGATTTACGGATAGCTGTGGCTGGCATTGGCTATGTGGGTCTATCCGTGGCGGTGCTGCTTTCCGAGCGGCATGAGGTGGTGGCGGTGGATGTGCTGAAGGAGCGGGTGCGGCTGGTGAATGAGCGGCGTTCGCCAATTCGTGACCGGGATATCGAGGCGTATCTGGCGGATAAGGAACTACGCCTGACTGCGACGGTGAATGCGGCGGAGGCGTACCGGGAAGCAGATATTATCGTCATAGCGGTGCCGACGAATTACGATACGCATACGAATGCTTTCGATGTGTCGGCAGTGGAGGCTGTGATTGAGCTGGCACAGAGGGTGAATCCCGAGGCAGCGTTGGTGGTGAAGTCTACGGTACCGGTGGGATACACGGAGGGGGCGCGGCGGCGCTATCCTGGGGCGAGGCTGTTTTTCAGCCCGGAGTTCCTGCGCGAGTCCAGGGCGCTCCATGACTGTCTCTATCCCTCCCGTATTATTGTGGGGCGGGAGGTTGAGGACGAGGCGACGGAGCAGGCGGCTCGTGTTTTTGCCCGTCTGATGAAAGAAGGGGCTCAGGGCAGCGCGGAGGGCGAAGGAGAGCCGCCGGTGCTGTTCATGGGCACCACTGAGGCAGAGGCTGTGAAGCTTTTCTCGAATACGTACCTGGCTTTGCGGGTTGCGTATTTCAATGAGCTGGATACCTATGCGGAGACAAAGGGGCTGTCCACACAGGCAATTATCGAAGGCGTGTGCCTGGACTCGCGTATCGGTGAGGGCTATAATAATCCGTCCTTCGGCTACGGCGGCTACTGTTTGCCGAAGGATTCAAAGCAGCTCCTGGCCAATTACCGCTATGTTCCGGAGGAGCTGATAAGGGCCGTGGTGGAGTCGAACCGCACACGTAAGGACTATATCGCAGACCGGGTGCTGCAAAGGGCCGGGGCCTATGGATGTGCGGAGAGGGCGGGCTGCCGGGCGGGCAGTGAGAAACCTGTGACTATTGGTATCTACCGTCTGACGATGAAGACGAGTTCGGATAATTTCCGCCAATCCTCAGTACAGGGCATTATGAAGCGGGTAAAGGCCAGGGGCGAGATCTGTATTGTCTACGAGCCGGGGCTGGAAGACGGTTCCACATTTTTCGGCAGCCGTGTGGTTAATGACCTGCAGAGCTTTTGCGAGGAGAGCGCGGTTATTGTAGCGAACCGTTATGCTGCGGAGCTGGAGCCTTGGCGGGAAAAGGTCTATACAAAGGATATTTTCCACGAGAATTGATGGTATATATTCACGAACCACAGAATATGCCGTCTGCCCCCACCACCGCTTACGCGGTTCCCCGCCCCCAAGGGGGCGGACATGTAATTGGGCATAGTCTGATGTTCGTCAGTATAGCAGGAGCGGAGGTGCTTATGCCAAGGAGAGAGAGCCTGGTCGGGCAGTGCCTGGTGCAGAAGTCTTGGGCAGAGCTGGAAATGCGGGAGCTTTCCGTTCCTGCAGTGATACAGTTGTTTGATGCCGGGCATATGTCTGTTTTTGTTGTGGATGAAGCCGGGGCATATCTTGGCGGCATTGGTATCCTGGAGTTCGAGGAGACTTTCCCGCAGGACGGGTGTCTGACCCTGAGGGATTTGAGCCTGCCTTATGCAGATGTGGATAGGCAGGATAAACTGGCCTTTGCAGGCGCTATCGCTGAGATGCCTCTCTGGCAGCAAAAGCGGACAGAACTGGCTTTTGTGAAGGATGGGCATATTTGTGCTGCCGGTGCCATCAATTTCGGTGTAATCGGGCCAATGGGCATGAGCTGCAGCCAGCTTCTGGCTCAACAGGTATTGCACTGGGATTTGATTGATATTGAGGCTGCACGCGCTTATTTTGGTCACAGGCGGAAGATTTTGCTTTCTTCCGAGAGCGGCGCACTGGCTGGCTTTCGCTTGAGGTTCCAGTCTTTGCTGGATATTTCTGTCTATGATGGCAGCAGATGCGAAGGGGACTTGCTGCTGTATGGGGCAGATATCTGGCAGAAGCATGATGGGCCCAAGATATCGGGGCGGCTGCTGTATGCAGAGCTCTTGGCAGTGACGCTCTGGCATCATCTGCAGCGGCATGGGATTGGCTTTTGCTATTGCGATATCATGAGTCCTGTCGCTGACCTGGAGAAACGCCTTGCACCATTGCCGCGTTGGGGGCCTGCCTCGCCGCCTGCAGCATGGCATGGGCTTACGGAGGACTACCTGGCGCCTGTTGACAGCACAGATGACAAATGTTTTCACGTTGTAGGCGGGCGCAGGCAGGATACAGAGCCTCTGCAGGACTTCGAGCATACGGTCTATGTCTTTGGCGTGTGTGTGGCCATGGGAGCCAGTGCCTATTTCGGTGAAACCATCGAGGCGCACTTGCAGCGTTTGCTGGTTGCCGGCGGCAGGCACTGGCGTGTGGTAAACTGCGGAGCAATGGGCTCTCATGACCAGGTATTCAATGATGTGAATGTGCTGCATTTTTTGCTGCATACACCACTCAGACGGGGCGATATGGTTGTGCTTTTCGGGCAGCGGCTGCGCTGGCGGGGTGAAAAGCTGCCGCTTGTTTACACGAATGCGGATGTCTTTGATACATCTGCACGCAGGCAGGGCAAATACTGGTGGGAGGCGTTCCTCCCTCATCTTAATTTGGAGGGGTACAAAGCTTGGGCAGAGTTCCTGGCAGAAAAACTGGTGCGGGAAGTATATCCCGGGGCAGGCGGCGGGGCTGCTTTGGTAAGGCCGCTATCAGCTCGTCTGGGGCTTGGGGGAGTGAGGAACGCGCAACTGCGTGCATACCTTCGGAACCTGCAGGCGTACAGGCATGAGGGCATCTGCGGTGCCATTGTGATGAATGCCAATCCCTTTACGCTCGGGCATATGTACCTGATGGAGGAGGCACGGAAACGCTGCGATTACCTCTACTGCTTTGTTGTGGAGGAGGACAGGTCGGCTATCCCCTTTGCAGACAGGTATGCGATTGTTCTGGCAAACTGCAGGGGGATGAAGGATGTGGCTGTGCTGCCATCAGGGCGCTATATAATTTCGACGCTGACATTTGCCGAGTATTTCACAAAGGACAGCCGGCAGGAGCAGGCAGTGCTGCCTTCCAAGGATGTGCGTTTGTTCGGCGAGGCTATTGCGCCAACGCTGGGCATCAGTATGCGTTTTGTGGGGGAGGAGCCTCTTGATGGAGTGACGCGCCAATATAATGAAGCAATGAAGTTCATGCTGCCGGATTATGGGGTGGAGCTTGTCGAATTGCCGCGGCTGCTGGCTGAGGCCGGTGAACCAATCAATGCCACGCAGGTGCGTGCCTGGTTGCATGAAGGTGATATGGAAAGATGTAAAAGTTATTTGCCGCAGGCAACCTTGGATTATCTGAAAAGCAAAGGGATGATAGAATGATGGATAGGGCAGCAGAGCAGCGCTGGCAAGAAGGTAAGACGGATCGTATCATAGAGAGCCATCAATTGGGGCTAAGGCAGATGATAGGGCTGCTGCAGGGCGCAGGCACTCATGCTGAGGCAGTGACGGCAGCAGAAAGCAGCGGTCAGCGAGTTTATGCTGCCGCCTGCCGGGTGTTGGAGGAGAAATAATGGCAGAGAAGGTCAAAGTACTGATTTTTGCAGGCGGTGCTGGACGCAGGATGAATTCGCGCTCGCTGCCAAAACAGTTTTTGCAGGTGTATGGCAAGCCTATCATCATCCACACGCTTGAGCATTTTGAGTACCACCCGGAGATCGATGAAATCGATGTGGTTTGCTTGAAGAACTGGATTGATGAACTCAAAGGCATGCTGAAGCGTTTCGGCATCATGAAGGTGCGCAGCATCGTGCCGGGGGGAGATACGGGGCATGCATCTATCTGCAGGGGCTTGGATGCCATGCGGCCCGTGACTGCTGATGAGGATATCGTACTGATACATGACGGGGTGCGTCCCCTCATCAATGAAGAACTCATCACTGCGAACATAAGCGCGGTAAGGAAATATGGCAATGCTATTACCTGCGAGCCGGCCAGGGAGAGCGTGGTAGTTTCTCCAGATGGGAAGAATATCACGGACGTTCCAAACCGTTATAATCTCTATGTGGCGAAGGCTCCCCAATCCTTCCGTTTCAAGGAGATTTACGAGGCATACGGGATTGCGCAAAAGGAAGGTTATGGCACCATTGATTCCGCACATCTCTATGGAATCCAGAAGCGTCCAATGCACATGCTGCAGAGCACGAAGAATAACATGAAGATTACAGAGCCGGCAGATTTCTACATCTATAAGGCGCTCTATGAGGCATTGGAAGCGCAGCAACTGTACGGGCTCTGAGGAGGAGTTTTGCATTGATGCAGAAAAAGACGAATTTCGCCAGGCGCGAGAAGAAACATGTAGTATTCATGCCATACAAGGCTGCACTCTGGGACTGCCTGGCCAGCGTTTACGAAGCGGCCAGGCAGGACAGGAATGCGACCGTCTCGGTCGTGCCCATTCCCTGGTTTGAGGTGAATGAACAAGGACAGGCGACGGTCATGCATGATGAGTCGGATATGTTTCCCCAGGATCTTAAAATATTGCCCTGGAAAAAATACGATATTCGTCGCAAGAAGCCGGATATAGTGTTCGTGCACAACCCGTACGATGAATTTAATTCTGTAAGCCATGTGCATGAGGATTTCTACCTAAAAAACATACGGCCCTATGTGCGTGAGCTGGTGTATGTGCCTTATTATGTGGCTATTGACGGCGAGGTGCCAAAAGACAGATTAATGTCTGCGGGGCTGGATTATGCAGATTTACTGCCGGTGGAGTCTGAGCAGGTGAGGCAGCAGTATGCAGATGTGTTCCGCAATTTCTGGCAGGAAGCAGGTAGGTGGCCTGAAAAGGAAATCGAGCTGGCCAAGTTTCAGGTACTGGGCTCACCCAAATTTGACTGCGTATGCCGTCCGCGTCCGCAGGATGAGGAACTGCCGCCGGAATGGGTGCGCCTCTTGTATGATGGTGCCGGGCGGCGCAAACCGCTCATCTTTTATAACAATTCTGTGCAGGCACTGTATACGGAGAAGGAACGCATGCTTGATAAGATTGGGCGCGTGCTGCAGATTTGCAGGGAGCAGCAAGAGCAGGTGACGCTTCTCTGGCGGCCGCATCCGCTGTATAGGGAATCTGTGGCCTATAGCTGCCCGGAGCGTCTGGCGTCTTATGATGAGCTGGTCAGGCAATACATATCTGAGGGCTGGGGCATCTACGATGACACGCCGGATATGTATCGTTCTATCGCGCTCAGTGATGCCTACTACGGTGACATGTCCAGCGTGGTGAGTTTGTATAAGAGGACAGGCAAGCCGATAATGATACAGAACTGCACTGTGTAGAGCAGTGAGCAGCAGTGACCGTGGCAGATGGGGCAGCGAAAATGAATTTTTTTATGAACTGAAAAAAGTTTTTAGAAGTGCTTGACGGAGCGGCAGGTATCCGCTATAATGATTTTTGTCGCTATGACATGAGAAAATATTCCTCGATAGCTCAGTCGGTAGAGCGGGTGACTGTTAATCACCATGTCGCAGGTTCGAGTCCTGCTCGGGGAGCCAATGGCGCCATCGTCAAGTGGTTAAGACACCGCCCTTTCACGGCGGGTTCATGGGTTCGAATCCCATTGGCGTCACCATGACTCACTAGCTCAATTGGTAGAGCATCTGACTCTTAATCAGCAGGTTCGGGGTTCGATTCCCCGGTGGGTCACCATTGCAAACGCAGGCTGCCTTAAAGGCAGCCTTTTCTGTGTATGCGGAGGTGTCTGGCCATGACGACGGAGGAAAGGCGCGGGGAAGTTCTGCAGAGGTTGCAGGAGGCTGCAGGCCCCCTTTCGGGTACGAAACTGGCCCGGCAACTGGGGGTCAGCCGCCAGATCATCGTTGGGGATATCAGCATCCTGCGGGCAAGTGGCAGGCAGGTCTATGCGACACCGCGCGGCTATGTGCTGCCCAAGGAAAGGACGGAGGCGTCGGAACTGGTGACGCTTGTCTGCAAACATTCGGCGGAGGATATGGAGCGTGAGCTCAACGCGATTGTTGACAATGGCGGCGAGGTGCTGGACGTATTGGTGGAGCACAGTGTCTATGGGCTTATTCGTGCTGACTTGCTGCTTACGAGCCGTCGCGATGTGCGTGCCTTCCTTTCCAAGATGGCAAAGTGCAAGGCCAATCCTCTGCTGGTAGTGACCGGTGGTGTGCATATGCACACCGTTCGCGTACCTGATGAGGGGGCACTGCAGGCTATCAGGCAGGAGCTGGCTGATGCCGGCATCTTGTGCTAGGCCCTCGCTCAGGAGGTGAAGGAACATGAAACTGGATGATAGATTGCAGGCTCTGGCGGACTTCGTGCCGAAGGGGAGCCGGGTGGCGGATATTGGTACGGATCACGGCTATCTGGCTTTGGAGCTGGTACAGTCAGGCAAGGCGGAGCATGTGATTGCAAGCGATAAGAACACCGGGCCGCTGGAGGCGGCAGTGCGGGCTGTGCGGGAAGCGGGCCTGACAAAGCAGGTGGCCTTGCGCGAGGGCGATGGGCTGTCTGTGCTGAAGCCGGGTGAAGTTGATACAGTGTGCATTGCAGGCATGGGCGGCATTCTGATGACGGAAATCCTGGATGCCCAGCCGGAAGTAGTGAAATCTCTTGATCGGCTGGTGCTGCAGCCCATGAACGGAGCGCCGGAGCTCAGGCGCTGGCTGTATCGCCATTATTGGCATATCGTGGATGAGACGCTGGCAGTTGATGATGGCCGTATTTACGAAATCATCTGCGGGGAAAAAGGCCGCGAGAAGATGCCTGATGCCCTGATGCTACTGATCGGGCCGAAGCTTTGGGAGAAAAAGCCTGCGCTTCTGCGGCATCATATCGAACAGTTGTTGTTCCAGAGCCGCAGCATTGCGGCAGGCATGGAGAAGAGCCCACGGGCACGCAGGACGAAGAAATACAGGGAAGTGCAGGAACTTATTGAGGCACTGGAGGAGAGGCTGACATGGTAAAGTGCAGGCAGGTACTAAATATCCTGGAGCAGTGGGCACCCAGGAAACTGGCTGAGGACTGGGACAATCCCGGCCTGCTGGTAGGCAGCCCCCGGCAGGAAATCACGAAAATCATGACATGCCTGGATGTCAGTGATGAGGCGGTGGCAAGGGCAGAGGCAATGGGAGTGCAACTGATTGTCGCCCATCATCCGCTGATCTTCCGCGGTATCAGGAAAATCCGCACGGATCTGGCTGACGGGGCACGCTTGCAGCGTTTGCTGAGGGCAGATATCGCGGTTATTGCCGCCCACACGAATCTGGACAGTGCGCCGGGCGGAGTGAATGATGTGCTGGCCAGGGCCATAGGCTTGCAGGATATAGGTGGCTTTGGTGAGGAACATGAGGCTTCTGGCGTCACCGGCACTCTGGGGCGCATCGGATACATGGCGGAGCCGCTGACAGCACGGGAGTTTGCGCAGCAGGTGAAGGGGGCCCTGCCCTGTAATGCTGTGCGTCTGGTGGAGGCAGGAGAGCATGCTGTCCATAAGGTGGCTCTCTGCAGCGGCAGCGGAGCGGAGTTTATTGGGAAGGCGGCTCTTATGGGGGCGGATGCCTATGTGACCGGTGATGTAAAATACCATGAGGCCCAGCAGGCACGGGATTTGGGCATCCACTTACTGGATGCCGGTCATTTCGGCACGGAGTTCCCGATTGCGGCAGTGCTGCGTGACCGCTTGGCTGAAGCCCTGGCAGGACAGGATGTTGAAGTTGTCGCCGATGATTTTTCTCGGGATTTTTTTCAATATGTTTGACAAGAAAAAGAAGCGTGTCCGGTCAGTTTATCGGACACGCTTCTTTTGTCAGGATATGGACGATCATCAGGAATTTTTTCTGTCAAGAATGGTGCGGGCCACATATATGCCGCTGGCACTGGCCTGGGAAAGCCCGCGGGTGACACCGGCGCCATCGCCGATGGCAAAGACGTTTTTAAGGCCGGTTTCGAGCTGCTTGCTCAGCACGACACGGGAGGAGTAGAATTTGACCTCCACCCCGTAAAGCAGGGTGTCGTCATTGGCTGTGCCGGGTGCGATGGTGTCGAGGGCCTGGATCATCTCGATGATATTGTCCAGATGACGTTTCGGCAGCACCAGCGAGAGATCACCGGGGGTGGCCGCTAGGGTGGGCTGAGTAAAGCTCTTGCCCATGCGGTGGGCATTGGTGCGGCGTCCCTTCATCAGATCGCCGAAGCGCTGCATGATTATGCCGCCGCCCAGCATGTTGGAAAAGGAGGCGATGCGCTTGCCGTACTGGTGCGGTTCCTTGAAGGGCACCGTGAAGTGGTTAGAAACCAGGAGGGCAAAATTCGTATTGTGGCTCTGCAGGCTGGGATCGCTGTAGGAATGACCGTTGACGGTGATGATGCCATCCGTGTTTTCCATCACCACATGGCCGTGGGGGTTCATGCAGAAGGTACGCACGGAGTCACCGTAGCGTTTCGTGCGGTAGACGAGCTTGGCCTCATAGACTTCCCTGGTGATGTGATCCCAGATTATATCCGGCAGTTCGACGCGCACACCTACATCTACACGGTTGTTCTCCTGCTCAATGCCCAGGCGCGTGCATTCGTCTGAGAACCACTCCGCGCCGGCACGGCCGGGAGCGACAATCAGGTATTCGGCTGCAAGGCGGCTGCCGTCATGCAGCAGCAGTTCGTTGCTGCCCTTGCCATCGGATTCGATATGCTCCACCAGGCACTCAAAACGGAATTCCACCTTGTCCTTTAAGTATTCATAGGTGGATTGCAGCATTTTTAAATTATTTTCTGTGCCGAGATGGCGGACGCTGGCAGAAAGCAGATGCAAGTCGTGCTGCAGTGCGAGCAGACCGATGCTGGAGCCGTCTGTGGTGTAGACCTGGCTCGGTGCGCCGTGCTGCTGGTTGATCTTGTCCACGTATTCGATGAGCTTCATGACCTCTGCGTCCGGCAGGTATTCATTCAGCCAGCCCCCGAATTTCGTGGTGAAGTTGTACTTGCCGTCCGAGAAGGCACCGGCACCGCCGAAGCCGCGCATGATGCTGCAGGGTTTGCAGCCGATGCAGCTTTTGACCTTGCCAGCAGACATGGGGCAGATGCGATGATAGATATCCTTGCCGCTTTCCAGCACTATGATGCTGAGTCCCGGCTTTTTCAGGCTCAGCTCATAGGCCGCGAAGACACCGGCAGGGCCGCCGCCCACGATAGCTACGTCGTATTTTTTCATTGTGATTCCTCCATATTCAAGCCGGATCCAGAGTATTATAACTCAATTATTCATTTTTTGCAAAGGAAAGAATATTCAAAAGTTGCAAAGAGGCAGGTCTTTCCTGTATAATTGTGAGCGTTGCAAAAGATATGGGGGGATTTTTTTGACTCATGATATAGCTATCATTATCACCTTTGCCGTCTACATGCTCATTATGATGAGCATTGGCATCTATTACTACCGGCGCACGCGCAATATGAGCGATTATTTCCTGGGCAACCGCAAGCTGGGGGCCTGGGTGACTTCACTGTCGGCAGAGGCCTCGGATATGTCCGGCTGGATGCTGATGGGTGTGCCAGGCTTTGCCTATGTGGCCGGCCTGAATGCAGGCTGGATCACACTGGGCATTGCTTTGGGCACCTGGGCAAATTGGCATTTCGTGGCAGCACGGTTGCGCGTATACACCGAGCTGGCCCATAATTCCCTGACCTTGCCGGATTTCCTGGAGAACCGCTTTGAGGATAAGTCCCGCCTGCTGCGGGTGGTTCCCGCTATCTTTATCCTGATTTTTTTCATTATATACACAGCTTCAGGCTTTGTGTCCGGCGGGCGGCTCTTTGAGACGATTTTCGGCCTCGATTACACCTATGCCCTGCTGTTATCTGCGGGGGCGGTGGTGTTTTACACGCTGACGGGCGGTTTTCTGGCTGTGTCACGCACGGATTTCATCCAGGGAGTGATGATGTTCTTTGCTATCCTTATCGTGCCGCTGGCAGCAATGTTTATGCTGGGCGGCCCCCTGGTGACGGCAGAGGCCATTGAGGCGTACAATGCCTCCTTCTTCCAGCCATTTGCCAAGCCGGATGGTACGACAATCACGCTCCTGGAAATCATTTCCCTGATGGGCTGGGGAATCGGCTATTTCGGGCAGCCCCATATCCTGGTGCGTTTCATGGCCATTAAGCACACCAGCGATATTCCCCAGGCCACTCGTATAGCGATGGTCTGGGTTGTGCTTTCCCTGACGGCGGCCCTGGCGGTTGGTATGGTCGGCGCAGTGTTCCTGGCAGAGCCGCTGACAGAGGCGAACCGCGAGACAGTTTTCCTGGTGATGACGAATATGATGTTCCCCTCGGTGCTGGCAGGTCTGATATTGGCGGCGGTGCTGGCGGCCATCATGAGCACGGCTTCATCGCAGCTCCTGGTGGCAGCCTCGGCTGTGTCGCAGGATTTTTACCGTTCTTTGATTCATAGCAAAGCCAGGCAGGGGGAGCTCATATGGGTCAGCCGCATTTCGGTTTTAGTTATAGCAGCACTGGCCATTGCCTTTGCCATGAATCCGAATTCCTTTATCCTGGATATGGTTTCCTATGCCTGGGCAGGTTTTGGCGCGGCCTTTGGGCCTGCGGTGCTGATGTCCTTGTTCTGGCGGCGCACGACACGCAACGGCGTGCTGGCCGGTATTGTGGTCGGCGGGCTCACTGTGCTGATCTGGAAGCAGTTTGCCTGGCTGGGGCTGTATGAGATCGTGCCGGGATTTATCTTCTCCCTGCTTGCTATCTGGCTTGTGAGCCTGCTGGATCGGCAGCCTCCTGAGCAGATTACCCGCGTCTTTGACGCAGCAGGGCAGAGCAAAATCTGAACAAGATTAAAAGAATCAAAATTTATCTGTTTTGCTAGCAGGGATTTGCAGGGCTGACAGCGAATTGTATCTAAAAAATATTGCTAAGGTGAGACTAAGGCTAATCATACAGAAGTAGGTGAGCATTTGTGGAGAAAGTCAAGGTAATGGTCGTTGATGATTCGAAGGTCAGTCGCGCAATGCTTGAAAGAAACCTTGCCAAGACGAACTTTGAAGTGGTGGCCATGGCTAAGGATGCAGCCGAGGCTGTCGCGAAGTATGAGGAGTTCCGTCCGGGCGTTGTGACTATGGATATGAACCTCCCGGATGCGGATGGTATCGAATGCAGCCAGCGTATCCACGCCATCGACCCGGAAGCGAAGATCGTGATGATCAGCGCAATGAAGGATGCGAGCCTCGTGTCCAAGGGCCGTGAGGCAGGCATCAGTGCCTTCTTGCAGAAACCGGTCAGCACGAATGACCTTATCGATACATTGATGATCCTCTGCCAGAATAAGGCAGGCAAGATCGCAGCCCTGAGAGAGTCCTACGCAAAGCCTTTCGTGAGGGCGCTGCAGCAGGGGTTGTTCAGTCTGGTGGGCGTGCATAGCGAGGTCGAGCTGGAACTTGATGACCGCCGCTTCCTGGATGTTTCCGGTGTAGCAGTCATCATCGGCCTGACAGGCTTCCCGGTAGGCCGTGCCATCGTCTATATGGAAACGGAGACGATGAAGCAGTTTGCTCATATCATGCTGGACATAGATGAGGGCGAAGAATTGGATGAGGACGAGATGAGCGATTCGGTGGAGGAGTCTGCCAATATCATTGTCGGCCGCGGCGTTTCCAATATCAATGACGTGTTTAAGGACAAGGAGATGCGCATTACGCCGCCGGGTACGATTTGCGGCACGAATATACGCATTGCCAGCCCGAAGCTTACTACCTTCCGTATTGTTGCCAAGACGCGTATTGGTGACATTAAGATGAATATCGGTTTTGCGGAGGGAGAGTGAGAAGATGGATGCGAAATTAGTAAATCCGTTCGTCGATGCCTTCACGACTGTCATGCCGCAGATGGGCTTTCCTGAGCCGAAGCGCAACAAGCTCTATGTGCGTGAGAAGAATGCCATCAGTCTGGGTGTATCCGTGATAGTCGGCTTCACTAAGCAGATTCGCGGCAACGTTGTATACAATATGAGCGAAGACACTGCAAAGTTCATTGCCTCGACCATGATGATGGGCATGCCAATCGCGGAGTTTGACACGATGGCCCAGAGTGCTATCTCTGAGATGAGCAATATGCTGACGGCTAATGCGGCGACAAATCTTACCAGTATGGGGCTTGAGGTCGATATATCTACGCCCTCTCTCTCTGTCGGCAAGGATTTCCAGGTCAAGATCAGCGATACCCAGTATTTGACGGTGGAGATGGGACTGGGCGACCATGTTGTGGAGCTCGACATAGCAGTAGATCAAAGGTGACAAAAGCGATAGAAAAAGGCTTTGCGAATCCTTCTTGATTCGCAAAGCCTTTTTTAGTGCGCCCGGCGGCGCACGTTTCTAACTGGTGAAAGTCCGGAATCTGC
>CAMVGU010000031.1 GCA_947167105.1 uncultured Selenomonas sp. | reverse complement strand
ATCGGACGAATCTATCTTTATGTGATACAAGAATCATTTTGATTTTGTTTTCCATAACTTCGCTCAAAAGCTGGTTCCATTTTTTACGGTTATAGTTGAGGCCACTTCCGTAATCTCTAATAATGTCATCAGCTATGAGCCCTTTGGCATTGACATATTGCTGAAGAAAGTCAACTTGATTCTCAAGGTCATCAGACTGATTTCTAGTGGATACCCTAGTATAAATGACAATCTTTCGAGAATCAGCATCTTTACCAATGCCTTTGAACTGTAGATACTGGTCGTAAGTATAATACCTTCGATTTGTGGGGGTTCTGTTTGCTACAAGCGTTTTCTCTCTGTCCCAGCGTTGAAGCGTCTTGACAGTGACATTGAGAAGCTCGGCAAACTCTTTAGGCTTGTAATTAGTAATATTTAATGTGTTCATGGCTTTGATCCTCCATATACACATTATATTACTAATATACACTTTTGTCTATAAAATCAATCACTTAAAATTTCTCCTTTGAATTTTTTTCACTGGGTGCTTTCACAATAAGCGCCTGATAAATTGCCGGTACTTGAATTATTGGGGGCTTTATGTATAATATATACATAATAGAGATCGATGTCAATCTATAACGAGTAGGGCGAGAACCTGAGATTCTATTGGCAAGATGCTGAGTGCAGCGGTTGGCATGGCAGGGAAATTGAGAGTTAAAGGTATGCTTGGCTGCTTGGCAACGTGCTGGGCAGCTTTTTGCTTACTGGATAATGATATCTACAGGAGACAAGCATGGCAAAGAAAAAAAAAGAAGTGTTGAATTTAGACAATGTATTGTTCAAATGTCGGGATATTCTGCGAAATGCCCGCAATTCCGGGTCGTTCTTTGAAAAACGTGACTTGATGTTAACGCTGGTGTTTTTGCGGTTTATTGGTGAGAAATTTGAAGACGGGGTGGAAGCACTCAGGGAAAATCTCAAACAGCAAGGACTTGACCCGGATAATTCAGAGATACAGAAGGCTTTCTTTGATGACCCTTCTTTTACGGATGGAACATACAATCTGCCGAAAGAGGCTCGCTGGTCTACCATTATCAATACACCAGCTACCAAGTTAAATGCGGCCCTTGATACAGCATTGAAAAGCATTTCTGAGTCCAGCAATCAGTTGAAGGGTTGCATTGTCAATGGTACATTTACCGCACGTAATCTTGGTTCGGCGGATATCAAGAAAGTCGTGGATGAGGTAGATAAAATCAGCCACAAGAAATTCGGCGAGGAAAAAGACCTGATTGGCCGGGTGTATGAGTATTTTCTGAAGGAATTTGCCGTGAATGCCACCAAAGAGGAGGGCGAATTCTATACACCCCATGATGCGGTGCAACTGATTGCGGCAATGATAGAGCCCTTCGACGGGACACTGTACGACCCTTGTTGTGGCTCTGGCGGGATGTTTATCCAGAGTACAGATCTTGTAAGGGCAAAGACGGGGGATATTAGCCGTATAAATGTCTATGGGCAAGAGAAGGAGGCGGCCACCTGGCGGCTGGCGAAGATGAACCTGGCCTTGCGTGGTATCAGTCATAATCTGGGCACTATGAGCGATTCTTCTTTTACCAACGACCTGCACAGAGGAATGTACTTTGACTACATCATGGCGAATCCACCTTTCAATCTGAAAGGCTGGTGGGATGATAATTTGCTTAGAGATGCCCGCTGGACAGATTATGCTGTCCCACCTGCCAGCAATGCTAACTATGCCTGGATTCTCCATATTCTCCATCATATCAAACCCCTTAGCGGTGTGGCCGGTTTCCTGCTTTCCAATGGGGCACTGGCTGACTCTGATGCCAGGGCAATCAGGCAGAAGCTTATAGAAAATGACAAGGTGGAGGCTATTATCATCTTGCCACGAGAACTCTTTATTACCACGGATATCAGCGTCACCCTTTGGATTTTGAATCAGAATAAGCGGGGCGGTGAGTATCATGGCCGTAGCCTCCGCAACCGTAGCGGGGAAATACTCTTTATGGATTTGCGTAGCTGGCGGGAAAATGCTGTAAAGGGTGAGGGCAAGAAGAAGGTAATGCTCAGCACCCAGCAGATAGAGCGGGCGGCGAAGATTTATCATCGTTGGCAGGAAATGGGGACGGTCGGATTTGATTATGCCTGTCCGGAATTTTACAGAAGCGTAGATAGAACGGAAATAGCGGATAATGACTACAGTCTGGTGCCTTCCAATTATATCGAGTTTATAGACCATGATTTAGAAATTGACTATCCAACGGAAATGGCAAGAATTCAGCAGGAAATGAAGGAATTACTGGCCAGAGAAAGAAAGAGTCAAGAGAAGTTGGCGGCTGCCTTTGAGGGTATTGGGTATGGGATTGAATAGAAAGTATAGGCTGGGAGAGCTAATAGAGCAATGTACTGATATAAATGATAATGGTGAGTACACGGTAGCAGATGTCAGAGGAATGACAATAACCAAGGAAGTGATTCCCACAAAAGCAAATGTAGAAAACACGGATTTGAATAATTTTCTAATTATACGACCAAAAGAGTTTATTTATAATCCAAGGACACATGGTAAAAAAATTGGTTTTGGATTTAATGATTCAGATACGAGCTTTATAATTAGTTGGAATAATATTGGATTTCGAGTAAAAAAGGAAGCTGAAAAATTCGTTATCTCAGAATATCTATTTATGCATTTTAATAGACTGGAATGGGATAGAGAGGCTTGCTATCGTTCTTGGGGAACATCTACGGAAGTGTTTTCATGGGAGACATTATGTGGTATGGAAATAGAACTACCACGACTTGAAAATCAACAGAAGGCAGTTGATATCTATAATGGACTAAAGGAGAATTTGGTAACTTATGAAAGCGGCTTGGAAGATTTAAAGCTTACTTGTGATGGGTTTATTGATGATTTGAAAAAGAAATATGTAGGAATTAAATTAGGTAAGTATATAATGGAAGTTGATCATAGAAATGAGCAATCATTGGATATATCCAAAGTTAGAGGAATTTCCACTGAAAAGAAATTGATTGATACTAAGGCAAATATGCAGGGAGTAAAGTTAGACAATTATAAAGAACTCAAGCCAAATCAGTTCGTATATGTGGCAGATACATCACGTAGAGGAGATAAAATTTCACTTGCACTGAATGATACGACAGAAACATATCTTGTTTCTTCTATTTATACAGTGTTTGAAACAGAATATGAAAAATTATATCCGAGCTATCTTCTGATGTTTCTTAGCCGTCCAGAATTTGACCGCTATGCGCGGTTTCATTCTTGGGGGTCAGCACGTGAGTCTTTTGATTGGAGCGAATTGTGCAAAGTAGAAATTCCCATACCTGACATCAAAATACAGCAGGCTATTGCCGATATATATAGTTGTTATATCGAGCGTAAACGCATAGCAGAGGAGCTAAAGAAAAAGCTGAAAAACATCTGTTCGCTGCTCCTGCGCGGAGCGCTAATGGCAGGGGAATGAGGTGAGATAAATGGCAAGACTAAAAAATTATAACGGGCGCTTTTGCGAATCAGACTTTGAAAATGCACTGATATCACTGCTAGAAAAGGAGCAGTGGACATATATGCCGGGGGACAGAATTTCCCGTGCTTCTCTGCGTGAGGTGCTGTATATAGACGATTTAGAAGCATTTCTCAGTAAGGTTAGCCCTCGCTTATCAATCGAGGATATCCGGCAGGTGACAGACAAGGTTCGCCTAGCCGGGGCAGAGACTGATTTTGCCACCCTGCATATGCTCTATGGCTGGATGGTGGATGGTGTGCGTATTTTCACGGAGAAGGGCGAACCTTGCACCGTGTCTCTGATTGACTTTGCTAACTGGCAGGAGAATAACTTCCGTGTGGTGAATCAGTTTACGGTTGAATACACGGACAACGGACAGAGCCAGAACCGCCGTCCCGATGTGTTGCTCTTTATCAATGGGCTGCCTGTGTGCATAATGGAGCTGAAGAACCCTGCCGGAGACAATGCCACTATCTACGATGCCTGGGAACAGATAAATATCCGCTATTGGCGGGATATTCCCCAACTTTTGCATTACGCCCCACTGGCCTGTATTTCTGATGGCGTGAAGACCAGGCTAGGTACGGTGCGTACACCTTATGAGCATTTCTATGCGTGGCGACGGGTGAATAGTGAGGATAAGATTTCCACGGCACCCTATGATGAACTGTTGGCTATGGTCAAGGGCGTATACAGCCCCCAGCGTTTTTTAGAAATTTTCCGGGATTACATCTACTTCCAGGACAGCCAGTATGACAGAGATGAGTTCGAGATTGTTTGCCGTTATCCTCAGTTCTTTGCCGCCCGGCTTTTGAAAGAAAGCATTGTCAAGTCGGTGGCATCCGGCACGGGGAAGGGTGGCACTTATTTTGGCGCCACCGGCTGCGGCAAGACTTATACCATGGCATTTCTGGCACGGCAGCTTTCCATGCGCTGTGAGGATGTACCTGCTATTGGTTCGCCTACCATCATCATGATTGTAGACCGGGACGAACTGCAAAAGCAGGGGGCGAAGCTCTTTACCAAAAGCTCGGAGTTTCTGGGGCTGGGGGAAGTCAGCGTAGTGCCTGACCGCAAGACCCTGCGGGAGGAGTTGTCTGCCAGAGAAAGTGGCGGCTTCTTTATCTGCACCATTCA
Source organism: uncultured Selenomonas sp. (assembly GCA_947167105.1). Lineage (GTDB taxonomy): Bacteria > Bacillota > Negativicutes > Selenomonadales > Selenomonadaceae > Selenomonas_B. The sequence continues at coordinate 29,424 of CAMVGU010000031.1, read as the reverse complement.
AAAATTCTGTGATAGGAAAGAAGATAAGATAGGATTGCTCTCAGAGCGCAGCAATATTATTTGCTTTTCCGATGAGGCCCATCGCACTCAGATTGAGCGGGCCAAGGCCATCAAGTTCGGCAAGGACGAAAATGAGAATATGAAAGCTATGCTTTCCAAACCATATGCTGAGGTATTGCGGGAAGCCTTGCCTCATGCTACCTTTGTGGGCTTTACCGGGACACCTATTGACGCTACCTATCAGACATTTGGGGCAGAGGTTGACCGCTACACTATGGATCAGGCGGTGGCAGATGGCATCACCGTGCCCATCAAATATCATCCCCGCATTGCCAAAGTCTTGCTGGACGATGCGAAGGTCAAGCTTATTGAGGATTATTACAAGCAGTGCGCCGAATCAGGTGCCACGGCAGACGATATAGCCGCCAGCAAGAAGGCCATGAGCTCCATGGAGGTGATTTTGGGGGAGAAGTCCCGGTTAGAGCGTCTGGCAGTGGATATTCACGATCATTATGAGAAAATGTGCGCCGGTGACCCTGACCGTGTGCAGAAGGCCATGATTACTTGCGCTGCTCGCCCTATTGCTTATGAACTTTTGCAGATTTTTCAGGAGAAATACCCTGATTGGTTTGTACCTCGCAAGGTGCCAGAGGGGACGAAACTGCCAGAGGAAGAACTGCTGGGCCTGCCGGAAGTGCCCTTTATGGCTATGGTGGCAAGTGTAGGCAGTAATGATCAGGAGGATATGTATAAGTATTTGGGAGGCACGAAGAATAAACAGCGCAATACGGAATTGGAGGAAATCTTTAAGCAGGACAAGTCCAATTTCCGTGTGGTGATAGTGGTGGATATGTGGATTACCGGTTTTGACGAGCCATCGCTTACATATCTTTATAATGACAAGCCCTTAGAGCGTCATCAGCTTGTGCAGACCATCAGCCGTGTCAACCGCAAATATCCGGGCAAGAGCTTTGGCTTGGTGGTTGACTATATCGGCATACGGGATGAGATGCGTCAGGCGCTGAAAATCTACGGCGGCACAGAGAATGTTGCTCCCACGGATGATGATGTGGAGCAGGCCAGGCTGGCTTTTAAGGAATATCTGGAAATAATCAAAAGATTGTTTTCTGGCTATGATCTTAGTATCTTCCTTGATGCCAAGGCTGATCCAGTGGAGCGCTATCGGGCACTTTCTCAGGCGGCTGAGTATGTTTTTACAAAGAATCAAATGATGGAAATTGTCAGCGAAGATGGCAAGAAAAACAGCCGGGTGAGTTTCAAGAAGTATTTTCTCACCATGACCAAGCGCATGCGGATGGCTTTTGCTATTTGCCAGCCCTCGGGCATCTTAGAGGAGGAAGAATCTGCCCTGGCTCAGTGCTTTGGTGCGATTGCTGGCTTTGTGAGGAAGATGAGCGGCACCACAGAGATTGATACAGATGTGATGAACCGACATGTGAAAAAGATGGTGGAAGAAGCCTTGAAATACAACAAGGTGGAAAGTATTCTAGCTGACGGTGAACAGGAGAATATTTTCGGGCCGGAGTTCACGGCGGCACTGGCTGAAATCAAAATGCCTGCATCCAAGCTGGAAATGCTGGTGAAGATGATGAGGAAGGGCATCGCCGAATACAAAAAGACTAATCTGGCCGCTGGCAGAAAATACCAGGAAATGCTGGAAGAAACCATTCGCAAGTACCATGAACGGCGCAAGAAACTCACGGAGGAAGAGGCGGGAGCTACACAGGAACGGGCGGCGGAAGACATTATCCGCGAAGCTACCGAGCAGGCCATGAAGATTATGAAGGAAATGCAGGCCGACCGGGAGAGTTTCCGTAAGATAGACCTGACCTTTGAGGAAAAGGCATTTTATGATATTCTCATGCAACAGCGTGATGAGGCAAATTTTGAATACGGCGAGGACATGGAGCAGGACGGCATTGTTATCAATGAACGGTGCAGGGAGCTGGCGAAGAAAATCAAGGAACTCATAGATATGAAGTCCAGCTTTGCAGATTGGCTCAATAATCAGAATATCCGTGATCAACTGAAATTCGACATTAAGATTTGCTTAGTGAAAAACGGCTATCCTCCTCGGTACAGCCCGGAGGTTTTCAAGAAAGTAATGGAGCAGGTGGAGAATTTCAAGGAAAACCATTACTAACTATGATATTCTCCATACTCAGGGAAGCGGATATATACTAATCCAGGTAAAATATATGAGTGATGAAACTCAAAAAAAGTGACTAAAAAGATGAGGTAGAATATGGGAAAAGATCGGCGAGCTGATGCGGTACTCTTTGGGTTTGATTTCCAAGTTAACGCTGCTATCGTTTTAATGCTTGAAAATATAAGGGAATTGCAATCATTACGATTGGAAAGCGAGAACGAGGATATTGATATTGAACTTTATAGTGGGGAACATATTTTGGCTCAAGCCAAGGCAGTAGTTAATAGCAGCACGGATTTTGCACATGTACGCACGAATCTTAAAAAGGCTTTGGAGTCATTATCAGAAGGAAGCAGGAAGGTTCAAACTAAAAAACTGATTCTGATAACAAATTCTCCAAATCCATTGAACGATGATGCATCACGGAACGTTTTCTGGGGACTGGCTCACCGTGGTTTCAGTACGTTGCCCGAATCGTCACAGAGAATTATAACCGGTTATCTATCGCAGATCAATCAACCCTTGGATACGGATCAGTTCGTTATTCAGGTTGTTCCATTTGAAACTGACGATGATTCCGAAAAATATAAAGCTGTAAAGCAGATTATTAATGATTTCATTGGTGAGCTAAAGCTTGATATTCCGGGGATTGGAAATCAATTACATCGAGTGTGGTGTGGTGAGGTATTCAAAAACGGGTCAAAAAAGGACGCTAAAATCACACTGTCAAAGAAAAGCTTGATTTGGCCTATCATAGTTATTGCAACGGATATTGAAAGAACGGACCGTGATTTTGTTGAACGGTTTGATTCTGTTCAATATGATGAGGTCGTTCGTCGCTTTAGAGGAACAATTGATTCTTGTTGCGAACGAGTAGAGTTTTTTACAAAGATACTTTTCGATTTCAATGCATATAAGAATTCTGGAAAACCAAACAAAAAAACAATCAATTTTGTGGAGGAGTGCTGGAACAACTACTCGTCAGAGTTTGAAGGTTATGGCATTGATTCTGCTACAGTGGAAGCACTATCAAAAATAGTGGTGTACAATGTGATACGCAGGAGATACGACATTGATAAGATCAAAAAGGGGGTATCCCTATGATCATAAAGTCTATTCGCATCAAAGAGGGCTTGCTCGGCAGGCTTTTTGAATTTTCTAGCAACGCCAATTTAATTCACAGTAAGCAAAACAGCAAGGGTAAGACTACGCTGCTAAGGTTTTTGTTGTACTCTCTTGGTTATAACATTCCCAATACGAGAAAAATCAAATTTGAGCGATGTGAAGTTGAAACTGTAGTCTATACTGAGAAAATCGGTGATGTTACACTTTCAAGAACAGCGAATAGCTATATAATATTATCTACAAATGATGATCGTACTACATACGTTTTGCCTGAACAGCAGAACGAGCTTCACAGTGTTCTTTTTGGAACTGATAATGCCGATATTTTAGGAAATCTCCTTGGAGCATTCTATGTAGACCAGGAAAAAGGCTGGACACTGCTTAATAGGGGCGTGGCTATTGGCAGCATTCATTTCAATATTGAGGAACTTATTCGGGGCCTGTCTGGGCGCGATTGTACTTCATTAATCCAACAGGAAACAAGGCTGTCACGTGAACTTGGTAAATACAAGCAGATGTTCAGCGTTGCGCAATATCAAGAGACTATTGAAGCTGAGGAGGGGTCCCTTGCTGTAGAGCACTACGATGAAAAAATAGATTCTGAATTGGAACAGCTGAGAATCAGGCAGAACGTTCTAAAAAAGGAATTGTGCCGTCTTGACAAATCCATAAGGGATAATAAACATTTTAGTAGGTTTATTGCCGAAATGAAGCTGCTTATCAAAGGTTCGGATGGAACAACCATTCCTGTTACCGCTGAAAACATTGTAGGCTTTGATGACAGCATCGAGTATCTTGTAACGAAACACAAATTGATCTCTGCTGAGCTTGCATCGGTTCTAAGTAACATCAATGCTCGTGAAGCACAAAGGCAATCCGAGGATGAACAGTTGTCGTTTTGGGAATCTGAAACAATGACACAGGCATTTGATAGAAGAATTGCTTCTCTTCAAATCAATGCAGTTGCAATTGAAAAAGAGATCAAAAGATTGAAGAAAGAACTGCGGGATGTTCGTCAAGCAATTACAGATAGCACAAAAATAAACAATAATGTCGTGAATAGCCTTTACCAGAATGTTCTGAGATATGCTCTGGAATTAGGAATAGGCAACAATACGACGATTGCTGCTTCATATTTGTTTACTTCCAACCTCAAAGAGCTGTCCGGGGCCGTACTTCACAAGACAGTATTTGCTTTCCGATTGGCATATATCATTGAAATAGAGCGTGCCATAGGCATTAAGCTCCCCATTATTTTGGATTCGCCCAGTGGTAAAGAGGTTGATCAGGAAAATATCACTCTGATGATGGGGATTCTAAAAAGGGACTTTTCTGACCACCAGATAATCATTGCATCTATTTTTGAGTATGATTTTGACCCGATCAACGTAATCGAGATTGTTAATCGGCTGATTGAGTTCGAATGAAAATGTGTACCCGCTTCTGCGAGAATGTAGCCTACAGATAAATACAGGAAGGTAATCTGGCCGTGTGTCGATATGTACAAGGGGAGAATTTTTCGTGCATGTTTTTAGCCATATGTGTAGAAGACCCACATTAGCGTTAGAAATCATCGAGGTGAAAATATGCGTGATGATGTAGATTGGCAATATCTTATCCGCGTGGCTATCGAAAAAGAGGCATCAGACATACACCTGACCGTAGGGCAAAAACCACATATGCGCTGCTTGGGCATTTTGCAGCCCATGGACAGCAACCCATTGACAGAGAAGATTATGTCAACGGCATGTTCCGTTATCCTGAATGACTGTCAGCGGGAAAAGCTGGCTATAGAGAGGGAACTTGATTTGTCATGGACTTTTGATGGCAGGCGGTTCAGGGTTCATGCCTATTACCAGCAGGGCTGGCCGGCCCTGGCATTCCGCTTGCTGCCGGAGAGGATTCCGACTTTAGCGGAGCTGGGAGCGCCAAAGGCATGGCAGAAGATGAAAGACGTTGACCAGGGGCTTATCCTGGTGACGGGGAGAACTGGTTCCGGCAAGTCTACCACCCTTGCGGCGTTTATTGAGGAGCTCAATCAGGAGAAATCGTATCATATTGTAACGTTAGAAGACCCAATCGAGTACATTCTGAAGCCGCAGCAATCCTTTATCAGTCAGCGTGAGTTGGGCAGGGATTTCCTGTCTTTCAGCCAGGCGCTGAGAAGCTCTTTGCGTGAGGCACCGGATGTTATTATGGTGGGTGAGATCCGGGACGCAGAAACAATGCAAACGGCAATGGCGGCTGCAGCTACAGGGGTGTTGGTGCTGGGCACATTGCATTCCCAGAATGCGGAGGAAACTGCTTTGCGCGTTGAGGGCCTGTTTCCTTTAGGTGAGCAGGCGCAGGTCAGGGCGCAGTTTGCGGAGGTGCTGACGGGTATCTTTGCCCAGCGTTTGCTGCCAGGAGCGCAGGGTGGGCGCGTGAATTTGACGGAGGTGCTACTGGCTGTGCCGGCGGTGCGCAGTTTGCTGCGGCAGGGGAAATACAATCAGCTCAGCTCAGTCATGCTCAGTCATGGCAGGCAGGGAATGCAGACAGCGGCCATGGCCCTGGATGCTTTGGCAGGAGCAGGCTGCATCAGCCGCGAGGTGAGGGATAGGTTTCGTAGCCAATAGAACAGGTGGGATTTATGGGGAAATTCAGGTACATGGCGAAAAATCGTCAGGGTGAGTCTTTTGCAGGTGTGATAGAGGCAGCAGGCATACAGGAAGCTGCCATGGGGATTCGCAGCCGTGGCCTTTGGGTGGCAAGGCTCCAGGAGTTGAAAGAGCAGGAACCTACATGGGACAGGATAAAAAAATTCCTGATGCAGGATATAGGCCCAGGCAGCGGAGGAAGGCGTGAATGGGCTATGCTTTTCCTGCGTCAGTTGGCTGTGCTGCTGCAATCAGGCTTGCCGGTGCAGGTGGCACTGGATGCGCTGGTCGTGCCTGAGCCGGAGGACGGCTATCAGCGCATGACGGCGGCAATCCATCAGTCCCTTTTGCGGGGGCAGACATTGGCCCAGTCTCTGGCAGCTTATCCGCGGGCATTTCCTGAGAGTGTGCGCAGTCTGGTGCATGCCGGAGAGGAGTCCGGCACACTGGCGGATGTGCTGCAGCAGTTGGCGGATTTTCTGACAGAGAGCCATGAGTCGCGGGAAAAGCTGAAATCATTGCTGGTTTACCCGGCGATGATGGGAGTGCTGTCCTTGGGAGCCGTGGTGTTTATGTCCCTTTTCGTACTGCCGGTTTTCGCGGGTCTGCTGCGCAGCCTGCACGCGTCTCTGCCGCTGCCGACGGCATTGCTGCTGGACTTTTCGGAATGGCTGGCGGGAGACTGGGGTATGGCCATGCTGCTGCTGGGCTGTATGATTATCCTGGCGGGGGCGCTGGCTGCTTGGAGTTATCCGCCTTTGCGCCTTGTGCTGGATCGCTTGTGCCTGCGTTTGCCCCTGCTGGGGAGGCTGGTGCTGCATACGGATTGGCAGCAAATGTCTGGCACTCTTGCTGTCCTGACGGCAAACGGCATTCCCTTTGACCGCGCCCTGCAACTGACACGGAATGTACCGGAGAATCACTGGCTGCGGGAGTGCCTGCAGCTAGCCCAGCGCCAGGTCGAGCAGGGCATGACTTTTGCGGCGGCGCTGTCGGCCAGCTTTGGCAGTTTTTGCCCCAGGGCAGTGCAGGAGCTGGTGCTGGCAGGTGAGCATGCCGGCAATCTGGAGGAGATGCTGCGTCAGTCTGCGTCCCTTTGCCATGTGCGGGCCAGCAATACCTCGGCCAGGCTGCAAGCCCTGGCTGATCCGGCGCTGACGTTGGTGGTAGGCGGCGTGGTTTTTTTTGCAGTGCTGGCCATGCTGCTGCCGATTTTGGATATTATCGGCAGTTTGGGATAAAAGCGGTAAACGATTCGGTTCTTGCTGCGTTTATTTTTCTGCCAGCAGTTTTGCCTTGAGTTCGCGGTACTTGCGTGTGTAATAGGGGCCATTTTGCGCCTCGCGGTGATCAAATCCGTAGGCGCGGCGGCTGACGGCCAGGATAGGCGGTGCCTGGATGCGTTTGGCTACAGCCATGCCGGAGAACAGGTTCCACCAGCGCTCGAGATCTGCTATGAAGTCTGTGGCTGTTGGGAAGTATTTTTTTATGAGGCCCCGTTCACAGCCTAAATTATCTTCCAGGCTTCCTTCCGCGTACCAGCCCAGTATGTCTTCCGGGGCTGCTTTTTGCCAGCGCTCCACGAAGGCGCGGAAAAGATGGTCGTGGTAAGGATATTTCAGCGGGTCGCCCTTGCCTTCGTCCACGTTCTGGGCGGTGGATAGTTCGGCGCTGGGCACGATATCTATGATGCCCTGGGGGATCACCTCGCGCCGGAATATTTCCCTGTTGAGATAATAGGCAAGTTCATAGATCTGGAATTTCCAGAGGTCAGCCAGTGCAGCGAGGAAGCCGGACTGGTCGCCGTAAAGAGTGGAATAGCCGACTGTGGTCTCTGCCTTGTTGGCGTTGCAGGTGAAGCCGGCGCCGAAGGCAGCCGCCGCACCGGCCAGGACACGGGCACTGCGATCACGGGCCTGGATATTCTCGGCGACAAAGGAGGATACCTGCAGGCTGGATTGCGTGTTTTCCTGCAAGTATTCCATCGGCGTCTGCTCCAACTGTTCGATGGTGTGCTCCACAGATTGCTGGATAGGAATGACCATATAGCGGCAGCCGAGGTTGTGGGCGAGCTGTGCGGAGAGGCCTTTGGTGGTCTCAGAGTTGAAGCGGCTTGGCATATTGACCAGCAGCACGTTTTCCGGCCCCAGCACCTCCGTGTAGAGTGCGGCGGCCACGGCGGAGTCGATGCCGCCGGAGATGCCTATGACGACACGCTGCATATGGATGTCCTGCAGGAAATGACTGATGCCGTAGCGCAGGGCCTGATGGATGTGGGCGATATCCGATTTATTATCGGCAGGCAGCTCAGGCAGCTCGGAGAGCTTAGAGAGCTCTACAAAGGCAAAATCCTCCTTATATGCCGGTATTTCGGCGACCACGCGGCCCGCTGCGTCATAGGCAGTGGAGGAGCCGTCAAAGGTATAGATGGTCTTGCCGTTGTTCTGCAGGCCGATGGCGTTCACATATAAGAGGGGTGCCCTGGTCTCGGCGGCCTGGTCGCCGAAGACGATGTTGCGGCGGTTGTTCTTGCCGAGGGTGTAAGGGGAGGCGGAGATGTTTACGAAGAAGTCCACTTGTTTGCTGCGCGTTATGGCGGCAAGGGGGGTCAGTTCATAGTTCGCACTCCAGCCATCCTCACAGAGCAGGCAGCCCACATCATAGTGCCGTCCTTCGATTTTCAGGCTGAGGGGGGAGAGGAGCTGCTCCGGCGTAGTGCCAAGCTCACGGGCTAATTTTTGCAGGCTGAAGAAATGCCGGGTATCGTCAAACTCGCGGTAATTCGGCATCAGCGTTTTGATGATATAAGGATAGGGCATGCTGTCCGGCTGCACGAGCTTGCCGTTCTGTGCCGTGAAAAGGGCATTGTACTTGCGCACCCGGCCATCGTTGTTTTTCTTCTGCCAGTCAACGGCAATATTGCCGAACATAACGGTGAGTCCCGTGCCTTCGGTGGCTGCTATGATGTCACGCCCATAGCTTTCGCAGTCGGCGAGGAAGGCGCTTTGCTCCCAGGTGTCGCCCAGCAGGTAGCCGGGGACGGCCATTTCCGGGAAAATTACAAGCTGTGCCTCCGCCTCGGCAGCCCGTTGCATAAGGCTCAGGATTTTCGCGGTATTTTTGTCAGGATGCCCAGGGATGACTTCCATCTGTGCCATGGCAATCTTAAGCGACACTGTGAACACTCCTTTTAAAGTAGACAATTATCTAACATATATGTTATCATATTGACAAAGCTATGCAGGAGAAAGACATGGTGATACATTTGGCAAAGAAAAAGCAGCAAAAGACGAATGCAGCCAGGATTTTGGACAGGCTGGGCATAGGCTATGAGCTAAAGGAATATGAAGTGGACGAAAGCGACCTTTCCGCTGTCCATGTGGCGGCATCGGTGGGCATGCCCATCGAGCAGGTCTATAAGACGCTGGTTGTGCGCGGTGACAAGACAGGCATCCTGATGGCGGTCATTCAAGGTGATCTGGAACTGGATCTGAAGGCCCTGGCTGCCGCTTCCGGCAACAAGCGGGCGGAGATGGTGCACCTGAATGAGGTCTTCGCGCTGACCGGCTATATCAGGGGCGGCTGCTCGCCTCTGGGAGCAAAAAAGGATTATCCCGTGTATATAGATGAGCGTGTAAAGTCCCAGGAGAGAATCGCAGTCAGTGCAGGCAAGCGCGGCGAGCAGCTTTTTCTGGCACCTGCCGATCTTGTGGCAGCGACCGGTGGGACTGTGGCTTTAATAGCTCGCTGACAGTTCAAGTGTACTACATATTCTGATAGAAGAAAAGGGGAGATTATTTTGAAATATCAAAGTACCAGAGGCGGACAGGGCCAGGTGGAGGCATCCCAGGCCATCATTCGGGGGATGGCGGCAGATGGGGGGCTGTTTGTGCCGGAATCCCTGCCCCAGGTGGATATGTCCTTTATCGAGTCCTTGCAGGATATGAGCTACGAGGAGCGTGCCTTTCAAATTTTGCAGCTTTTTCTGACTGATTACACGGAGGAAGAATTGCATAGCTGCATCCGGGCTGCCTATGGGGGGGATAAATTCGATACGGAAAAACGGGCACCGCTGGCGCTGCTGGATGATGCGCAAGTCCTTGAGCTTTGGCATGGCCCCACCAGCGCCTTTAAGGATATGGCGCTGCAACTGCTGCCCCAGCTTCTGTCTGCTGCCCTGCCGAAGAACGGCATCAAGGAGACTGTGCTGATTCTGGTGGCGACTTCCGGAGACACAGGCAAGGCGGCCTTGGAAGGCTTCAGGGATGTGCCCCAGACTAAGATACAGGTATTCTATCCTGATGGCGGCGTGAGCAGAATACAGAAGCTGCAGATGGTGACCCAGGAGGGCAGCAATGTCTCCGTGTACGCGGTTAAGGGCAATTTTGATGATGCACAGGGTGGCGTGAAGGAAATCTTCGGTGATGCGGCTTTCGGGGAGAAGTTGGCCCGGCAGGGGGTGCGTCTGTCCTCGGCCAATTCCATCAACTGGGGCCGTCTTGTACCGCAGATAGTCTATTATTTCAGTGCCTATGCGGATATGCTGGCGGCAGGCCGCTTGCAGGCAGGGGAGAAAGTGGACTTCTCCGTGCCGACGGGTAATTTCGGCAATATCCTTGCGGGCTACTATGCAAAAGAGATGGGGTTGCCTGTGCATAAGCTCATTTGTGCATCCAACTCCAACAATGTGCTGACGGAGTTCCTGCAGACGGGCAAATACAACCGTGAGCGTCCTTTCTACAAGACCATTACCCCCTCCATGGATATCCTGGTTTCCAGTAATCTGGAGCGTCTGCTTTATGAAATGACAGGACATGACGCGGCGCAGGTCGCTGGGTGGATGCGTGAGCTGGCAGAAACGGGGCACTATGAGGTAGGTCCGGACTTGCTGCAAAAAATACGGCAAATTTTCTGGGCAGACTGGACGAATGATGATGATACCATGGAGGCCATTGGTGCAGCTTACCACCAGAAGGACTATGTGTTGGATACCCACACGGCGGTGGCTTGGGACGTGGCAAGGAAGTATAAGGAAGAACATGCGGCAGATTCGTGCCCTATGATAGTGGTCTCCACCGCCAGCTCATATAAGTTCAATCGCAGCGTGCTCTTGGCCCTGGATGAGGACACATCGGGCCTGAGCGAGTTCCAGTTGCTGAAGGCACTGCATGATTTCAGTGACTTGCCTGTGCCCAGAGGACTGGCTGCACTGAAGGATAAGCCTGTACTGCACGAGGATACATGTACTCGTGAGGGGATGCGGGCGGCTGTAGCTGAATTCGCTGTCAGGCGATAAAAGGCATATTTTGATGGATACAGGGCACAGGCGCTGGCAAGCTGGCGCTTGGCCCTGTATTCATATTGACAGCAGCCGTAAGGAATCCTTGCTGCTTGTGGGTGGTAAAAAATGCCATGCTGAAGATTGAGATTTGAGTGGGGAGATTGGTGATTATGGAAAAGAAAGACTTTATCAGCGAATTGCCAAAAAGTGAACGTTTGGTGCTGCATGAACATGCGCCTTTGCCGCCTCGCATGATTTTTAAAATCATTCGGCAGGAGGGAGAGGAGGAGTTGGAGCGTCCTTTTCAGGCACTTGCTTTTTCGGGACTGGCCGCCGGTATTCTGGTTTCCTTATCTTTTTTGTTCCGCTCTATTTTCCATATGCATATGGGCTCCTCGCCTATGGAGCCGTTGGTGTCCTGCTTGGGCTATACCGTAGGGTTCATCATTGTCATTCTGGGACGTATGCAGCTTTTCACAGAAAATCCCATCACCACCATCATTCCGCTTTTAAGCGAATGGTCGTGGCTTCGCTTTTATGAAGTAGTTCGCTTATGGGTCACAGTATTCTTTTTCAATATTGTAGGCACGGCCATAGCGGCTGCTTTTTATTCCAGCCCGTATACTCTTTCACCCGAAATCGAAGGGGCGATGTACGAGGTTGCGGTGAATGTTATGAAATTGGGGCCTGTTGAAAACATTTTACGAGGAATCCCGGCGGGTATTCTTATTGCCGCTATCGTTTGGATTTCTCCCCAGACGAAATATTTCAGATTCGCAACGATTATGTTTTTAGTTTATTTTATCGCCTTGGGAGACTTTGCTCATGTAGTGGTCGGTTCCTGCGAAATGGCTTACATAGTTATAGCAGATGATGCGAATTTCTTTGATTATTTTTTCCGTTTCCTTATCCCCTGCGGTCTTGGCAATGTCATTGGCGGCACGGTTATCTTTACGCTCCTGGTTTACTATCAGGTGGCAAAGGAACTGAACATTAAAGATAAAGAATCAAGAAGCTCTCGTAAATTACCGAAATGATAGCGTTGCGCGAGTAAGGAACTGTAGAATGGAGAGGGTGTTGCCCATGCGGAAGGTACGCATCACGGTCATGCGGAAGGCTTGTTACCGGGATTTGATGGAAAAATACGAGAATCCTATCGACAACGCCTGCGATATAGAGGAGGGACAGGTATTCGTGGCTGAAGGCTGGAAGCGTCCTGGTGGACTGTGCGAGAGCGCCTGGGAAACCATGTCTCCCTTCGTCATGGGGCTTGTCCACGGAGCAGAGGGCTTCTACGATGGTTGGATGAAAAATCCCCGCTCGGCTATGATCTCCTGCAACGACGGCTTTCGCCCGGTAAGTTTTCTCTTGGAGGCGATAGATGAGGAAGCTTAGGTATGATAGTAAGTGCCACGTCCATTTTATAGACATTAAGTATATGTAGAGGAAAGCCATGACACAATTTATTGCGTTTGATGTAGAAACTCCTAATCGACATAATGATAGGATAAGTGCTATAGGTATCTCCATCATAGGAGATAATTGCATGAAGAATGATTTTTATTCCCTGGTCAATCCAGAAACATATTTTGATGATTTCAATACATCTCTAACCGGAATTGATGAGAAGATGGTAAAAGACTCGCCAACTTTTCCGCAAATATGGAGTCAAATAGAGCCACTTATGACAGAAGGGTTATTGGTGGCTCATAATGCAGTATTTGATATGGGGGTACTGAAAAAATGCCTGCAACACTACGGTATTGCGTGGAAGAAATCAGTTCCTTACCTGTGTACGGTACAGATAGGCAGACGAATGCTGCCCGGAATGAGCCGCAAATTAAATGTTTTGTGCGACTACTATGGCATTCCTCTCGACCATCACCAGGCCGCAAGCGACAGCCGTGCCTGTGCTCAAATCCTGCTTCACTACATTGAAAGCGGTTGTGACGTAAAAAGCCATATCAGGACGTTTTCTTTTGTCTAGCATTCCATCTCGTCTGCCGTGGATTTGAAGCTGTTTGGCGCAGCCTATGCTCACTCGCCAGAAATCCGTGCGGGGAGTGTGGGGCAGGGACTCGTCCTGCCGGGGAAACATGGTGCTGGAAAAGATGGCGATAATACTTGACATTTATGACGCAATAAGTTAATATAATAGTCACGGTGAATTTTTACAGCAAATGTGAAATTTATCGCGTAACACTTATCTGTTTTCTGAAAAGTGAAAGAGGTTGAGCATTAATGGCAAACATCGATTTGACTCAGTATGGCATTACAGGTGTGACGGAAGTCCTGCACAATCCTTCCTATGAGGTTCTTTTTGAAGAAGAGACTAAGGCGGGCCTTACTGGCTTCGACAAGGGGCAGCTCACGGAGCTGGACGCTATCAATGTTAAGACGGGCATTTACACTGGCCGCTCTCCGAAGGATAAGTTCATTGTGGATGACGAGACCTCCCATGATACTGTCTGGTGGACCAGTGATGAATATAAGAACGACAATCATCGTGCCTCCAAGGAAGCTTGGGCTGCCGTGAAGGAGATTGCCCAGAAGGAGCTTTCCGGCAAGAAACTCTATGTTGTGGATGCCTTCTGCGGTGCCAATAAGGATACCCGCATGGCTGTGCGCTTCATTATGGAAGTGGCCTGGCAGGCGCATTTCGTCACCAACATGTTCATTCAGCCGACGGCTGAGGAGCTGGAGAACTTCAAGCCTGACTTCGTGGTTTACAATGCCTCTAAGGCTAAGGTCACGAATTACAAGGAGCTGGGCCTGAATTCCGAGACTGCTGTTGTCTTCAACCTCACCAGCCGTGAGCAGTGCATTGTCAACACCTGGTACGGCGGCGAGATGAAGAAGGGCATGTTCTCTATGATGAACTACTTCCTGCCGCTGAAGGGCATTGCCTCCATGCACTGCTCCGCCAATACGGATCAGGAAGGCAAGAACACCGCTATTTTCTTCGGCCTTTCTGGCACGGGCAAGACGACCCTGTCCACTGACCCGAAGCGCCTGTTGATCGGCGATGATGAGCACGGCTGGGATGATGAGGGCGTGTTCAACTTCGAGGGCGGCTGCTATGCCAAGGTTATCAACCTGGATAAGGAGTCCGAGCCTGATATCTACAATGCCATCAAGCGCAATGCTCTGCTGGAGAATGTGACGGTTGATGAAAATGGCAAGATTGATTTTGCTGATAAGTCCGTCACCGAAAATACCCGTGTTTCCTATCCTATCGACCATATCAATGGCATTGTGAAGGGCAAGGTCGCTGACCGTTCCGCTGCTCCGGCTGCCAAGAGCGTCATCTTCCTGTCCGCAGATGCTTTCGGCGTGCTGCCTCCGGTTTCCATCCTGACCCCGGAACAGACGAAGTACTATTTCCTGTCCGGCTTCACCGCGAAGCTTGCCGGTACGGAGCGCGGCATCACTGAGCCGACCCCGACTTTCTCCGCTTGCTTTGGCCAGGCGTTCCTGGAGCTGCATCCGACGAAGTACGCCGAGGAACTCGTTCGCAAGATGGAAGCCAACGGCACGAAGGCATATCTCGTGAATACCGGCTGGAACGGCACAGGCAAGCGCATTTCCATCAAGGATACCCGTGGCATTATTGACGCCATCCACAGCGGTGCCATCAAGAATTGCCCGACCAAGAAGATTCCGTATTTCAATCTGGAAGTTCCGACAGAGCTGGAGGGTGTGGACACGAATGTCCTCGACCCGCGCGACACCTACAAGGATGCTTCCGAGTGGGAGACGAAGGCTAAGGATCTTGCCCAGCGCTTCATCAAGAACTTCAAGAAGTATGAGGGCAATGATGCAGGCAAGGCTTTGGTTGCCGCCGGCCCGCAGCTCTAAGAGCAAAACATGGTTACAGGGGAGCCCTGCACAGGGGCTCCTTTTGTGTTACAATTATGATTCTGGAGGTGAGGCAATGCAGCTGACGGATTCCGTTAAATATCTTAAGGGCGTTGGCCCCAAAAGGGCGGAGGCTCTGGCGAGGCTGGGGGTAAGGACGGTCTATGACCTGTTGACCTATTACCCGCGAACCTACGAGGATCAGAGCGTACTGACACCCATTGCGGCTTTGCAGCCGGGAGAGCAGGCTACGGTTTCCGGCATCATCATGAGCCTGCAGGAAAAGCAGGGGGGCAGGCGCGGCCTGTCCATCCTGACTGCGCTGCTTGGAGATGGCACAGGCTTCCTGTCTGTCACCTGGTTTAACCGTAAATTTCTAAAGCAGCAGCTGAAGCCGGGGCGGCGTCTCTTTGTGACGGGCAGGCCCGCCTATGCTTACGGCGGGCGCGGCCAGATGGCCATGAGCCAGTTGCAGTCCTTTGAGGTTTTGGAGGAAGGGGAGGAGCCGGGGGAGCATTGCGGCATCTTCCCCGTGTACCCGGCGACTGAGAAATTGCCCCAGAAATATTTCCGCAAGCTTGTGGGGGAGCTGCTGGCAGCCCTGCCGGAGCTTGGTCTGCCGGAAGTCATCCCGGCTGGTATCAGTAAGCGTTATGAGCTGCTGCCCCGCCTGCAGGCCTTTCGGCAAATCCACTTTCCAACGGATGCGGAGGGGCTGAAGGCGGCGCGGCGGCGGCTGGCTTTTGAGGAGCTGTACCTGATCCAGTGCGGCCTTCTGCTGCTGAAACGGCAGGCCAGGGAACAGAAACGTGGCGTCAGGCATTTGTCTTCCGGCAAGCTTCTGCGGGCTTTGGAGCAGGCCCTGCCCTTTCGGCTCACCCATGACCAGCAGCGGGCCTGGCAGGATATACGGCATGATATGGAAAGCCCCCTGCCCATGCGGCGGCTGGTGCAGGGGGATGTTGGCTCCGGCAAGACGGTCATAGCCATGCTGGCCTTGGTAAAGACAGTGGAGAACGGCTTTCAGGGGGTGCTGATGGCACCAACGGAAATCCTGGCCAGCCAGCATTACGACAGTTTCAGGAAGCAGCTTGAGCCCTTGGGCGTGCGGGTGGGCTTCCTCAGCGGACGACTGACGAAGAAGCAGAAGGAGGCCATGCACGAGGCCATGGCAGCGGGGGAATATGATATAGTGATCGGCACTCATGCCTTGATACAGGAAGATGTACAGTTCAGGAATTTGGGGCTGGCAGTGACGGACGAGCAGCACCGCTTCGGCGTCCTGCAGCGTGCGCAGCTGGCAAAGCAGCAAGTATCCGCAGATGAAGCGGCCCCGCCTGTACCGGATGTGTTGGTCATGACCGCAACGCCCATCCCGCGCACGATGACCCTGACCGTATACGGCGACCTTGATGTATCCCTGATACGGGAGCTGCCGCCGGGGCGCCAACCCATCCGCACCTTTGTGCGCACGCCGGAGCGGCGTACCTTGATTTACAACTATGTGCGCACCCAGCTGGAGGAGGGGCGGCAGGCGTATGTGGTCTGCCCTTTGGTGGAAATGAGCGAGGAAAGTGAGCTGCCTTCTGCGGAGGAAGTCTACGACGAGCTGCGCTGTGGCATTTTCCGCGGCCTGTCTGTGGGCCTGGTGCATGGCAGGATGAAGGGTGCCGAGAAGGAGCAGGTCATGCAGGACTTTTATGAAAACAGGGTACAGCTTCTGGTTTCGACTACTGTTATTGAGGTGGGCGTGAATGTGCCGAATGCCAGCCTGATGGTGGTGGAGCATGCGGAACGTTTCGGCCTTGCCCAGCTTCATCAGCTACGGGGGCGCATCGGGCGCGGCCCCTATAAGTCCTACTGTATTCTTGTTTCGGAGGGCAGGACGGAAAATGCCAGGAAGCGCCTGGAAATCATGGCACGGGTCACGGACGGTTTTGAGCTGGCAGAGGAGGATTTGCGACTGCGGGGCCCAGGGCAGTTTTTCGGTTCTATGCAGCACGGCCTGCCGGATCTTAAGGCAGCGAATGTGCTGGGGGATATGGATATACTTTTGCAGGCGCGGCAGGCGGCCCAGGAGACCCTGGCCAGCAAGGAGGATACAGCGGCGGTGCTGCCGAGCCTGGCCTTGCAGTACAGCGAGCATTTCGCGAAAATCACGGAGGCGTAAAAGTTCTTTTACTGGGCTGTGCCCATAAAGATCAGTTTCAGGCCCATCAGGAACACGGCGAGGGCCAGCAGCGTCAGGATGGCCTTGGATTTGGTCTTCTGGGAGATGCGGGCGCCGAGCTGCGCCCCCAGGGACGCTCCCAGCCCTAAGCAGATAGCCGGCATCCAGATGACGTGCTCCAGCAGAACATGGGAAATGACGCCGGAGAGGGAGGAACAGGCCAGCACGAAATGGGAGGTGGCGGTGGCCACATGCACGGGGAAGCCCAGCAGGTAAATCATCAGCGGTACGTGCACAACGCCGCCGCCGATGCCAAAAATGCTGGAAATGAAGCCAACCAGGGTGCTGCTGCCAACCCCCAGGGGCATATTGAACTTGAAATCCTTGTCCAGCATCACAACGTCTGTGGGGGGCTTTTTGCGTGTATTCCAATACATGATGCCGGACATCAGCAGCAGGAAAAGGCCAAAGTATAAGTCCAGCATGGAGGCATTGAAGTAATGGGCCACATAGGAGCCGAAAAATGCCCCCGGCAGCGTTGCCAGCGCAAATGGTATGGCGGCACGGAAGAATACACGTTTCTGCCGTATATAGGCAAAGGTGCCGGACAGGGCGTTGGTGAAGACCACAAAGAGGGAGGTGCCGACAATCTGTGCGGCAGTCTGGAAGCAGGGATAAATGCCCCCTTCGGACATGAACAGAATGAAAATCGGTACCAGTATCAGGCCTCCGCCGATGCCCACCAGGGTGCCGAAGACGCCGACACCCAGTCCCAGCAATAGCAAAAGCAGAATTTCCATGGATAAAAGCCTCCTTCAAGAAAAGCAGTATGATTTCAGTGTGCCATCATATCCCTGAATTCCCGGGGTGTCGTGTGAAACATGGCCTTGAAGGCGCGGGAGAAGGTGGAGTAGTCAGAAAAGCCGACGCAGCCTGCTATCTCCGTGATGGGCGTGTCGGTTTTCAGCAGGTCACGGGCCAGCAGCAGGCGCTTGCTGCGGATATACTGGTGCAGCCCGTAGCCTGTATCCGCCTTGAACTTGCGCATCAGATAGAACTTGCTGAGGAAAGCCTGGGCTGCCAGATGCTCCACAGTCAGCGGCTCAGCCAGATGCGTACCGATATAGGACAGCACCTGCTGGATCTTGGGATCGTAAGATGCGTTTTCCATGGCCGAGAGCTCGTGCTCTGCCAGAGAGCGGTTCACCAGGATCATAAACTCCACAAAGAGGATTTTCGTGTAGAGCTCGTTTGCGAAGCCCTCGCCGTGGGCAGTTTTTTCCAGTTTGTCCATATGGTACAGCAAATCGTGGCTGGTGCCGGGGGGCTGGTGCATTACGCTGGCAGTTTCCCTGGCTTGCTGGAAGCAGGCAGCGAGATCAGCCTGCTCCTTGCCGCTCTCCGTCTGCCAGCGGGCCAGGAAGTCAGGTGAAATATAAATCACGATGCGTTCATAAGGCGCCGGGCCGGGATGGAAGACAGGGCAGTGGATCTCGCCGGCTGTCACGAAAATCAGGTCTGAGGGCCGCAGCGAGTAGGTCTTGCCTTCAATCACATAATCCACTGTTCCCCCCAGAAACAGGATGATTTTATGAAAATCGTGATAGTGGAAGGGGATGGGCTGCGGCTTCGCATCCGTCAGGCGGAACACGCGGAAGTCGCTGACCAGATAGCCTTTTTTCTGATAATCCTGCATCTAAGGGAGCCTCCCTTCTGGGTATGACTGACAGTCTTACCGACAGGAAATGTAAAAAAGCGGAACCTTATTGCGGGATTCCGCTTTTTTGCAGGACTGAATGGTTCAGATACCCAGTTCGATATTCTTGATGATAGTAGTGAGCTCTTTCATATGTTCCTGGGTTGCCCCATTGATATGCTCGAGTTCCTGTATGGAGCGGGTGGATTTCTGAATGTGTTCAATGCCGTCGTTGAGGTTCTTGTGGAGATGTTTCATCTGGCCGCTGAATTCTTCGGTAAACGAATTGGTCTTTTCCTCAAAGGCCTTGTTTTCGGCCAGTACCTCGTCAATCTGCTTTACATCGGCCAGCAGCGCGTGAATAGCTTCGTAGGAGGTCTGCACGCCCTGCTGGCTGCTCTCCGAGAGCTTCCTGACTTCCTGGGCGACCACGGAGAAGCCACGTCCCGCCTCGCCCGCACGGGCAGCCTCGATGGCGGCATTCAGTGCCAGGAGGTTGGTCTGGGCGGCAATTTCGTTGATCATGTTCATTACGTCATTGATTTTCTGCGCCCGCTGGGAGAGCAGGTTCAGCTTAGGTGCGATTTCTCCCATGCGCTCCATCAGCAGGTGGAAGAGCTTGCCCTGCTCATCAATGCCCCCGGACAGTTCCTGAATGGAGCCCCGGATGCTCTCCACATCCTTGCTCATATTGGTGATTGTCTCGACAATACCGGGCATCTTGCTCTGGTAGTCCTGGAACATGTCGATGAGGTCATCCTTCAGTTCCTCCGTATGCTTACGGCGATTGATTTCGCGGTTGAAGAAGAAAGCCTGGCAGTTGGCGTAGCTCTGGGGGAACCTGTCGATATACTTGTCCACGAAGGGAGTGCGGTCAGGCAGGGGATAGAAGAAAATGGCCGTCAGCGTCTCATTGACATGCAGGCCCAGGATTTCGCCAAAGCTGGAGAAGCCGGCGGCTGCAATATCGCTGAACTGGTCTATATGCTTGATTTCCTCCGGGTAGCCCAGGCGGCGCAGGATGCAGTCATTGAGCAGGGCACCGCAGGCAGGAGGCTTGCCCTGGTTGAATTCGCGGAAATCCTGAGCCAGGGTGTGCTCCAGGGAGTCCCGCTTCAGCAGGTAAAGCTGCTCGCCGGTCACCACATCGCAGAAGAAGGAAATGCGGTCATTGGCTTCATCAATGCTTGCTACGGAGCGTATGAAGTCATCGCCGTTGATATCGGTGGCAAAGGTATAGCCCTGCATCACATGGTTCAGCTCGTCCACCGTGCCTACATTGAAATGCTCCTTCAAGACCTGAATAAAGGATCTCTGCTGGCCGTTGCTATCCTGGACTGTCTCGATGTAGCGCAGGGAGGTGTTGGCCACGCCGACTGTATAAACATCACCCGTGCGCTGGACGGCTTGTGTCTTGAAAATGCCGTAGCGGAAGCCTTTGGCCAGGCGTACCGGCACGATGATGGCGTGGTTTTCCAGACATTCCTCGTCATTATAAATGTAGGTATGGGCGAAATCCGTCTTGCCTGCCGCGCTGCCGCCGATGAAGGGGCAGGGAAGCTTGCCGCTCTGGTACAGGGCTTGCAGCAGGAAGGTTTCGCAGTTAGAAACACCGTCCACATACACCATAGCGAAGGTATGGCTGACGCTGACGCGGAAGGGCAGTTGGATTTTGTCGATTTCCCTGCGGATAAATTCGACACGCTCGTTTACGGACATGGAGACATGCCCTGCGCGGAGATCATCATTGGGCAGGGGCAGGGTAATGATGCACATATCCTCAATCATGTTATGGGAATATGACTGCAGCAGTATCTTGCCTCTGCCCTGCTGCGCTTCGCAATAGATGGTGCGGCTGCCCTGGGGACGGCAAAGCTCGCCGGAGGTGGACATCATGATGAGCTTGGTATTGTTGGGAATTTCCTGCTTGATCTTGCGGGCTGTCTGCTCTATATCCACATCATCGGAGGCAAAGCCTATAATCATGGCCGGGCCGCCGTTCAGGTCGCAGAGTTCTTTCAGCTTTAGTTCCGTGAGTTCGTTCTGTCCGAGGTAGGCCACCTTCATGTCCTTGCCTTGCTGCGCGGCCACCGGAGCAGGGTTTACCCGCGAGGCCAGGGACGGCTGGGGGGCCGCTGGGCCTTGGGCAGGAGCTTCCTGCGGCTTGTTCTTGGAAAAAATGCTTAACATAGAATAACACCTCTCTGGTCTATCCGCCAAATTGAATAGTTAAACAAACAAGCCCTGATAAAATGGGTTCATCCGTTTTACGCACAATCCATAATTTCTTCTATTCGTGGCATGGTACTTTAAAACCTGCCTGCTGAGTAAAAAATATTGATTTTTAAAGCTTGTTTGCTGCTATAGAATAGCTGTTTTGAAGACAAAAATCAAATAAAAAATTGTTAATCATACATGGACAAAACTACACCTGAATCAGCATTGCGGCCTGTGCTGTCCCTTATAGGAGGATATTCATGCTGATAATTTTTTAGTTTTGCAGAAAATATTACAAAAACGGTTGACAAATATAGTCAATAGCGTGATAATGTATACAACTTACAACATTACACCTTGAATGGACACTCTGAAAGTGTTATAATAAAATTTGGAGGGTCTATGAATGGACAAGCAGAGCAAAATCAAGTAGAAGGAGACTTGCTATGAAACATGTCTTGTCTGTCCTGGTAGAGAATGAGCCGGGTGTGCTTGTTCGGGTTGTAAGCATGTTTTCCAGGCGCGAGTTCAATATTGACAGCTTGTCTGTCGGTGTGACGGAAACGCCGGAATGCTCCCGCATCACTGTGGTGGTGCAGGGGGACGAGGGGCTGGTCGAGCAGATAATCAAGCAGCTCGAGAAAATGCCCATCGTGCGGGCCGTGCAGCGGCTCGAAGAAAAGACAGCAGTTTGCCGTGGCATGACGCTGGTGAAGGTCAAGGCTGATGACACGAAGCGCTTGGATGTCTTAAAGATGGCTGAGCTCTTCCGGGCACATGTGGTGGATGTGGAAGCTTCTACCCTGTTGTTCGAGATTACGGGAAGCGATGAGAAAGTCACTGCTTTCCTGAGACTGGTCGAGCCTTACGGTATAATGGAAATCATACGTACCGGACTCATTGCGCTGGAGCGCGGGGAACATACCATTTATGAGCATTGTGAGGAGAGGGAGTACTATGGAAAAAACTTATTATGATCAGGATGTCAACTGGGAAGTCATGAACGGCAAGACGGTTGCTATCATCGGCTACGGCAGCCAGGGCCATGCCCATGCGCTGAACCTGAAGGAAAGCGGCGTCAATGTCATTATCGGCTTGTATGAGGGCAGCAAGTCCAAGAAGGTCGCAGAGGAACACGGCCTGAAGGTTCTGCCGGTGGCTGAGGCCGTCAAGGCTGCTGACATTACGATGGTTCTGATTCCCGATGAGAAGCAGGCCGATGTCTATAAGAATGAAATCGGCCCGAATCTCAAGAGCGGCAGCGCCCTCGCTTTTGCTCATGGCTTCAATATCCACTTCAAGCAGATTGTTCCTCCTGCGGATGTGGATGTGTTCATGGTTGCCCCGAAGGGGCCTGGCCATCTTGTTCGCCGTACCTTCACCGAGGGCGGCGGCGTGCCTGATGTCTTCGCAGTCTATCAGGATGCAACGGGCAAGTGCTTCGACATTGCCCTGGCTTATGCCCGCGGCATTGGCGGCACCCGTGCCGGTGTCATCCCGACAACCTTCAAGGATGAGACGGAGACAGACCTCTTCGGTGAGCAGGCAGTCCTGTGCGGCGGTGTCACTCACCTCATCAAGTGCGGCTATGAGACGCTGGTGGAGGCTGGTTATAAGCCTGAGATGGCATACTTTGAATGCTTCCACGAGATGAAGCTCATCGTTGACCTGATGTATGAGGGCGGCATGGCGAAGATGCGCAAGTCCATCTCCGATACGGCTGAGTTCGGCGATTATGTGACCGGCCCGCGCCTCATCACCGAGGAAACGAAAAAGGAAATGAAGAAAGTCCTGACCGAGATTCAGGATGGTACTTTTGCTACGAAATGGCTGCAGGAGAACCGTGCCGGTGGCCGTGCGAACTTCCTGGCTATGCGCCGCATCGAGGCGGAGCATCCCATTGAGAAGGTCGGCGCAGAGCTTCGCGGCATGATGAGCTGGCTGAAGGACGGCGCAGATTTGTCCAAGGACTGAGATAATCCACAAGGATTCGGCCATTTTATGCCGAATAAAACAAAATAGAAGGTCTTTGAAAGCCTTCCCTGCCTTGGGAAGGCTTTCTTCACGGTTTCAAAGGGAGGGCAAAATATGGGCATGAATATGAGCGAGAAAATCCTGGCCCGCCATGCGGGGCTGGCAGAGGTGGAAGCGGGGCAGCTTGTCATCTGCAATCTCGACGTAGTGCTTGCCAATGATGTGACGGGGCCTCCGTCCATCAAGGAGTTCGAGAAAATTGGGCGTCCGGTCTTTGATAATGCAAAAATCGCGCTTGTGCCGGATCATTTCCAGCCTGCCAAGGACATCAAGTCTGCCGAGCTGGCTAAAATTATGCGTGATTTCGCTCACAAGCATCAGATCAAGCATTACTTTGAGCAGGGCCGGGTGGGCATTGAGCATGTCATCCTGCCTGAAAAGGGCATTGTGGGGCCAGGCATGCTGACCATCGGCGCGGATTCCCATACCTGTACCTATGGTGCAGTCAATGGCTTCTCCACAGGTGTCGGCACCACCGACCTCGCAGTGGCCATGGCTACGGGCAAGGCGTGGTTCAAGGTGCCGGAGGCTATCAAGGTGGAGCTGACAGGCAAGAAACCGGCAGATATTACGGGCAAGGATGTGATACTCACCCTCATCGGCATGATCGGTGTGGACGGCGCACTCTATAAATCCCTGGAGTTTGCCGGTGAAGGCGTCAAGGAGCTTTCCATGACGGACAGGCTGACCATTGCCAATATGGCTATTGAGGCCGGTGCTAAGAACGGCATTTTCCCCTTCGATGAGGTAACTAAGGAGTATGTGGAAGGCCGTGTGGAGCAGCCCTATGAGCCGGTGGCACCGGATGCGGATGCGAAATATGTGCAGACGGTCAATATCAATCTCAGCGAACTGACTCCGGTGGTGGCTTTCCCCCATCTGCCTGGCAATACGAAGCGGGTTGCTTCCCTTAAGGAACCAGTAGGAATAGATCAGGTGGTTATCGGCTCCTGCACCAACGGGCGTCTGGAAGACCTGCGTATTGCAGCGGAAGTGTTCAAGGGCCATAAGGTGCATGAGCATGTGCGCTGCATTGTGATTCCCGGCAGCCAGTGGGTCTATCAGCAGGCCATGCATGAAGGGCTGCTGGATATCTTCATTGATGCGGGGGCAGTCGTGTCCTGCCCGACCTGTGGGCCTTGCCTGGGCGGCTATATGGGCATCCTGGCGGCAGGAGAGAAGTGCGTTTCCACGACAAATCGCAATTTCCTGGGCCGCATGGGGGAGAAGACCAGCGAAGTATATCTGGCGGGGCCCCAGACAGCGGCGGCCAGCGCCATACTGGGCAGGATAGCAGAGCCGAAGGAGGTGGCCTAAGATGGAACTGAAAGGAAAAGTCTGGCGCTATGGGGACAATATAGACACAGATATTATTATCGCGGCCCGTTACCTGAATACCTTCGACCCCCAGGAACTTGCCAAGCACTGCATGTTTGACCTGGACGAGAGTTTCGCCCGGAATGTGCAGGCCGGCGATATCATGGTGGGCGGCAAGAACTTCGGCTGCGGCTCCTCCCGCGAGCATGCCCCGGTGGCCATTAAAGCTTGCGGCGTGCCGGTGGTCATAGCCGCCAGCTTTGCGCGCATCTTCTACCGCAATGGCATCAATATCGGCCTGCCGCTTCTGGAAATCGGCGATGATGTTGAGAAAATCAAGGCGGAGGATGTGCTGGAGGTGGATACCGGCACCGGCGAAATCAGGAATCTGACCACGGGTGACGTTTTCCATGCGCACCCGCTACCGGGCTTCGTGCAGGAAATCGCACAGGCCGGCGGATTGATCAATTATATCAAGAATAAGTAACGGAGGATAGCTATGCCCAAAATCGTAGTCATCCCCGGTGACGGTATTGGCAAGGAAATTACCGATGCCGCTGTCCGGGTGCTGCAAGCAGCGGATAAGAAATTTGCTCTCAATCTCGAATATGAATACCATGATGCGGGGGGCACGGCCTATGATAAATTCGGCACCCCCCTGCCGGAGGAGACGGTCGCGGCCTGCAAGGCCTCAGACGGCGTGCTGTTCGGCGCGGTAGGCGGTGATAAATGGGATAATGTGGAGCCCGCGCTGCGCCCTGAGAAGGCCATCCTTGGACTGAGGAAGCAACTGGGCCTGTACGCGAATCTGCGCCCGGTGAAGATTGCTGATGCCTTGGTGGAGTATTCGCCCTTGAAGCCGGAACTGGCCCGGGGGGTGGATCTCGTCATTGTCAGGGAGCTTGTGGGCGGCATCTATTTCGGCGAGCGCTGCGAGAGTGAGCAGCATAATGGCGTGGAACGGGCCTGGGACTTGGAGAACTATTCCGTGCCCGAGGTGGAGCGCATTGTAAGGCTGGCTTGCGAGACAGCTAAACTGCGCCGGGGTAAGCTCACCAGTGTGGACAAGGCCAATGTGCTGGCAACTTCGCGCCTCTGGCGGCGCACGGCTGCAGAAGCGGCTAAGGCCTACCCGGAAGTCGAAATGAAAAACCTGTATGTGGATAACTGCGCCATGCAGTTGGCCATTAA
Source organism: uncultured Selenomonas sp. (assembly GCA_947167105.1). GTDB lineage: Bacteria > Bacillota > Negativicutes > Selenomonadales > Selenomonadaceae > Selenomonas_B. The sequence continues at coordinate 3,726 of CAMVGU010000031.1, read as the reverse complement.
TCCGGCCCAGTTTGATGTCATAGTGACAGGCAACCTGTTCGGTGACATTCTCTCTGATGAGGCGGCAGTGGTGGGCGGTTCCATCGGCATGCTGCCCTCTGCTTCCATCGGCACCAGCACCAGCCTGTATGAGCCAATTCACGGCAGCGCACCGGATATTGCAGGCCAGGGGATTGCCAATCCCATGGGCACCATCCTGTCGGCAGCGATGCTGCTGCGCTATTCCCTGCATGAGGAGGAGGCCGCGCTGGCCATTGAGCAGGCTGTGGACAAGGCTCTGGCAGAGGGCTACCGCACTCCGGATCTTTGGAAGGAAGGCTTTAAGAAGGCGAATACAGCGGAAATCACCCATGTTATTGTCGAAAGGATTTAAGAAAAAGCCACTGGAGCCTGATGCTGTCAGGTTCCAGTGGCCTTTTTTAACTAACCTTCCATGACCGGTGTCAGCACCGAGGCGTGTTTTTAAGTGATACTTAACTAAAAAACACACCCTACACTGTGCCAGAGAAAACCACTTATAAGAGCAACAAAAAACTTCCCGACCCCGGTTTTTATGGAGTGAGGAAGGCTTTTTCTGCTACATGTAAGTGATATATCACACAGTCGGATTTTCGTGAAGTATGATACTTCACGATTTAGCCCCTCTAAGGCCGCGCCGGACAAGGGTTCTTGAATTTCTGACGGCTTATTCTAACGGCTTAAAAATTGAAACAAGTCGAAACAAGAATGCCCGTGAAGCCTTGTATTATCTAGGCTCACGGGCTACCTGTTCTGACGGCTTATCTGACGACTTATAGAGTCGATGATGAGCATCCCGGCCGCATTCTGCGGGGCTTGACAAGCACTGTCAAATAATGTTATATTATTAAGGAAATTTGTTGAAACCCTTGATTTACATGGCTTCGCGGTCATTTTCGTGAAGTATCATACTTCACGAAAAATGGGGCATGTCTGAGCGCATATTCTGAAAATTACGTTTGGCACTTTTGCCATTGCTCCCGTCCTCCCCATATCATCATCAAACCGAGAAAGGCACTGCTATCCCTATGGCAACGTACACGAAAAACGTCAGGCAGTACAGCCGGAAGCTTCCTTCCGACACCATGGAATTTCTGTGGTGGCTGGTGGGGGCCTATGCCAAGGTCAAAAAGACCACCTATGAACGCTATAGCGGCATAGGAAGCCTTGGCAAGCTGACGCCGGGCTATACGGTGCTCAACGAGATGCGCGCCTCCGGCATGCGGCAGGAGTTGGGGATGCCCGTTGTCTACTACGAACTTGCCATCCTGGATGCGCTGACGGCTATCAAGAGCCGCTGGGGCATCCTGCGGGACAAATTGAAACGTCTGGCCGCTTTCAATGAAGGCTTCAGCAAAGAGGAGCGGACGTATATCTACACCGTCCTGAAATGGGGCAGTGTCTATGCTGCCATCCTGCAAGGGAAGGACTACGAAGAGCCGAATCTGGTGAAAGGCCTGCCGGTAGACAAGCACCGCCTGAACAACTGGCTCTGCCGCCAGACCCGCAAGCACCTGGGCAAGATACAAGTGACGCGGGAGGCCGGCTTCACCATATCGCCGAAAGCAGGCTACTCCTACAAGAACGGTGTCATGCGGATTGCAGGGAGGCAGCCACGGAAACGCATAGCAATTCCCCTGCGGGACGGGCGGCAGTTCAGCCGCCAGCTTCATGTGGAGGTCAAGGAAGACCATATCATCCTGACGGCACCAGTGACCAGGGAATCCTCCCTGTCAGAAGGATGGACAAATGAAATCTATGTGCACATCGGCAACGTGGATGCTCTGACCCTCTCCAACGGGCATGTGTATGGCGAGGGCCTGAACAAGCTGACGGACATGGAAACGGAACGCCTTGACTCAAAGAACCGCTTGCGCAACCGATACCGGGAGGCAAGACGGGAAGCTTTGGAAAAAGGGAAGGCAGACAAAGCCGCTGTCATTTCAGCTCACAACCTGGGGACAATGAAATATCAGCGCCAGAAAGAGCGCAACCGCGCCAGGACAGAGAGCTTTATCAATGCGGCACTGAACAGGATGCTCTCTGAGGAAAAGCCCTGCCGCATCATCATCACCTACCCGGTTAAGGTGGGAAAGGGCAGCAGACTGGCCAAATCCGCGAAGCGGAAACTGGCCAGAAGCTTCCGGGGCTTTATCCGGGAACGTCTGGAAGAAAAATGTGAGGAACGCTCCATAGAAATCCTCAGAATTCCTTCCAAGGACACAGGGCTTGTCTGCTCAAATTGCGGAAAGACAGGACGCACAGCCTCGGGCAACCGCTTCCGATGTGACTACTGCGGCTATGAGGCTGCGGCATCCCTGAACGGAGCCAGAAATATCGAGAAGAAATACCGTATGGAACATGGTTAAGTTGTCGGAAGTTGAGGACAAGCTGCCTGTGGGCAGCTTTACCGCAAGGGCCGAGACAGATGGCATTGACATAAGGCAAACAGTCGGCCTCAGACAAGCGCAAGCTTCCGGGGAGGCCAGGACCGCAGCCAGAATGCGGAGCGAAGCGGGAGTTTTCCCGCAGACTTTCTGCCACAAAGGCAAGAAAGTTCCGGCAATGCTTATGACGGAAACAACAGCTTTATTTGCTGTGCTATATACGCGAAAAAGCCTTCCCCTCTGGGGAAGGGGGACCGCGTAAGCGGTGGATGAGGTTCAGTGAAGAAGAACCGTTACCGGAGAAAGGCAGGGAGCAGCATGGAAAAATGAGCAGGGAGCAAATTCTGGATCTCCTGGCAAGAGCGGAAGCAGAACTATTGCGCATCCGCATCTCCCGCCAGCCCCAGCTCCTGAAAAAGCCGCTGGGATTACTGCGTCAAGCAGACAATGCCTGCAGTGATGTCCTGCCCAGGCAAGTATACGAAAGTAAATGCCAGCAGTTTTTACTTACTCTATCCCAGGCCATTGAACAAGCCATAAATACTGATGACCGTAAAAACCTCAAAGAAATAACGGAACTGGCTGCATCCATCCTGAACCAGCTCTATACAAACTTAAAAGACGAGCCTGCCCTTTCCCGCCTGGCGAGGCAGAAAAAAGAAATAGTGTTCCTGCCTTACAAAGCCAGCATGTGGGACAGCCTGGAATCCATCTGGAAAGCATCAGTTGATGACCCGGAGCACTGCCACAGCTACGTTGTCCCCATTCCCTACGCCGACAGAAATCCGGACGGCACAGCCAAGGAATGGCATAACGAACGCAATCTATTTCCCAGCTATGTACCTACCTTGGACTGCGAGACTTTCGATTTGGAAGCTCTGCATCCGGATGTCATATTTATACACAATCCCTATGATTTGTACATTCAATTTACTCGTAAATCGATACAATTCAGATTATTGGACGGATGCCCGAAACCCCTTGATATAAGGGGCTTTGGGGATTCTTCCAAGTTTCCAATCAGCGCGTAGTAGCGAATTGACAAGCAAATTACTACAACTTCTTTTTAGGGCGGGTGCATTTGGGTGCATCCGGGTGCAAATTGGGTGCAAATGGATGCATTGGGTGCAAAAGGGTGCATTTGGATGCACCCACCCAGGAGGAGTGAAGGTACGGCAGTGGATGAGATTTCCACTGAGCAGCTTTGTTTGCTGTGATACGTAGGCAGGGCAGTGCGGATATTTTACGGGCAAAGGCAGGGACACTTCATGGAACAACTTAGCAAGGAGCAGATTCTGGACTTGTTGGCAAGGGCAGAAGC
>CAMVGU010000030.1 GCA_947167105.1 uncultured Selenomonas sp. | reverse complement strand
ATGCGCTGTGAAGCGCGGCCGGTATTTATGAGGCCTTATAGGCCGTTAATGAAAAACCCCCGGCTAAGCTGGGGGATAATTATTTTTGTGTCATGTAGGAATTTATGTAACAGACAATTACAGCGTATTACATCAAGAACAATTTCGTTGTGCATATCATCTTTTAAAGACTCTAAATTCTTTTTTAGTGTCGTTTCCCAAGAAGATTCAAGCAGATCTATTAATTCTTCTTGTTGATACTCTGCTGTTATATACCCGTCTTCTATCCGAGCCCCCAAGGTTACAAAGCCGTTAGTTTTGTTGTATAAAACACGATTCCCCAAAGAGTCCAGCCAGTATTTCAGCCTGTCCTGCTTGTACCCTAGTAAATGGCTCTTCCGCTATAACCCGTAACAGCCTTACGTTGAAGTAAATATCATAACTATGCAACTGGGCACGCGTAATTTGTCAACGAGTACAGTCACACCATAAACGGTTTTGTGCGGAAGAACCCTCACCAAGCGATTAGGTGGCTCTGAACGGTGCGAATACTCAGTAATCTATGAGTTTTGAAGGCTGGGCGCAACTTATAACAGAGCTTAGGCGAATGGGGCTGACTGATACGCAGATAGTTGATTTAATTCTCACTGTGTTATATTCCGCTACAACACAGTAAGAGTATAAACAAGGCTGTATATTATTATTGTGTATTGTTGTGTGATATATAAAGGTATTGCATTTTGGGGGAAAATGGTGGTATAATTAAACAGAAAAGGAAATCAATCATTTTTGCACAACAAAAGGCTCGCCGGGAGTGGTTACCCTGCGGGCCTTTTGCGGTTCATGTATTGGCTTGGTTAGGGCTTGCATGAACTCACGGAGTGGTTAATGCTTCTTGTTGCCTTCCAGGGCTTTACACACGTAATAGGCAATAATTCCGCCTAAGACGCTAGCAGCCGTGGCCATTAAGAAATCAATCATTCTTGCACCTCCCTTCATGTAAATTCTGGGAGCAAAGGCAACAGCAACATTATATCATATTATTGCTTTGTTGTGCTTTGTGTATGAAGGTATTGCATTTTGGGGGCAATGGGTGGTATAATCTGGACAGAAATCTTCTAGTGACAATTACTCACAACAAAAAACACCCCTGGGAGAAGGATTGCGGCCTCTCCCTTATGGGGTGCTTTTGTTCAGAGGCTAGATCACCGCAAAGAGCTTGAAGCGGGGCAGGAAGCTGCCGACGTCTGAGTGAACACAAAAAAGCCGGGCAACCGCCCGGCCGCCTTCTTGGTGTTGGTGCACCGGGAAGGACTTAGAGTCGATACTGGATCGCCTTGCTGTGCTTAAAGGTGACTGTCCAGCCACTTGCAGATATAATAGGCAATTATACCTGCAAGAATTGAGGTAACAAAGTTGGTAATGACCTGATCCATATTTTTATCTGACCCCCTTCCTGCTTGCGGTGTAGGGGTGCACAGCAAAATAATTATAGCATATTTTAGTTTTATATGGTATCATATAGCTAAGGCAAGTTGGTAATAACCTGTTTCATATGGCTGCATAGTTGGTGATATGTGGTCTCTGAGCAGAAGGGCCGTCCATGGGGGCGGCTTTTTTGTTTGAGCGTGGCTGCTGCGTGGAATTTCCAGACGTGGAGGACGCTGTCAAGGGGCAGACCAGGCAGGGCAGACGGCCGTCTGAAGCGTAATAAAAACGTAATAAAAAAATAGCCATACGCCAAAAAGGGGCTAATTCCTGAGAAGTGAGACACCGCAAAGCCTTGTAAATCAAGGGGGCTGTTTGAGAAAATGCCTGTTATTATAGAGCTGAAGTAATAGCGGCTTTCGCGGGAAGCCCGCTGCCTGTAAGGGGTGGCGGGCTTTTTGTTTTGGAAAAGGGGCTGTCGCATAAGTGGAATCATACTCATGCGACAGCCCCATAATTATCTGATGGGCTGCCACTGGCAGGTTTATGTTTGCCCTTACCAGGGCGGCTTCACCTCAGTTGTGCCTTCCAGTATTCCATATCCGGCCCGTTCAGCGGCAGGTCAATGGTTTGGCCATTGTCATAGTAAAAGCGGAATCTGATGGTTTCCGCTTTTTTTATGGCTTGTAGGCTGGAGCGGGGCATTTCTACGAAGAGCTTGTTCTCGTTCTGGTAGGGGTGTGCATCATTATCGGCATCCTCACCGACAGCGATGCGCTCGTTTTGGCGGTCCTTGGGGCTGAGCTGCTTGACGGCGGCTGCCATGTCCCAGGCGTTGCCATCCGTGTAGAGCACGGCCCGTGGCTCCAGGTGTGCGTCATCGTAGCGGTAATCCCAGAGGGAGAGGACAGCTCCCTCCAGCTTGCCGGTTTCGGTAAAGGAGCTCTGGAAGTCAATGCGGCAGTAGGCGGACAGGCTCTCTGCCGTGCGGTGATCGATATTGTATGTGTAGGAAAGGCCGAAAATCCCGGCCATTATGCAGAGAATGCCGAGCATGAAAACGAAGTTCTTGAAATAGGCAAGCATGGAATATCTCCTTTTGACAGTTAAATTTCATTCCTAATTATAACGCCATTGTTAAAGATTTCGCAACGCGAAATCATTCTAATTGCCTCGTTATGGCAGGGAACAGGGGAATTGGCAAAATGTCAACCTGCTGAAAAACGAGGCGATTTTGCAGTCAAGTTGTAAAGTTTTTTCCTTAAAACGATTGCAGGGCGACGTGGGGCTTGTTACAATAAAAGGTAATGTGTATTTGTGTGTTTTTGCAGCAGCAGGAGGGAAGACATGATCAGAGAGCATCGGAGCCGTGCCAAGCTCGAGGCTTACTATGAGAAATTCATCAGTGAGGATGTGCTGGATCCCAATGTGCATCCCTGGGTTGCCAGTTCCTGGCAGAGAAGCCGGGAGCTGGGCATCGGCAAGGAGAAAATGGACATCTCCCATCATCTGCCGACGGACACTTTCCATCAGTTGCAGCAGCAGCACCGTGAGGCCATCGACTACCTCGCTGCCTTGAGTGAGGGCATTAAGGAATTTTTCCAGGAGTATAATCTGAGCCTTTTGCTGGTGGATTCGGACTGCGTAGTCCTGAAAAGCTATTCCCTGCCCTTCTACCAGATGACGCCGGGGGAGATAGAGGGCGTCCGCGTAGGCGTGGAAGAGGTCGGCACATCCTCCATCTGCGTGGCCGCAGAGCATCAGGCCCCCTTCTGGATGTTCGGCCCGGAGATGTGGGTCAGGGAGTGCCAGTTGGGGGATGCCTGCTCGGCGCCAGTTTTTGTAGGCGGTGAGTTTCGCTATATCGTGACGCTGGTCTCTATGGAGCAGGTCGCAATGCCCCAGGATGCCGTTATCTCCCTGCTCTTTACGATGAAGGCTTCCCTGGAGAGGCATCTGGAGCTTTCCGCCAGGCTGAAGGCTGAGGAAGCTATCCTGGATGCGACACCCTTTGCGGTCTACCATGTGCTGTCAGGCGGTGAGGTGGCCTACGCCAATGAGCTGGGCGAGACACGGCTGAAAGGCATCGGCGCCAGGCATAAGACGCTGCATGGCAGCCTGCGCACCTCCAATCTCAACGATGTCATTCTGAACTACCAGCATACGCCGATCTATAAAGGCTTCCGGGGCATCCCCTCCTACAACAAGGAGGTCACCTGGATTACGCCGGCGAAGACCTACGAGGATATCACGACGGTGGTGCCCCTGGAGCGGGATGAGAGCCAGGTGGTGCAGAGTGTGGTGGTCATCTCCATGCCCATCGAGGATCTGCGTACTTTGGTTGCCCATGCAGCCGGCTACACGGCCAAGTACAGCCTGAGCTCCATGGTGGGGGAGGGCGCGACTTTTGCCAGCATCCGGGCGAAGGCGGATCGGGTGGCCCACGGCAAGCACCATTTGCTGATTCAGGGGGAGTCCGGCACCGGCAAGCAGCGCATGGCTCATGGCATCCATCAGGCCAGTGCCCGTGCGGCGGGGCCCCTTATCACTCTCAAATGCGGTGATACGACGCCGGAGCTGCTGGAGCAGGAGCTGTTCGGCTGCAAGTACAGCCCTGATGTCAGCCATCAGGGACGGCTGGAGCTGGCTTCGGGGGGGACCCTGTTCCTGGATGAGATCGAGAAGATGCCGAAGGGAATTGCCCAGAAGCTGGCTGAGGCACTGAAGCTGGGGAAGTCCTGCCGCGTCGGTGATACGGTGGAACGCCAGATAGATGTGCGCATTATCGCGGCCTGCGACAGTGACCTGAAGCGGCTGACGGAGCGTGGCCTGTTTGATGAAAAGCTCTATGATACTGTTTCCAAGAGCGTTATCCGTCTCCCTGCCCTGCGCAACCGCCGCGAGGATATTCCGCGCCTGGCTGCCCATATTGTGTCGGAGCTGGCTGAGCAGCATGCCCTGGAGCCCAAGCGCATCCTGCCGGAGACTGAGCAGAAGCTGGTGGGCTACGATTGGCCAGGCAATATCAAGCAGTTGCAAAGCGTGATGGAATATGCTTTTTTCAACACCCAGGGCGGGGAAATCCGTCCCCAGGATATCTCGCTGATGGGGGATGTGAAGCCTGACAATAAGTGGAAAGAGGATAAGGAAGTGTTTGTGAAGGCTTGGAAGGCGGCGGGTGGCAATGTGAGCCGCCTGGCAAATCTTTTGGATGTCAGCCGCGTCACCCTTTACCGCTATTTGAAGAAATACGGCCTGGATAATAACCGTAAGTAATGAAAAGGAGAAACCAGTGAGACTGAGAAGAAAGCCCTGGGTGGACGAAGCCATACATGAGTTCGATGATTTTGTGACTAGCGAGGGCGCAAAGCTGGGCGAGGAGCAGAAGGGGCACTGGGCGGAAAAGTTCGGCCGTGAGGCTCCCCTGCATGTGGAACTGGGCTGTGGCAAGGGGGACTTCATCAGCCAGATGGCAGAGCGCTGCCCGGAGATAAATTTCGTTGGTATTGAGATGCAGCAGACTGTGCTGTACACGGCTGCGAAAAAAGTAGCGGAAAAGGGGCTGAAAAATGTCCGTCTGCTGGTCTTTGACATCAATCATATCGAGGAAATTTTCGCGCCGGGGGAGGTTGCGCGCTTCTATATCAATTTCTGCGATCCCTGGCCGAAGAAGCGCCACGCGAAGCGCCGGCTGACCTATCGCTCCTTCCTGGAAAAATATAGGCGCCTGCTGGCATCCGGCGGGGAAATCCATTTCAAGACGGATAACCGTCCTTTGTTTGATTTTTCCCTGGGGGAGTTCGAGTATGCCAGGCTCGCTGTGCGCGATATTTCCTACGACCTGCACGGAGAAAACCGCCCGGACAATATTATGACCGAGTATGAACGCAAATTCAGCGGCTTTGGTGAAAAGATCAATCGCTGCGAAGTGATTTTCCCGCAAGAAGGTGATTCGGTTGCGCATTCGCAAGACGCTATGGAACAATGATGCGGAGCCCATTGTCGTCATTATGATTATCCTGCTGGTACTGGGCTCCCTGAATGTCTTCAGTTCCAGCTTCGTGCTGGCTACCACCGATTACGACAATCCCTATTATTTCCTGCAGCGCCATTGCATCATGCTGTTTGTGGGACTGCTTGGCTTCATTGTCTGCCGCAAGCTCGACTATCACAACTGGCGCCCCTTTATGCCGGGTATTATCGTCCTGATGTTCATAGCCCTGGTGGCTGTACTGGTCATCGGCGTGGAGATCAACGGCGCCAAGCGGTGGCTGCCCCTGGGGCCTGCCAGCTTCCAGCCCGCCGAGTTCGCGAAGCTTGTCTCCATCATGCTGATTTCGGCATATCTGGCGGCCTGCGTCAAGCGGGGGCGCAAGCCGAGTTTGTTCAATAAGCAGCTTGGCATTATCTTTATGATGGCGGTTGTCACGGAGCTGGAGCCGGATATGGGCACGGCCTGCATCATTTTCGGCGTACCGGTGCTGATGCTGATTACCGTGGGCTTGCCTCGCTGGGAACTGATGGCTGGTGCGGCTGTGGGCGTGGGCGGCGTAATAGGCCTGGTTGCCCTGCAGCCTTATCGCCTGGAGCGCATCAAGGTGATGTTTGACCCCTGGGCAGATGCCCAGGGGGTGGGCTACCAGACTGTGCAATCCCTGTCAACCATTGGTTCGGGAGGGCTACTGGGCATGGGCTTGGGCGGCGGCGTCAGCAAGTACGAATATTTGCCGGAGGCTCATACTGACTTCGCCTTTGCGATTTTCTGCCAGGAGCATGGCTATATCGGGGCTTTCTTCGTCTTTCTGATGTTCGCTCTGCTGCTGCTTTATTGCGCACGGGTGGCCAATCGTGCAACGGATGAATTCGGCCAGATGCTGGCCATGGGCGTGATGCTCTTGATAATGGGCCAGGCCATTGCCAATATTGCGATGGTGGGCGGCATGTTTGCCGTTGTTGGCGTGCCGCTGCCCTTCATCAGCTACGGAGGCTCATCCCTTATTGTCACCATGAGCGCCATGGGCATTCTGCTGAACATCTGCGACCACAGCCTGAAGTCGGGACAGGAACAGCCCCCACCCAGGCCCGCAGCCCTGCAGCCGGGGCGGGAGGCCGCCTCCCAGGGCTCCCATCTGCATTTGGTGAAATAAGTAAACTGGCAAAAAAACGGATACGCCGTCCATGCTGGCGTATCCGTTTTTTCATTAAGGCTTATTTCTTGCCCTTCCGTTCCTTGGCCCGCTCCTTGGCGGCCTGCTCCTTGGCTTTGACCTTGTCGTCGATTTTCTTCTGCTGCTGGTACTTGGCATAGTCAACGCCCATGCTGGCCAGCTTATGCTTGAAGGCCATCACCGGATGGCGCAGGAACATGCTTTTCTGGGTGGAGTTCATGATCTCCATAAAGTCCCGGGTCTGCTTCGCGCCGAAGCAGGGACGGTCGCAGCGGTCGCAGACCGGCTTGGTGATGCCGTAGGGGCAGCGGTTCATTTTTGTCATGACCGTGGCCAGCAGGGCAGTGCACTGGGGGCAGAGCTTGTCGCCGGAGGTATTGTGGTGCTTATGGCAGTATATGCCGAATGTCTTGCGGATATTCGTTTTTTCCTTCGGGATATTGTTCTTTATCTCGGGAGGCTTGCGCTTGGGCAGGAAGCGAGAAAAAATGCTCATTTCGGATCACCTTTCGATATATGATGTATGTATGTATAAAAGCTCTCACCTACTATTTTACGGTGTTTGGCAGATAAAAGCAAGTCGGGCTTGCAGAAAAGCCTCTGCTGTAATAAACTGTTAGCAGTTTTAAATATTCATGGACAATTCCTGAAGGGGGAGAACATCATAGAGTTTTACAAGAAACACGGCAAAATCATTACCAACGTGGCAGTAGCCCTGCTGGTCATCGTTGCAATCGCTGTCAAGGCAGGGGAGGAAGGCAGCCAGGTCCTGTTCAGGGCAGATGACCTTTATCTCTTAGCCGGTGCTGTGCTGGCCTTTATTTTATTGCGCATGTTTACGAAGAAGCATCCGCAGGATCAGGACAGGCACTGAAAGCATAAGAACCGAAAGCTCTTGACGAACGGTTCCATAGGAGGAAGGAGGGGACTATGGCTGGTACAAATCCACTGGAATTGCTCGATGTGAATGGCAATTTGAGTGAGCAATCACTGAAGAAGATTCTGAACAGCACGATTGAAACCATAGAATCGAATAAAAACCAGATTTTTGAAATCTATGAGACGGCCAAGACCGAAGTCGAGCAGAGCAGGTTGATGCTGGCGGAAATCAAGCAGCGGACCAATGAGGCCATAGCCCGTGTGGACAAGCTGACTGTGCAGGAGCAGAGGGAGCGGCAGAATCTGGTGATGGTCAGCAGCGACTTTGCCAAGTATTCCGAGCAGCACATCCGCGACAGCTATGAGAAAGTGAAGAACGTCCAGGTGGCGCTGGAAGTGGAGCGGGAGAAGGAAAATGTCCTGCGTGCCCAGCGGGACAAGCTGGAGCTGCGCCTGCGCCACCTGCAGGTCATGCTGAATCAGGCTGAGCACCTGTCCATGGCTATCGGCTCGGTGCTGTCCTATCTGGCTACCCAGGTCAGCGGCGTGGTCTGGAAGATAGAGGCAGTGCAGAAGGACAAATTCATCGGCGCCCGCATCATCAAGGCCCAGGAGGAGGAACGCTACCGCCTGTCCCGTGAAATCCATGACGGGCCGGCCCAGGATTTGGCCAATTTGATTTTCCAAACTTCCATCGCCGAGAAATTGGTGGATTTTCAGCCGGATGAGGCGAAGCGCACCCTGCAGGAGATTCGCCAGCAGATTCGCGATTGCCTGACCAGCGTCCGTCAGATTATCTTTGATATGCGTCCCATGGCGCTGGATGATCTGGGCCTGGCACCTGCCCTGCAGCAGTTTATCGCCCGCCTGGCCTCCCGCAATGTGCTTTCCACGGATTTTTCTGTGGATGGTGAGGAGTATGAGCTGCCGAAGCATGTGGAGATCGCAATTTTCCGCATTGTGCAGGAGAGCCTGAATAATGTGGCCCACCATTCGGGAGTGAAGCAGGCCGAGCTCAGGCTGCGCTACACCCAGGGGGCTCTGGTTGTGCTGATTGAGGATCACGGCCAGGGCTTCGATGTGGAGGCGCGCAAGGAGGAACTTGCCAGTGCCGCAGAGGAACCGGAGCCGGAGGAGGAGCCAAGGCAGGCTCCCGCCCGCAAGCCCGGAGAGCCGCCTACCGATGAGGAAATGTCCCGCAGCTTGAAAAAAGCTGGGGAAATCCCGGAGGAGCAGCCGAGGCAAATGGGGCATTTCGGCATGATTGGCATGGAGGAACGCGCCCGCATCATCGGGGCGGAATTCCGGCTGACTTCCGTGCCGGGCAAGGGCACAAGGGTGCAACTGCGGGTGCCGCGCAAGCAGGCCGAGGATACGGGCAAGGGGAAGAAGTGAGCGAGGCAAGGATGAAGCAAGGATATGCTCCTCTGGCAGATGCCATGCGTGCTTACGCCGCAGACGGTGCCCTGGCCTTTCATACGCCGGGGCACAAGCAGGGCCTCGGCGCCCATCCGCTGCTGCGTGAACTGATTACGGCAGAGGGCCTGCGGGAAGAAGTCTCCCTGATGGAGGAACTGGATGACCTGCATAGGCCCACAGGCTGCATCAGGGAGGCAGAAAAGCTGGCGGCAGAACTCTACGGCGCGGCAGAGGCTCATTTTTGCATCAATGGCACCACCGGTGCTATCCAGGCAATGCTGATGGCAGCCCTGAATCCCGGAGAGACGGTGCTCGTGCCGCGCAATGCCCATCGCTCCATCGTGGGAGCCATGGCGCTTACAGGCGCACGGCCTGTCTGGCTGCAGCCGGAGTATGACGCGCGGCTTGGCACACCCTTGGGTCTGGCAGCGGAGACTGTCAGGCAGGCCGTGGAGGCACATCCAAAGGCCAGGGCCCTGGTGCTGGTCTATCCCACCTATTACGGAGTGGCTGCAGATTTGGCGGGGCTGGCCCGGCTTGTGCATGAGGGCGGTTTAGTGCTGCTTGTGGATGAGGCCCATGGCTCCCATTTGCCTTTTTCCCGCGCCTTGCCCCAGGAGGCTATCGCGGCGGGGGCGGATATGGCAGCTACCAGTACCCATAAGCTGCTGGGCAGCCTGACCCAGACCTCCATGCTATTAGTACACAAGGACTGCCCCGTGGACAGGGAGCGCATCCGCGAGAGCCTGAGCCTTTTGCAGTCCACCAGTCCGAACCAGTTGCTGCTGGCATCCCTGGATATAGCCAGGTTACAGATGGCCGAGGAGGGCGAGGCGCTGGCAGCCAGGGCCGTGGGGCTTGCGGAGGGGCTGCGGGCCGCAATCAATGAGATACCCGGCCTTTGGTCGCCGGGAGCAGAGTATTTCAGCCGCCCTGGGGCAGCAGGGCTGGATGTGACCAAGGTCACGGTCAGCGTGGCCGGACTGGGCCTTTCCGGCCCGGAGGCCGAAGGCTATCTGCGCCATGAGCAGAAGATTCAGTGTGAGCTGGCAGATGCCAGGAATCTGCTCTTTATTATCTCCTATGCGGATACGGAGGCAGAGACTGCCAGGCTGCTGGCTGCGCTGCAGGCACTGGCAGCGGCGGCTCCTGCCCTTGTGGGGGCAGGAAAGGGAAGTCAGGCAGAGGTATTGGGGCAGCCCCACTATGGCGAGAGCGTCCTTACGCCCCGTGAAGCCTTCTTCGCTCCGAAGGAGCCGGTGCCCCTGGCATCAGCCGCAGGCCGCATCGCGGCGGAGCAGGTGATGTTCTATCCGCCGGGGATTCCCTTGCTGGTGCCGGGAGATCGCATCGAGGGCGAAGTCCTGGCCTATATCCGTGAGCAGCAGGCCCTGGGGCTGAAAGTTGTCGGCCCCTCGGATTGCTCATTGCAGACCTTGAAGGTGGTGAAGGTATGAAAGGCAAGCTGATTATCATTGAAGCCGGGGACGGCTCCGGCAAGGCTACCCAGACACAGGCCCTCTATGAGCATCTGGAAGGCGAGGGGCGGCGCGTACATCGCGTGGAATTTCCTGATTATAGGGCGGAAGGCTCCATGCTGGTGCGCATGTACTTGCGTGGAGATTTCGGCGACCATGCGGGGGATGTCAATGCCTATGCAGCCTCCACCTTCTTTGCGGCTGATCGCTACGCATCCTACCGCACGAAATGGCAGAAATACTATGAGGCAGGGGATATAATCCTGGCAGACCGCTATACTACCTCCAACATGGTGCATCAGGCGGTGAAGCTGACGGATAACGAGGAGCGGGAGTCCTTCCTGGCCTGGCTCTGGGATTATGAATTCAGGAAGCTGGGGCTGCCTGTGCCGGATCTGGTGGTGTTCCTGGATATGGCGCCGGAGGTGGCGGACAGGCTGATAGCGGCCAGGGCAGCGGCAGGCGGCCAGGCCCAGGATATTCACGAGAGTGATAAGGGCTATTTGCACCGCTGCCATGCCGCCTACCTGGAACTGGCCGCAAAATACGGCTGGGCCAGGGTCAAATGCAGTGAAAAGGGCGAGCCGCGCCGGGTTGAGGACATCCATGCAGATGTCTATGAAATCGTGAAGCAGGTACTATAAGGAGCATAACGTTGATTAAGGAAGTATTGGTGGTGGAAGGCAAGATGGATGTGGCCGCGATTGACAAGGCGGTGGAGGCCGATTGCCTGATAACCGAAGGCTTCAACCTGAAGAAGCAGGCCCTGAAGAACATTGAAGAAGCGTATAGGAAGCGGGGCATCATCATCCTGACCGACCCGGATTCGGCAGGGGAGCGCATCAGGGCCTTCCTGGCCAAGCGTTTCCCGGAGGCGAAGCATGCCTTCGTGCCGGTGGAGGAGGCAACTGCCAATGACGATATCGGCATAGAGCAGGCAGGCCCCGAAGCCATCCGCAAGGCGCTGGAAAAGGTGCACACCCTGAGTTTTGAGCCTTCCAATGAGTTTTCCAGCTCTGACCTTATCAGGGCAGGGCTGTCCGGCGGCAGTGACGCCGTCAGGCGGAGGGCCAGGGCCGGGGCCGCTCTGGGCTTGGGCTTTGCCAATGCCAGGACTTTCCTGAAGCGTCTGAATCACTATGGCATCACCCGCGACGAATTCGAGCAGGCCGTGGCACAGCTCGATAAGGAGGACAAATGAACGGGCAGGAAGAAAAGACACTCCACCCGCAAATAGCGAGCCGCCAGGTCACTCAGCACATCCTGAAAGCATTTGGCCTGCATGCCAGCAAGAGATTGGGGCAGAACTTCCTGATTGATGCCGGCATTGTGCGCGGCATCGTGGAGGCCGCCGCAGTGGAGCCGGGGGACAAGGTGCTGGAGATTGGCCCCGGCATTGGCACCTTGACCCAGGCTCTTGCCGAGGCGGAGGCGGAGGTCACGGCTGTGGAGCTGGATAAGAAATTGCCGGCGGTGCTGGCAGAAACGCTGAAGGGTTACGCTAATGTGCGCATTGTGCCGGGTGATATACTGAAGACGGATATTCCTGCTTTGATGGGCGAGGGAGCCTTCAAGGTAGTGGCGAATTTGCCCTACTATATCACGACCCCCATCCTGATGGCTCTGCTTGAGCAGCACCTTCCCATTACCCATTTGGTGACTATGGTGCAAAAGGAAGTGGCGGAGCGTATGGTGGCAAGGCCCGGCAATAAAACCTACGGCGCCTTGTCGGTGGCAGTGCAGTATTACACCGAGCCGGCTATCGTGCTGGACGTGCCCCCCCGTTCCTTCATCCCCGCGCCGGAGGTGGACAGTGTGGTCATAGCCTGCAAGGTGCGTCCGCAGCCTGCTGTGGCCGTGCAGGATGAAAAGCTGTTTTTCCGCGTGGCCAGGGCCGCCTTCGGCCAGCGCCGCAAGACCCTGGCCAATGCCTTGAAGGGAGGGGGCTTTCCCAAGGAGCAGGTGCAGGGTGCCATGGAGCGTGCCAATCTTGACCCCGCCCGCCGGGGAGAGACACTTTCCTTGCAGGAGTTTGCCTGCCTGGCCGACGCGTTCAGCGCCTTGCAGGGGTGATTCCTGGCAAAAAATGTGTTGCCGCTATGAGAAAAATGATATAAAATGGATTCATTCATTTAAATTTCATTTTTACAGAGGTGGAAATGCAAATGGCACAAACGGCCTGGTCAATCCTGCCGCCGGTTATCACCATTATCCTGGCGCTGTGGACGAAGGAAGTCTACATGTCGCTGATCATCGGCATTTTCTCCGGGGCATTGCTCTTTACGGGAGGCAATATCCTGGAGTCTATCCTGACGATGTTCCAGGTGATGGGGGATAAGGTCGGCGGTAATGTCAATATCCTTGTTTTCCTGGTTATCCTGGGCATCCTGGTTGCCGCCATCACCCGTTCGGGGGCGACACGGGCCTATGGCGAGTGGGCCTCGCGCACTATCAGTAGCAAGCGGAGCGCTCAGGTGGTCACGGCCCTTCTGGGGCTTGTCATCTTTATAGACGATTATTTCAACTGCCTGACTGTGGGCACTGTCATGCGCCCGGTCACGGATAAGTTTAAGATTGCCCGGACGAAGCTGGCCTATATCATTGATGCTACGGCGGCACCTATCTGCATCATCGCTCCCGTATCCAGCTGGGCAGCGGCGGTGGGTTCCTCCCTGCCGGAGGGCAGCAGCATTGACGGCTTTTCCCTCTTTTTGCAGACAATCCCTTTCAACCTCTATGCACTGCTGACCCTGTGCTTTATGGCCTTTATTGTCTGGAGCGGGCGTGATTTCGGCACCATGGCCCACAGCATCCGCTCTAATGCGGAGCAGTTCAAGATACCGGAGGAATATCAGGATGCGGATATGGCACAGCATGGCGAGGCCGGTCGCGGCAAGCTGGCTGACCTGATGCTGCCTCTCCTGGTGCTGATCTGTGCCTGCGTGTTCGGCATGCTGTACACGGGTGGCCTCTGGGGCGAGGAACCTTGCAGCATCGCAGATGCTTTCGCGAACTGCGATTCCTCGAAATCCCTGGTATTGGGGGCTTTTATTGCCTTCGTATTCACGGGGCTTTTGTATCTGCCCCGCAGGGTCATTACCTTCAATTCCTTTTGTGACAGCTTCGGTGCCGGCTTCAAGGCCATGACGCCTGCTATCTTCATCCTGTGCCTGGCCTGGACGCTGTCCGGGATTTGCAGTGACAAGTATCTTGATCTCGGCGGCTTTGTCGGCGCCTTTGTCAGCACCCATGCGGCTATCGTGATGTTCCTGCCGCCTATCTTCTTCCTGGTGGCTATGGGCCTGGCCTTTGCGACAGGTACAAGCTGGGGGACTTTCGGCATCCTGATCCCCATTGCCATTGCGGTGCTGGGCACGGAGGATGCCAATATGCTGGTGGTCTGCGTGGCGGCTATCCTGTCCGGTGCAGTGGGAGGCGACCATGCCTCGCCGATTTCGGATACCACCATCCTCGCCTCTGCAGGCGCCCAGTGCCATCATATCGACCATGTCAGCACCCAGATACCCTATGTGCTGGTTGTGGCAGTCTGCAGCCTGATAGGCTACATCATCGATGGAGTGACTGCCAGTGGCTGGCTGGGGCTGGCCGCCGGTTTTGCCTGCCTGCTGGGCTGCATGGCCTTTCTGCTGGCCAGGGTCAAGGCTCCCCAGGAGGAATGACAGACGAAAAGAGCCGCCCTGCGGCGGCTCTCCTCTCCCTGCAGCTTGCTTAAGGCTCAGGTTTGCTGGTTTTCAGGCACTGCCTACCTTGCTATCCAGACCAAAAACTGCATGAACAAGGCTGCGGCAACACTGGCCGCGAACGAAACAAAGAAGGATTTAGCCAATTGGCTCTCACCACCTTTCCAGGCAGTAGCCAAATTAAGTATAGCATTCTGAGTCGCAATATGCTATACTAGGGCTACAAAGAAGGAAGCCATTTGGCATTCACCAGCGGGACTGCTTACCCCGCGCGGTAGCCAACACGGTAGCAGCCGCTTATCAGCTGATAGGCGGCTTTTGCTTTGTGTTTCTTTTGGCACATGCTTGTATTTATTCAGGAGGACGTATATTCATGGCTAAGACACCATTCTACATCACCACCCCGATTTACTACCCAAGCGCGAAGCTGCATATCGGTCATGCCTACTGCACGACCCTGGCGGATACGATTGCGCGTTTCAAGCGCCTGGCAGGGTATGACGTGTTTTTCCTGACCGGCTCCGATGAGCACGGCCAGAAGATACAGCAGAAGGCAGAGGAAGCAGGTGTGACGCCGCAGGCGTATGTGGACAAGATTGTTGCTGGCTTTCAGGAACTCTGGCGCCGCCTGGGCATTTCCAATGATGATTTCATCCGCACCACGGAGGAGCGCCACCAGAAGGTAGTGCAGGAAATTTTTCGCCGCATCTATGCCAAGGGTGATATCTACAAGGGGGAATACAAGGGCCAGTACTGCACCCCCTGCGAGAGTTACTGGACTGAGCACCAGCTGGACGAGAATGGCTGCTGCCCGGATTGCCATCGCCCGGTGCAGGAGGTGTCGGAGCAGGCGTATTTCTTCAAAATGAGCAATTATGCAGACCGCATTCTGGCATATATAGAGGAAACTCCGGATTTTATCCAGCCGGAATCCCGCCGCAATGAGATGATTAACTTCATCAAGCAGGGGCTGGAGGATCTGTGCATTTCCCGCACCTCCTTCACCTGGGGCGTGCCGGTGCCCATGCCGCCGGATGAGGACGGCAGGCAGCATGTCATCTATGTCTGGTTCGATGCGCTGACGAATTACCTGACCCCCATCGGCTTCCTGGACAACCAGGAGATGTTCAATAAATACTGGCCGGCAGACCTGCATCTGGTGGGCAAGGAAATCGTGCGTTTCCATACCATCATCTGGCCTTGCATCCTGATGGCCCTTGATCTGCCCCTGCCCAAGAAGGTCTACGGCCATGGCTGGCTTATTGTGGATGGGGACAAAATGTCGAAGTCCAAGGGCAATGTGGTAGACCCGCTGCTGCTGATTGACGAGTTCGGTGCGGATGCCATCCGCTATTTCCTGCTTCGGGAAATCAACCTGGGCCAGGACGGCAATTTCTCACGGGATGCACTGATCGAGCGCATCAACTCCGACCTCGCCAATGATTTGGGCAATTTGCTGCACCGCACCCTGTCCATGGCGAAGAAATTCCAGGAGGGCATTTTGGCAGCACCCCAGGGCGAAAGCGAAATCGACAGGAGCCTGAAATCCGATGCGGCGGAGACGGTGAAGTTCTACCGCGAGAACATGGAGAGGATGGAGCTTTCCCCCTCCCTGAAGAAGGTCTGGGCCTTTGTCTCTCGGGCAAACAAGTACATTGACGAGACGGCTCCCTGGGCGCTGGCGAAGGACGATAGCAGGAAACAGGAACTTGCTAATGTGCTCTATAATCTGGCCGAGTCCCTGCGCCAGATTGCAGTGCTGATCTCTCCCTACATGCCGGATACCGGGAGGAAAATATGGGCGCAGCTTGCCCTGGAGGAGGTCAAGCCTTTTGCAGAGGTGCAGTTGACGGATATCGAGTCCTGGGGCGGCATCCCCGCCGGGCACAAGGCAGGCGAGGCCCAGCAGCTCTTCCCGCGCATTGAGGCGGAAGATGATGCGGCAGCGGCGAAAAAAGCCGCCAAAGAGCAGGCGGCGGCAAATAAGGCCGCTAAGAAAGCCAAGCGCGAAGCCCAGAGAAAGCTGAACGAAAAGAAGCAGTAAGAGCATAAATTGCAGGCGTCCTCCCTTTGCGGGGAGGACTTTTTTTACAGGAGGCAGGCATGGAATTTGTAGATACCCATACCCATCTGAATGACGAGAAATTTCAGGGAGAGGAAGCTGCAGCGGTTGAACGCGCCCGTATTGCCGGGGTCACGCGGCTGATAAATTTCGGAGATACCATGGCAAGCTCTGCCAGGGCTGTGGAGCTTGCGGCAGAGTACGAAGGCGTTTACGCAGGCGTGGGCATTCACCCGGAGGAGGCCTATGAGCTGGGGACTGCCGATGATGAGCGCCTTGCGGCCTGGACAAAGGAACCCAGGGTGGTGGCCATTGGCGAAATAGGGCTTGATTATTACTGGGAAAAAGACCAGGAGCGTCGCGCCCTGCAGCGGAAGATTTTCGTGCGGCAGCTTGATCTTGCCAGGCAACTGCACCTGCCCGTTTGTATCCATGACCGGGAGGCCCACGGCGATACGCTGGCCATCCTGCAGCGGGAGGGGCGGGGCTTAAGGGGGGTGCTGCACTGCTATTCAGGCAGCCTGGAGACGGCACGGGAGATGCTGAAGCTGGGCTTTTATATCGGCGTGGACGGTCCCCTGACCTTCAAGAATGCCAAAGCGCTGCCGGAACTTGTGCGGGAGGTGCCCCTGGAGCGCCTGCTGCTGGAGACGGATGCACCCTATCTGGCACCTGTGCCCATGCGGGGCAAGCGCAACGAGCCAGCTTATGTGCGCTATGTGGCGGAGAAGGTGGCGGAGCTGCGGGGAGCGGAACTGGAGGAAATCGCTGCCAAAACCACGGCAAATGCGTGCGAACTGTACGGACTAATTCAGCCGTAACAGTGCTTTTTGAGAAAAAGTGGAGGTAAGAATCCTAAATTTCCTTCTTTGTGCCATCATAAGCCCATTTTTCAGGTTATTTTCAGCCTTTAGTGGGAGAATAGTACCTGGCCAAAGGGGTAGCCCCTAAAAGGCCACATCAACTGGAACATACTTCTGATTGATAGCCGCAATCCACAAGGATGGAGCAGCCCGTCGGAGGAGTCTCCGAGCGCCCGTGAATTTGGCCGGGCGCGCTGTGCCACCCGAGATTCCTGAGGGGGGATTTGATGAGTCTGAAGCGATATATGCGCTTTAACGACAAACACAGGAAGGTTATTATGGTCGGCGCGCTTTCTGCGATGATGCTGCTGAATACTGGTTTCACCAGCATAAAAATGCCGACAGAAACGCACCAGGTGACTGTGAACGTTGACGGGGGCTCCGTCAAGCTCAGCACAAACCGTACGAGCCCGCACTTGCTGCTGGCCAAGGCCGGCGTAAAACTCGGCGCCGGAGATGAATACGAACTCAAAAAGCTCGATGACAAGACCACGGTACTGAATGTTTACCGTGCTGTCCCGGTGACCATAGAGTACCAGGGACAGAAGACACAGGTTCTTACCAGCAAGCAGACTGTTGCCGCAGTCCTGCAGGAAGCTGGCTACACTCTGGGGGATATCGAAGCAGCCCCAGGCATGGATACGAAAGTTGGGGCCAACCTCAGCATAGCTGTCCGGGACAGCGCAGCCAAAATCGAGGCTGATCGCCTGGCCAGGGAAGCCCGTGAGCGGCAGGTGGAGACATCCCGCGGCGTTTCCCGCTACAGCGCGGTTTACACCATGGAGGCTACTGCCTATCTGCCCACCGATGGCAGCCCGGAAGGACTGACCGCCTCCGGCATGGCCGCAAGGCGCGGCGTGGCGGCTGTGGATACGGGCGTGATTCCCTTGGGGACGCGCCTCTACATACCGGGTTACGGTGAGGCCATTGCAGCGGACACAGGCGGGGCCATCTACGGCGATCGCATCGACCTCTGCATGGAAAACTATGATGAGTGCATGGACTTTGGCCGTCGCAATGTGACGGTGTATGTGCTTGACTGAATACAGGGAGCGAGGGAAAAATCTCTTGCTCCTTCTTTTATTGGTACGCTCATTATAAAAAGCGATTGATAAAAAGCCTTCCCCTATGGGGAAGGGTAGAAACATGCCGGTGGCATGTTTCTGGTGTAAGCGGTGGATGAGGTTCGCTGTCACGATTATATTTTTTCTTTAACGAGTATAACAGGCGGCCAAAGATACAGCGAGGGCAGCCAGGGTGAAGCCGGGAGCGTAGGGGATGGCTTCACCTCTTTTTTTGCGTCCCGTGAGCAGGGCGAGGAGGGCGAAAAGCCCCCCCAGCAGGCAGCCTGCCAGGGCGACCAGGAGAAGTTTTTCCGTGCCCAGCCAGAGGCCCAGTGCTCCCATCAGCTTGATATCGCCGCCGCCGATGCCGCCCCCCGTGAGGACGGCCAGAAGCAGGAAGGAGAGGAAGCCTGCCGCAGCGGCCAGCAGTGAGTCAAGGGCCCTGGCCATAAGCTGCCCCTCCGGGACGGAGAGCAGGGCGGCGGCAAGGCCGCAGAGGGCCAGGGGCAGCAAATGCCGACTGTAGATCAACTGCTCCCGCAGATCCCAATAGGTGATGGCAATAAGCAGCAGTTGGCAGATAAAGGTGAGTACGGTGGCCACAGCCATGCTGATATTCAAAGAAATGCGCCTCCTGAATTTGCAATTTTTTCTTTCTTCCATGATAATGTTTCCGGCAGATTGTCGCAATATTTTCCGATATTTTCTTCATACTTCTTCCATTTTTCTCAGAAAAGTGTATAATAAAATTGATTAAGCATTACAAATATAGATTAGCTTTTCAAAAGGGGCTGGGATGAAAGTGAAGCCGATGAATTCCGCTAAGGGATGGCGGGGGATGCTGGCGAAGGTGACTTATCGCCAGTGGCTGCTGATAGCTGCGGCAGCAAGCTGTCTCCTTGGCATACTTGTTTATATTTGGCTGCCGGGGGGCGAGTCGCAGCCTGTGCCTTTCCAGCAGTCTCCTGTCATAAAGGTGGTCAGGGCCGCCCAGGATATACCTGAGCGTACGGAGATCACCGAAAGCATGCTGGAAGTGCTGGACGTTCCGGAGGACATGGCACCTGTCGGTGCTTTGCGCAGGACGAATGAGGTGCTGGGCAAGACCGCCGGCATTGCCATTATGAAGGGGGATATACTGACCAGCAGGAAACTCCTGGAATCCAAAATGGCAGGATTTGTGGGCAGTATACCTGCCGACTGCCGCGCGGTGTCTGTAGGTGTCTCTGATGTGACAGGGGTGGCGGGTTTTGCCCGGCCAGGCGATCATGTGGATGTGATGGTCATCTCCGGCAAGAGAAATGACAATACTGTCCAGGGCAAGCTCTTCCTCCAGGATGTGCTGTTGCTGGCCATTAACAGTGTGGATGCGAAAGCCGACGCCAAGGGGGACGGTTCGGAAAGCTCCGTGGGCAGTCCTGCCACGGCAACCCTGGCCCTGCTGCCCACTCAGGCCCTGAAGCTGGCCACGGTCTCCCAGGAGGGCAAGATTTATCTGGCTCTGCGGCCCTACCGCCCCACGGAGGCAGTAGTGCTGGACACGGGCTATGTGTCCCTGGTGGACAGCGCAGCAGCCCGCAGCCAGGCGCAGCCTGCTGCCCCGGCGCCGGTGCAGCGCCAAGCCCAGAGCGCTCCTGCGGCAGCTCCCGCGGCTCCCGTGGCGGCCCCGGCAGCCCAGGGCGGCAATTACGGCATTCAGATTTTCAGGGGCCCTGGCACGAGATCGGAGGCTAAATGATAATGGCAGATACAGCATATTTGCGGCAGGCCATTGCCCTGGGCTTTTTGGCTTCGGCAACTGCCTTTTACGCGCCGGCGCAGGTGTCGGCGGCTTCACAGCCCTTGGTGCTGCAGATGAACGAAGCCCGCTACCTGAATTTGGGGGCGACCATCGTGCGAATAGCCGTCACCAATCCTTCCATAGCCGATGTGCAGGCTCTCAGCAGCAGTGAAATCAATATCATGGGGTTGCAGAAGGGCACCACCAGCCTGATGCTCTGGACTGCAGATGGCATGCGCTATGATTATGTGGTAAGCGTCACGCCGGATGACAATGGTCTGGCCCTGGCTATCCAGCGGGCTATCAACCTGCCAGGGGTGAGGGTGCAGATGGCCAACGGCAGGGTGCTGCTGCGGGGCGTGGTGGAGAACCAGCGGGAGAAGGATATGGCCTTCCATATCGCTTCCCTGTATGTGGATAATAAATCCGCTACGGCAGCGAAAAAGACCAGCAGCGGCAGCAGTAACAGCATCAGGACGGATGTCATAGACGATCTGGGGCTTGATGCAGATGAGGAACTGGAAAATCCCAATATCATCAATCTGCTGGAACTTTCCAATCCGGAGCAGATCAATATCGAGGCCCAGGTCATAGAGATTGACTCCGATGATGCCAAGGAACTGGGTATCACCTACAGCGGCATCTACAAGAATCCCTCCGGCACATCTACAGACGGCAGTGCAGGTTCTTTCTACGCAGGGGAGAGCTACAGCGGTACCCGTGATAAGGGGAGCAACTGGTTCACCCGTAACTGGCTCTATACCCATTTCTCCCAAATCAATGCCCAGATACACGCCTTGATTACCAATGGCCGTGCCAGGGTGGTCTCCCGCCCCAATGTCACCACCATGAGCGGCAAGACGGCTGCTATCCTGGTGGGCGGCGAGATGCCCTACCAGAAAAAGAACAACAACGGCGGCACGGAAACGGAGTTCAAGACCTACGGTATCGAGCTGAAGCTGGTGCGCCCGGAGGTGGACAGTGACGGCAACATTACCAGCCGCCTCCTGGCCTCCGTCAGCCGCTTGGACTGGGCCAATGCGGTGGAGTCCGATGGCTTCAGGATGCCGGCCCTGGCCAAGCGGGCGGCTGAGACCATGGTGAACATTCCTTCGGGCATGACCATGGCCATAGGGGGCCTCCTGAATTCGGAGGACGCGAAAAACATCACCAAGCTTCCCCTGTTGGGAGATATTCCCATCCTGGGCAATCTCTTCAAGTACAGCAATACCACCCGCAAGAAATCTGAAATCATTATCCTGATTACTCCCAGGGTGGTTGACGAAGGCACACCGGCCCGTATGGGCAGTAAGATGAAGGAGACTTACGAGACGACCAGGGCACAGGCAAAGGCCATGGAGCAGGTAGATTTGAATCCCCCCGAGCCGGAGCCTGCCGAAAACGAGGCAGCTCCCAGGCAGGAGGAATCCATCTTGGGCAAGTACCTGAGAAAGCCGGCGGCTGCCCAGCCAGAGGACAGCCAGAATGTTGCCCAGGAGATGGCCGGGGAGGAGCAGAGCCAGACGGAGGCGGCTCCCGCTCAGGCAGATAATTCCATCCTGGGCAAGTACCTGAAGAAATGACGGAAATATTTTAGATAAGGAGGCTGGGGTATGGCTGAAGGCTTGCAAGGTGTTATCCTGACATTTTTCAGTACGTCCTCGGCGGTGGGCAAGACCCTGGTCAGCTGCAATATAACTTCTGAGCTGGCCAGGGAGGGAGCCAGGGTCTGTTTGGTGGATCTGGATCTCCAATTCGGCGATGCCAGGTATTATTTGCATCTTTCCCCGGAGCGGACGGTCTACGACTGGCAGGAGGCATTAAAGAGGAACAAAGGTGCCTCGGTGATGAACTGCCTGACGGAGTACAGTTACCGTAACGTGCACTTTGCTTTGCTGTCCTCCCCCCTGAAGCTGGAGCAGGCTTATAACATAGACGTGGAAGCTATGCAGAAGGCGGTGCTGCAGCTGCGGGAGGAATTCGATTATGTGGTGATAGACACCTCATCCACCTTCAGCGCCCTGAACCTTGCCATGCTGGACATGGCGACCCTGGTGCTGTTCCTGGGCATCGTGGACTTTATTCCCACCATCCGCAATATGAAGGTGGGTCATGAAACCTTGAAAAGCCTGAACTATGACAGGAGCAAGATCCGCCTGGTGCTGAACCGCATGGGGGCCAAGACCCGCATCAGCCGCGAGGATGTGGAGCGGCTGCTGGATGAGAAATTCTACCATGTGCTGCCCAATGATTTCCGGGCGGCCAGCGCCTCCCTGCGGGACGGCGTGCCTCTGGTGCTGGCCGACCCAAGAGCGCCCCTGGCTGTTTCCCTGCGGGATCTGGTCAATCGCTGCCTGAACCGCCAAGGGGCAATCGAAGCGGAGGCGGAGGAGGGCGGCTCCTGGCTGAAACGTATATTTAGATAGGAGGATAGCGGATGGCTACCAGAGTAATGCTGGTGGAGGGGG
Organism: uncultured Selenomonas sp.; assembly: GCA_947167105.1. Taxonomy (GTDB): domain Bacteria; phylum Bacillota; class Negativicutes; order Selenomonadales; family Selenomonadaceae; genus Selenomonas_B. Next base: position 11,905 of record CAMVGU010000030.1, on the reverse strand, counting down.
ACAGGCTGATGCTGGAGCGGCTGGCCCAGGTCATCACCCAGATGGAGGACTTTGAGCTGGTGGGGCGCTGCCGCACTATCTCCGAGGCCCTGGGGGAAGGCCATGTCTACCAGCCCAGCCTCATCCTGCTGGACAGTGACGGTACGGACATCCTGGCGGCGCTGCCGGATTTCACGAAAAACTTTCCTGGCGCTGCCATTCTCTGCATGAGCACGAAATGGCAGGCACAGAACGTGTCCCATCTGGTGCAGGCGGGGGCCAGGGGCTATATCCTGAAGCCCTTCACGGCGGAGGATCTCAGGTCGGCAGTGGCGGCCTACGCGAAAAACGGCCTGGAGACCGGCTGCGAGGTGCTGGCCTTCTTCAGCCCCAAGGGCAAGAGCGGCAAGACCACCCTGATTGCGAATCTGTCCCAGGCTCTGGCCCGCCGCTCCCGTGCCCAGGTGGGTATCATTGACGCAGATCTGCAGTTCGGCGATTTGGCGGTTTTCTTCAATTTGCAGGCAAAATCCACCATCGTGGAGGCGGTGCGGGATGTGAAGTTCCTTTCGCCCCTGACCCTCAGGCCCTATTTTGCGGATATCTCGGAAAACGTGCATGTGCTGTGCGGCACCCAGACGCCGAACCTCATCGACCAGGTGCCCATTCCCGCCTTCGAGGCTGTGGTGCAGATGTCCCGGAATCTTTTCCGCTACATACTGATTGACCTGCCCTCGGGCTTCAATCCCACTTCCATAGCGGCGGCGGAGCTGGCGGATAAGGTCTTTGTGGTCTCCATGGTGAATGGGGCCTATGAAATGGAGCATATGCGCCGTGCCCTGGAAATCTTCCAGGACTGGCCTGACTGGCGGGAGCGGGTCTTCCCGGTCTTCACCAGGGTGGAGCCCTGCGATAAGACGGCTCAGGAGGAGCTTAGCCACCTGCTGGGTACAGCCGTGACCTCCATCATCCCCAACGACTATGAAATGGTGGCAACGGCTGCGGATAATGGGCGCATGGCCCTGGATATCCAGCCGGACAGCACCATGGCCCAGCGGGTAGGGAAGCTCGCCCAGGATATAATGAGGCCGAAGGAACGGCAGATTAAGTGGGGGCCGGAGGTGGGTGCGCAGTGAAAATCTTACTGGCTTGCCTGGTGAGTGTGTTCTGCTTTTCCCTGCTGGCCCTGTTCTTCCGCGCCCGCACTAGGGAACGCACCCAGGTGGCGCGGCGGCTGGCTTCCATTTCGGAGCAGTCGGTGCAGCCCTTGAATCTTTCCCGAGGGGAGGTGGTTTTAGAGCCAAAGGAACGCATGTGGGAAATGCTGCGCAGCCTGGCGGGCGGTTTCCGGGGGCTTATCGGCAGGAGCCGCTTCGACCTGAAGATGCAGCAGGTGGATTGGCCCCTCTTAGGCTCTGAGTTTGAGATTCTGTTGATTCTTCTGGGTGCCATCTGCGGCCTGGTGGCCTTTGCCCTGACCCTTGCGCCTCTGGCTTTGCTGTTTGGCTTTATGGGGGGCGTCCTCCTGGGTCTGGCCTGGCTGGAGAAATGTATCGAAGGAAGGAGGAATGCTTTTACCAATCAGCTCTGTGATATGCTTACCACCATCGCCAACGCTCTCAGGGCAGGCTTCAGCTTTATGCAGGCTTTCGAGCTGGTGGCAAAGGAAATGGATGCCCCGGCCTCCTATGAGGTGGAGAAGGTCATCAGCGAGACCAATGTGGGCCTGTCCCTGGAGGAAGCCTTGGGCAATATGCAGAAGCGGGTGGGCAGCCCTGATTTCGAGCTGGTTATCGCGGCGGTGCTGATCCAGCGGCAGGTGGGGGGCAACCTGGCCCAGGTGCTGGACACCATCAGCGGCACCATCGCCGAGCGCATCAGCATGCGGCGGGAGGTGCTGGCACTGACCGCCCAGGGACGGCTGTCCGGTGTGATATTGGCGCTGCTGCCCGTGGCCTTGGCCGGTTTTATGGCAGTTGTCAATCCTGGCTATTTGCGGCCATTGATAGACGAGCCGCTGGGGCGATTGGCTATGGCAATAGCAGGCGGATTGGAACTCCTGGGCTTCCTGATTATAAGAAGGTTGGTCGATATTAAGGTCTAAGTGCCTTATTATTTACATTTTACATTGAATCTGCAATAAGGAGGAGATTTCGATGAAAGAAATTCTTAGGTACATCAATTTACGCTACCTGAATAATAAGGGCCAGGGCATTGTGGAGTATGCTCTGATCCTGGTGTTTGTGGTTGCTATTGCAGCAGCAGTGCTTAGCACTAGCACGGATAAGGGGCTTGGTGAGGCACTGAATACCGCATTCAATAAAGTCATCAATGCACTGAACGGCACTACCACAGGCGGTGGAACTACCACAGGCGGTGGAACGGGTGGTACGGGGGGTACCCCATGAGGTTGGTTGCGGTTCAGGCCAGATATTGGCATTCTCTTGGTATTGTGGAGTAATTTCAGGCAGGGGGGCAGCAGTATGAGGTATTTCCGATCGGGTCAAGCCATTGTGGAATTTGCCTTGGTGCTGCCCCTGCTTTTGTTTATACTGATGGGCTTGTTCTATTTCAGTATGGCTTTTTCTGATTATTTATGGGTGTCTAATATGGCCCGAAGCAGTGCCCGGGAGGCATCTCTGGTCGATGCGAAAAAAAGTCAGCTACAGGATAAGTACGATGCTATAATTGCCAGATACAAAGGCAGTAACGCGGCGAAGCCACCTGTTGATTTTTTTGTCTGGCCGCCGGAGACTTTCAATATAAGTACAGTGGACGGCACGGGAAGCGAAGATAATGGCACGGTCAAAGTTACAATCCGTGTGAAGCTAAATACAAACGGCAATTATTTTGCCAAAGCATTGAACGGAATATCTAAACTGGTGAACGGCAGCAGCACCGCAGATGAGGGAATGACTCTGCAGGTGGACTATTCCATGTATAATGAAAACGAACACAAGAGCGATACATAAGCAAATATGTGTTGCGTATATAGATTGACGCTTTTTTATGGAGGGGCAACGCAATGTCGCTTTTGACGCGCTTGGGGCGCAAGGATGGGACAAATGAACAACTGCGGGTCTTCGCTGCCCGGGAGGAGGCGAGCGAGGAAAGAGGCGAGGAAGAAGCCTACCTGCGCTTGAAGCACGATATCCATCAGCGCATCGTGGAGGAAATGACCCCGGCGGAGCAGCAGGTGCTGGGTTCCCTGGAGCCTGACCCTGCCGAGGTGGAGCGCATCATCAACGACTACTGCCAGCGGGCCATCGAGGCCAATCCCTTCGCCATACCAAGGGGGGAGAGGCCTCGCCTGGTGGCAGATGTGCGGGACGAGATGCTGGGCCTGGGGCCTATAGAGACCCTGCGGCAAGATACTTCCGTAACAGAAATCATGGTAAACGGGCCGAAGCAGGTCTATATCGAGCGCATGGGCCGTTTGGAGCTGACAGATGTGAAGTTCCATGACGATGCCCATCTGATGAATGTGGTGGGGCGCATCCTGGTGCCCCTGGGGCGGCGCATTGATGAATCCTCGCCCCTGGTGGATGCCCGTCTGGAGGACGGCTCCCGTGTAAATGTCATTATCCCGCCCCTTTCTCTGGTGGGGCCGGTGCTGACCATCCGCAAGTTCTCGGAAACGCCCCTTACGGTGGAGAATCTTATCTCCTTCGGCACGTTGACGGGCAAGATGGCTCAGTTCCTGCGGGCCTGCGTCAAGGCACGCATCAATATCCTGGTCTCCGGGGGCACAGGCTCCGGCAAGACCACAACGTTGAATGTTATCTCCTCCTTTATACCGGAGGGGGAGCGTATTGTTACCATCGAGGACGCGGCTGAGCTGCGGCTGCAGCAGGCCCATGTCATCACCCTGGAATCACGCCCGCCCAATATCGAGGGCCACGGGGAGATTACCATCCGCGACTTGGTGCGCAATGCCCTGCGCATGCGCCCCGACCGCATTATCGTGGGTGAGGTGCGCACGGGGGAGGCCCTGGATATGCTGCAGGCCATGAATACGGGCCATGACGGTTCCCTTACCACCGCCCATGCCAATTCCCCCAGGGATGTGCTCTCCCGTCTGGAAACCATGGTGCTGATGAGCGGTCTGGAACTGCCGGTGAGGGCCATCCGTGAGCAGATTTCCTCGGCCATTGACCTTATTGTGCACCAGTCCCGCATGCGGGACGGCAGCCGCAAGATTACCTATATCACGGAGGTGCAGCGCATGGAGGGAGATACCATCACCCTGCAGGATATCTTCCGCTATCAGCAGTCCCGTATGGATGAGACAGGCCAGGGACACGGGCGCTTCTTGATTACGGGACTTAAGCCGAATTTCATGGACAAGCTGGAGGCCAGCGGTGCCGGCCTGCCGGAGTCCTTCTTCACGGAAGGCATGTTTGAAGATTAAGGGGGCTGATGTATGCTCCGCATATTGTTCGCTATCTCCGTGGGCGTGCTGTGCTTCCTGTGCGCTTACGGCGTTCTCAGGCATTACCTGAAGCTGGAGGCACAGGTAAGGGCCAGGGTCAAGAGCCTGGGAGAAGTTGTTGTAGAAGATGACAGCCAGCAGGGAGCACTGCGGCAGGAGGCACGTTCCTGGCGCTCCAATCTGGACATGCGGGATGTAACCTTTGCCGAGCGGGTGCTGCGCCCGGCTTATGTGGCCTTTACAGGTGTGTTTTCACGCTTTGCCCCTGCAGAGGTACTGGCCCTGGTGGATCGACGCCTGACCCTGGCGGGCATCAGGCAGCAATTTGCCCCCGGCAAGTTCCTGCTTTTTTCCCTTCTCTGCGCCGGGGCAGGGTGGGGGCTGGCTTATTTCATTTTCGTGGCAGACAGAACCATGACCCTGGGCTTTATGCGCTTTGTCCAGGGCACCATGACCCTGGTGGCGGGTGGCATTCTGGGAGGTCTTTTTCCCACACTGATTCTGCAGTCCATGATCAGCCGCCGCCAGGAGCGGATCATGAGGCAGCTCCCCCAGGTGCTGGATCTCCTGTCCGTCAGTGTCTATGCGGGCCTGTCCTTCGATGGCTCCCTGCGGAAGATTACGGACAGGATGCAGGGGCCCTTTATCGACGAGTGCCGCCGCCTGCAGGATGATATCCGCATGGGCATGGTGCGCCGCACCGCCTTCCGCCGCCTGGCGGAGCGCTGCGGCCTGCAGGATGTGTCCCTTTTCGTCACCTCCATCATCCAGGCGGAGCGCCTGGGCACCAGCATGTCCAAGACCTTGCAGAGCCAGTCGGACAACCTGCGGGAGCGCCATCGCCAGAATGTAAAGGCCATGGCCATGAAGGCCCCGGTGAAGATGCTTTTCCCCCTGGTCTTCTGCATCTTTCCCGCCCTCTTTGTGGTGGTGCTCCTGCCCTCAATTCTGGTATTGATTAAGCGTTTCTGAAAATAATTCGGCAGATGGGAGGCGGTACTATGGCAGGCAGAAAATTCATTTTCCGGCAAGGGCAGGGAGACAGGGGGGCTACCGTGGTGCTGATAGCCCTCCTGCTGCCCCTCTTGATTGGTCTCTTGGGGCTGGCGGTGGATTTTGGCATGCTCTTTATGCACCATTCCCGCCTGCAGCACGCGGCGGATGCCATGGCTCTGGCAGGGGTGCGGGTGAACGTCACGGCAAAGGAGGCGCATCTTTTGTCCCTGTCGGATGCGAAGGAAAGCGAGGATGGCTATGGCTTATCCTTCCACAGAGATGAGAAGGATTATGTGCTGACTTTCAAGACTTCCGCTACCGATACCGATGAGTATCGCAAGGCCGAAGCTATGCTGGCTCTGGACACCAATGCCATGGAGGCCAAAAGGGTGAAATTCGCCTCCAGCCTCTTTGACGGGAATGGAGCCAAGGCTTACAAAGTAACATTGACCGAGAACTTTGCCACTTCCTTCCTGAAAGTCTTCGGCGTAAACGAGTACCCCGTGAAGGTGCAGGCTCTGGCAGTGGTGGTGCCGGGGAGCATTAAGGAAGATATTCTGAAGACAGTGAAGAGTATTTTTGACGTAGCACCAAATTATTACTGGGAGGATTTGGGCTGGGAGACCATCAACAAGACATACACAAACCCTCATCCCACCTTTACCTTTGCGGGATTTAGCATCAATGAGGATAATCCTGAGACATTCACCGTCGATGCTGCACCGGAAATACAAACACCTAAAAATATGTATTCTCTCGATTTTTTTAATGCCGATGTCAAGACCCGCAAGGAGTTTCTGATGGCTGTTCCCTATATGGAGATCACTCAGGGCCAGCGGATAGCCTCTTACAAGGACAGGGAAACTGATCCGGATAGACCCCCTGTCCATAAGGTGAAGGAGGATTATAAGTTCTGTGCGGCACCTATCGAGGCCGTGCCCAGAAACAATACTACCGGTGCAGAGAATGAATTGAATACTGCCCTCAATAGTCTCTACGGCATCGAATGGAAGTTGGATAAAACGTTGATTGATACATTCTTTAGTTATGCTTCCAAAAACAAATCCAACAAATCAGATGACAAATTGAAAGCCCTGTATGTGGACAGGCCGAATATCAGGGCAGATTCCTGGAAGACTGCCAACAATAGCACAGTCACCAGCGCCCGCATCCGTGCCACGGTGCTGACTGTCACGGGTGATAACTGGGGCAGCAGGGTAGCAAGCCCTCTCTATGTACGCTTTGAGAGCGAGCCGGTGCTCATTTATGAAGAAAATAATGCTAATCATGAGCACGTAACGGTTGTGCAGCCCATTACCATTAATGTAACAGGGAATAACCCCACTCCCATGATTATTGCCTATGATGGCCCCTCCAGGCTGAGGGGGGAGAGCAAGGTTAAAATTCCGGGAACGAATCAAGATACTGAAATCATGGAGGATGTGCCCTATGTAAATTATAACAAGCCTACAGAGATACAGCCGCCGGCAACGATATATCAACCTAGCAAAGATAGTCCGTGGGAGTTGAAATACTTTAATAACGACAGTACCATAAAGGCGGCTAATAAATACCTGAGACTGACCAGCGTAACGGAATCCCCTCCTGTGACCATCAATCTGAAGCACGATTTCAAGGGGATTATCTATGTTCCCTTTAGCAAGGCCATCATCAAGGGCACGGGCAAGATAGAGGGCTTTATCCTTGCCCATGAGCTGGAGTTCGTGAGCAACTCCGACAGCGGACGTACTCAGGAGACACTGAAAAATTTTGTCCTTCCGGTGCTGATGCCAGAGAAAGTGGCAAAAACAGGCAATCATGTATGGAACTACACGACCATCAGCGAGCAGCCGATGGACTACCAGATTGTCTATAACAAATTCACTAACTATATGGAAGCGGAAAACTGAAATACGTGTTATACTCGATAAGGAAAAACTGTTCCACATTTCCATAGTCCGCCCCCCTTGGGGGCGGGGGACCGCGTAAGCGGTGGTGGGGGGCATGAGGAATACAGTTTCTTTAGCGAGTATACCTGCAAGGCAAAGGGCCGCTTATCAGTGATGATAAGCGGCTCTTTGCCCTTTCTATTGCTTGCCTTACTGATACCGTGCCTTGACAGCGATGGCGGCAGCGAAGCGCTCCTGCAAATCTTGCAGGCGGTAGAGACCGTCGCCATTGGCCGTGAGGCCCTTGAGTTTCAGGCGCTTGACCTGGGGCGGCTGCTCAAGGCTCAGGGGCTCCAGGTGGCGGAGCTGTTCCAGTCCCGGATATACCAGGCGCAGGTCTGCATATTCTCCGTCCTCACCCTGCCAGACGCAGATGACCAGCTTGCCGCTGAGGGGGGTCCTGGGAGCCAGGCTGCCCTCCAGCACGTAATCCTCCACCCCCAGGGCGGGGAGCACCGTGGCCAGGTTGATATCGTGGCCGCAGAGGAAAGTGAACTTGCGCTGGTCGTTTGCCAGCTCCTGCTGCATGGTGGAGAGCAGCCCGTGGGCATAAACAGCGTCATAGGTGGGGGTGGTGTAGAGGAAATCCAGGGTGCAGTAGGCCACCCTGCCGATGGCAAGCCATTCCTGGAGGCCAATCTCATGGCCGAAGGCGGCTTTTTTATCGTTTGGCTCCTCATAGTATTGGAGCACCAGGGCATCTGCGGAGCGGTGCAGATTTCGCAGGGCACCTTCGATTTTCAGGCCCTTGTCCAGATTCAGGGAGATGTCGGAGGCATTTATGCTGCCTTGTCCCCTGCCTTCCACTGACCTGCCGAAATCCAGCACTTCGCTGGTAATGTTGCAGTCCTCCTGGAGGTTGGCGCCAAATTGCTGGATGCCTCCTACGGACTCCACTTCTTTCAGGGTCTGCTTTTCCAGGGCGGGGGTGAAATCCGGGGCACCGGGCATAAAGACCGGGTCTGCCTCATCGATGGCCAGATGCCTTTCCACTTCGATATTTCCCAGAGGCATCATGCCTGCCGTGAAGAAACGGGCCGTGGCGATGGTGCGCTGGAAGGAATTGGCGTAGACGCGCACCTCCCCGGCAGCGGGCAGGTAATTGTGGGGGAGCAGTCCCTCATCTTCCAGCCAGAGGCGGAAATACTGTCCCATCAATGTTTCCGCTGCGCCGCCTTTCACCGTGAGTTCCCCCGGCTGTGCAGACCACGCCAGCCATTTGTGGGGAGTGGAGCGTACAGCGAAGGAGTCCTTGCCGTAAAGGGGGGCGCGTACACCGTGGCGGCTCAGGGCCAGCACCTGGGTGAGCTGGTAGCGCTCTCCGTGCTCCCTGGCCTGGACGACTGCAAGCTGGGTCAGGCAAATGGCCAGACAGACCAGCAGCAGGGAGAGGGTCTTTTTCATCGTGTTCATGGATTTTTGATTCCTCCTTTTCAAGCCCTCCCTTGGGGAAGGCTTTTTCGTCAACAAGCATAAATTCTATCCGATACGTCCGGATTCCTGCCTGTTGTTTATACTGTGCAAAATCTGTCCCGGAGCCAGGCCCAGCCGCTCTGCTTCCCCGGCGGTCATTTCCAGTACGCCCCAGGCACCGGGGCACAGGGAAAGGCCGAGCCAGGGACGGAGGCGGGGGACAATTTTGAGGATTTTCCAATCTTTGTCCAGATAGACGATATCAAGGGCAAAGCGCATCCAGCACATATGCACGCTGGCGCAGGGGGCGAGCAGCAGGGCGTGGCCGGGGGGCAGGGGGGAGCGCAGCATCAGGCCGCGGAAGCGCTGCCAGAAGGTACAGGCCGTTTCTGCCTGCAGGAGGGCGGCAGGCTTGGCATCGTTTTGCAGTTGCAGATAAGTCTTGCCCATGGCAGCGGCCTCAGTTCTTCCTGATGGTGGGGTCAATGCCGTCGGCCTCCGCCCGCTGTATCATTTCCTTCAGGCGCTCGATGTTTTTTTTGTGGCGGTCGATGGCAAAGCCGATGCGGATATGTTCTTCCTCGGTGAAATCAGGATTCTGGTAGGCCAGCTCAATGCGCTGCAGGCGTTCCTCCACTGTTTGCAGCTCGTCCTGCATGGGCTTTACGTGCTCCAGGGCGAAGCCGTAGATGGCGCGGATCTGCTGCTCCACGTATTCCGCATAGCCCCGCTCCCCGGAGGCCTGCTCCAGCCATTTTGCCATATGGGCAATGACATCATAAGGGCTTTCGCCGCGGTGAATCATATCCACGATTTCCATCTTGATTTGCTGCTGCTCCCCATGGGGCATAGTTACCAGCGGATCTTTTTGCTGTGTTGTTTCCTCGGTATCGGCCATATCTTTTCCTCCCTGTATGTTTATCGATGAAAAAGCCTTCCCCTCTGGGGGTGAGCTTGCGAACGGGAGTCCGGTGGACTCCCTGGCGGGGGACCGCGTAAGCGGTGGATGAGGTTCGCTGTCATGAGGAATATTTTTTCTTTAACGAGTATAATCGGATTATACCACGTCAGGAAGATTTGCGTCATATGCAGAGTAGGCAAGAGATGTGAATTTTACGTGTTGCATTGTAACGCAGGCCTGTGCTATAATGGCTCCAGCAAAATCAATAGCAGTGCCGTTCCTGCCTGCCGCAAACTGAAATGCGGGGGTTTTTCTTTGCAATTTGATGTACACGTGGGAAGGACATTGCTGTAAGAATGGGAGCGAATGTATATGGAAAAACTCAGCAAAGGGGAACTTATCAGCATTGGCCTGATGATGTTTTCCATCTTTTTCGGCGCTGGGAATCTGATTTTTCCTCCGGCCCTGGGACAGGCTGCCGGGCTGAATGTATTGCCTGCCATGGCGGGCTTCCTGGTGACGGGGGTGGGCTTGCCCCTCCTGGGCATTGCCGCCATAGCGATGCAGGGGGGCCATTATATTGAATTTATCTCGCGCATGACGCGGCCGGCTTTCGCCACGGCGCTGCTGGTCATACTTTATCTGACCATTGGCCCTATGTTTGCAATCCCCCGCACGGGGGCGGTGTCCTTTGAGATTGGCATTCGCCCGTTCCTCAGCGAGGATAATATGGTCCTGGGGCAGGCTGTTTACACGGCCCTGTTCTTTCTGGCAACTTACTATCTGGCCCTGAATCCCAGCAAACTGATTGACCGTGTGGGCAAGATGCTGACGCCTGTGTTGCTGGCGTTCCTGGCCTTGATGTTTGTGCGTGCCTTTTCGAGCCCTTTGGGGGAGCTGATTGATGCCACTGGTTCTTATGTGGCGGCTCCCTTCGCCCAAGGCTTCCAGGATGGCTATCAGACCATGGATCTGCTGGCTTCCATCGCCATCGGCACCCTGGTGGTGAATGCCGTGCGTGAGCGGGGGGTCAGCGACAAAAAGGACCTGGGCCGTGTGTGCCTGGCGGCGGGCATGATTGCGCTGACCCTGATGAGCCTGGTCTACGGTTCCCTGGCCTATATCGGTGCCACCAGCGCCGGCGTTTTGGGACATTCCGCCAACGGCGGCCAGCTCCTGGCCGATGCGGTAAGGATTTTCTTCGGGCCCCTGGGCAATCTGTTCCTGGCCGTCGTTATCGGGCTGGCCTGCCTGACCACGAGCTGCGGCATTTCCTCCGGTGCGGCCTGGTTCTTCAACAAGCAATTCAATAACCAAATCAGCTACCAGCGTCTGCTGCTTGCCATTGTGCTGTTCAGCTTCGTGGTCTCTAATTTCGGCCTGACGCAGATTATTGCCCTGGCTGTGCCCTTCCTGGTTGCCATCTACCCGCTGGTTATTGTGCTGGTGGTGCTGTCCCTGTTCCATGGCTTCATTGGCGGGCGTACACTGGTCTATCGCTGTGCCCTGGATTTCACCCTTGTCTTTGCGGTGATTGATGCGCTGAAGGCAGCGGGCCTGCAGCTGCCGGCGCTGAACGCCGTGCTGGCTGAGTATGTACCCTTCTACAGCCTGATGCTGGGCTGGCTGCTGCCTGCGCTTCTTGGCGCAGTGCTGGGGGCCGTCCTGTCCCGATTTCAAGGGGCAGAACCTATAGCCCCGGTGCAGCAGCCGGAGAGCGAAGTGTAAGTTTTGAGCCTTCCCCCTTGGGGAGGGGAAACCGTCGAAGACGGTGGGTGAGGTTTTAAGCCGCACAATGCGAACCTCATCCACCGCTGGCGCGGTCCCCCTCCAGGGAGTCCACCGGACTCCCGTTCGCAAGCTCACCCCCAGAGGGGAAGGCTTTTTTAGTGAGCAAAAAAAGCCCCTCCTGCACGATCCAGGAGGGGCAAACGCTTGGAAGGGATGATAAAGCGTTTGAGAAATGGGATAACAAGGAGGGTGGGATGAACCCCCTTGCAGGGAAATCAACAAGAGCACTCACGACACCTAGGGGATTGACAAGGTATCTCTCTTATTGACAGCTTTATTCTATCAGAGAAGTATGAAAAAAATATGTAATTTAGGAAAAAAACAAAAAAATATCATTGTACATGTCCGCTCCCTGTCCGCCCCCTTGGGGGCGGACTTTTGTTGCACTTCGCAGAAGGCAACGGTAATCCCGCGCCCAGGGATGGGCGCTGCCGCCCTCGTTCT
>CAMVGU010000029.1 GCA_947167105.1 uncultured Selenomonas sp. | reverse complement strand
CAAAGGCTTCGCAGAGTTTTTTCTCCGCAGGGCTGCGGGGCGGCTCGTACTTGGCAGAGCGGACGAGCTCCGGCTCCGGCAGGGCCTTGCGATTGATCTTGCCGTTGGGGGTCATGGGCATGGCGGCAAGGAGCATATAGACCGTGGGTACCATGTACTCGGTCAGGTTTTCGGAGAGGAAACTCCGCAGCTCACCTACGTCAATCTGAGCGCCTTCCACCGAGGTATAGTAAAGGACAAGCTGATCCTTTTTCACCGCTGCCGCCACCTGGGCAATACCCTCAAACTGACCGGCGCGGTTTTCAATCTCTCCCAGCTCGATGCGGAAGCCCCGGAGCTTCACCTGGTTGTCCATGCGTCCCAGGTACTCCAATTCCCCGGCCTCATTGTAGCGGGCCAAGTCTCCCGTGCGGTACATCTTCTGTCCCGGCAGGAAGGAACAGGGAGCAAAGCTCTTGTCCGTAAGCTCCGGCTGCTTCCAATACCCTTCGGCAAGCTGATTCCCCGCAAGGCACAGTTCTCCCGCCATCCCCTTGGGCAGAAGATGCCCATAAGGGTCGCAGATAAAGGAATACGTATTCGGCACGGGGCGGCCGATGGGAATGTCTGCATCCTTTTCCTGATCCACAACATGATAGGAGGAGCATACGGTGAATTCCGTTGGCCCGTATCCGTTGATGAGCCGGATGTCCGTCCTTTTGCAGGGCAGCATCTTCTCGCCGCCCATCATCAAATAGCGCAGGGGCACTTCCGGGTACTGGTTGACCATGGCCATGCCGATTTGCGTGGAAAAGGTGGCCATGCTGATGTGATTCCTGGCCAAGTAGTCTCCCATGCCCCCCAGGTCACGGCGCAGATCCTCGGAAAGTATGTGGATCGTTCCTCCCGCCGCGATAGGACAGATCATGTCATCCAAAGAGGCATCAAAGGAAAAGCTCGCATGCAGGGCATGGATACTCTCCTTCGTGATGCCAAACTTCGCCAGCCTCCAAGCCACAAAGGCGCGAAGGGAACGGTGGCTCTGCACCACGCCCTTGGGCTTTCCCGTGGAACCGGAGGTGTAGATCATATAGGCGCGGCCCTCCGGCACGGCGCGATTCATAGGAGACGCATCCGGGAACTTCGTCATGGCTTCCCGGATGGTTTCCTCCGTGAGCACCACATGAGCCTCCGAGTCCTCTTGCATGTAGTGGATGCGCTCCTCCGGGTATTCCGGGTCGATGGGAACATAAGCCGCGCCAGCCTTGTGAACAGCGATAACTGCCGCAAGGAACTCCTTCACCCGGCCCATTTTGAGGGCCACAAAGTCTCCCGTTGCCACGCCATTTTCCAAAAGATAAGCTGCAATGCTGTTAGAAGCCCGCTCCAGTTCCCCATAGGTGAAGGCTCCCTTGCTGTCCACCACGGCAGTCTTATCGGGCGCATTCTTCGCATGGTTCAGGAACAGGTCCAGCCAAGTTTCTTCTTTGTTATATTCCAGTTCCTCTCCCCGGGAAAGGCGCAGCATTTCCTCCCTTTCCTCGGGATTCAGCCGCGCCAAAGAGGAAAGGGGCTGCTCCGGATGCCGGAGGATTCCTTCCGCCAGCGTCTTGAACAAGCCCAGCACCCTCCGGATCTCCTTCGCGCGGTACTTGGAGGGCTGGAAAGAAATATTGAGATGCAGCCTTCCCTCAATGATATAAGCGGAGGGACTGATATCGGCAAAATTCTCCTCCCGGAGCATCAAGGGCTTGAGCAGTCCATACCCAAAGTCCCAAGAATCCTCCTTGCCGCTGTTGTAATTCTCAAAGGCCAGTACCGTCTGGAAAAGATTGGCCCCAAGGCTTGTCTGCTGCTGAATGGCAGATAGCGGGCAGTAATCGTAGCGGCTGCTCTCTGCCGTCTGCTCCTGGAGGGCAGCGAGGGCTTCCTGGGCCGTCGTCGTCTTTTCCAGTTTCAGACGGACAGGCACCGAGTTGATAAAGAGCCCCACCAGGTCATTGACATCTGTCTCCGTATGGTCGCGGCCGGAAACCACTTTCGCAAATACCACGTCCTCTGCGCGGCTGCACACGGAAAGAATCAGACCCCACAGGAGTTCCACCCCGTTGCCCGGCGTTGCGCCCGCCTTTCGGCAGAGGTCGACCAGCCTCTCGGTGGTATCCTCGTCCAGTGCGATATGACATTCGTCCTCTGCGGCCCGCTCTTCCTCTGGCACTTCCCCGAAAGAGGGGATCTCTGCCTTGGCTTCATAGCCGGCAAGAAGCCCGCGCCAATATTCCAGACCTTGCTCCTTGTCCTGCTGCAGGATTTCCCTGACCGCACTTTCATACACTCCGGTCATGGGAGCTTCGGTGTCTTCCGTGTGTCTTCCCTGCTTTTCTTCCTTCAGGTACCGCGCCAGATCCCCCAGGTAGAGGCGGATGCACCAGCCGTCCACGATGATATGGTGGACGGCAACGATAACATAGCAGCTTTTCTCATCCTTCTTCGCACAGGTCACACGAAAGAGCGGCTTTTTTTCCAAGTCAAATCCGCCTGCCAGAATTTCCTCTCTGAGCTTTTTCACTGCCGCCTCCGGGTCGGCTTCCCCACTCAGGTCCCTCATGGCAAGCCCCAGCGGGCGGTCAATGATCGCCTGCCGCGGCACGCTCACCGTCTCGTGAAGAATGGCGGTGCGCAATACTTCGTGCTTTTCCCCCAGGCGATCCAGTGCACGCCGCAACTGGCTCTCCTCCGGCACCCAGTCCATCTCAAAAATGCTCACCAGCCGATACGCCCAGGACTCCGGCTCGGTCACATGCTTCAAGAGCATGCCCTCCTGCATCGGCAGCAGGGGGTAGATTCTCTCGATCCTCTCCCCCCGTGCGGCGAACCTGGACAGAACTGCCTCGAATTCCGCCTGGCTCCACTCATTTTCACCAAGGTCAGTAGCAGTCAGCCGGGAGCCGTCGTATTCCTTCAGGAAGGAGGCGATGCCCTCCATCTCCTCCAGGATTCCCCGGGCAAACTGGCGGGCTTTCCCGCTGTCACAGGCGTTTTGGGCATAGGAAAGGTACAGTTGGAAGGAGCCATCCCTGACCAGGCAGTCGATGGAAAAATCCGGGCCGAAGACGTTCCTCCGGCTGAAGCTGTCTCCCGTATCAATCCGGCTTCCGGTAAAATGAGAATCTCCTTCCCCTTCTTCCACGCTCATGTCTCCCAGGTAGTTGAAGCCGATCTGCGCCACAAGATCGGAAGTGAAGGCTGCCTGCCCCTCTCCCTCGACAAAGCGCAGGACATTGTAGCCAACGCCCTTGTTGGGCACGCGGTGCAAGGCTTCCTTGGCGGCCAGGAGGTCATTGAGCATGTCCCCCGTCAGGCCATCCACCACCACCGGATAGACGGAGGTGAACCAACCCACGGTACGGTCTGTCAGCAAAGTCTCCCCCAAGTTCTCCCGTCCATGGCCTTCCATCTGGAAGGAAACTGCAGAAACGCCCCAGACCTTGGCAAAACTGCGTCCTACGGCGGCCAGAAGGGCATCGTTTACATCCCCGCGGATTTTTGCAAACTCTCCCCTCAGGAACTTTACCGTGTCCTCCTTATCCATAGCAACGGCAAGTTTCCCAAAGCTGCGGCTATAGTCCCTGGCCTTGGACAAGGGAAGTCCCTTCATCTTCCCTTCCACTGCTTCCCAATAGGGAAACTCCTGCCGGAGGGCGTAGCTGTCCCGGTACCTTTGCAGGGCCTCTGCATAGTCCCGGTAGGTGTGGGTCTTTTCCGGAAGATGGATGGCAGCTCCGGAGAGGGCAGCCCCATAGGCCCTTTCCAGATCTGCTGCGAGAATCCTCCAGGACACGCCGTCCACCACCAGATGATGGGCGGCGATGAAGAAGAAGTCCCTTTCCCCGCCATGCATCATGGCGACACGGACCAGAGCCTCCTCCATATGGATATGAGACTGGATGTCATTGCATATTTTGGTAATCTCTTCCTCCGAAGCTACCCGGTATTCCTCAATGGCAAGAGTCGCTCCGGAATCCCGGACAAAGAGATGCTCCTCCGACGCGCAGGAAGCGCTAGTGCGGGCGCAGGAGCGTGATGCGACGTTTGCGCCAGCCGACGCGCAAGGATGCGCTAGTGTCGGCGCAGGAGCGTGATGCGACTGTTTTGCGCCGACCGACGCGCAGGATGCTCCCGCCCGCCAGACTGCCCGCAGGAGATCGTGCTGGAAGGCCAAAGCATCCAGGGCTTTTTGGAGGGCAGGAAGATTGGCTCGCTCCCTCAGGGAAAGGAGCAGGCACTGGTTGAAATGCCACGGCTCCGGCAGAGCAAGGTCCTTGAAATAGGAAAGTATGGCCGTATCCGGTACCTCTCCTGCATAGGGTTCCTGGCTGAGAACCTGTGCTTGGGACTGCACTGCCAGAGAGGCGATCCTGCGGACGGTCTTCCGGGACATGATATCGGCCACAGTCACACGGATGCCCCACTCTCGCAGCTTGCTCACCAGACGGATGGCCTTGATGGAGTCGCCGCCCAGCAGGAAGAAGTCGTCCCATGCGCCGATTTTCTCACGGACGCCAAGAATCTCCCCGAATGCTTCTGCCAGAGCCTTTTCCCTTTCGTTGGCAGGTTCTACGTATTCGGTGCCCTTCCACTCAGGTTCCGGCAGGGCCTTGCGGTCTATCTTGCCGTTGGGCGTCATGGGCATGGCGGCAAGGAGCATATAGACCGTGGGTACCATGTACTCGGTCAGGGTTTCGGAGAGGAAACTCCGCAGCTCATCTACGTCAATCTGCGCGTCTTTCGCCAAGGTATAGTAAAGAATCAACTGCTCCTTTTTCACCGCTGCCGCCACATATTCTATGCCTGCAAACTGCGCGGCTCTGGTTTCTATCTCTCCCATTTCAATGCGGAAACCACGGAGTTTCACCTGGGTGTCAATGCGCCCCAGGTATTCCAGTTCCCCTTCCTCATTGTAGCGGGCTAAATCCCCCGTGCGGTACATTTTCTGCCCTGACAGGAAGGAACACTCTACGAAACTCTTGGCCGTAAGTTCCGGTTTCTTCCAGTAGCCCTCGGCAATCTGGCTGCCTGCAAGGCACAGTTCTCCCGCCATCCCTTGGGGCAGAAGATGCCCATAGGGGTCGCAGATAAAGGAATAAGTATTCGGCACGGGGCGGCCTATGGGAATGTTCGCATCCTTGTCTTGCTCTACCACATGATAGGAAGCGCACACGGTGAATTCCGTTGGCCCGTATTCATTGATGAGCCGGATATCCGTCTTCTTGCAAGGCAGCATCTTCTCCCCGCCCATCATCAAATAGCGCAGAGGCATATCCGGGTACTGGTTCACCATGGCCATGCCGATCTGTGTGGAAAGGGTGATTACATTTACGTGATTTTGGGCAAAATAGTCCTTCATGCCTGCCATGTCACGGCGCATTTCCTCCGGAATGATGTGGAGGATGCCTCCTGCCGCAAGGGGTGTAATCAGGTCATTCAGCGACGTGTCAAAGGAAAAACTCGCGTGCTCGGCATGAACGCTGTCCGTTGCAATGCCAAACTTTGCCATTCTCCACGCCACCAGCGCACGCAAGGAACGGTGGCTCTGCACCACGCCCTTGGGTTTCCCTGTGGAGCCGGAGGTGTAAATCATGTAGGCTTTGGCCTCCGGCACGGCGCGATTCATGGGAGTTGCATCCGGGAACTTTGCCATGGCCTCAGCGACGGTTTCCTCCGTGAGCACCACATGAGCCTCCGAGTCCTCTTGCATGTAGTGGATGCGCTCCTCCGGGTATTCCGGGTCAATGGGAACGTATGCCGCACCGACCTTATGCACGGCAATGACAGAGGCAAGGAACTCTTTCACGCGGCCCATTTTAAGGGCCACAAAGCTCCCCTCAGTTACGCCATTTTTCAAAAGCCAGGCCGCAATGCTGTCAGAGGCCCGATCCAGTTCCCTATAGGTAAAGGTGCCCTGGCTGTCCACAACCGCAGCCTTATCGGGCGTATTCTGCACATGGCTTTGGAACAAATCCAGCCAGGTTTCGGCTTTATTGTATTCCAGCGTCTCCCCCCGGGACAGGGCAAGAATTTTCCGCGCTTCCTCTTCCCCCGTCAAGGAAATCTCCTGCAGGGAAACAGCGGGGTTATCGAGGATTTGCAGGAGGACGGTTTTTACAGTCTTGGCAAATGTCTTCACTGTTTCCTCTGAGTTGACGGCATCGGAAGAAGTGGCGCAGATTTCATAGTCCAGGTCGGCCAGATTGATGTCGAGGTCCATATCCATTTGTCCCGTGGGTCTTGAAATTGCCGTATAGAGATACTTTCTGTCGCCAAGATTCAGGATCATATGAAACGGGCGGAAATTAAAGGTGGCCCGGGGCTTTACGCCAAGTTCCTTGCTGAGATGGATGAAAGGATAACGCCCCATGGCGTATGCCCGGGCCGAGGTTTCTCCCATCTCCCGGATGAAGTCGAGGGCCGCAAGATCCCGGGGCAAATTCGCCTTGATGGCGACCTGGTTGACCAACATGCCCTGGGCCTTCATCCTTTGGCGCGTGGCACGGTTCAGATAGCTGGTGAGATAGGCAGGCTCTTCCGTGCGGGCGAGCCTGCCCAGGGTCAGGGCGAAGGCCCCCTGGAACAGGGAAGGAGCGTCTATCCCCTGCTTTCTGCACCATTCATCCACCGTCTTTTTGTCAATATATTCCGACGACGATGCCAAGCGGCCTACAGCCGCGCTTACGTGGGACAGCCCGGTAAAATCCGCGCCCTTAAGGCTGCTTACAAAATAATCCCGGGCCACCCGGTATTCCTCCGAGGAAAAATACTCTTCCTCCTGCTCTGCCAACTCGAAAAACAGGTGATTCGGCTGTTTTGCACCAACCGACGCGCAAGGATGCGCTAGTGTCGGCCTAGGAGCGTGATGCGACTGTTTTGAGCCGACCCCTTGAAAGAAGGATTTGAACCCGCGGTCGGTCATGGAGGAATAACTGAATCCATCCACCACGAGATGATGAAAATCCATCAGCAGGTGGATCTGCGTTTCTGCCTTGATGATCTCGATGCGAAACAGGGGCTCGCCCCCGAGAAGATCAAAGGGGCGCACAAATCCCTCTTGTACGTAATCTGCCGCCGCCTCCTCCGTCATGGATTTCACGGGGATATGGATGGGCATATCTTCCCCCGGCCACTGCCAGGAATTGCCTTCCCCGTCCATCTCGAAACGGGTGCGGAGGGTGGGCGTAGCACAAATCAACCGTTTCCATGTGCCCACAAGGGCATCCACATCTTCGCATAAATCCATTTTGACATGATGAGGCAAGTTATACTGGGTGGTATCGGGATAGGCCAGGCACTCCAGGAACACACCCAACTGAGACGGGAACAGGGGATATTTTTTCATGGGAAATATTCCTCCTCAAATTTCAGCTTTCCTTTGGAAAATTCGACCTCCGTTTCCACCACAGGAAACATCCTGTCACCACTACGGCCACGGTCAAAAATTGGGAGGCAGGCTCTGCCAACCATAGGAAATAACTCCTAGTGTAAGACCTCGTTCATCTAAAGATGAACGAGGTCTTACACTAGCCGGTATAAGCATCATTAACCGTATTTTTAAAATTCTGCTTTTCCAGCCATTGGCGCTCATCTTCTGTTTCAGGAATATCAATTCGTTCAATCTTGAAAATGACAGGCCGTGTGCCATCATTGCAGCAAGCAATCATCATACGGTCATCATTAGTCCATTTATGCATGATAGAACCGCCCTGCAGGGCCGCATAAACATACCTGCTTATGGCATCCCATGCCTCACCGCAGAATTTGCCGTTCATCATATTGTAAAAATCATCCTGTTCCGGAGTTCTCTTCAATATGAAGGTATCGCCCACATTGAAAAACGGACATGGCCCTGACTTCGGGTCAGCCAGGTATTTTTCCTGATAGTCTGAAAAGACCTTTTTCTCTAAGACCGTTATCTTGCATTCATGCTGCATCACTGCGCCTCCATTCATCTTGCCCATACTCAGGGCTGCCTCGTTATATCAGAAAGGGAAACCTTTCATTTGGCATCTGGCATGCAAAAAAATTCCTGTCTAAGTGCCCGATAGCGTGCCAGTTCCTTGTCCTTGACGGGCTTGGCCAAATCGTTGAAAACGTGATGCATGACATCTGCATCCTTCAACACCTCAGCCAAAGGCTCATCCTTCACCAATTTATCATCATGGTGGTATACAGCAGAGCATATTATGTCAATTTCCGCCGGAGTGGCCAAGCCATTTTCCAACAGGACCGCCCTCGCCATATCTGCTCCTCTATGGGCATGGTCATCATAGGAGCCACTAACATAGGCTGCTATGTCATGCAACATGGCTGACATGCTGGCCAGCTCCGAATTCTCACCACGCTTTTCTGCTATCAACGTAGCCGCGAGAGAAACACCATAGAGATGTGCATAAGCACTTTCCAGCTTTTCTGCGTCCGTTATGCTGTTACGCAACATGCTGCCAACTACTTTTCTAAGATCTTTCAATCTGCTCATTATGCCCTCCCCAGGAGCTCTGCCCCTTTAAACCTCCAATAACCTTTTGCCATGAAATTATAAAGTTACCATCATGAAAATGATACAATCAAACGGCGTTCCCCTTTGACTGGTTTTAATTATTTTCATGATGGTTGCATACCGTTTGCTGGGCAACTGTTCCAGCTTGTCCTTATACTGCAAATTATCATCCTCCGAGCGTTTCCGTGGGCCTTTAAGGTGATGCTTGCCAGCAGCCCTTCGGGAATACGCATCAGACAAGCTTCCCTTCCAGATGGTCTAATTCATGCTGGACAATTTCTGCCTCAAAGCCTGTAAACTTACGCTTTTCCTTATGCCAGCCCATGTCCCTGTATTTGACTTCAATCCAGTCATGGCGTTCCACTTCACGCTCACCGGGTATGGACAGGCAGCCCTCTAAGGTTTTGTATGTCCTTGGGGACTTCTTCACCACTTCCGGGTTCAACATCGCTGTGAACCTGTTCCCCTCGGCTATGGCTATGATAGCCTTCCGTTCGCCTATCATATTTGCCGCCATCCCTACGCAGTGTTCCCTATGAAAACGAAGCGTGTCCAGCAGGTCTTCTGCTATGGCAATGTCCTCCTTGGCAGCCGGTTCAGCCTTTTGCCCAAGAAATAACAAATCCTTCATTACGTCTCTTACCATGTTGTCCACGCCTCACTTCATCTTCAAGTCCATTAGCACCTTGTCTGTCTCCCATGGAGAGATAACTGTATATCCAATACCTGCGCCACCGTAAAATTTCAGTACCTTCAATCTAAAACTCCCGTTTTTTCTTAGAAATTCCTATTCCGTTTGCGGGTAGCCAGCTTAACATGAACTCCATAAATTTCTTGCTGGCATTTGTCATGGTGATTGTTTTATCCCACACCAGGCAAACATCCTGCCCAATATCATCTGCTGTTCCCAGCTCTTTCATGACAATATCAGGATGAGGATTTATATTTGCAGCATAATCATAGCCAATATTTATTGCCTTGTAGCGGCTCATCAGTTCATAAATGAGATTTTCGTCTGCCGTTTCCGCTATAATGTCTACATGAAAGCCTTGCAACAGTATGTATTTATCAATATTATGTCGAAAACAACGATAACCGCGCCCCTTACTGACAATAGTCTGACCATCAAGATCCTCATACCTCAAGCGCTCTGCCGAAGCCAAAGGATGATATTTATGCAACCGGGCACAATATTTTGAAAAAAATAGCTTTGCCCATTGAAACTGAGCTCCATCTATGGGAGCCGTGACAATGGCAAAATTGCACCTGCCCGTTTGCAGCCCTTCCAAAGACGCATCATCAGTAGTGTCAACAGTGCTTAGGACGATGTGGGGATATATTTCGTGAAAATCAGCGAAGAAACTCGCTCCGAGATAGGAAAAAACATGGTCTAAGGCGTAAACAGTGACCACATGTCTCGATTGTGCGGCCAGTGTGTTCATACTCTCGATGGAGCGGTACTCATCCAAAAGCTTTCCTACATGGGGAAGAAGCGCATTTGCGTAGTCAGTAGGTATGAGCCCGTGAGGACTGCGCTCAAACAATAGATGCCCCAGTTCCTCCTCCAAGCCTCTGAGCATCTTGCTTACACCCTGCCGCGAAACATAGAGGTTGTCAGCAGTTCCCTGAATATTGCCAATGCGATAAACTTCCATGAAATATTCCATTTGTTTTTGATTCATGCCCCACCCCTCCAGAATGTTTGCTTGTATTATAAGGCCATTGTTCCAGATTTGCCGTAGGCAAATCCTCCTCTCGGCCTTTCAACGAGGCGGGAGATATGCTCCCGCCTGTTTAGATGTACCACCCCCACTTGTAGAAATGGGGGACATCCTTTGCCTCGTTATAACGCCGTTGTTCAAATTTTGCCGTAGGCAAAATCCTCCAGCCTGGGGACATTTTCTTCCTCGTTATATAGCAACAATTTAGTTGCGGCAAGTGACCATCTGTTTTCTTGCTGCCATAAGGCAACAGGGTTATACTGGACTCAGAAAAAAGATTTGCTCATTAATTTACGGAAGGATGATTTATCTATGAAACTCACGCAAATTCGCAATGCCACCAATCGCCTTGAATATGCAGGAAAGGTATTTCTCATTGATCCCTGGCTTGCCCCAAGGCATCAGTTTTCCTTCGTAGACATTCCCGGTATGCCCTACCACGTCCCTGACTCCATGAAGGAACATTTGCCCATGCCCTTCTACAACCTGCCGATGCCTGTAGAAGACATTCTGGCAGGCGTAGATTATTACCTCGTCACCCATATCCATCCGGATCATATTGATATTGCCCCGAACGGTACGATAGGCACACCCCTGGACAAAAATGTGCCTGTTATTTGTCAGGATGAAAAAGATGCTGCTGTTTTCCGCAAATCAGGCTTTACTGATGTCATCGTCCTGAGCCCACAAGGCATAGAACTGGACAGCCTGAAGATTGCTGCCATGCCTGCGCGTCACGGTACAGTTGCACCCTGCGGAGAGGCCATGGGGGTTATGTTTGAGTCTCCACGGGAAAAGACCTTCTATCTGGCCGGGGATACCGTATGGTATCCTGCTATACAGCAAACGCTGCAAAAATACAATCCAGATATTGTCGCGCTTAACTGCTGTGCAGCAGAAACCACAGAGAACGGCCGCCTTATCATGAATGATGAGGATGTGCATTGCGTTGCTAAGACTCTGCCATCTGCCAGGCTTTATCTGACTCATTTTGACAATGTGGCTCATGCATCCATAACTCGCCACACCATGAAAGGTTATCTGGCAAAGCGCTGCATAGCCAATTACGATATGCCGCTAGACGGAGAATCTGTAACATACTAATTTTCCCCCATCATACATCAAGTCATAACCAATAATATCAAAGCACCTCGAAGCCGCTTCTTTCATAGAGTTTCGAGGTGTTTCGCTCTCCATATGCTTGTATCAATCCGGCTATGATTTTGTCGTATACAACGCCACTATACGGCTCAATCATCCCGGCGATAAGTTTCACGGCACAGGCGGGCGTGTAGAAGTAGTTCGCCGTGGGACGGAGAAATCCTGCCACTGCCATAGGGCCATTCCCCGGCGGAGAAATGGCTACATCGGCTCCTCGTCGACCGCATCTAATAATTCCTCCAGGGTTATCCTCGCCAAATCCTCCCTCATGTGCTGTTTTATCCTTTCCAGCCTCGTTCCCAGCACGCGATGGATGTTCCTGCCTACGGGACAATCAGGATTCGGATTTTCCTGGAAGTGAAATAAATCTTCATCTTCTTCCACGGCCCGAAAGACATCCAGCAAAGTGATGTCCTTCGGGCTTCTTGTCAGCTTCGCTCCCCCTACTCCCGCTGCGACTTCCACTAATCCCGCCGTTCGCAACTGTCCAAGCACTTTTCTTATGATAACCGGATGGACGTTAACGCTACCGGCCAGGAAAGTGGAGGTGGTCTTGTACTCCCCTTGGAACCTCCCAATGCACAACAGGACATGGGTAGCCACGGGAAGCCGAACCGAAAATTGCATAGATCATCCCTCCTATTTTCGATGTACCTATTGACATTACATCTAGCATGGCATATAATTCGTTGTAATATATATTATTACACCTACGGTATTTTGTCAATGGAGGCTGTTATGAAAGCATCAGAGGAACTTTTGCGGCTAGGGAAAGCCATCGAAAATGCGGATGCCGTCCTGATTGGAGCCGGAGCCGGACTAAGTGCAGCGGCAGGCTATACTTATGCAGGGGAGCGCTTTCAAAAACACTTTGCCGATTTTGAGCGGAAATATCATTTCCACGATATGTATTCAGGTGGTTTCTTCCCCTACCACACCGAGGAGGAAAAGTGGGCCTTCTGGAGCCGCAATATCTATTGCAATCGTTATGACCAGCCGAAAAGCGCGGTACATGAGGACTTGCTTCGCGTCGCCAGGGAAAAGGAACACTTTGTCCTCACCACCAATGTGGATCATCTTTTCCAAAACAACGGTTTTGCCAAGGAACGGCTTTTCTACACCCAGGGCGACTATGGCCTGTGGCAATGCAAGACGCCCTGCCATGGAAAGACATACGACAATGAGGAAGCCGTGCGGCGCATGAGGGCGGCAGAGCGGGATATGCGCATCCCCACGGAACTCGTGCCAAAGTGTCCCGTTTGCGGCGGAGCAATGGAAATGAACCTGCGCTGCGATGATACCTTTGTGGAGGATGAGGGCTGGCGAAAAGCCTCCGAGCGTTACCAGAGGTTCCTGCAGCAGCACAAGGATGACCATATTCTTTATTTGGAGTTAGGCGTGGGAATGAATACCCCAGGCATTATCAAGTTCCCTTTCTGGCGCATGACAGCGGAGAATCCTGCCGCAACCTATGCCGCCATCAATCAGGAGGAAACCACCGTGCCGGAGGAAATCAAGTCACGAAGTATCTGCATCAAGGGAGATATACGTGAAGCGCTTGCCCTTTTGGCAGAGCATAAAAACTGACAGGGAGGGAGCAATATGACACGCCTCAAGCGGCTGCTTTTTCTCAATGAGATTCTGCTAAACGAAATGCCTCATTATCGGGAAGATGCTGCTGGATTCCCGAAAAATGTCAATGGCCAGCGGCGCCTGCTGCGCTCATTGATGAATGTGCGGCCAGCCGGAGAGATTGCGCGGGAATTCCTGCGGGAGCAGGACATTCTGCTGCAAGAGGAAGCGACGGAAAAAGGGATTGTCCGGCTCTCCTCACTCCCCACAGTTGCAGATGTTTCCCAGGGCAATGCCCTTCCCCGGGGGATGCCTGCCAAACGAATGATTCTATGGCAGGGCGACATCACCCGCCTGGCGGCAGACGGCATTGTCAACGCTGCCAACAGTGCGCTCCTAGGCTGTTTCGTGCCCTGCCATGGCTGTATCGACAATGCGATTCACTCGGCGGCGGGAGTGCAGCTTCGGAATGCCTGCGACCGTCTGATGAAGGAGCAGGGACATGAAGAGCCCACCGGCAGAGCCAAAATCACTCCGGCCTTCAACCTCCCCAGCCGTTACGTTCTTCACACCGTAGGCCCTATCATCTCCGCCGGAAGGAATCCCACCGCAAAAGAGGCGGCACTTTTGTCCGATTGTTACCGCTCCTGCCTGGAACTTGCGGCTAAACATCAGCTACAAAGCCTTGCCTTCTGCTGCATCTCCACGGGAGAATTTCACTTTCCCGGAGAGCAGGCAGCCCAGATCGCCGTCCAGACCGTATCGGACTGGCTGACGCAGCACGATTCTGCGCTGACGGTGGTGTTCGACGTGTTCAAGACTGAGGATGCGGAAGTGTATCGTAAAGTGCTGGGAATAAAATAAATTTAGTTGTACCTATTGACATTACATCACGGCTGTGTTATTCTTTTCATTGTAATCAAGCATGTTACATCTATAATAATTTACTGGAGGGCTAAGGCATGAAAAATTTTGACACGGTCAGCGTGAGCAACGAGGCAAGGACGGAGCTGCATGACAAGCTGCATCTGACGGGAGCGGAAGTCAGTGTAAATCATCTCCCGGCAGGTGCCAGTGTACCTTTCGTACATTATCACAAGAAAAACGAAGAAATTTACTTCATCACTGCCGGACGCGGCAAAGCCGTAATTGATGGTGAAACAACGGAGCTGGCAGCCGGAGACTGGCTGCGAATCTCCCCTGCGGCACGCCGTCAGTTCTTTGCTGCTGCGGATGAGGGTATCAGCTACGTCTGCATTCAAACCAGGGAAAATTCCTTGGAGGAATACACAGCAGCGGATGCTGTCGTAGAGCAATAAACTGATACCGACAATATCTTGCATTTTCCGAAAAAATATAGCGCCATCCCGATATACTTCATCTGGCGAAAAAAGCAATCGAAATCCCACTTTAGAGAATTTTCGATTGCTTTTTTTAGTGGTTATCCATGATCTGATTTCAAGCCAGCACCGCACATAGAAATCAACGCTTCTTCCGGCTGGGTATACCGCTCACAGTAATGCTCATAGCCGGCATAGACAGCCGCTGTTGTATGTTCGCAGTAAATTCCCTGATGAGCAATTTTTTCTCTGGCAGACAATATCTTATCCTCGGGAATTGTCACGGACTTTACATTATGTTTGTAGATATAGGATATGAGACCAATAGCTCGTTGATGGTATTTTCAGCACCGCCGTGAATATACTGTTCCGTGGCAAAGGCTCCACCTAATTTTCCTGCCAGCTTTAACTTTCCGGCATTCCCTTCGAGCCAATTTTTCATCTTTCCCGTAATGGAAGCCGCATAGGTGGGAGAGCCGAATATCACCATATCCGACTGCTCAACGAAATTAAAATCAACATTATCAATATTGAAGCATTGCACCTCGATCTCACCGGAAGCTTTAATCCCCTCCGACATAAAAGCTGCCGCCTTCTCCGTCGTATGGGTTCTCGAATCATAAATAATTGCCGCTTTCATTTTGATTTATCCTCCTCATCATACATCGTTTATCGCTTGTAGCTCAACTTCCATCAAGTCCGGACAGCAGACCTTCCGCATGGCCGTGATGCGTACCTACTCCCCCCCTCGCAAGCACCGCAATGACTGCAGCCATTGCAAATCAGCCGGCTGCCGCACTGGTCACAATTTTCTCCATCATATCGGGGGCGATAGAGATACTCCGAGGGAATCGGCATCCCCAAGGGAGTGCAGAGACGAAATTCTATGGGCCTGCCCTGGAAGTTCATGCCTGACTTATGCGCCATCTCGCTCTGCAACCGCTTATTCTGGAGTTGGTATGTCTTACCATCCTTGATGAACACCGTGCCAGTTTCAATAAAAGCAAATGTTACATTATGGCGCACACATTCTGTCCGTAGGCTCTTTACCCATTCAAAATTCAAGGGACGCGCACCATCGTAGTTCTCGCCGCCGCAGATGACTTGCTCGATTTGACCGCTCGCCAGGTACGGCTCGATACGGACTTCTCTAATAAAAGGAGCACACATGATGCCCTTATGCTTGAAAGGCAAATCCAGCAGGACAGGGATTCGCTCGTCTGCCCGTCGCTGGTTCTCGCAGGTCACGTTGAAGAAGATATTTTCCCACCCTTCCCCAAAATCCGGCGGCAGGGTCTCACGTACCCGTTCCGGACGTTTTGTGAGCAGGAAAAACTTGACATCCGGTCTTTGGTACATAATGTTCCAAGCCTCTCCCCGCCAAGGGTCAGCTTCTTCCAGGAAGAAATCCGAGGTCATGCAGACACGGATAAGCTCTCCGCTCTTGACACGGTATTCTCCGTTACGGAGCCGCTGGAGCGGATAGTTAAAGTTGTTGGTGCGGTAAATGTTTGCCCCGTCTGCCCCGCGCCACCTGTCCAGCGTGTACATATAGCAGTTGGCGCATCCCTCGCTGCATCTGATACAGCCGTGCCAAGGATTCCATATGTCGTGCATCGCTCTATCTCCCGGTAAGAGGCACACGCCTCACTGCAACCTGCTACGAAATTAAATTTGCAGAGGACTGCCGCGAGGTCAGCACTTCTGCAGCCTTTCATCATATACCAGCTTTGTTCGCTCATCGAACAATACCCACAAGATTTCATCAAATGCCTCGGGGTGCTCCTTTACGACTTCCCTGACTGTCTCAACCGCAACCTCCGCCGCCTGCTGCACCGGATAGGAATACACTCCCGTGGAGATAGACGGGAACGCCACACTGCGTATGCCATGTCTCATGGCGAGTTCCAGCGAGTGACGATAGCAGCCAGCCAGCAGTTCCGCTTCATCGTGGCTGCCACCATGCCATATCGGCCCTACCGTGTGGATAACATGGTCGCAAGGCAGCCTGTACGCCTTGGTAATCTTTGCCTGCCCTGTCCTGCAGCCGTTCAGCGTCCGGCACTCCGCCAAAAGCTCTGGGCCGGCAGCTCTGTGTATGGCTCCGTCCACTCCCCCGCCGCCCAGCAGGCTCTCATTGGCTGCGTTGACGATGGCATCGGCATAATGCTTTGCCGTAATATCTCCCAGTTCCGTTCTTATGATGGTCATTTTGGTTTCCTCCTCACTAAAAGCAGCTCACTGCTGCTCGCCACTCCCATCAAGTGAAGATTCAATTTTCTTCAATACCTTTGATTCTCCTAAACAGGCAATCTTATCTTCTCCAAACCTCGCCTTTATTTTGTCAATAGCTGTGTAAAGACGTTTCTTCTTTTTCTGGCCTCGTATGATGCCGTTGACACCACACCCCTGGAGGATAGCCCGTTTACTGTATAGAGGAAATTGCCCGCCGATGGAGCTTTTGCAAAACCTCCGTTAATCTCTCCACGTCTTCATCACTGGTTGCCCAACTGGTGGCAAGCCTTACCACCGTACGCCCGGAATCTAACTTCTCCCAAAAGCTGAATTCCACACATTCAGCGAGCAACTTCACTTCAGAATCATTTAAACTCACAAATATCTGATTGGTGGGTGAATCAAAATCGAGCATATAGTCACTGGCTGCAAGACATGCTCTTATCTTATCTGCAGCCGCCAATGCTCCCTGCCCAATAGTCTCATACAGCTTATTTTCAAAAAGCACATCAAACTGTATGCCAAGGATTCTTCCTTTGGCCATCAATCCACCATGCTGCTTTATGATAGTGAAAAAATGCGGTATCCTCCCTGGTTTAGGTATAACCACAGCCTCTCCCAGCATAGCACCGCATTTTGTGCCGCCAATGTAGAAAACATCGCATAAACGTGCCAGATCCTTTAGCGATACATCATTTTGTTTGCAGGCCAAGGCATAAGCCAATCTCGCGCCGTCCACATACAGAGGCAGATTGTTTTCTCTGCACACCCGGCTAAGAGCTTCAAGTTCCTTCAGGGAATAAATCGTACCATATTCAGTGGGCTGGGAAATGTAGACCATACCGGGCTTTACCATATGTTCATGATTCAGGTATTGCTCATATTCTTTGCAATATTCCTCCACCGCCTTGGCACCTATCTTGCCAAATTCATGGGGTATGGTCAAGACTTTATGTCCACCTGCCTCGATGGCACCTGCCTCATGGAGGCTGACATGGCCGCTGTCCGGGGTTATAACCCCCTCATAAGACTGAAGCAAAGCATCTATCACCGTGGCATTGGTCTGAGTACCTCCTACCAGAAAATGCACCTCAGCCTCCCTGCAGCCACAAGCCGCTCGTATACGCTCCCTGGCTGACTCACAAATCTCGTCCATACCATAGCCAAAGCTCTGCATGAGATTAGTCTCAGCCAGTCTCTGTATAATCTTTGGATGTGCCCCCTCCTGATAATCCGAGGCAAAAAGCAACTTCTTCAAGCTCATACTCCCTTTACATATCTCTCTGCTCTTGCCCCACAGACTCAAATCAGCTATGCTATATGCAGAACAATTTTATCTGAGAGGAGGAGCGTCTATGACAAATATCCACACTCCCACATACACTGCACTTGATACAGACAACGGACAAGCATACGACACCCACCTTCAGAGACTGGCAGAAGCCGCCAACATTCTCACCAGTTTCCTGGGCCTTCGTGACCTGCCCAAGCTGAGGCGAAACATTTTGCAAGCCAAGTATGGCATTGACCGGGTCGATGTCATGATTCTCTTCGGCGGCACCATTCCCTTTGGCTGCGAAGTTGCTGCCGCTGCCTGGAAGCGGGGCCTTGCCAGGCAGCTGATGGTTGTCGGCGGCATAGGCCACACCACCCAATCCCTGCGGGATAAATTCAAGGCAAGATACCCCCAAATGGAAACCTGGGGCAAGACAGAAGCTGAAATGATAGCTGATTATCTTTCCTTCCAGCACGGCATTTGCGACCTGCTGCTGGAAACGAAATCCACCAACTGCGGCAACAACGTCACCTATGCCCTGGCCATGCTCAGGGATTATGGCATAGATGCCAGGGCCATCCTCATCATGCAAGATCCCTCCATGCAGCGCCGCATGGCTGCCGGCTTCCGCAAGGAACTGGGGGATGATTCAGGCACCCTCATCATAAATTATGCCCCCTACCTGCCTCACATTACAGCAGCGAATGGCCGTCTTTCCTTCCTGCACAAGTATTGGGGACTTTGGGACATAGAGCACTACATCACCCTGCTGCTCGGCGATGTCTCCCGCCTCAGGGATGACGAAAAGGGCTACGGCCCCAAAGGCAAGGGTTTTATCCCCCATGTAGATATCCCCCTGGAGGTTGAAAAAGCTTTTGCCCTCCTAACCTCCAGCCATATCGGCACCATCCGTACAGCCAACCCTGCTTTCAGCAGTTGAGGCTGATTAAAATTTTGCCACTATCTCGGAAATTGCTATCAGCACTGCCTCCCCGCTTATTGCTATCCTGTCAGGCGACCTAACTTCACAGCGCAGAAATCCACCACGTTTTGAGGCTTGGTAAGCTTCTATCTTTTTCTTGCCAAGTGTTTTGGCCCAGTAATCTGCAATCTGGCAATGGGCTGACCCACAGACAGGATCTTCGGCCACCGCCAGCTTGGGGGCAAAGCTCCTCGATACGCAATCATATTTTTCTCCCCTTGCAGTGGCGTTCTGTACGCGCCCAGGTATCTTACTAAGGAGGAACTGGTCAGGCTTCATTGAATATACCTGCTCTTCCGAGTCAAAAACACAAATCAGATCCAAGCCAAGGATAGCCTTCCTGGGCCGGATGCCAAATGCCCTGCCCATTTCCTCAGTAACTGGTATTTCCTTCAACTCGTACCTGGGAAAATCCATCTCATACATATCGCCTTTACGGACAACCGTCAAAATCCCACTGAGCGTATTGAACCTAACAGCATCGCTTGTAGTGTCAAAATAGTTCAATATGACAAATGCAGAAGCAAGAGTTGCATGACCGCAAAGCTTAACTTCTGTCCCTGGGGTAAACCAGCGGAGCCTGAACCCTTCCTCCTCCTTGACTATGAAAGCCGTTTCAGAAAGATTATTCTCCATTGCCAGTTTCATCATTGCCTCATCTGCAGGCCATTCCTCCATAACACACACCGCCGCCGGATTTCCTGCAAAAGGAGTATCTGTGAACGCATCTACAATGTACTGCTTCATTTTCCTCACCTCACATAATACTGTCAATAAACCTGCTCTGTACTAATATTCACCCTTTCCAGCTCATAATCCTGCCCAGGACATATTGTAAACTGCCCTGGCACGCCTCCCTCACCTTAATAAATATCACCTCGTGGCAGTCCCCTGCTTTCTGCTCCTTGCCAGCTTCTCCTCTGCTGTCGTATTTCCCCCTCGCATGGCCAGCACCACACCGACAGCAATGAGGGCAAAGCCAGGCATGAAATAGCTGGTAAGCTCCTCACCCAGAAGCAGATAGCCAAGGATAGTTCCTACCACCGGCTGGAAGAACATGAAAAGACCACCTATGGAAGCATCCATATACTGAAGCCCCTTGCTCCAAAGAACGAATCCAGCCGTTGTAGACACCATTCCTACATACAGCACTGAGCCCCATATCTGAGGCACAGCCATAGCCGAAAGATCTGCCTCACAAAAAAGCCACCAAAGCCCATACGGGCTCAAAACGGCAAAGGATATAAGCACACCATAAAAAGTCAAAGTAAACACCGAATAACGGCTGAGCAGCTTCAGCATCACAGACATCAGGGCCCAGGTGACAGCAGCTACGAAGAGATATGCGCCCCCAAGTATACTGCCGGTCTGCAGGTTTTCCGGATCTGCCACAATAAGCAGTACCCCTGCCGTGGCCATCACAACAGACACCAACCGGCTGATATTGAACCGCTCATGCAGCATCAGACAGCCAAAGACCACCATGAAAGCCGGTGTCGCTGCCGTTATCACAGACCCCATCTGAGCTGAGGTCAGCATTGTTCCCGATTCCTGGGTGACGATAGAGAGCGTCTGACCTGTAAGTGCTGTTACAAGCATCAGCGGGGTGTCCTTGCGCTCTATTTTCCACGAAGTTTTCTCATACAGCATAATGAGCACTATGGGAATCAGGGCCACACCGTACCGCATCCAAACCAGGGCAATGGGCGTAACCACCCCCACAGTGAGGCGCACAGCAATGAACATGGCCCCCCAGATGCTTCCTGCCAGGGACAACAGGATTGATCCAATAAGCAAATTTCGCAATTATAGCTCCTCAATACAAAGCCGTGACCCCGGCAATAGCCAGGGTACCGAAAATCTCCCCTGTGGGCTTTCACCCGCCAGGGCGCGACAGACTTCTGCCAAAAATACATTGGCGGGAATTCCATCATACACCATATGATGAATATCCGCAAACAGCCAGAAACGTAGCCGAAGGTGTATACCTCCAGTCAGTACAGGCGCTCCCCAAGGAGGTCAAGGAGGCAAGAATAATCATATGCGTAGCTTCTGTGAAAGCCCTCAGGCGAGCGGCTGTGAGGTTATTTTTACAGGCAGGCACATTTTCGGCTCGTAGAAAGATACATTAATAGCATTATTTGAAATGATAGCCATTCCCATTTTTCTTGGTAATTTTTCGTTGTAACTAGATGATAATATCAACTGTTTTATGCAGATAGTTGCCAGGAGTACCTAATAGGAGTATCCATTATAATCGTCAATACATAGTTAATAAATTATTGCTCGAATACCATTATCGGTGAGTGTGTCACAACGAAAAACTGCGCTCCCCTTTTAGCGCAAAGGCAAATGATTCGTAGTCCTTGCTCTGGATATATACAGAGGCATCTCCATTTATTCCTCATCCCCGCGCCGCTCCGTGCAAATATCATCCAGCCAGCCCTCATCATAGGAGGGCTGGTCTCCCTTATACGGCACAGCCCGGGGCTTTCCCATCTTATACAGTTTGCAGTTCTTAGGCCCATAGCAAAAACTCTCGAACCTGAATTTCTGGCTCACTCCCCAGTCATACTCTATGGCCACATTGGCCATACAAGCCCACTTGCAGGGAAAGCACTTCCCCTTGTAAGTCCTGCCGTCCAGCATTCTGCAGCCCCGCCAGTCGTACATATCCAGACGGTATCGCCATACATTAGAGCGAGGCTGCACAGAGCGTACTTTCCCCTCAAACTTGATTTTTTTCTGATCTGCCATATAATTATCTCCTATATCTAAACGAGGTCTTGCACTAGCACGACATAATTTCATATCTTGCAAAATAATCTCTTTCCGACAGGGGCAGACGTACTTCCACCTTCGTACCCTTCTCTTCGTAAAGGGTCGCCAGCACAGCGTTCAGCTTGTGGAGCCTGGTTATTGCCGCTCCCTCAGCATAGGGAATCAGGAGGGTCATGCGCACCTGCCTTTCCCTGAAAAAACCTTCCACATGTCGCTGCAGGGCCTCCAGATTCTCCCCGGTACTAGCGGAAACGAAGACACCGCCCCACTCCCGGAGCAGCCGCTCCCTCACATGGGGATTATCCAGCATGTCGGCCTTGTTGAAGACATAAAGCACAGGCTTGTCTGCTGCCTCCAGCTCTTTCAGCACCGATACCACTGCTTCGATTTGGGCTTCCAGATTCTCGTTGCTGCAATCCACCACATGGAGCAGCAAGTCCGCTTCCTGCACCTCTTCCAAAGTTGCTCGAAAGGCCTTGACCAGGGTATGGGGCAATTTCTGAATGAAGCCTACCGTGTCCGTCAAGAGGATTTCCTGCTTTTCAGGTAGCTGTAAATAGCGGGTGGTGGTATCCAAGGTAGCAAAGAGCCTGTCTTCAGCAAAAACCTCCGCCCCTGTAAGCTTATTAAGCAGAGTGGATTTGCCTGCGTTGGTATACCCGACCAGAGCCACCAGAGGAAGCTGTGACTCCTTGCGTTTCTTGCGATGCAGGGCACGGCTTTTCTTCATGCTGTCAATCTGCCCTTCGATATCGTGGATTTTACTGTAAATCCGACGCCTGTCCACTTCCAGCTTAGTTTCGCCGGGGCCCCTGGTGCCGATGCCACCCCCCAGGCGGGAGAGGGCTGTCCCCTTGCCGCTGAGCCTGGGCAGATTATAGCGAAGTTGAGCCAGTTCCACCTGCAGCTTTCCCTCCCTGGACCTGGCCCGCTGGGCAAAGATATCCAGAATCAAGGCCGTGCGGTCAATGACCTTCACTCCCAGCACCCGCTCCAGATTGTTCTGCTGGGATGGTGTCAGTTCATCATCCAGAATCAGAAGATCCGCTTCCAGATTCTGGATTTCCATGGACAGCTCATTGACTTTCCCCCTGCCCAGGAAAAAGGCCGCATCCGGCTTTTCCTTGCGCTGGGTGAAGGTTCCTACCACCTTGGCACCAGCCGTATCTGCCAGCCTTTTCAGCTCTGCCATGGACTCTTCAATGGGCCAGTTGCTGCCAGGCCGCTCCACTCCGGCAAGAATAGCTCGCTCCACCTGCTCTTCGGTGGATTTCCCGCTCTGGGCCGCCAGTTTCTTGTTGACCACCGTCACCAGGAAATTCAGATTTATCTGAATCAATTCTTTTGCTTCCACCGGGCCGTACCGGGTCAGCATCTGACTGCCGTCCTGACTGACTTCCCCGGCCAGGAAAGCTATGCAGCCCATAATTCTGCCCTCCCTGCGGCCAATGGCTGCCATACAGTCAAAGCGCAGACGGCGCAGAGAGGATAGGTCAGGCGGACTTAAACGCGCATCCCCTCCGGGGTGAGTATGAAGGCAGCGAATCCCAGACAGGCGCAGCTCCGAGCGGGTCTTCTGCTTGAACTCCGGCAAATCCACCGTGGCCGTATCCCCTAAAGATACTTGCACCACCTTGCCCTGCCGATTCAGATAAACCGCCACTTCCCTGCCAGTATCTTCAGTGATGGCCAGCATCTCCTCATTTAGTTCACTGGTGGAAATCTGCCCAATAGGCACCTTCAGCTCATAAAGAGCCGTCAGCTTTTCCAGCACATATGTCTTGATATTGGCCAGATCGCCATTGACCTTCATGCCCTCACTCCTCGTAACGTTAGCTGCCGACCCTATCCAGGTCAACACGCCCTGTTCCATCTAACTTTATTTTATGCCAAAACCATGGCCGTTTGGGGCTGTGTATTGAACAAACGTGCCTTATGGATGGGCGCTGAGCCGATAGTTCTTGAGCATCAATGTATCGTCAGCCGAGTACTGATAGCGGTTGATCACCGTAATCGTCTCGGGCACGGTTCCATCCTGCCGATATTCCTCCCTGATCAGCACATTCTCGGTATAGAGAAGATCCGGCTCCATTGTTTCCTCTTCCCTTGCCGTCAAAACCAGTTCAATACGGTCCCTCCGCGCCTGACGCGCGACCATCCTGTACTCCGTGTCTGCATCGAAAAGATGGCACTCTTGCGGCATCTTTTCCCGGAAAGCCTCCCATCCTTCAAAAATAATCTCGCCGCTCTTTCTCTCGTAGCGGCCAAAGACCGGCCGCTCCCGAAAGCAAGCGAGGATGAAGCCCTTTTCCGGCGCCTTCTCAATCGAAATCCCAAGCATCCCTTTCCTCCTCCAATCCGGCCACGTACCATTCAACCAAGGTTTCGTCCGGCAGCTCCGGGTCATAGAAATTCTTCAGCATATCCAGGAGCTCCGTCGATATCAGCTCGCTGACGGAAATGCCGTTCTTGTAATCCTCCCGGTCGAGCATGGCGAGGAACTCCACCCGCTGCCGCAGAACAGAGTCCAGCACCGCATGGGTCATACGGGCGCCCAAGTGCCCCGCACGTATGGATACCGGCATTTTCATAAGCTCCAGCCGGAACATCTTGTTGCTTATCCCCAGCGGCACAGGAGCCGCCAGGAACTCCATGCACTCGGCTACGCGATAATACTGGTCTCGCGCCGGATAGGCCATGATTTCCCCGTAACCGTCCGGGTTTCGCTCCCCAAGGAAACCATGAAGGATTGGGGCAATGTCCACCGGCGCGCCGTCCGTTGTCCGAAGGCGGAGCACCGATCCCGCTTTCAAGCACCGGGCAATCACCCCATCGCCTCCCCAGTCCAGGTTGACGCTGAAATCTTTCTGCACCTCCGTGTATTTCCCCTCAATTGAGAGCCGGCCCGAAAGGCCCAGCAGCCGCTCCACCTCTCCCAAAAGATCTTCCGCGCTGCAGCCCGGCATCCCCTCATCATTGATGATCATCGCATCGGACAGGCAGGCAACATCAAAACGCCTTGCCAGGATTTCTGCCTTTGGCTTCCGCTCGCGGAGCCCTTCTGTGCGGATCAGGACTTCCCCAAATCCCTCGTCGGAAAGGGTGCCGATATTCATGCGCGGGTGGTCGGCAATATAGGACGCAATCCTTCGCAGGGCTGCATCCGGGCCGTAAATCGTGCCGCAAAGAATCTGCCCCTGGCGCAGCGCCTCATGCACCTCGCCAGCCCCAGAAACAATGCGCTCCGTTTCCGCCACAGCATAGCGGATCAGATGACTCTCAAATCCCTCACAGTAGGCGCCGGACAGCTTCACTTCCTGTTCGCTTCTTTGGAAATCCTTATCGGAGGCAAGCCGGTAGCGGAGCTGTTCCTTGTCCAGCTTCACCACGGACATGCAGATGGGAACCGGAAGAAGCCGCCCCAGGCCGCGGCTGATATAGGCATTAGTGCAGATAATATCCTCCGAGTCCTCGCCCAGCGCCTGCCCTACCAGGGCTCGCCGCATGATGCTGCCCGGCGCATAGCCGTAGGTCTGAGAATCTTCGCTGTAAGGAGCGTAAAAACAGGCCGGCGTAAGCAGCGTCAGCGAATAGTCCAGCGCATGATATTCGCAAAGGTTGGAAAAGACAGGCCGCTCCGTTCCCGCCTCCTCCTCCATGCACAGGCTGCACTCCACTTCCCCGGTGATGCCCTTTTCCACAATTCCCAGATGCCGGATGCCTTGCAGTAAGGCGAGCACAGCTTCCCTCTGCTCCGGCGCGAATCGTATGGATGCGAAAAACACCTGCCCCGCTTTCAAGGAACGGGTTCGATATGCCTCCTCCCTCACGAACCGGTCGTTCGTGAAATACGAACGCACGTGGACGTTGCTGCGGGGAATTGCATCGTAGAGGGCTTGCCCCGCCCGAAGCATGCCCAGATAGCCGTCCGGATGGGCAAATCCGATCTGCGCATTCAGCGCCGGCCATGTATCGCTCTCCGTGATGTCCTGCATGGGCAGATAGGGAATGCCGAACTGATCCGCCGGCACACTGCAGCGATAGCCTTCGGAATGTTCCATAGAATTTGGGAATGCCACCTCGCCGATGAGCTTTATGCGAACCGAAGGCATCTTAACCGACCTCCTCTAACCCTGACGGGATGAAATCCGCTAGTTCCACGGCATCAAACCATGCCGCATGCTTTTCCCCCTCATGCCCCCGGCAAAGGGGCGGGCCGAGCCGCGCCTCCAGATCCATTCCCCTCTGTTTCTGCTTGTTTACCCAGGTGTAGAATTCCCGCTTGCCCATTGCGAAGGATTCCCGCATCATCCTCTGCTGCAAGGCATCCATCCGAAGACTCTGGATGCCGCGCACCCGCTGCAGCATCCTGCCATAAGAAATGCTCTCCCCCGCCGCTTCCGGGTCCAGACAATAGGGACGAAGCATCAGGTCAACTCCCTCCCTGGTGACGTAGGAACGCTTCCGCAAGATGTCCAGTCTCTGGAGGCTTGGATTGTCGCAGATTTGGAAGTCAAGCCAGTTCCCGGCAAAGCCATCACGCAGATTGTATTCCTTCTTCGCTGCCACCTTGGCGCTTTTGCAGCATTCCTCCGCCAGATGGAATGCTGCATGGAAGCCGGTGCCTCGCGTCACGAAGGCGACGCCGGCGCAGATATAGAGCGGCAGTCTCAGCTCCGGAGAATCCCAAAGGCAGACTCCCCCCAAACTCCGGTAAAAAAAGTGCAGAAACGGTATGGCCAGCCTGCCGTTGCAAATGCAATTCACATCGTCCCCACCTTGGTGGACTACAACAAACTCCCGCTCAAAGGTGTCAGGTTTGCCGCCCAAGGCGCAGAAAAACGCCTCCAGATCGGCCAGCGCCCTCCCCAGGATGCGATTGTAGTGGGACACGATGTTCTGGTTGATCTGACGGCGGATTCTGGTTCCCTGGAGATAGCTCTCATTCGCTTGCATGATGCGCCCGATGATGTTGCCGAGATTGTTCCCATCGGCATGGATAGTCGCCCAGTATTCGCGCTGATCGTATGCCCGGGTGACAGGAATGTCCTCCGGCGTCACGGTGACATTCCGGCGAGCGCTTTCCTTTCGCCGAATCTGGGATGCCCTGGAAACGTAATCCCCCCGCTCCTCGTCGAATGCTACCACCGGCTCACCCGTCCGCCGTTCCCGCATGACCATCGGCAAGGCCTCCAGCGGATCGGATATGTAGGAAGACGCCTTGACCGCGTTAAGCTTCCGGTAAAGCCGGGAAATGTCATGCCCCATGTGGCCCGTCTTTTCCACGGCGGCAGCGGCAACATTCAGCGAATACCCGTGATCCAGGTAATATCGGGAAATCTTGCGGATAATCTTCTGGGCCAATGCACCGGTACGGGCGAGGAAAATGGCATTGCCGGAGGTGTTGATAATCTGCTGGAACCGGACATTTGTATCCTCGAAATACGGCAGGGGCGCATCCGCTTCATTCGCAAGGTCGTACTCCCCTTCCCTGAGGGGAGTGTCGATGTGATGCAGGGCAAACCGGATAGCATCCCCCAGGATATGAAGGATAAGATCGCTCCCTCCGCAGGTATCCACATAGGAATTGGCCCGGAACATGAAGCGCTGGATTTGCCTGGTATCGAGAATGCACAGCACCTCCTTGTCCATCAGATGACTGTCCACGGAATTTCACCTCGTATGAAAATACTCATAATCCCTAAACCGCTCAAAGACAAACACCGAATGCTTCTCAATCGAGCCGTCCGGCCGCCGCTCCTCCGTCGTCAGGCGCTTCGAGCTGGCGCAGACCACCCGCACCCCCTCGGAAAGAAGCTTGTCCACCAGCAGGAAAACAAAGGCAAACTCCCCTGCCACCAGCACCGCATCGCCGTCCATGGCTTCGATTTTCTCGGCGTATTCTGCCGCCAGGCTTCGGAGTTTTTCCGTGGAATCCGACGGGTCGATTTGGGGAAAGGGGAGATCCACCGCCCCCCCAAAGGCTTCTGCCGCCTTTTTTTGCGCCTCTCCCCACAGTTTTGACGGATGGTTCGTACAGTTGATCAGCATATGCTTCTCCTTCTACAATTCCGCTGGCAACCCATGCAAGCACTTTCTCATTTGGACGACGCTTGCGGCGAGCCAAACCCCTTGGGTAATCAGCGAAGCCAGCCAAATTCCCCAAACCCCATAGCCAAGAACCCACGCCAGGAGGTAGCTTGCGCCTGGGTTAATGAGCAGCACGCAGACCGTCGCAAGCTGCCGTGGCACCTTCATCTCTCCTGTCCCGCGCATTGCCGCCACGCTAATGATCCGTACCATCTGGGCGCCGGTCAGAACCGCCACAATGCCGACCACGGCCTTCCCCTGGGCAATGGACTTAGCATCGCTGAAAAACAGCCCAAAAAACCATTCGGCCCCCAGGAGATAGATCGCGCTCAATGCTGCAGCGCTTGCGAGGCCGCACGCGATCGCGATGCGCACATACTGCCGGAGATCGCAGTATTTTTCTGCGCCCATGCTGCGTCCGATCAGCGATACCACTGCGCTCTGAATCCCGTCACCAACGGAAAAGGTGTAATTGAGCAGGAGCATCGCCACGAAATACACCGCCGTTTCCTGTGCCGGAAACAGGGAAACAATAATGCCGGTGAGCAGGAACCCCATCCGTGTGGAAAGATTCTCGAACACCACGTTTCCTGCCTTGGAGCAGATGTTGGAAAACCGTTCCCCGTCCGTAGGCAGCCGAGAGGCGAAAAATCCCCGCAGGCTCAGGAAGTCCTCCCGATACAGAATCTCCCTCAGACTGACCAGGCAGGCTGCCGCCGTCCCCAGAACCGTCGCGAGGGCATTCCCCGCCACTTCGAGCCGGGGGAAACCGCAATGTCCCTCGATGAGCAGGTAATTAAACAGGATATCAACGGCTGCCAGTGCCAGATTCGAGGTCAGCGTGATGTTGGTCTTTCCCAGCCCGCGCAATGCCCCATTCAAGATGATGGAAGTCGTCTGGAATATCATACCGCCCATGACAATCCGGAAGAAAACCGCCGACATGCCCACTGTATCCGCCTGCTGGTTGCACAGGGCCATCACTGGTTCCGCAAAGAAAGCAAGCAGGCTTCCCAAAAGGACAGACAGAAGCAAGGCGAGCAAAAGGATGGAATGGAAATAGCCATTGGCTTCCTCTCGTTTCCCACGCCCGCGTGCCTGGGCGACGAAGACCGAAACGGTCGTTCCCAGTGCAAAGAATATGGAAAGCACAAAAATCTTGGGCTGCGAGACAAGAGAAACGGCAGAAATTGCCGTCCCTCCCAGACCGGAAACCATTTTTGTGTCAATGGAGGCGACCACCACCATCATCAAGCTCTCCAATATTGCCGGCAGGGCAATCGACACGAACTCTCTCAGTTTCCCTCCCTTATTCTTCATCAGCTCCACCACCGTCCTTTTCACCTGCCATCTTCCTTAATGTTCTGCTTCTTTTATTGTATAGGAAAAACGTGCATGATGATATCCTCCCTTCTGTATATTGATGATACTATGCAAAGACTGAACTTGTCAAATAATTCTGTTGGCTTTATGAAACGAACGTGATAGTAAACGTCTGAGCAGTTTACAAATACGCTTGTAGAGAATAAAATAAGAATATAGGCAAGCACCATGAAAAAGCGTCAATATATAGCTAATGTTGATATTCTGTTGGCTGAAGGGAAACGAATTTGTCAATACAACTTCAGACCCCGTATTCAAAATTGCTCTTGCTACCTGTATGACAAAACCTATGAGCGATGACAATCCGCTAAGTAAAAGCACCGCCCTTTCGGGCGGCACTCCATGCTATGTTTTCTGCTTAGAAGGTTCTCTCGTAGGAATTATCAAGACCAT
Organism: uncultured Selenomonas sp.; assembly: GCA_947167105.1. Taxonomy (GTDB): domain Bacteria; phylum Bacillota; class Negativicutes; order Selenomonadales; family Selenomonadaceae; genus Selenomonas_B. The sequence goes on along the minus strand of CAMVGU010000029.1, from coordinate 5,159 downwards.
GTGTGGAAATAAATCGTGTATACAATCTCTGTTGAAAGGAAGTTTTTTATGTCTACTGCACGAGAACTGATTGCTAAATTTGAAACCATGATTAACACCGCCGATGAAAATTTGGCGGCAGAGCTTATTGCCGAGGATGCCATTTTTTATGCTCCGACACAGCCGGAGCCGCTTAAAGGTCCGAAAGGCTACCTCACCATCGTTTACATGATGCGCTCGGCATTTTCCGATGTCCAATGGCACTTGGAGGATTGCGTTGTCGAGCAGGATAAAATTGCGGTTTGCTGGACTTGTACGGGAACACACAATGGAAATTTCATGGGACATCCCGCCACGAATAAATCCTTTAAAGTTCGTTGCATGAACTTCTACAGATTGAGAAACGGGAAGTTTATCTCGGATATTGGCTGCCCGGACATTCTCGGCATACTTATCCAGACGGGAATGATTCAGCCCTAAAACGCCAACAACCCCCGACGAGAATCTTGATGAGATATGCGATGACATGAGCGAACGCATCTCCGAAGATTTCCAAGGAGGGAGCGTTACTTATGGCAGCCTCCGTTGCGGCTTCTCCATCCATTTCGCCCCTGTCCATAGCTTGCCAACAGCCGTTGCTCCAGATAGCCTTGTTGACTGACTGTATGAGAGCTGCATTTTCGCCATACATAGACCGCATATAGCCCATCCAGTCAAAATCCATAAGCACATTGCCTATATCAAAAATCACATTCCGTATCATATCAGAGACCATCCCCATCGGCAACAGCTTTGCCAAGCTCGTATGCATCTTTCAGTTCCTTATGCCCATGAACATCTCCGACTTTCATCACGCCGCCTGCCAACACGTTCCCCAGATCCTTCCAGCCAAGGTATTTTATAACGAGGCAAAGGATGTCCCCCACTTCTACAAGTGGGGGTGGTACATCTAAACAGGCGGGAGCATATCTCCCGCCTCGTTGAAACGCCGAGAGGAAGCTTTGTCTATCGACAAAGCTGGAACAATGGCGTTATAAGACTTTTATAGTAGGAAAGAGCATCATTGAAGCCGTGTCCCTCCGCTGCCATGAGAAGTACGGATTCCTTCTTGGGATTGCGATAATTCGGATCGCATTCTGCCACGGCAAACAAGCGGTCAAAAGCTGTGCGGAGCTGTCCGCTGAAGCTCCAATAGTACAGCGGCGTTGCCAAAGCCACTACATCTGCTTCGCGGTACACGGGATAAATCTTCTCCATATCATCCCGTTGTACAATTGTAATCACTCAGCAGAATTTTTCAACTTCTTCCTTCGTGGGAATCGATGTCTGCGCTCCCTGCCTGGTTACAGCGATAGAAGCCGCCTTGGCACCGAAATCAATGGCTTCTGCAAAGTTGCTGCCGGTAAAGTAGCTCACAAATGCAGCCAGGAAGCAGTCACCGGCAGCAGTAGTGTCCACAGCCTTGACCTGGTACGCAGGAATTCTTTCCACCTGACCCGCCCCTACCAGCAGGGTGCCCTCGCCGCCAAGAGTCACCAGCACGTTTTTCACGCCCTTGCTAAGCAGGAATTTTGCTGCCGTCACCGCTTCATCTGCAGTACCCGTCGGCAATCCCGTAAGCAAGGCCAGTTCTGTTTCATTGGGCTTAGTGATATCAACATGCGCCCATAACTCATCAGGCAGGTCAGCCCTTGCGGGGGCCGGGTCCAGCACCACCAACTTGCCGTGCTTTTTGGCAAGTTTTGCAGCAGCCAGCACAGACGGCACGGGAATTTCCAGTTGCATGACCACGGCATCGGCCTTAGCAAAGAGTTTTTCCTGTCCTTGTACCAGTGTCTCGTCAACAGCCGCATTTGCCCCGGCAATCACACTGATGCTATTCTGGCCGCTGCTATCTATTTCTATAAAAGCTTTGCCGGTCTCCGCCCCCGTAATTTTTTTGACGCCCGCTGTATCCACGGAGACACTTTCCAGATTGGCCAGCATTTGTTCCCCGAACGTGTCTGTACCCACAGCACCTATCATTGCCGTCCTTGCACCGAGTTTCCCCAGAGCATATGCCTGATTTGCCCCTTTGCCGCCAGGAACAAGCTTCATGCTCTGCGCCATAACCGTCTCCCCGGCCTGTGGCCTCCTGTCCATATAGACGGCAAAATCCATGTTCAAGCTGCCAACCACCAATACTTTTTTCATAATCACATATCCTCCTTCCTTTCCCGTCAAAAATATTTTCAGCAATGATAAAAGTGTACCACAAAAACCATACTATGACAGATTTTCCAAATGACGGGATACTGATATGAAAATTACAATGCTATCTGACAAACAAGCTGCCATTCTTCTCCTGCGAGGATGGCAGCTTGCTTTAGCTGTTTATGGTTCCCTTTTTCCCGCCTTGGCCTTGCAGATAAGCTGCGTCATTGTCCCCATAGGACAGTAAACGCACCAGGAGCGGGGCTTGAAGCATAGCATGGTGATGATGCCGAGGATAGCTGAGGTAAGCATCAGGCTGTAGAAGCCAAAAGCAAACTGGGCTGCCCAGGGCTCTGTTGCCACGGGATAAGCAAAATGCCATGGCACATCAACTGTCCAAAAGAAAGTCACCACTTCCCTGAGGCTTCCCGACCCTGCAAAGACCTGATAGGTAACAAGGCACATGTTACCGAACATGACCAGAAAGAAAATCAGGAACCCGTAGCGGAAAGGCTTGCCCTTCATCCAACCAGGCATATCCCTCCCTCGGGAAAATCCTCTCTGGCTGCCCAGCATGCGCAAAAGTTGGCCACGGTCACAGTAGCGGTTGCAAAATCCCTTGTTCCCCTTCCCCACGGCAAACGCCAAGGGCAGAAAAAAGCTTACAAGTCCCAGCCAGGCAAAGAGAATATTGAAAAACCCCATGGAAAAATAGATTACTGACCATATCCACAAATAGTTGTACCAATGCTGCTTCATATTCTCTCCTTGATGACGATGACGGAAGCCGGGCATTCCCTGGCGCAGAGGCCGCAGCCCACACACAAAGATTCATCTACCACAGAGCAGCTTCCTCTCCAGACCTTGATTGCCCCCCTCGGACAGACCGCCTCACAGGCCCCACAGGCAGCACATAGCCCTGTATCTGGCACGGCCTTGCCCCTTGCCTGAAATTTCTTCTTATAAGGCCATTGTTCCAGCTTTGCCGTAGGCAAAGCTTCCTCTCGGCCTTTCAACAAGGCGGGAGATATGCTTCCGCCTGTTGTAGATGTACAATCCCACTTACAAACGTGTGGGACATCTTTTACCTTGTTATATGCCTCGGGGTACATTTTCGATGTTTTATCCAGCACTTGACATTCTCCCTGTCATCAACAGAAGAAAAAAAGATTACGCTCTCTGCGTAGATTCACGGTCAGGACGGACACGGTATCACTTGTTTCTCGATCCTTTCCTAAGCAAAAGTAACACATGGCAGTATTCTACCATTCCCCCGCCAAAAAGAAAAGCCATCACGCAGATATTCATTTAAATTCTTTGATTTCCTTCACCGTCATCTTGCGTATATCGTATCTGCCGGCTTCAATGCGCTTTCCCTGCCCGTCAACGGTAATTTCCGGGTTCAAGATGGGATTATGGCTCATTACGATGTCACCATCAGCCGTCATCTGCATATCGCACTCAATAGATGTAGCTCCCTGCTCTATAGCATAAGCATACGCATAGAGCGTATTTTCCGGACGCGCATCTCTGCCGCCACGATGTGGCTCGAAATCAAACTTATCTTCAAAGTTCACTTTCGCTTCCAAATTTGCGGGCGCACTGAAACAAGCAACGCCCGTACCAAACATAGCTCCTAGAATGCCCAGGGCAATACTTTTCCTCAAAATGCGTTTGTTCATGGCTAAACCTCCAAAACTATCCCGTCTCACATGTTTATTCACGCTTTAGCATATTACTTTTCCCTGCCCCTGGCAAGTTCATCCCTTAACATGAAAAATGCGGAACACTCCGGCTCCGCACTCCTCCAACTGCTTTATAAACTAACGTACTCTCACCGCAGGTATATCTTCCAGAGCCTGGCTGATTCAGTCACCAAGCACCCCGCCTCATTCCTTCACATTCTTACTTTCATTTCAAGTTCTCCTTCTCAGTTGTTACGACAACAACTGTATCGTCATCGTCAATTTCCGCACCACATCTGGGGCAGCAGGCATATTCTGTCCCATCAGTGTCCCTGCGCCTTCCTTGGCATTTTGTGCAAAAATCTGTGTTGCAGCGTTTGCAGTGCAATATTTCACCAAAATCCTTTCTGCCGCATCTTGGACAACCGTCATAATACTTTGCCATAATGCTCTCCTTTATCAGCCATAAGTCCTAGCCAATCTAAGCATCACTAACTGTATTTTTAAAGTTCTGCTTTTCCAGCTATTGACGTTCAAAGCCTGCTATCCTTATTCTCATGCTGCATCACCTCCTCCTGTTGTATGTTTCGCTACGACTCTGCCTTTTCCTGCCCCGCAGTTGTAATATTGTAACCATGTTATTAAAAGGAGTGGTCTTATGTATTATCTTAGCAAACTCAGCAATTTTGTCTCCAAGTACATGGCTCCACTGGTTATCATGGTTGCGATAAAATTGTCGCAGGGAAACCATGCTTACCCCTCCCTATAGTAATTCTATCCCTCACCCCTCTCCTGAATCATTAACTTGTTGTACCAATTCCCTTTCTGCACAGCACCCTGCAGGCAAAGTGGTCCGATTCGGACTACTTTTCGGTTGATAAATAAAATTTACAAAATTTATTGATTTGTCTTGCAAAACATGATATAATATTGCTAAACAGAAACACTTTTCCATTCTTGTATACTGTGGTCGTTTCAAGAAACGATATTCGCGGGAAAAACCAGCCAAGATACATCCTGCGGACATGGTACGATAGCGTCCAGAAGCTTAATGACCTGCCAAGCCTGATGGAAGCAGAAAAATCAGCCGATGCTTGGCATGCTAGATTTGTAGAACTGAGTCAGACATATAAGGAATTGCTGGAAAGATACGATAAGAATCAGGCATTGCTAGAAACTGCTCAAAATACTATCTTGAAGCTGTCCGAGCAGATAAAAAAAGAATCTGCAAGCCAGTGTTCGCAACGAATCGAGTAGGAGGCTGACCATTATTTGACCAGCCGACCTCTCACACCACCGTGC